>NZ_MTAV01000043.1 GCF_002154695.1 Nostoc sp. T09
TGAAGTACAGATTCTAAGCCTCAAACCCAAGCATAAAGACTGTTTTACTTCTGAATTCTGGATTCTAACTCCTGAATTCTGCTGTATATGCTCAAGAGCTTTGCTCTGGAAAGTTTTTTCAAAAATCAAATCATTGCCTCATAGTTAGTTGCTAATTAACTTGCCTTACAACCCCAGATGAAATGGCTTAATTGTTTGCTCTCACAATATTGCTCAATTTGGCTTTGAGGTCTGCCCATGTAATACCTGCTAAACTGGGTAGCACAACATGAGCTTCACCCACGCGCTCAACCGGGCCGAGTCCTACTGTCCACATCTTGGCGGCTAAAGCAGCTTCAATGCCAGCTGCGGCATCTTCTACGACTACACATTGACTTGGTGGTAACCCTAGCAAGTTAGCTGCGAACAAAAATAGATCTGGTGCTGGCTTGGGTTTTTGGACACTATAACCATCTGCGATCGCATCTACTTTCTCAGCAATCCCCAATTTTTCGACAACTGTGTGGGCATTTTTGCTAGCCGAACCGATCGCGATTTTAATCCCGGCTTGGCGCAGTTCATCTAATAAGGCGATCGCGCCTGGTAACAAATCTTGGGGTGTAATATTTTCAATAGATTCAACGTAGTAGCGGTTCTTGCGCTCCATCATCTCTTGGATTTGAGCTTCCGAATACGGTCTATCTTTGACAATCAGCATCAGTGATTCCCGACGAGACACACCCCGCAACTCCTCGTTATCCTGCCGATTAAATGGTATCCCCTCTTCATCTGCTAGCCTTTGCCAAGCGCGATAGTGATACTCTGCCGTATCTGTCAAAACGCCATCTAAATCGAAAATCACTCCCTGAATCTCGGACGAAAGAGTCGCTTCGCTGTGTAATTGCGTTTTAGGAACTAAGGAAGAGAGACTTTCTGCCCTTCCTTCTGTACCCTGCACCCCTACCTCTTCCCTACCACCAATCTCCAGTTCTGAGCGCAAATCAAACTCGTGCCACTGACCACGCCAATGTACTTGGAATTTTAGGCGCGTCCAACCTGGGGGTAGGTGGGGATGAGCTACAGGGCCATTTTCTGTCATTTGGATGCCACCAAAGCCAAAAACCACCGCCTGCCAGATACCGCCAGCACTTGCACCGTGAATCCCGTCGTTAGTATTACCCCGGACATCTTGTAAATCTACCATTGCTGCCTGCATAAATCGTTCGTAAGCTGCCGCTGATTGTCCTAAATCCGAGGCTAGGATGGCGTGAATAGCTGGGCCCAGGGAAGAACCATAGGTAATATCTGTGCGGGGTGCGTAGTAATCCCAATTTGTCTGCAAGGTTTTTTGGTCGTAGGGAAATTCCGCTGATTGTCGCATCAGATAAAGCAGCATTAAGACATCTGGTTGTTTGAGTACCTGCCGCTTATTAGCTCCTTCAATACCCAGTATGGCTTGCATGGAACGAGTGCGCGGCTCATATTGATTTAAGTCGATATCTTCCAATTGGAAAAAGCCCTCGTACTGCTCGATCATGCCTGTTGCCGGATCGTGGAGAATCCAGATATTAGCGATGATATCTTGCCAGCGCGATCGCTGTTTGGCACTCAGATGCAATTTTTCCTCTAGTTCCCCTGCCCGTTCGGGGAAGGTAGCCTTTAGCCAATCATAGACTTTGATTGCTCTTTCTAAATGCCATTGCACCATGCGGTTGGTGAAGGTATTGTTGTGGACAAACTCGTGGTATTCGTCTGCACCAATGACTCCGCGAATTTCATAGCGTTCGTATTTGGGGTTAAACTCAACTCGGCTACCCCAGAATATCGCCGTATCTAGAACAATCTCTGCACCACAATCTCGCATCCACTCGTCATCGCCAGTTGCTTGCCAGTAGTACCAAATGGCATAGACAATATCTGCACTAATGTGAATTTCGCGATCGCGACACCAAATCCGCACATCTTCCCCATAGGGATCGTTAGGTAGCGCCCACCGGGGTGTAACTTCATCTCCTGTATCAGCACTTTCCCACGCAAACATCGCTCCTTTATACCCATCATGAGCTGCCTTGCGTCGCGCTCCATTTAAGGTGTGGTAGCGATAACTGAGGAGATTGCGAGCTAGATCGGGTTGAGTATAAGTAAAAAATGGCAGTATAAAAATTTCTGTATCCCAAAAAACATGACCGTGATAACCGAAGCCAGATAGAGTTTTGGCAGGAATACTTACCTTGTCATCATTTTTTGGAGCCGCAATTAATAGCTGAAACAAGTTGTAGCGCACAGCAAAAGCCGCCGTGCTATCCCCCTCAATCAAAATATCGCTTTTTTGCCAGATTTCATGCCATGCCTGTTCTTGGTCTTTCAGTAGCGTTGTGTAATCTGGTAGTAGCTTGAGTTTTTCTCGCGCTGCTTTTTCTGGTGCAGCAACATCTCGCGATGTAAAAACTGTGACAATTTTTTCTGCCGTTACTGTCTGGTTTGAGGAGGCTAAAAATGTGGCACTCAACGTAGGATACCCTGGGGCACTGTTAACCTGTAAAGATGCCTCCGCCCCAGAAATTGTCAACTTAGCTGCTAGACCGATATCAATTAGAGAGTTGCGAGTCCGGCGATGCAACCAAACACCCTGGTCAGTTTTGTCTTGTTCTAGACATTCCCAGTGATTAAAACCGGGATTTTCTGGATAGCCGTTGATACTAGCTTGAATTTCAATCAAACCATCAAAATCCAAGGAGGTGACTTGGCAGCGTTGCCCCAACACATGCTGATCTGCGATGCTGGCGAAGCGCTCAAAATGTATATCTATCGTATTTCCTGTAGGACTACGCCAACGCACAGAACGGCTCAGCAGACCCCGACGCACATCCAGTTGCCGATTATAGTCTAATATCTCTCCTTGATCGAGGCGGAAGCGATCGCCATTAATCGTTACCAGTAATGGTAGCCAGTCAGGACAGTTTACCAGTTCTGTGTATACGACAGGAACCTCATCATAGACACCGTGAATGAAGGTAGCTGGCAATGCACGCATGTAACCTTCTTCAAAGCTACCCCTGGTTCCTAAGTAACCATTCCCGATTGTGAACATGGTTTCTCGGTAGTGCAACTGGTCGGGGTCAAACTGGGTTTCGGTTAATATCCAATCGTTATAGATAAAATGGCGAGAACGACCTGTTATATCCATTGTGACCATCTTTGCTAAGGAGAGACTAAGAAAAATTTCTAAGAATTTTGAATTTTGATTGCAACCTAGCGATGCATATGCTGTTCTAAAATCTTTTCGGCTCTGGGTTTATAAATCAGATGAAATAAGCTGTCCACGTAGCGGACTCTAGCTTCGGTATTTTCTGGAGCTACAAAATTCCAGAAACCGTAGATTTTAGCTAGCAAAAGTAACTGATTGCTGTGTAATTGCCAGTTGTACTTATTACGAATTCGCTGGATCATCCAATCTGAGACTTCACTCCATTGTTCGGGATGAGCATCGCATTGGTTAAGGAAATCCAACATCCTATTAGCAGATCCTTCTAAATCTGTAGGGTTGAGAGTGAATTTATGTTCTCGCTCCTCAATAATTTCTAAAGCACCGCCAAATTGAGTGGCAAAAGTTGGCAAACCAGAAATCATCGCTTCCAAAATGCTTCTACCAAAGGCTTCAAAACTGGCAAAGTGAACATAAATACCTTTTTTATCAGCTACTAATCGGTAGACTTCGCCAATGTCACTACTAGGCAAACGCATCCCCAGCCAACGGATATGACCGTGGAGATTGTAGTGGTTGATAATATCGTGAAGTTTTTGGATTTCTGCGGCTTCTTCAGCGTTAACAGCTTCTGATGTATGCAACTTGCTAGTTAATATAAACAAGTTGCAATGCTCTTGCAAAGCCTGACTTTTGCCAAAGCACTCAGCCAAGCCAGTGAGATTTTTGATTGAGATAATCGGAGCGACACTAAGGATTGGCCGCTTGTCAGGGTTATCTAAGTGACCCAAAATTTGCGAATCTTCGCGGTTAAAAAGTAAGTCATTGAGATTTTGGCGAAGATTCGGATCGCGGTTTTCCGAACTGCTAAACGGGAAAAAAATGTTCTCGTTTACTCCTGGTGGCACCACGTTGAATTTATGACTAAATAAATCGATGCCATCAATTACGTGATATAGCTGGGGCATCGTAAAACATTTGTAGGATTCATACTGTCCAATACTTTCTGGTGTGCCGACAATTTCTTGATAGGACGAGGTAACAATAAAGTCGGCTGCATTCATGTTAATCAAATCAGCAGTGAACTGTGCCGAGAAATGGTAGTGATCCTCTAAATCCTGCCAGTAAAGATTACTAAATAGATGTTTCGGCTTTTCTAAAGCGTGGGCAATATGGCAATGGGTGACTTTGAGCTGTTTAGCAAGGAGAAAGGCAACTAAGTTGCCATCGGTGTAGTTACCAATCAGCAGATGTGGTTTACCTTTAAATTCAGCTAGCAGTTCTTTTTCTGCATCTTGGGCAAATGTTTCTAAATAAGGCCAAATCTCATATTTAGTAATCCAATTATTCGTAATTTCGGGATTGAATTCACCAAAAGGTACGCGCAATATCCAGCCATTTTCTGTACCTTCAATTTTTTCTCGACGCAGGTTGCAGTATGTGCCTTCGCAGTTAGGAATCAGCCGAGTCAAAATAATTACGTGGGGTTGAATGCCCAAACGGTCAAGACCAGCAAGTTGAATTTCTTTACGTAGTTTGTTTTCTAAGCTGCGCGCTTGTTCCACGACATAAACAACTTGACCTAATGTTTCATCTCTGCCAACAACTCCCTCTTGTCCCACCCAGCCGTGTATGGAAATCAGAACGACCCGAAAAACGGCAGGAACACGAGCCACAAATGCTTCCAGCATTGCAGGCTGTGGGTTGTCAATGAAGCGTTCGAGAAGTTCTAGGGTTTCGCGCACCCGCGAGGCTGTGTTACCCCAACCTGGTTCAAAGCCGAGTTCTTGGAGGTCAATATGAAATTTTTCGTAGGGTGTGTCAGGATGTTGCTGGCTAAGCAACTTGAGGACTTGCTGAATTTTTTGGGCTAACTGAGTACCTGAGTGAATGCGATCGTTGATCAGCATTTCAACACCATCGTAACTGAGTCGATGTAGTACTTTAAATAAGACCTCTAAACAGTAGTGAGGGTCTGTAAAGACCTGACTGCACAGATAACGGTTGAGAAAAGCTAGACCTTGACCAATATTTCTCGGATCGCTAATCGTTGGGGAATTAGCGTAAAAGGGATGGAGGTCTATATCTAGAATGTGGGGTTGGTAGCGATTAACTAGGCGATCTCTGACATCTAGCAATGCTTGGGGTGTCATGAGTTCAAATTTAGTAAATTCCTCTGTTAATCGCCAAACCTCCTGACTAGCAATCCTGGGACGAACGACAAACCAGGTACTTTCCTCTTCCAAAATGATTTCATGACAGTAGTGAATGAGTTTGCCTACTGAAGAAGAATAATAAAAATAAGTAGGCTTTTGGGATTGCTGGCAGTATTCCGCAAAAGCTTGTAAAATCTCATTTCTCAGGAAGTAACGCTTACCTGTATTACTCAGCATCAAAATTAACTGATGCAGAGCAGTTTTATCATCACTGTTTAAGGCAGCTTGAACTAGTTCATACATGACTAAGTCCTAAAACTCTAAATTAGGTCACGACCTCATTAGTTCTTTCCGCAACAAACAAGGTTTTAGATCGCTGGTGTTTAGAGGTACATTTCCTCTGTGATCGTAACTAAAGTATCAAGCCATTTACTTCTAGCTGTAGGATGAGATATTGCAGCGAATCTTAGACCTATGCTCAACAATTGTGCTACACATCAATAACTCCTTGTTCTGGGACTATATCTTTAGCTAAATTTCCATAAATTCCCATAATCTATAGAAGTGTTAAGGCAGATTAAGTGTTATTTCAGGGGAACGGCTGCGCCGAACAGGACTGGACTCACCATTTACTACCCTGCGGGAATGCCTCTAGCGAACAAGCCGGGGAACCCATCCAAAGCAGTGGCTCCCATAGGTAAATTTTAAAATCAAGTATGAATCCTATAGTTAAAAAAAGAGTGGAAGAAAGCATAACAGTCGCTTCATTCTTCCACCCTGGCATTTACCGCTGTAGAGAGCAGGAATATCTAGAGAAATTGCCTTTTTTCCAGGGTTAATGTTTATAATTAAGGCAAAATCTATC
Source organism: Nostoc sp. T09 (assembly GCF_002154695.1). Taxonomy (GTDB): domain Bacteria; phylum Cyanobacteriota; class Cyanobacteriia; order Cyanobacteriales; family Nostocaceae; genus Aulosira. Next base: position 6,206 of record NZ_MTAV01000043.1, read on the forward strand.
CGCGATTAGAATTCCTGGCGCAGTAAATGTTAAGTCTAATTATTATGATTTTCTCTTCTAATTTTTAGAGAAATATATTCCTGGTAAATAAATACAAAAAACTTGTAATTACTCAGTTTTTCCTGAAGTAATCTAATGGCTTGGTAGACCCTGATAACAACACCCTTGAAGTCGTTTATCTTCTCTACCTTAACTGTAATAATTGCTAGTTAGTTGCCAAATTGGCATTTTTAAAATACTTGAATTGTTCATGTCTAACTTTTTTACAGCGTTTTTCAAGTAAATAGACCACGCGTTAGGGACACGGCACCAGTAAGATTATTATATGTACCGAAAGATTGTGGATGCCGTGCCCCTACTTTGGATTTCTGGTTCAATAACCTGGAAACTGTTGTAATCTAAATTAATGTGATTAAAAATCGGCTATATAATATTAAACACAAGTAAGGGTATGGAATTCCCATACCCTTAATTACAAAATAGTTAATTCGACAGATTTTTCTTTTGCAACGATATTAATACTTGCGTAAAATAGCAGACAAAGAACTCTGTTTACGAAGATCCATCAAATCTGCCAAAGACTCTTTACTTTTCTCCATGCGATAGCTGTGTTCTGGTGGTAAAACTGTCATCAGCGGTTTTGTCCTAGATTGCATGGAGACAAGAGGCGTTAGTGATTGTGGCGGTACAAATACTTGGGGAGTTTTGGGAGACTGTGGTTGTACTCGTTGCGGTTGACTTTGTACCGTGCGCGTTGGATAGCGTTTAAGATGTTTCTGGACTTTTTGACCGTTTGCTGGACGGTTGAGGATGCGCAAAATTATCACACAACCACTAGCACAGCTGAGGGCGATCGCTGCAACCATCCATAAAGGCATAGGATTGCTATTCTCAGAGGGCGTATTGATTGCTACTTCAGCTACAGTTGTAGTTGCTACATCTGGGTTTTTATCTGGTTCTTCTGACTGTTGTACATTTCCCACAGAACCCAGGTTATACAAGGCAAGTACAGCACTTGCAAAAAACGTTGCTGATAACCCAATCAACAACAACCAAGGATGGCGTGCGACCAGATGTATCAAAACTTGTGAGCTACTGTTTGCTCTCGATTTACTGTTTGTCAGCTCTGGAGTGGCCCCAGTAGATTGGGTTGGCTCGTGCTGTACATTCTGACTATTTTCCATAGATTACTTTCAGATTTGTACCCCTCTTGATCCAAGATCATACTGGAGGATTCAAGTATCAGGTATCCGTAGCCAAATTTTGCAATAAAGTAACTTTTGTGTGCAGCTTAGACTACTAAATCCAATAAGTTTCTACAAAAACGCTAATTTTGACACATGTATGAGTTTTTGCTAGCTCATTGCTTTGCCTAACTCTTCGGTTCGACAGCAGAATCTCTCTCTATAGCTAGTTGAATTAGTTTATCTACTAGTTCAGGGAAGGATATACCACTATATGCCCATAGTTGAGGATACATACTAGTTGCAGTGAAACCAGGTAAGGTGTTGATTTCATTGATCAATACTTCACCTGTGGCTTCTACGTAGAAAAAGTCTACTCTTGCCAGCCCAGCAGCGTCAACAGCGGCAAAGGCTTGCAGAGCCATGTCTTGAATTTGACGAGCGATCGCCTCTGGTAACGCGGCGGGTATCAGTAAATCTGCTCGACCTTCAGTATATTTTGTTTCGTAATCATAAAAATCGCTATTATAAGTAATTTCGCCAATAACAGAAGCTTGGGCTTGATCGTTGCCTAAAACCGCACATTCTACTTCTCTAGCAACGACTCCCGCTTCCACAATTATCCGGCGATCGTAACTAGCAGCATTATCTAATGCCGCTTCCAATTCTTGCCGCGATCGCACTTTGGCAATCCCCACCGATGAACCTAAATTCGCAGGCTTGACAAAACAAGGGTAGCCCAGGGTGGACTCAATTTCATCACATAATTTCGGAAATACGCAAGGATTTGACCAAACTTGCGCTCTTGTTATTGCTTTGTACTTGACTTGGGGTAGTCCGGCTTGAGCAAAAGCGACTTTCATGCCAATTTTATCCATCCCTGTTGCCGAACCTAACACCCCAGAACCCACAAACGGAACTTGCATCAGGCTAAGTAATCCTTGAATTGTGCCGTCTTCACCGTTGGGCCCGTGCAGAATCGGAAACCAAAGATCTACTTGTTGTGTCTGTGGTGGAAATTGCCAAAGATTAGGAGTCGTTCCTTGGTTCTGAATAGCAGCGCCAGATGCTAAAACTTGTTGGGCGACTTCCCCAGCTTGCCAAAATCCATCTTTTTGGATATAAAAAGGCAGTATTTCGTACTTATTAGCATTTTGTTCTGCACTTAATGCTTTAGCGATCGCCCGTGCTGAACTAATCGAAACTTCATGTTCCCCAGAACGTCCGCCAAATAGTAACCCCACCCGCAGTTTAGTCATCTTCCGTACCTCTTAGCTCTTTCTCGCAGATAGCGTATCACAACCTGCTCAAAAATCTCGATCGGTTATCATTTCCCAGCCTGTAAACTGTTAACTGATTAACAATTACCTCAAAATCACAGATTGTCCTGAAATCTCAACAGGAGTAATTGTCTGAGCTTTACCAATCCTGTTAATATGCCTTGATGTCAGAAACACAACATCACCTCAAGAAAAAACTCGGTTGGTCTTTGGATGAGCGAGATCCAAGATTCATCGAATCACTCATGCCACTAATTGGGTGGTTCTATGACCACTATTTTCGAGTCCAAACTAGTGGTTGGCACCATGTCTCACCCCAAGAGAAAGTTTTATTTGTTGGTTCCCACAACGGGGGGCTAGCGGCTCCTGATATGGTGGTGATGATGTATGACTGGTTCCGACGATTTGGTGTAGAGCAACCAGTTTACGGTTTGATGCATCCCAAAGTCTGGGAGGTAACCCCACCAATAGCACAACTAGTAGCCAAAGTTGGCGCAATCATCGCTCATCCCAAAATGGCTTATGCTGCTTTGCGCTCTGGCGCTAGTGTAGTGGTATATCCTGGTGGTGCTGAAGATGTCTTTCGACCGCATTCTTTACGGAACCAAATCTATTTTGCAGGGCGACAAGGATTTATCAAGCTAGCACTGCGGGAGCGAGTACCAATTGTACCTGTGATTTCCACTGGTGCCCACGATACGCTGATTGTACTGACTGAATGCTATAACATTGTGCAGCAACTCCACAAATTGGGGATGCCTTGGTTGTTTGGAATTGATCCGGTAGTATTTCCAATTTATCTAGGCTTACCTTGGGGGTTAGCACTTGGCCCATTGCCCAACATCCCATTGCCTGTAACTATCCACACGCGGATTTGTCCACCGATTAAGTTTGAATATTATGGCAGAGAAGCCGCGTGCGATCGCGAGTATGTCAATGAATGTTATGAGTTAGTTGTTAGTCAGATGCAGCAAGAGTTAGACCAATTAGTCAAGCTGAGTGCTAAGTCATGAACACGATCGTAACTGCTAACCATTGCGGATATGTTCAAGATATCTGGATTCCAAACCAAATATGATTGTTAGACAGCCTTATCTTTTGGCTCCGAACCCTTGCGCACATGTTCAAGAAATTCAGGATAATTTTCTAAGTCTTCTGGAGATTCTAAAAATGGCATTTCAACCCAGCTAGCTTCTGCATTTAACTTGTCCACATAGGCATAAAATGCTTCTTGATCGTGCCGATGAGCCAAAACGTATGCCTGCAAGTCTTTGTGACTCATCGCCTGAAAGTTAGGTTTGCTCATTGCACGTATCTCCATCTGCCATTGGGATATATCTCAATAATATTCTCCTCACCTGCCAGAAAGAACACATTTCCTGTGCGTTCGTCTACACGAACCACATTTATAGGCAAGTAAAGTTTGGTAAACCAGCAGCACAATGTAAAGCACTGGGTCTTTTGTTCTGGCGTAGTAATAATAAAAGCTCCTTATGACTTCTCATCGCGCAGAGTATAGCACCTTGTACATTAGGATATTCAATTAGCATTGCTTGCACCACTTCTATATAATTCGCCAGCTAAAAGTGGGAACTTCGATAATTTTGACTTTCGCTAACTCTTTGTGTTGAGTTTCTTGATAGTTTCAGGGCGCATAAACGCTAGGGAAAAGAGAGGGTGCCTAATATGTCTTCTTTTGAATTAAATGACAGTAACACTTTTAAAGTGGATGGTATCCATATAGAAATTTGGGAGCCAAACCTAATAGTGTTGCCTGTTCCTAATACCACAGAAAACGCTAATATCTCTTTACAAATAACAATTTGCATTACTAACAATGCACTGTCTTCTTTCCCCTTCTTCTGTGACAAATTGTCTCCAGAAATCCTTGCCTCTAGTGGACAAGTAATACATCCACAAAAACTGATAAATGCTCAGATTACTCCAAGTATAGATAACAGCATTGCCATTCCATCTAAAAAGACTCTACTTTGCTATTTAATTGCAAAGTTATCTATACAAAATAACTTATTTCAACTTCAATGGAATATTTGTACCAGTTTCCAATTCTCAACTAATACTCACCATACTTGGTATCTTGATACTTTCCAACTAGGAATCTATCAACTTCGATTGATTTACAACAGCCCTAGCGGAGAGTTAATAGTTAAAGATAGACAAACTGGGGACAACATTTTACTCGAAAGCTATTTAATAGATCCCATAATAACAACATTTGTCAATGTTCAATTTGTTGAACCTGTGGAAACCGATCGCAAAGCTGTGGAAGTGAATGGTATCCGCTTTGAAACTATTGTGCCAGAGAACATATGGAGAATCTCGCTCTCCAACTTGTTCGAGGTCAGCCCCTCTGTAGAGATTGGAATTCGCATTACTAACAACTCATCAATCTCTGAGCGATTCTGTTCCTATACCACGTTGATTCCAGTACTCTTGGGAGAAAATGGTTTAATTTTAGGGCAACAACTAGGCGGCGGTAGCACTGGGTGGGTAGGTTCTAAGGAATCCGACTATCATTTAGTCAAGCCTCAAGAAAGTGTGACGTTTTTTGTTACTGCACACATTGAAGGGCGAACAGATGGTTTATTAAACCTAATAGTTAATGGTACAGGTTATGGCTATTGGTCGCTTGAGGGTTTGAAGTTGGGTATCTATCAGCTTCAGTTAACCTATAGAGCCTTAACAAACCCACCTGATGGTGGGTTGTTTGAAGATTTATGGAAGGGTATGGTGCATACCCCTTTTGTAGAGTTTTGTCTTATTCAATCTTGAAATAGACATCTACGAAATATTAATATTTTGTGGCGTTGGGACTGCCTTCTATTTACGTAGGTTTATGATCTAAACGGGTAGCTTGCTCTAAGGCGGCTTTTTCTCTGGATCTGCGAGCATAGGGTTGTAATTGGGTGCGATCGCAGCCAGTGAGGATACTCAAATTTTCTAAGCTAATACCTCGAATTAACATTTCTACACGCCAAGTATGTTGTGCTTGGGCGATCGCTGGTGGTTGTCCTTGAGGTGTTAACATTCCCTGGGTCCAAGTTTCCCAGCAACTCTGAATTTCTGAATCGGAAATTGGTTCTCCTGAAACGTTGAGAAACATCGCTTGTTGAGTATCTTTACGACTTTTCAGCCATTTAATTAAAGGATTATTAGTATAAGAGCCATAGTGTTTACCCATAATCCATTGATTCACAGGCACTTGGCGGACTAATCCGGGAGTGGTAATTTGCAAAAAGTGCCCTTGCTCATCATAGATTTGGTGCGATCGCTGCAAGCTAACCATTTCTGTGGGAGATAAGCCAGCAGCAAATAAGATATATGCCAAAGAATAATCTTGTAGTCCCAATCTCTTGGCTTGTCGCAGAATTTCATGGACTAAAGTTGCAGGTAAATCAGCTACTTCTGTGGTGATGCTGCTTTCTGGTAAGTTATTGATTACTGATTCTGGTGAAGGTGACATCGCACCGCGTAAAAACAACTCCACTAAATTCTCCAGAAAATCATCTCGGTCTTCCCAAAGTTCATGAAATTCGCTAGTAAATTCAATAACTGCATATCCTAAAAGCATTCCATTCAGCAAGCTGGCTAATTTTTCTGCCGGCAGATAGGTATTTAAGTGTCCTTGCTGAATTACCGTAGCTAAATACTGGGCCACATAGCGGTTAGCTTCTGTTAAACCCCTTCCCAAAGCACGGCGATTTTCCGCAGGGTATTGGTCAGCTTCACCTACTACAGATCTGACAAACTCTGGTACACGCTCTAGCGCAAGCAAGCTATCACTTGCATAATCTTTGAGGGCTTGGTAGACGCTACCAGGAGGGCTGGCGCGTCTTACCAAAGATTCACCTAAATTTTTAAAGGCCGCAGATTCTTCCAAAACAGCTAACAGCAATCCATGCTTATTGCCAAAATGCCGAAATAGCGTGACTTCGTTTACTTCTGCCTTTTCCGCAATTTGGCGGGTTGTAGTGCCACTGACTCCTTGAGCTGCAAATAGTTCCAGTGCTGCTTGAATCAGACGTTGACGAGCTGAATGAGTTGGAGATGCCATAAAAGCAATGCAAGCGGCACTTGCATATAAAGAAGAGAGTTGTTAAGATAAAAATGTAAGTGATACTTGCTCTACTTTACTGTAACCAACTTATACAGAACGGGTAAATCCCTTGTAGGTTGTGAAGCGCAATAGCCAAATACACCCAATGCAAGAGTAGATCCAAAAGAAAAGCAGGTCGCTTGATCGTTCATCAACAGGAATTTTTATGACTGCAAAATCTCTGGCGTTCGCCCCAGAGCGAGGAACGTCACTTCGCCTCAGTTGGACGAATGTCGTATTTTTCGGTACATTTCATGCTTTAGCTCTCCTAGTAGCTCCTTGGTTTTTCTCTTGGTCAGCGTTAGGTTTACTGCTGTTTTTGCACTGGTTATTCGGAAGCATTGGGATTTGTTTGGGATATCACCGACTACTGAGCCATCGGAGTTTCCAAGTACCGAAGTGGTTAGAATATGCGATCGCCCTCATTGGTGCTTTAGCTTTACAAGGCGGGCCGATTTTCTGGGTTGGTGGACACCGCCAGCATCACGCCCACACTGAAGATACAAATTTAGACCCATACTCTGCCAAACGAGGATTTTGGTGGAGTCATATGTTGTGGATTTTCTATCCACGTGCGGAGTTCTTTGATTACGAAGTTTATCAAAAATATGCGCCCGATCTAGCGCGTCAACCATTCTATCGTTGGTTGGATAAGTACTTCGTGCTGCTGCAAATCCCCTTAGGTCTGTTGTTATATGCTTTAGGTGGTTGGTCTTTTGTGATCTACGGCATTTTTCTGAGAGCCGTCTTGCTTTGGCATTCGACTTGGTTTGTGAACTCAGCAACGCACAAATGGGGCTATCGTTCCTTTAATGCTACTGACGACTCACGTAATCTTTGGTGGGTATCTATCGTTACTTATGGTGAAGGATGGCACAATAACCATCATACTTATCCCCATGTAGCGAAATCAGGATTTTCTTGGTGGGAAATTGATGTTACTTGGTGGAGCATCAAAGCTCTCAAGAGCTTAGGTTTAGCTAAAAAAGTAATAATGCCTCCCTCTAGTAGTGCAAGTCAAGGATAAATTCTTATTAAATTAGTATGTATCTACCCAGCCCACAGCGCGATCGCCCGTGGGCTAAATTATTTCAACTCCTTCATGTGCCAGCAACCAACGTTTTCGCTCCAGTCCCCCGGCGTATCCTGTAAGTGCAGCGTTCGCACCAACTACCCGATGACAAGGAAGAGCGATCGCCACTGGATTAAGTGAGTTTGCCATGCCAACAGCACGATAAGCAGTAGGCTTACCAATTCTTGCTGCTAGCTCACCATAGGAAATTGTATTTCCCCAAGGGATATTTCGTAATGCAAGCCACACTTGCTCTTGAAAGAGTGTCCCGCCAGTGCTTACAGGAATATCATCTAAGCTAGTGCGTAGACGCATTCGCGGAGCGTTGCCGCAGGCTAGCGGCTTTTCGTAAGACATCGCCCTCAAAATAAGCTTGAATTCTGCTACTAAAGCCCTGTGGGTTTTTCACATTGTGGAAGTTTAAGCTACGATAACGCCTCTGGAGTAGTTTCAACATTCGTTGCTCATAATCGACAAAGTCCAGAGAGCAAAGTTTCTCTCCATCCGAGACAATTACAATCGTCCCAATTTCTGAACTAATTTTATCAACTAGCAATTTCACAGTAGTGGCGTGAATGAAAAAATGTAGATATCAGCCCTAATCATTAAGGTAATCATTGTGTACTTGTGGCGGTTACTATATATTCGTAAGTCCTGTTTGTTTTGAATAGAGGCTATCTACATTGTGAACTCAGTCCGTATTGACGAACTTAGTAATGAAGCTTGCTCAATTTTGTATGATTCAGATGTCCCATGCATCATTATGGAATGGCACGCCTATGGAACGAGTACTCAGTTTCGACTGATTAGTGAAAACGTATTACAATTACTCATCGATAAAGGTCTTAGTAAAGTTGTTGCTGATACAACTAATCTCCCAATCATTGCAGCTGAGGATCAGCGTTGGGTGAATGAAGACTGGTTACCCCGTGCCATTGAAGCAGGTTATCATGCTTGTGGAATGGTTAACTCTCGCTTTTATTTCAATCGTGTAGCTGTTGAAAATGTAGTCAACAGAGTTAAATCAGATAAATTCCGTGTGGAATACTTTGATAGCCAAGCTGCCGCAAAAGAATGGCTAAAAAGCTTGTAGTTTCAATAACCAATGAAATTCGCTCAATTCAGCCTTTCAAGCAAAACAGCAATTAGGCATGGGGTACAAATCGCTTCAAGAATTGATGAATGCGTCACATCTCAAGAAAAATTAATATAAAAATTTAGTTAGCCTACCTTGAATTTTGGGGAATGCTATGAAAAAGCAGTTGACTCACAACTGTTAATAACCTCAATTTGCATAACACTCAAAATAGTATGGAACAGAAAGGAACTATAAAGTACCTTCGCAAATATACAGGAAGTCAAGGATTTGGCTACATTGCGCTTGAATCCCCAATCTCTAACTACAACAAGGATATTGTCTTCTTCGAGGATGACTTAGAAAACCTAACTTTTAAGTCCTTAAAAACAGGGATGGAACTAGAGTTTTTATTGGAGCAAAGACAAGATAAAAAAGGGCAGCCAGAGTGGATTGCTCGTCAAATTCATATGTCAACAGCCGCAGCATCCGCTCAAGGAGCTTTGCCTGTTATCAAAACATTTTCAACAAGTGTTAACTCGATCTCATTCAAACTTTTCTTAGAGAACTTAAGCCATGCTTTCGGGCTAATAGAGCAAATTAAAAGCAGTGATGAGTTTGAAGATGCTGTTTTCTCTCTATTGCGGCTTATTGGAATTCATGCTGTATATCAGTACAGCAGAGAAGCTCAAGCAGGACGTGCTGATGGATTCTTTATCCTTGAAAATCTAGCTGTTATGTATGATTGCACTCTCAGAGATTCGTTTGAGGAATACAAAAAAGATCAAATTGAAAATTACATCAACAAATTAAGTAATAAATCTCAACTCACTATTGAAACACGGAGAGCCGATGGAGGACGTGGATCAAAGACGCTTCAAATTCAAGGTAAATCTCGACAAGTTTGGATCATTACGCGAGGATCTACGCGTGAAATTCTTGATTTTGATGGCATCAAGGTTAAAGAAATTGCTGTAAAAGATTTAATTGCAATTGCCACTAAACGTTGCAAGCAACTTAGCTATGATGCTGATATTTTATCTAATGAACTATTAATGTTAGGAGTATAAGCTAACAACTAAATTTGAAACTACAAGGCATTAGGTTTGCAAGAGCGCTTGGCAGGCTAATACTTAGTTGCGGAAGTTATATCTTGCCTAGTGAAAGGCTGATCATCTAAGACTGCAAAGGAAGGCAGTGCGTAGAAAGGTAAGGGCACAACAATGTTGTGCCCTTACAATAATTTAGTGTTAAAAACGTGAATTATATAAATAAAAAGCACTTTTAAATTCCATTTCATATATACAAAAAGGATTAATTATATTGATTTAAATTCTCTTATGAGCGTTATTGATAAAATATTTAAATAACAATTTAAATTTAAGATTTGCTTACTTTCCACCCTTTGTCTGTTTGCTTGAGTGTAAAACAACCACTAGACTGCAAAAATTTAATAAAATTACCACTTATATGCAAACTCTTCATCTGTTGAGTAATTGATTTACTATATTTTTTAGTGAATTCACTAGCTAAAATTTCAGCATTAATATAACTTTCAGATGATTCATTAGTTAGACTTTTTATGATATTTATGAGTGCTTGTTTTAGATCTGCTGTTGTATTAATATTTGGCAATGAAGATTCTGTATTGATACTAGCTTGAGCTTCATTATTACTATCTGCTGGCTGAGATTGATTAACTTCCAATAGGGTTACATATAATTCAGAAGTCGCATCAATTTGATGAATAACAAAATCAGCAGGATAGTTAATAAAAATATCTCTAGCCTTTTTACCAGGTAAATAATGAGAAACTACTTGGCTAATAGTTACTTGATATTTATTTTTAAATATTTGTGATAAGTTTGAAAGTTTAATCCAAAAACTTTTACTGTTTATTTGCTCTATTTTTATTAAAATCTTTAACTCTTGAATAAATTTTTCAATGGATGAAATTTTGGCGGGTAAATTAGGAAAGCTGGTAATAGTTTTTCCAGTAAAAGAATTAAATACTTTTACAGTCTCTCCCTGCTTGCTAACGCGATACACTATTAATCCATTCTGCTGCATATGATTGCATAAGTTAGTCATAACCGTATCTGATGAACAAACAAAAACTTCTTTAGCGTTTGGGTAACGCTCATGGATTGATGAGCCAAAAGCTATCATTTTGCCATCAGCATGGTCTCGACCAGCAGGAACATGAATCAAATCATAGGCGCGATTATGTAATTCAACATCGATTGTTTTACCTATACTGCGCCAGTTAGCGAAGGCAATCTTGACTTGAAGAGGAAAATGAGAGACTTTAGTTAAAAACTGTTCAGCTTCCTGGTTGATAGTTAAGTTTTCTGCATCTAAAAGTAAAATTGCTATTCCTGTCTGCTGTAAAGAAACAACATGACCATTAGGCAGAACTGTTTCAGCCGATGTTACATCTTTGACAATATCTGTGCTATCTAAATCATTTTTATAAGGGTTAAGTTGATGAACTTTATGCAGTAATTCTATTAAGATTGGAGAATTAAAAGATTCGGGAGTCAACCAATTTTTTAGGTGTCCATTCAACTTTTGAATTAATGCATTCCAGTCTGTTGTTTGGCTCAGTATTGCTGCGAACTTAGATTCAATATTATTGCTACGCCACTGAATATGCTTAAATTTTTCGTTTAATAATTCTGGTTGCTGCTCTTGAATACAAATAATAGCTTGAAAAACATGGGATGCGATAATGTTTATTTGTGAATTATCTTTTTTAGTTAGTAACGACTCTTCATGTGGCATAGCTAAAACAATAATATATATTAAGATAGGCTGATTCAGATCATCCTGAAATAAGATAATCTACTAATGTTATATCTAGGCAAAAAACAATTTGATATCCGTGACAATGCCTAAGGGTAGGGCTTAAGTTGAGGATGTAGATTTAATGAACAAGTATTTAGTTAGCTAAAAATGCTCGGATGAAGTCAGAATTTCTTCAACAATTAGAATTGAAGTATCCCATTTTTCAAGCACCGACAGGTAGCCTTGCAGGGCCAGAGTTAGCAGCGGCAGTTTCTAATGCAGGTGGGATGGGTGCTTTGGCTTTAACTTGGACTAATCCAGAAGATGCAACTCGACTGATTCAAGAAGTTCGCTCTCAATGCGATCGCCTATTTCAGGTAAATTTTGTTTTAGCTTTTCCTCCCAAATCCCTCACATCTGCTTTAGATGCTGGTGTCAAAATTGTCACTTTTTCTTGGGGCGATCCTTCACCATACCTCAGCCAAGTCAGAGCCGCAGGTGCTTATGTGGGAATGCAGGTAACAAATGTTGCCGGGGCACGTCGAGCAATTGAGTTAGGAGTTGATTTTGTGATTTGCCAAGGCGTAGAAGCTGGCGGTCATGTACAATCGACTTCACCACTATGGAAAATCCTACCGCAAATTTTGCAAGTGGTTGGTGATATACCTGCGATCGCAGCTGGAGGAATTAGTACAGGAAAAAGTATTGCTCAAGCATTATCTATGGGTGCAGCTGGTGTATTGCTGGGAACCCGGTTTGTCGCTACCCAAGAAAGCCGCGCTCATCTAGTATACAAACAGCGTCTTACCGAAGCCAAAGCTGATGAAGCTGTTTTAACTGTTTGTTTTGATGGCGGCTGGGCTTATGCAGCTCACCGTGTCTTACGCAACTCTACATTAGATACATGGGAAGCATTTGGCTGTCCGCCTTCAGGAAAACGACCAGGAGAAGGCGATGTAGTAGCCACTACCGCTTCCGGGCAAATTATCCGCAGATATGAAGACTTGACCCCAAGAGTGGATATGTCAGGGAATCTTTTGGATATGTGCCTTTATGCAGGTAAAGGATGTGAGGAAATTAACGATATTCCCAATGTTGCCGATTTGTTAGCGCGTTTGTGGGCTGAATGTGAAACTGCTTTAATTTAAGCTGGCAATGTATAACGTTCTTCAATCGCAGCTTTAATTGCATTGCGACTTTCATTAGCTGATTTGTGCTCGCTTTTTTCAATTTCCGCAATTTCTTTTGCTAAGGATTCATCTTTAATCGCCTCTCTCAACCAACGGGAATAATCTCCTCGTTGCAGATGAAATAACCAGGTATCGTCATCTACACCCTCAGCAATTTGAGTGAACAAAATCAAATTTTGAGCGCGGAGATTTAACTTTGCTTCTGGCCCCCGGAAGTAAAAGCTTTTATCTTCCCCTAATTGGCCTTCTGCATATTTGCGAACATGACGACGACGTTCGGTATGTCCTGGGGTAATCTGAAAGCGGAAAGGTTCGGAATCTTCTGCACTGAACCAAGCTAGTGCTTCCCCTGGTTCTAAAGTTTGGGGTGTGAGTTGCGGCGGACAATGACCGATAGTTTCACAGAATGCTTTGATGTTTTTCTCTGGTGTTTTCCCTACAGTCAGGATTGTATCTACCAATGATAAGCCTGCTGATGCAACTTGATCGGGGTGGACAGTAATTAACATCATCCCCTTGAGTTGTTGGGGTAATGTCAAAGAAGCAGGGTTCCAGGATACAGGAATGAGATGATGTGCTTCATCTACAACTATCCAATGAGGACGGCCAGTACGCGATCGCAATTCCAATAAAACTGGTAGTAGTTCAGCGAAAAATGCCGGACGATCCTGTAGTGCAATTCCCAGCAAGTTCACCACCACATTTTGATTCGGCTGTTCTAATAAATCTATAACTTCTGCTATTCTAGGTGCTCGCCCACTATCACCTAAAATTACTCCAGCTTCAAAGTTTTCGTAGTCGCCTTCTAGGTCAATAATACAAAATTGGTAGTTTTGCTCGGCAATCCGTTCTAATACGGCTGTGGCTAAAGTAGATTTTCCACCACCAGAAGTCCCAGCTAATAAGATACTAGAACCGTAGGGTTTAATATGGACTTCCGCACCATCTGCTTGAGTACCCAACAAAATTTTGTGTCTTTGCAACTGTTTATCTAAATCGGACACATCATCAGCGATGATTTTGTCAATTAATTCGACAACACCATCCCCCCGATTACCTTTGGTGACAAAATCCACCTGTTCTTTTAGGATTGGTAAGGCGTTAGCCACCGCTACAGATAACTCGCTTAATTTAAGAAAATTCCATTGCTGCCAAAGTCTTCTCATTTACATGGCTATCTGTGGCTAGAGTGCCATCGTAATCGGTAGCTAATACAAAATAACGCATGATAAATTAAGAAATTTGCATATCTTCGTCCATATCTAGGATGCCAGCCTTTAGTAGCTTTGTTTATCCAGCTTGAGAGATAAAAATTTATGCCTGCAAGAACGATCTGCGAGCGCTTTTTTGGCGATGTTCGTTGAATAAGGCATAAAGCTTTCTTGATTTGTACGGCTTCAAGACGTACGATAAAGTAAAGAGCAGAAAGAGAGTTGCCCTAATGTCCGACAAGCAAAAACCTGACAAAACAGCAGACAGGCGTAGCAAACCGGAGCGCTTGGAAGCACGCCTTACCCGCGAACAGAAAGAATTGTTACAGTGGGCAGCAGACCTGGAAGGCAGAACCGTCACTGATTTCGTGGTCAGTCATGCTCAGGAAGCGGCAGTACGGACAATTGAGGAACACACCATTATCAAGCTCAACCGGGAAGACAGCATCGCTTTCATCGATTCTCTTCTCAATCCTCCTGCGCTACAGCCCGATGCACCGCTGACACGGGCAATCAGCCGTTACAAGGAAAGCATGGGTCACTCGTGAGCGTCCCTGCTTTTGCGTATACCATCGAGTTGCTAAACTCAAGGCACAATCGGGCGGATTTTCAGTGTGGAACTGAAGCCCTCGACCGTTATCTGCAAGAACAGGCTGGTCAGGATCTACGGCGTTATGTGGCAACGCCGTTTGTGCTGCATGATGTGGACACAAACCAGATAGCAGGCTACTACACGCTGGCCGCAACATCAATTCAGGTAGAAGACTTGCCGGAAGCACTGCGAGCGAGGTTGCCGAGGTATCCTCTCGTCCCAGCAACACTACTGGGCAGACTTGCCGTAGATGAACGCTACCAGGGGCAAGGGTTGGGGGCGTTCCTGCTCATCGATGCCCTGCGACGCAGCCTGATGAGTGAGATTGCCGCGATGGCAGTGGTGGTGGATGCCAAAGATGAGCAGGCGCGGGCTTTTTATGAGCATCATGGATTTACCTTGTTTCCTAACCAACTTCGACGGTTGTACCTGCCGATGGCGCTCATCGCCAGACAGTTCCGTTGAACCTTTCCAAATCTCTAGAATCTAAAACCCCTGGCTCTTTAACGTTTGCTGTTCTCTGACTACAAGCAATGCAACAGAATTTAGACTGCTGATACTATCTGGGTTTACCCGTGAAATATTGACCCCTTCTGCCGCAAGCAAGATTAACCAATGCCATACTTGACTAATGCTCGTGAAATTAATGCAATTATCGCTAAATATACCCAATCTCAAACTTTGTGGATAGATAGTGAAGTAGCTGATTATAAAAGTCGTAATCCCAGATTATCGCTGATTCAAGTATTAGATGACCCCCATGATATGAGTGGCGATCGCGTCCACCTTTTGGATGTGTTAGATCAACCTGATATCATCAAAGAATTTATTGAAAAAATAATGCTTGATCCTGATATTGAGAAGGTCTTTCATAATGCCAGTTATGATTTAAAACTTCTTGGTAACAAGCAAGCTAAAAATGTTACTTGTACGTTAGAAATATCTAAAAAAATACCCTACTATCTCTTGCCCTTACCTAACTATCAACTCAAGACTTTAGCAACAGTACTTTGTAACTTTAATAATATCGATAAACAAGAGCAAAATAGTGATTGGGGAAAGCGACCCCTAACTGAAGAGCAAATTGAGTATGCTTACCTAGACTGTATATATCTTGCGCAAGTGCATTTAAAATTATTAGAATTCCAATCGCAAATTAGTCCCGATCCAACAACAGAAGATTTAGCATTACTAGGTGCAAGATATACTCAAGTTGAACAGCAATCTCAACTATTAAATTCGGAATTAGAGCATCTGCAAGAGCGAATTAAAAAAGCTATGCAGGCTCAGGATGTATCAGAAACATCTTACTGCAAGTTGACTAGTTACGAGCGCAAAACAGTGAAAGTAGCATTTGCTGAACTAGTAAGGCTAGTAGAAACCCAAGGTATTAATCTAGATTTTCCCATCACACTGACTCAGAAACTCCAAAAAGATTTAGGTAATAACATAGAACAATTGCCTGTAGAGATTGATGAGACTACTGCTTGGCGGTTAACTTCCAAAAACCAAGAAAATGACATTGAACGCGAATAAATGCTTACACAAATACACCCAAGGTTAAGTATTTAGTGACCTTCAGCAGAAAATTTAATATTGATGAAGATTTTGCTAAAAACAATGAAATTATTATTTTTATAGACTTTAAAAAGTATAATTAAAGGCGGCAAAAATAGAGTATTGCTGCCTACAATATCACTTAAAGAATGAGAGAAAATCAACAGATAAATCAGGATAGATAACAGTTTTTATACTTCACTCTAGCCTGGAACAAGCCACTCTCTGTCTAATACTGTGTTGCTGTGGTTTCTTTATTACAACAAATGATGGTGATATCTACGCACTTCACATCTTATCCTCAAGAGAATCGTTAATTAAACCTAGATAATATAGCAACCATAAATGATTTGTGGAATATTCTTTCTCTTCTCCTCCTTGGCGTAGTTGGCGTCCTACCCTGCGGGAAGCCACTTCGTGTCTAATGCGGTTCGCTAAAAAAATAATTTTCATAAATCAGCTTGGATTGCCATATAAACTTACAGCCAAATGATTAATCGAAAAAATAATTTTATCTAGGTATAATGACGTTTTAAAACAACTTATGAAACTGCAATTGTTTGAGCAAGAATGGACAAAACTAGGTAGAGCATTAATTATATCTTTGTTAACTATATTGAGTGCAATTACCAGCCTTTCATGTAGTAAGAATAGCGATGTATTAGTAACAGAAATTGGTGTCAGTCCCCCTAGCCGCCGTCCAGCGAGAACATCCAAGGCTGTAGAATTCTATTTGCAAGGACAAAATCAGCACGCCAAAGGAAATTTGCAAGCCGCGATCGCATATTATGATAAAGCGATTAGCCTCAATCCCCAATATAGTGCAGCCTACAAAGCTCGGGGACTAGCTCACTTTGATGCCGGAAACAAACCAGCGGCGATCGCAGATTATAACGAAGCACTGAAGCTCAATCCTAACGATGCAGAAGCTTATAATAGCCGTGCTAATGCTCGCGCCTCCCAAAGAGATCAAAAAGGAGCGCTAGAAGATTATAACGAAGCCATTCGCCTTGCTCCCAACTATGCCGAAGCCTACAATAACCGAGGGAATGCTTACGCCGCTGGGGGAGATAACAACAGAGCATTGGAAGATTTTAATCAAGCTATTCGCCTCGATACCAGATATGCGATCGCCTACAATAACCGAGGTAACCTCCGCGCTGCCAAAGGAGATAATCAAGGCGCAATCTCGGATTACAATCAAGCTATTCGCATCAATCCTAACTTTGGCCCTGCTTACAATAACCGAGGTAATGCTCGTGCAGCCCAAGGAGATAAACCAGGCGCACTCAAAGATTTACAAAAAGCCGCCGATATCTTTCAAGGCGAAGATAATAAAGACTTGTACCAGCAAGTGATGAACAACATCAAAGAACTGGGACAATAGAGAGGAAGCGCACAATCATCAACTCCACTTTATTGTCTTAGGCATCGCTGAGTGACAAGAACAGCTTCGTGTTTATTGCCAAAAATGCAGTCAAACTTGTAAATGCGCCATTCATTTCTATAAATGCTGGAATCAAATTAACTTTGGTTCGACAAAATTTGTAAATATTCCATTCATTTCTATAAATGCTGATACCAAATTAACTTTAGTTAAACAAAACTTATGAAAACTCCATTCATTTCTATAAATGCTGATACCAAATTAACTTTAGTTAAACAAAACTTATGAAAACTCCATTCATTTCTATAAATGGTGGAACCAAATTAACTTTGGTTCCACAAAACTTATAAATGCGCCGTTCATTTCACTCCCGATTATCTATCTGAGCGCGTTGTAAACTCTCAGAAAAGTCAACATAAACACTCTTCCATTCAGTGAAAACATCTAAAGCAGTAGTCCCAGCTTCCCTATGACCGTTGCCTGTATGTTTCACACCACCAAAAGGCAAGTGTACTTCTGCACCAATAGTAGGGCCGTTAATATAAGTGATACCCGCCTCAATGTCGCGCATGGCAGTAAAAGCCCGATTGATATCGCGGGTGTAAACTGACGAAGAAAGACCATAATTGGTGTTGTTGAGGATAGCGATCGCTTCATCAAAAGAACTAACCTCAATTAATGCCACTACTGGCCCGAATATCTCCTCACGCGCCACACGCATTTCGGGAGTTACATCATCCAAAATGGTTGGTTGAAAGAAGTAACCATTTTTTAGTTGCTCCTCGCTGGCAATTCCCCCACCAATTAAAATCTTTGCACCTTCCGCATAGGCAATATCCATATAATTATTTACCCGTTGAAGTTGCGATTCATTGATTAACGGCCCGATATCTGTATCAGGATCGGTGCCAGCCCCTAAGCGTAACTTACTGGTACGCTCATAAAGCATGGCAGTAAATTTTTCTTTAATATCGCGATGCAAAATTAGGCGACTAGTAGCTGTACATCTTTGTCCAGTTGTACCAAAGGCTCCCCAAACAGCACCATCTAAGGCTAGTTCTAAGTCTGCATCTTCCATTACCACCTGGGCATTTTTACCGCCCATTTCCAAACAAACGCGCTTGTGAGTGCGTCCGCAAGTCGCCCCAACAAATGCGCCCGTTTCCGAAGAGCCAGTAAAAGACACCAAATCAACATCAGGATGCTCAACTAAAGCTTTCCCGGCTTCTTCACCGACACCATGCACCAGGTTAATTACTCCTGCTGGTAAACCAGCCTCGGCAAAAATCTCAATTAGTTTAGTTGCACAAGCGGGGGTATCTTCAGCAGGTTTGAGGATGACAGTATTCCCACATACCAATGCTGGCATAGCTTTCCAGCAAGGAATCGCCACAGGGAAATTCCAAGGAGTAATTAAAGCGCACACCCCTATAGGCGATCGCACTGTCATGGCAAATTTATTCGGCATTTCCGAGGGTGTAGTTTGCCCGAAGAGTCGCCGCCCTTCGCCAGCACTGTAAAAGGCACAATCAATTCCTTCTTGAACATCTCCTCTGGCCTCAGTTAGGGGCTTACCCATTTCTCGACTAATTAACTGAGCGAGTTCTTCTTTATGTTGAAGTAATATTTCCCCAACCCGAAAAATATATTCTGCTCTGGCTGGGGCTGGAACTTTTCGCCAACTTTGGTAAGCTTTGCGGGCTGCGGCTACTGCTGTATTCACATCATCTGCTACGGAACCGGGGAAAGTAGCAACAACTTCACTTTTATCAGCAGGGTTACGACTTTCTAAGGTAGCTCCCCCTAAAGCACTCAACCATTGACCGTCGATGTAATTACGACAACTTAACGCAGTAGTCATCTTTAAGACCTCCAGCTTTGAATCCACTGGAACTTTTGTACTAAGTTTGGCGTGTTTTAGAGGTTGCCGTCAAGTCGGGGATTAAGCAAAAAACTAAGTTTATCGTACTTAAAACCACAAGAAAAATAAAGAGACTGGTAGTTTTGTTAACCAGTCTCTTTGATGATGTGTTCCTTGAGTCAGCGATTTTACTTCATAGCAGTTAGAGTCCGGCGTCCAATGATTCCATCTGCTCTTAAGCCTTTAGATTTTTGGAATTTCATAACAGCTGAACGTGTCTGTTTATCAAAGACACCATTAACATTTCCTTTGTAAAATCCTTGCTTCTTTAAAAAGTCTTGAGCAACTTTAACTGATTGTCCTTGGCTACCTAATTTGAGGGTGATAGTTTGTGTTGCTGCTGTAGTGGGTTTTTTCGTAGTATGAGGCTTTTTGGTAGCGTTGCCTTGCTGACTAGGTTGTGTAACTTGAGTAGGGTTAGTAGTATTTGGGCTTTTATTATTCATCTGAGAGTATGCTGGCACAGCAGTAGCTAGAGTCAGCATCGGGAGCACAGCGAGTAATTTCCAATTCATATTTCTTTTTCCACCACACAGAAATTGCAATTTGCAGAATTAGTAATCTTAATCAGGTATTGCCTGATTAAAATTACTAGTAAACACTGGTGTTTGTTATAGCTTGATGCTATTTCCTCATCCAGAGTTGAAACAAGCATCACACATCTTATTGACAGAGCTATTGCAAATCTATGACAAAATTATGTCTAATTTAAGTATTATTTTTTATGCAATTAAAGAGACATATTTATTTACGTAATGCTGAGCGCAAATCTCTTG
The DNA here is from genome assembly GCF_002154695.1 of Nostoc sp. T09. Lineage (GTDB taxonomy): Bacteria > Cyanobacteriota > Cyanobacteriia > Cyanobacteriales > Nostocaceae > Aulosira. Next base: position 26,355 of record NZ_MTAV01000043.1, read on the forward strand.
TTGATTACTTTTGTTCACAAAAAAATGTCTAAATTTAGAAGCGCATTAGCTTAGTCTGTTTGTTACTCAAGGCATCACCGTGCCAAAAAGGGAAAATCATACACTAAGGCTGAAAGCTTTATACAGCAATAGTTTTAACAATCTATATCTGAAGTGATATTTCATCAGATAGAGACGCAATTAGAAATTCGGTTTAAGAAACGTTGATGACTCTATTTCTTACTTTCTACCTGAAAGCCAGTTTTAGAGGGCATTTACAAAGCCAAGACCGCGCAAGGAAGTTGCGCGGTCGATGTTATTTCAATATAAAAGTAAGTTAGTGGACTTTTTTAACTGCATTTTTTATCTATAACTGTTAACATCCTTTATTTCTAATACTTCCATCTGACATAATAGTTCTACAAAAAATTGCACCTTCAAAACTACATCGGTGATCATCATCTTCCATATACGCTCCTTCAAAACTTGCATCACTTAAGTTTACGCCAGTGAAGGAATTGTCAGCTAAACCTGCTTCTTTAAAAAGAGTGCCACTCAGATCAGCGAAATCAAAAAATGATGTTTGTATATGTGATTTTTCAAAATTGCAGTTCCTTAAGTCAGCATAACGCAATTCAGACTGTGTAAGCCAAAAACGTAGAACACTACCGCTCAATCTGATTCCTGTCAAATCTACAGAACGCTCAAACGTAAAAATTCTTTCTCCTGAGTCATAGCGTTTTTGTAATGACTCAACGGCTTCGCTAGGTTGATAGTTATAACTTTCAATATCTCCATTGGGTAATATGGCTTCATGAAAAATTACGTCAGTGTAATTCCAATCCCAATTAGCACTTAGAAAAATTGTTTGGCGACAGAATGAACCTGATAAGTTACATTCCTGTATCGTTGCTGAGGTTAAATTCATTCTAACTAGACTAGAGTCACATAGAAATGTTTTGGTTAAATCAGCATTGGTTAAATTACTTTCGTTAAAATTAGTTACCTCTATTTGTGAGTTACTTAAATTAGCATTGCTTAAATTGGCAGAACCTAAGTAGCAAAACCTTAAATTAGCACCGCTTATGTTTGCACTGCTTAAATTGGTTCCCATCAAACAAGTAGATTCAAGCCAAGCTTGATTTAGATTAATGCCGCTCAAATCAAGGTGATTTAGCTGAAGGCCTTTCAAAACTACCTTAGAAAAATCTCGTTCTCCTGATTCATAACGTCTAATAAATTCTTCGGCATTCATTACACACCTCAAGATGCGCTCAAAATCACTGCTCCTTACAGAGCTACCGTACTAAATTTAGCGAAAATATATCATAACCCATCTCTTAAAGCCGCGACCGCACAAGAATGTTGCACAACACTGGCTCTTTTAATGCTCTCTACAACCTGTCTTTCAGATAGAAAGTAAGAAATGCCGTTATCAAGTTTCTTAAATCAAACTTCAAGTTGTATCTCTATCTGATGAAATATCACCTCAGATATAACTTGATGAAAGCATTGCTGTATAAGGCTTTCAGCCAAAGACGTACAATTTTTCCCTTTCGACACGGTGATGCCCTCAACTTTAAATTCTCACCTATAAAAAACAAAGAATCCCCTCAACGCCTACAAATTTTAGGCTATCTGAGGGGTCCAAATGTTGCAGCAAAAAGTGAATTACTATTCAGTTAACCGCCTTCTGATTAACATTTCAATAAATTTAGGTTAATTTTGCGTTAAGAAGCAGTCAAAGATTCATAAAGACCACCATGCAATGCAGCCATACTCCACTCAAAATATATGGCGGTGGGCGGTTTTGAGGAATCTTCGACCAGTAAAAATATTTAGAAATTGATTCTCACATGAAAACTTATTAGTGACGAGAGGGTTTGCTCCCCTCATAGGCCAATACGGTTCAGTTAACAGTAGCCGTCACCTAAAGGGCTTGTCATTACCCAAATTTTTGTGACAGTCCAAGTATCGCGCTGACCGTCATCCCGCCCAGAACTGAAGTTCCGGGCTAATAGCCTAAGTCCACTTAAGTGGACTGAAATATGCAGCTTAGTCTACTTCAGTAGACTTTAGCTATTAGCCTTGGAATTGATTCCAAGGCAGGATACCAACGAAGCGAGAGAATTAGAAGATCTGCTTATCTGAACCGTATTGCGTCATAGGCAGTCGCAAAGAACGGCAGATGAGGAAGAAAAAGCAGGGAGCAGGGGGAAGAAATCTTTGACCCTTGACTGTTGACTCTGGACTCTTGACCAATGACAAATGACCAATGACCAATGACAAAAAGAGATAATTCGCGATCGCACCCTTTTTTGCCAAGAGCGATCGCGAATCTAACCGATCGTGATTGCCAAATCTATCTCTATGCAGCACCCTATCTAGTTTGCTGCCTCTAATGCCACTATGCGGCAGATTTTATCGATGCACTTGATTTTTAGGAATGCATATAGTTGATTATCTGATATATCAAACAGAAAATAGTTAACAAAAAGCACAATTTCTAAGTTTATTTTGCAAAATTTTAGGATTAAAAATTAGTTAATTTTTTTTAATTTTGAGATTGCTTCGCTGCGCTCACAAAGCTTGGCAATTTTGAATTAGAACAAAGCGAATGTCACATTTTTTGTGTTATAAAACTCACAGCAATTTATCTTAGAGCAAAAAATACTCTATGGAAACAGAACAACTGGAGCGTTTTAAAGAATATGGCGAATTCATCCTCCAGAAATTAGACTCTGTGCCTGAATATCCCTCCAAGCAAGAAGATTGGGTACCAGCTAGTCTTGATGAGAGTCTGTTTCGCCTCCGGGAAGCTGCCGAGAAAACTGTAGAACTTGCTACTTCACCAGTGAAAATCGGGGTGATGGGTGAATTTAGCAGCGGGAAAACTTTGCTGTTAGGCAGCTTGATCGGATACGCCGATGCTTTACCAGTTAGCGAAAACCCTACGACGGGCAACGTTACAGCCATCCATATCATACCCCAGGACGGCTTTGCAACTACCCAGTTAAGCAACTTTACAGTCGAGTATCTTTCTCACGAAGGTGTGAGTGATTGTCTGCGGTTCATGATTGGAGAAGCCAACCGTCGGACAGTGGCCGCTGGACTCCCACCTGCGCTGCTATCGAAGCTGAAAGAAGGAAAAGATATTCTTAGCTGGTGTGAGGAAACATGGAAAATTAGCAATAATTTAGAGTTACGTTATCTACTGCGGGAATTAGTATTATTTGTTCGCGCTTATCAATCTTATGGTGAAGTCATGTGTGGTGGTTGCTACCAAATTGATGCTACCACTGCCCGTGAGGGATTGCAGCTAGCCGAGCAGCCAATGGCAATTCAAACTATTAACTTTGATGATTTACCGCCAGCTCATATCAAATTACCGAGTCCACCCCAAAAATTACCATCAAAGTTATTACAGAATAGTTTCCCACTAATTCGTCGCGTAGATATAGAAGTAAAAATCTCACGAGAAATTTGGGATGTTACTGGTGCATCGGAATTTATTCTGCTCGACTTTCCGGGATTGGGTGCTGCTAATTCGGGAGCGAGGGATACATTTTTATCGCTGCGAGAATTAGCAGAAGTCCAGACAATTTTGGTGCTGTTAAATGGTAAATCACCAGGAAGCGATCGCGCCAATAAAATCTTTACGATGATGCAGCAGCAGCGTCCAGGACAAGACCTCAAGGATTTAATTATTGTAGGTGTGGGACGCTTCGATCAACTTCCCCTAGAAAGTGAAGGCGGAGAAAGAGAACTCGACCAACTAATTAACGATGGTGCAGACAATCATCGTTTACAGGAAAGTAGCGTTTTCCAAAAACTCAAAGTTCTACAAACTACTATTGATGGTGCTAGTGCATTTACAACCCAAAAAGATCGCATTGTTTTACTCTCACCACTACTAGGACTGGCTGATTTAGCAAAACGTTCAACAACAGTAAAAGCCGGCTCACCAGAATTTTTGGCTAACCTAGATTATCCCGATTATTTAGACCGTTCCAAGCGGTTACAAGATAAATGGGGACGGTTAAGCGATCGCTTATTAGCATCTGATGCGCGTAATTATCTTGGGAGACAACTAGGTTACTTTGCTCAAGATGGCGGGATCAGCAAGCTGCGGGAATTGATTCAAAACCACGTAGCTACTCATGGTCTGAAACAACTTTATGAAGACACTAAAAGAGCTGCTGATGCTGTGCGTCAACAACAGGATAACCTCAAAACTATTCTGCAAGAAATTCACGAGCAAGGTATGCCAACTTCAGAGAGTCCAGCTTTGCTAGATTTGCGGGCGGCGATTGAAAACTTGGACAAAACCTACAGAAACTTCCAAAAAGATTTAGGTAAAGAACCACTCAAAGATAGACGCGGAATTGGTGTCAGCGATGTTGTGAAAGACGAGCTAACATATAGAATTCTTAATTGGAATCAGTGGACTTTACTTTTCAACAAAGCTAATAATGGCACGATCGCACTTACCGAATCTAAAGGCGCAGCCGGGAAATTATTTGCTCGGGGTAACAAAGTCAATACTACCATTCCTACCAAAAGCGACGACTTTTATCCCACATTTGCCAAAACTGTTCAAGAAGTAGAAGAATTTGCCCGCGATCGCATCCAGCAAGCAATTGTAGATTTACTGAACAAATTATCAAATATTGTCGCTCAAGAACGTGAATATTTGCAAGCAAATCTCCACTCAGAAATGGAATCAGATATCGAATCTAAATTTGGTATTGAAGAAGCTGAACTTTTTTATAAACTGCTATTAGGTTGCGATCCTAACCAATGGCAAGAAGCAATTATTTCAGAAATTCACAGCAAAGAAAAAGCAATTTCACCAGAAATTATCTTCCCTTTAGCTCGTCAAGATGAGAAACACAATATAGGTCAAATCTTTGATTGGGCACCAGAAAGAAATGGTTCACCCAGATCTAACAATCACCAGCTTTTTGTACTGCGGCTACGGGATGAAATTACTGCTAGTGCCAGCCTTCATCTTGTTCAATATGTTAGCGAAGTCAATCAGCAAGTTAATGCAGAATTAGCAGGTGTTTTGGATCAAATTATTCCTAGTTTGCAAAATCTTTCTAAAAAAGAAACATTACTCAGATATATTGCCGCTGGAGAATCGCCATCACAGTTATCTATTCCGACTTGGTTACAGATTCTTTCAGATATCTCAGTTATCAATTATCAGTAACCAGTTATCAACTCACTAATTAGTAATAACTGTTTACTGAATAAGGAAAATATGCAATGCCTGTGGAGATTCGGCTGTTACCTCGCTACCAAGTACGTGTTAAACAAAATAGTGAGTTGGATATTCCTGCTATCCAAATTCTTGCCTATGGCAGTAATATTCCTTACATTTATCGCATCACTTGCACTGTCAAGGGAACGCCAACAGAATTAGCAGCAAAAATCCAACAAGCATATCAACAATATTACTCTGCCATTCCTAGCAAAATTTCGTACATCAGGCAATTAGGACAATATCCCTGTAAATTAGAGCAACCTTTAACACAGCCAATCAACTGTAATTTACAGGTACTTGTTGAGTATTTTGATTCTGATGCGGCGGGTAATTCGCTACTAACAGTAAGAAAGCAAATTGAGGCTAACTGCAATCTCTTCTCCCAAGCTTTTGTGCAGCTACCAAAGCAAACAACAAAAATAAATACTAAAATGAACCCTTTTGAACTTAATAGTAATAAAGCGCCAAGCGAGCAACAAAAAAGATTTCCCGGCTGGTTTGCCTTAGATTTTGGTACATCAAACTCTACGGTAACACTGTTCGATCCAATTGAAGTACCAATTGCCGAAGTATTACCCAAAGAACAAGAAATGCGACTGCGCGATCGCATGGCGCAATGGTTGAATTCCCCCGCCTCAGTTGCTTTACCAGATATCAGTGCTAGTGACTGGGAAAAATTTATTGCTGACATTAGTAAAAATTTGGAGATAGAACCCAGCCGATTAAGTGAAGTTTTTGAGAGTGATAACAAAGAGCGATTTTTAGAAGCAATTCGCCAAATAGAATTATGCTTAGGTACTAGCGATCGCTTTCGACGTGCAGTCAGCAAAAAGCTTTATCAGATATACCATGAAGTCTTTCGCGTTCCTACTTTAGAATCGCAAAATCTCATCCCGGTTGTATTAGATATCGATCGTCGCAGTACCGAAATTAAAAGTGAGTTAGAAATTGCCAAACTTGCAGCTTTAAAACTGAAGATGGGCAGAGAAGCCAGCGACAACAGAAAAAAGGCGATCGCCCAAGGAACCAGCAGTGCTTTAAAAGAAATTATCAGCCGATTTCATCACTCACCCAAACGCTATTTTGGTCAGGATCGTTCTTTCCCAGTTATTTTAGATGAATCAGAAGAAACAATTAATGTCAACCAATTAATTCAAGCAGCTTGGGGACATTTAATTGAGTTAACCGAAGACTACCGCCGACGCGCCAGACGTAGATTTTCGGAAGGGGATTTCCTCTCAGCCGTTGTTACCTATCCCACTGTCGCCCCACCTGTTGTTCGCAAAGAAATTAAAGAATTAGTTGGACAGTTAGGGCTTGATGATGTCCAAACTGCTTATGATGAAGCTGTTTCTGTAGCGATATTCTTTCTCTGGCGAGAATTTGGCGGTAATCTCAATATTGGGATTGAATCTTTCAAAACTCGTTGTCGCCAAGAAGGAAATAAATGGTCGCAAAATGTTCTTGTCTTAGATATTGGTGGCGGAACCACAGATTTAGCTTTAATTGAACTAACTTTAGAAGATAAAACTCCCTTCTTTGCTGATCATGAAGACCGAGGCTTAGGAGGACGCTACTATAAACTTACACCTAAACTATTAGGTTCGTCTGGGCATTTACAGTTAGGTGGAGAGTTAATTACTCTGCGCATATTCAGACTTTTAAAGTTAGCGATCGCCGACTTTTTATTAACAGCCGTTACCACAGGCGATTTAGAAAGCGACAAGCTAGAAGATTTAATTAACTCCGAATTAAACGAACGTTTTCTCGAAAATGGGCAATTCAAAAGCGGCAGTATTTTAAAATGTTTGGATAAAGAAAATCCCGAAGGTGACGCTGCTTACAAAGATGCTCTAGATACGGCTGAGAAAGTATTACCTACCCGATGGCAACAAGCCCCCCAACGCCTACAAACTTTTTATACACTCTGGGATCATGCCGAAGCTGCCAAAATCAAACTCGGACAAAAGCCAGCAGAAGACGCTTCTCCCTTAACCTTTACTCTCTCAGAACAGCAAATTTCCGAACTGCTAACTCAAAGTGCGATTAAATTCCAGGTAAAAGATCCCAGTAGCATCTGCCTCACTATCGATAGTCAGCAATTCGATCGCGCTGCATCATCATCAATTAAAGAAGCGATCGGTATAGCCCAAGGTTTGATGGATAGTCGCTTGCGTCCCCAAGATAGCACTGTAGACGCTTGGAATACGCATAAAGTTGATTGGTTAATTTTATCCGGTAAAACTTGCAGCCTCGACCTCGTACAGCGCCACATTTACCAAGAATTTAGTAAATCTCCTTATTTCGTCTGGAATCCAGAACGAATTACCTTTGTGCTGGAATTTACCAAATTAGCCACCTCTGCCGGTGCTTGCTATGCCGAGAAGCTACGCAGATTAAGATTTGACCCCGAAGAGTCAAAAGGATTACTACGTAAAGGAGCTAACCAACTAGAAATTGATGTCAAGAACCTGTTTTATTATTTACCTTGCAACTTCAAACGCAAAACCCAAAGCAACGAACTGCTGACAATCTTTAAAGCTGGGCAAGAACTCTATCAACTAGCTGCTGAAGAAACCGTAGCTAAAGTTCGCACTGAGTGGCAAGGGATACAGTTAACTAACATTATTTATCGTCAAGACTACGAAGACGGCGACTTGCGGCTTTGGGGTAGCTTCGATGGCAAATCCTTGATGGAGAAATTAGGGTTGTCAGAATCAGACTTTCTTAGAAAAATCAAAGTCCAGTTTGAAATCGATCAAACTCTCCAGTTCAGCGTTTTGCTTTGTCAAGGAAATCCTCATTATTTAATAGATGTTTCTGGCATTGATGTCAGTTCGGTAATTTCCGCCGCCTCAGAAACTTCAGCACTGTTTGCTGATGGCAAATTGAAGTGGAATATTGCTGTTGAACGCCCCAATAAAAACTTGAATGATGGTGATATTGCCATTAACGTTCTAGAGTCAGCAACCGTCGATCAACCAGATGCCTACCATCTCGTATTTGAAGCCGATAAAGATGTGAGCAAATCGCTGCAAGAATTCCATTATTTACGCGATGGTTCACCAGAACCAGGAACCGGGTTAGTCAGCAATCCTTTGCCTCCCTTTCCAAATAATGGGCAACACACCTTCTACGTTGTGCAAACAGATGCCGAAACCAACACCAAAAAATGGATACGCATTGGCGCATTAAGTAAACCCGATGTCACCACAGATTATCCTTGCCAATATCGTGTGACTCTCGACAATCAAGGTATTTTACGAATGCACGCTGGTGAAGTACCTTACTGGATATCAAGCAAACAAGAAAGCCTTAAGCAACCAGGATGTGTTTACCGCGCTGAACTAGAGTTGCAACCCAATGAAGTCGATAAAGAACGCGATCCCTTTTGCGGAATTCATTAGGGTAAATAACTCACGCAGAGGCGCAAAGAAAAACTTTCTTAAAACATCTTTCTCTGTGACTTTGTGTCTCTGTGGTTCGTATACATCTTACCTTCGCGTGAGGTAAAAAACAGGTAAAACTAAAGGCGAAATTCATGCAGCACCTACGTCAGCTATTAGAAACAGAAAACTCACAGCTAGCCCAATTATTGCGGTTTAGCCTGTATGGAATACAAGCTTCTTTAAAGCAAGCCCAAAACGAATTTCCTCTCGATCCTGGCGCTAAATTATGCGACGAAATGCTGCAAGAAATCCATTCCTTATTACAACCAACATCCTACAAATCTAACTCTAATAGTGAATTAAAATTAAGTCGCCTCCAAGAAGCATTTGATGCTGATAAAGAACTCAAATTGTATTTAGGAAATTCCCAACTCCAAAGCCAAACAGACGCAGAATTATGGAACGAAATTCAACGTAAACTGCTGCGGGTTCCAGAAGACTTGGCTACATCGTGGCGACAGCGTGCCTTAACTCTGGCTCAAGAAGTGGGTGCAGTAGAAAACACTTCGGATCTCTATCCTCTACCATTCATCCGCGATGAAATTATTTACCCTGGACTGAGTGGTACTATTCAAGCTAAGGGTTTGTGTTTGTCCGAGAAAGCACTATCTTATACAGAAATTGCTCAAGCAAGTAAATCAAAAGATTTAAATTTCCTAGCTGGTTATTTATTTTTATGTATAAATATTATCGAAATAGAACCAGATTTACATCATGCGTTAAAGAGCGTTTTTAGCTTTGATATTGTCTCCTTACACTCCAAGCCAGAACAGCAAAATCAATATATTGAAGCTTTAACACACCGCTTTCAACGCACCCAAAAAGCTGTAGAAAATGCTGATTCAGTATCAACCCTACGTGCTTGGATTGACATGGATGAAGCAATCCACTCTTTGGTATTTATTCCCCCAGGCGATCGCTATTCTTGGTGGGGTAAACTACAACAAGAATCACGACGTATGTTAAAAAAATTTGTAGATGAGGCGAATAATGCAGGGTATGAAGTCAAAATTCGTCAATTATCGGGGCTTTATGCCGATATCTGCGCTTTAACAAAAGATGACCTGCAACTAGATTGTGGCGGTAATCCTGGGGAAGTTTTGACCTGTCTGCGAGTATATGCACGCATTAATCAAGAAGAATCTCCGGGGCGTGTAATCTTTCGCTCATCACGGTAATCGTTGGTACTTTTTATCCTAAAATTTTCGCGATCGCAGCAAATTATGCTCAAAAGCCCACTCCGTTATCCAGGCGGTAAATCAAAAGCAATCAATCAAATAATTGAATACTTACCAGAAACTTTTTCTGAATTTAGAGAACCTTTTGTAGGTGGTGGTTCTGTATTTATCTATCTAAAGCAAAAATTTCCTCATTTAAAAATTTGGATTAATGATTTAAACCGTGAGTTATTCCTATTTTGGAAATTTGCTCAATCTGATATATCTCAACTAGTAACTGAAGTGCGGCGGATTAAAGATAAATATACAGACGGTAGATTACTATTTACAGAATTAACCAGCGTAGGTATCAATAATTTATCTGATTTTGAAAGAGCAGTCCGCTTTTTTGTACTTAACAGAATTACATTTTCGGGAACCGTAGAATCGGGTGGTTTTTCTCAGGAAGCTTTTCATAAACGCTTTACTAACTCATCTATAGACCGTCTAGAGAAATTAGGAAATATTGTATTGAAAGATATTTTAATAACTAATTTAGATTACAGTGAATTATTGCATTCAACCGATGAAAAGGTGTTTTTATTTTTAGATCCGCCATATTTTAGTGCTACTAAATCTAAGTTATATGGTAAAGATGGGAACTTACATACTTCTTTTGAACATCTAAAATTTGCTGAATTATTAAAACAATGCCATCACCGATGGCTAATTACTTATGATAACTCGCCACAAATTCAAGAAAATTTTCACTGGGCTAATATTTCAGAGTGGGAATTGCAATATGGGATGAATAACTATAAACAGAGTAATGCTGCTAAAGGAAAAGAGTTATTCATTACTAACTATGAAATTCTACAGAATCTGGAGAAGAAAATTAAAACTTTTTTGTAGTGAGAACTTCAGTCCTCAAATATCTAAGTAATCAACTACTTACTACAAACTGTTTCCCATTTTCCGGTAGGATAGCTCCCAGACTCATCAACGAAAGCTCAACCCTACCACACGCAAACAGACCTTTTCTATGACAACTTCCCCCATCTCCACGCCAGAAACTTCACCTAGCTGGTATCTCCTGCTGCAACAATTAATCAATGGTGAATCTTTATCTCGCACTCAAGCTGCTGAATTGATGCAAGGATGGCTAAGTGAATCTGTTCCCCCAGAATTATCGGGAGCAATTTTAACAGCACTGAACTTTAGAGGCGTTTCTGCTGACGAGTTGACTGGGATGGCGGAAGTGCTACAGTCTCAATCTTCCTTTCTCAGAACTCAAAACTCAGCACTCCCCAGTCTCATTGATACCTGTGGCACTGGCGGAGATGGTTCATCAACTTTTAATATTTCTACAGCAGTTGCTTTTGTGGCGGCTGCCTATGGTGTACCCGTCGCTAAACACGGCAATCGTTCGGCTTCCAGTTTGACAGGAAGCGCCGATGTCTTGGAAGCTTTGGGTGTAAATCTCAGTGCCCCTAGCGAAAAAGTGCAAGCGGCAGTCAAAGAAGTGGGGATCACTTTTCTATTTGCCCCTGGTTGGCATCCAGCACTCAAGGCGGTTGCTACATTGCGTCGGACTCTTAAGGTACGGACTGTTTTCAACTTACTCGGGCCGTTGGTAAATCCTTTAAATCCAACTGGGCAAGTGGTTGGGTTATTTACTCCCAAACTTTTGGCAACTGTTGCCCAAGCTTTAAACAATTTGGGTAAGCAAAAAGCAATTGTTTTACATGGGCGAGAAAAACTCGATGAAGCGGGGTTAGGAGATTTAACCGACTTAGCAGTTTTATCTAATGGTGAGGTGGAGTTAACGACTGTAAATCCCGAAGCGGTTGGTGTAACGCCTGCTACTATAGGTGCCCTCAGGGGTGGTGATGTTCAGGAAAACGCTGAAATACTCAAAGCGGTACTGCAAGGCAAGGGCACTCAAGCGCAACAGGATGCTGTAGCGTTAAATGCCTCCTTGGCGCTGCAAGTGGCGGGTGCGATTCCATTACTAGACCATGCCCAGGGTATTAAAGTAGCTAAGGAGATCCTAGATAGTGGCGCTCCCTGGGTAAAATTGGAGCAGTTAGTTCAGTTTCTGCGGAATTAATTTCTGAGCGCGATTGCGGGCGAAATTCCACGACATTGCGTTTGATGGTGACATCATAGTTGCCGAAAAAGTCGTGACCAAGCAGTCCAGTTTCTAGATCTGAGCCTGCGATCGCTACTGGTACTTTATTCACCATTACTCCAGCTGCTGCCATCGAATCAACATAGCCAATCGTAAATTCCACTTGCTTAGAACTGGCTGTGTTCGCTTTAGCTTTGCCGACGGCTACTATACCTAAAGCATTTGCCATGTTTTGGGTAATTACAGTGCCACTAGCCCCTGTATCGACAATCATCTCGAATCTTCGTTGGCCATTGAAGGTAACGTCAATAATTGGTGTTCCCCCAATGCGGCGTTTGATTGGCGCGATAAAAACATCTTGCTCTTGCTCGATTTGTCGAGTTGGGAGCAAGACCGACTGTGGTAATGGCTGCCGCTTTGGTAAAACTGGCGGTAGAGGTTGAGTTGAGTTGAGTGTGGTTTTTCTGGAAGGAACAACAACAACTACCCTTTGAGGCTTTGCCGCTATTGGCGGTAGGGGTTTTGGGGTAGCTTGATCCAAAGCATATTTGATCTGGCGCTGGTATTCTGAGATTTTGATTTGGGCGACCGTGAAATTGGGGCTTTCTTGCTGCACGTTTTTCATCAGCGCGATCGCATCCTGGAACTGACTCACCACCAACTTCCAATCATCGGGCGATTGGGCAGATTTGCTGATCGTCATCGCACCTGCCGCTTTGTCCAGCGCCATTTCAAAAGAATTTAGTTCAATTGCCGACGGAGTCTGTGGCTGTGGTTCTGGGCTGGATAATGGTGTTGCTTCGACCAGAGGCGATGCTGCTGCATTTTCCACGGGCGTAGACTGCTCATGGTCGCGAGTCGCAGTAGTCTGTTTGTCTTTACTACAGGCAACACCCAAAACCGCTAGCGCACTTGATAAAATAATCAGGATTGCACGGGATAAAAAAGACTGGAGCATAATTAACTTCGATTTTACCTGCCCAGAGGGCTGCAAATCTACCTCTCCCCACCTATTTCCTGAGAAAGAATTTAGGGAAGAGATCGGAGACCAGGGGAGTGGGAGGACAAGGAGAAGGAAGAAAAAGCAGGGGGAAGAAATGCTTGATTCTTGACCCTATTTAAATTTTTTATTTTTAATTAATTAGCTTCAGAACGCTAAGTCTCTAAACTCATGGGATAATTAACATTCGCAGCTTATACGAAACTAGGGACTAAACGCTAGAAACTAGAAAAAATCTTCTGAAACCCTAGCTCTTATCCCCAGCCCCTAAACATGATTGCCTTCATCGCCTATGTCCCCGTCTGACACAATACCTGCTTTACTTGTCCTAGCGGATGGAACTGCTTATCGCGGTTGGTCGTTTGGTGCCACAGGAACCACAATTGGGGAAGTGGTCTTTAACACTGGCATGACTGGATATCAAGAAGTGCTGACAGATCCCAGTTACTGCGGTCAAATTGTCGTTTTTACTTATCCTGAATTGGGTAACACTGGCGTCAATGCTGAAGATGAAGAATCGGCTAGACCACAAGTGCAAGGTGCGATCGCCCGCAATATTTGTCAGCGACCAAGTAACTGGCGCTCGACACAATCCTTGCCTGACTACCTAAAACAGCACCAAATCCCTGGTATTTACGGCATTGATACCCGCGCCCTCACCCGCAAAATTCGGATGTTTGGAGCCATGAATGGTGGTATTTCCACATCTATTCTGGATGAGGCTGAGTTACTAGAGCAAGTACAGGCAGCCCCTAGTATGCAGGGATTGAATCTAGTGCGTGAGGTTACTACCCCAACAGTTTATCAATGGTCAGATCCCACAATCCCAGCTTGGGAATTCAACTCTAATCCAGCGAATAGTGCGGCAGAATCTTTTACCGTTGTTGCTCTTGACTTTGGGGTGAAACGTAATATATTGCGTCGTTTAGCAAGTTACGGTTGCCAGGTAATTGTTGTTCCCGCGCATACACCACCAGAGGAAATTCTCAAATATAATCCAGATGGCATCTTTCTTTCTAACGGGCCTGGCGACCCAGCGGCTGTCACTGAAGGTATTGAAACTGCCAAGGCACTGCTAGGCGCTGAAAAACCGATCTTTGGTATCTGTATGGGTCATCAAATTTTGGGTCATGCCTTGGGAGCAGAAACCTTTAAACTCAAGTTTGGTCATCGGGGATTGAATCAACCTGCGGGTTTACAACAACGGGTAGAAATTACCAGTCAAAACCACAGTTTTGCTATTGACCCAGATTCTTTACCTGAGACAGTTGTTGAAATTAGCCACCTAAACTTGAACGATCGCACTGTTGCTGGGGTACGTCACAAGTCTCTGCCTGTGTTTTCAGTACAATATCATCCAGAGGCTAGTCCTGGTCCCCACGATGCTGATTACTTGTTTGAGGACTTTGTCCAAGCAATGCGAGCAGCACGTCAATTAGCCGCAACTGGGGCTAAATAAAATCAGGATGAGAGATTAGGGAAGAAGGACAAGGAGGACAGGGAAGACAAGGGAGATAAAGGCAAATAACCAATCCCCAATGCCCAATGACGCCAGTTGCTTCAAGTCGGCAAAGCCGACGACACTTGCTTCAACCCGGGAAACCCGCGCAACGCAGTGTCTCCCCAACGCACTGGCTACTCCATGCCCCAAGCCCATGCCCTAACCCAGCAGGTTGTAGACAACTTGCACCAAAACCATCTATACTGGAGCGTTCACTTTCACCATGAGGAGGGAGTTATTGCTGAGCCACTGAATCTAACTGTGAGCCTGAGGGGTACTCGTGAAGCCCGGGATAACTGTCAGCTATTCCGCCTCACAGGTTTATTAGATGCTTTTTCTGAGCCGACATTTCGCAAGGTACTAGGTAGCAAGATTGATGAGGGTCCAAAGCACATTATTTTGGATCTATCACAAATTGACTTTGTTGATAGCTCTGGCTTGGGCGCTTTAGTGCAGCTAGCCAAACAAGCTCAAAACGCCACTGGCACCTTGCAAATTGTCACAAATGCCCGTGTCACTCAAACGGTCAAGCTTGTTCGCTTAGAGAAGTTTCTCTCCCTGCAACCAACTGTTGAAGCGGCTCTAGAAAACATCAAGTCGTCTTGATTGCTTGACCAAAAAAACAATCTAGCTATCCGATGCTTTATCTGGATAGCTTAATTTTTAGCTCAGCTGGCTAGCCAACCTCTCTATTTATGGCAGAGGTATCAAGCCAGCTAATATTAAAATCTCAACTTTTAAACAAAAAGATAAAATTTAGTCAGTAATTTTTGCTAGTGTAGATTATGCTAAGTATCTCAACAGATAATCAATGATGCCTGCCAAATGTAGCACACTAAGGAAAAATTAACTTGTGAAGCCTAAGGAGGAAGAGCTATTAGATGGACAAGATGAAGCTGCGAAACAGAATTCATTTTGGACTAAATCACTCTTGGCAAGCACATTTCAATTACCCGAACAAATCTCTGTTTCACAAGTGCAACAAATTTCTCCTGCTGCATTAGCATATGTGGGAGATGCAATATATGAGCTATATGTTAGAATGTTTTATCTAATGCCATTGCAGCGACCAGATACTTACCATCGTCTGGTAGTGGCACAGGTAAGAGCAGAAAAACAAGCGCTACATTTGCGATCGCTAGTACCTCATCTGAGGGATAGTGAATTAGATATTGTCCGACGGGGTCGTAATGCTGCCACAGGACGCTCGAAGCGGATTGATCCAGAAATTTACCAACAAGCAACTAGTCTAGAAACTTTAATTGGCTACCTTTATCTCACAGACTTCCCACGCTTAACCGAGCTGTTGCAAAAACTCTATCTAGAAAAATAGTCGGCGATAAATCTCACGAAAGCAAAATCCAGTAGAGTGAGCTTCGGTAAGTTTGGGAATCACTATGCCCACCCATAAGTTATACCAAATACTCTTATGTCATCGGATAAACCCAGAAAAATCAAGACTGCTGGCGAACCTAATCGCGGGCTACCTGTAAAAGTGAAAGGCAAGCGTGTTCTTGCTAATCCTATTCGCAATCCCAGACCGATTGAAGGTAATAAGCCAGTTCGCAATCCCAAACCGATTGAAGGTAATAAGCCAGTTCGTAATCCCAGATTTGGCGATGCTAAACCCGAAACTGGCGGCCCACGCCAAAATCGTACCGTTCCCCACCCCCCCTCAGAGATCAAACAAGCACCAGAAGATAGTGATATTATCTATGGTCGTCATCCAGTATTGAGTGCTTTAGAAAATCAGCGTGGTCTCAACCGAATTTGGATTACTACCCGTTTACGTTACGATCCCCGCTTTCATCATTTGATCCTGCAAGCCAAGGACAATGGTGCAGTTATTGATGAAGTAGAACCAAAGCGCTTAGACCAAATCACCGACGGAGCCAATCATCAAGGTATAGCGGCGCAAATCGCTCCCTACGCCTATATGGAATTGCCAGATTTAATTGAGAAGGCAAAATCTGTCAGCGATCCAGTGATTATCGTAGCTGATGGGATCACTGACCCCCATAACTTAGGTGCAATTATTCGCACCGCAGAAGCTATAGGCGCACAAGGATTAGTTATTCCTCAAAGACGGGCATCTGGGATTACTTCCACAGTGGTGAAGGTGGCAGCAGGTGCTTTAGAAAACTTCTCCGTCGCCCGCGTCGTTAATTTGAGCCGTTCTTTAGAAGAACTGAAGGAAGCTGGCTTTTGGATTTATGGCACAGCAGCAACCGGCAGTGAACCTCTACATACAGTGAGTTTTAGCGGTCCGATTGTTTTAGTAATTGGCTCAGAAGGTGAAGGACTTAGCATGTTAACACAACGTTCTTGCGATGTCTTAGTGTCTATTCCCCTCCACGGTAAGACCCCTAGCCTTAATGCCTCAGTAGCAGCAGGTATGGCGCTTTATGAAATTTATCGCCAGCGCTTGCTAAACACACATTATCTGGATAAATTACAAAAACCTCTTTGAAAAATAAGAGTAAAAGAGTATAAAGAAATGTAAAGCAAAAAAACACAGCAAAATACCGTTTAATATCCAGTACCTCATTCATAAATTGGCAACTACCATGAAAACCATTTGGGATGATCTCAAGGAAACGTTGATTAGCACAATCAACAATCTAGGCTTGGCTTGGTGGGTAGAGATTGTGACACAAAACCCCCGTTGCACATACTACTTTGGCCCATTTCTGAGCTCTGTGGATGCCAATGTGGCAATTAAAGGTTACATAGAAGATTTGGAGGCAGAAGGCGCACAGGGAATTATTGTAAATGTGAAGCGTTGTAAACCAGATTCTTTAACAATTGCTGAAGACTTGGGGGAAAGGATTGACCGCAAAGTAAAGCCTGCCTTTAGCGGTCAAATGTAAATTAGGCAATAGTCAGTATTCCTTGTGCTAAGACCTGAGTAGAACCGCGAATACTTGCGTTTCAATTTGCTTGCTTAAATCGCTAGATGCATTTAGTCTGGCGGCTAAACGCGCTAACTCCGCCATACTACAAGCAGCAGTATCTACAGCATTTTGTAGTCAATCGACCTGGAATTAATGACTGAAAATTACCACATTTCTTGAGAATGCTCTTCCAGCCAGTGGTCAATGTCTCTCAATACCTGCTCGGGAATTTCCCACGGGAAAAGGTGGGCAGTATTGGGGTAAGATTGCCACTGACAATTCTTGAGGTGGCGAGCCGTTTCTAAACTAGCTTCAACTGTGATGTGGCGGTCTTGAGCACCAGCAAGTACTAGACTTGGACATTCTATTTGCCACAAGTCTGTAAGTCTGTTGTACCCAGATTGTATGGCAGTGTAAAGGGCACGACTAGCAGCTGGAGAAGTTTGTAAATAAGCTGGCACAGCGTCCTTAGCGATATAGCTATATGCTGTTGGTGTATGTTGTTGGATTAAGTGACGAAACAGCGATCGCTTAGCAAAAGTTTCAATATTCCACTGCCAACTCGGTTTGATATAGTTCAATATCCCCGCAACACCAGTATAAACATTATCTTGCCAAGCGATCGGGGGATGGTTGCCACGCGGTCTGGCGGCTGTCGCCACTAAAATCAGCCCTGTAATGCGTTGTGGCAGGCGCAATGCCAGTTCCATCGCCAGAATACCACCAAGTGACCACCCTAATACCAAACATTTATCAATCTGAAAGCGGTCTATTAGGTCTTCTAGGTCGTTTAAATGGTCTTGCATAGCAAAATTGCCCTTGAAGCGACTTTTGCCATATCCACGCAAATCGGGTGCAAAAGTTTGGTAGCGCTTTGATAGGTGATTTGTAAAGACAGAAAGACTCCGACCGGAACCAGGATGTCCGTGTAAAGCCAAAATGGGCAACCCTTGACCTTGAACATAGACATTTAACTTCGCAGCATTAGCCGCAGGATAACTCTGGCGATCGCCCATCACTCTGCGTTCTCCTGTCTAGCAAACCAATGTTCTAAAATGGGTTGACTCTCTGTTCTCAAACCCCGAATTTCTCTAAGCTCAGTCACAATCCCTTCAAAGTTAGATTGAGTTGCATCATACTTAGGCTGATGGATTTCAACTACCTGCACCAGTGAATTCACTGTTGAATGCAGTTGTGCGATCGCAGTTCTGTTAGCCTCTATAGCTGCGGTGTTCGCTTCAGTTCTTTGTACTGCCCGCTCTAGTTTTTCTTGCATATAAATTTTTATATCTTGCTTCTAATTGTGACATAACCTTAGGAGCAAGGATTTCAGCAGTATTAAGCGAACCTTTAGACCGATTTTTCTTGATAGCCTCCAGCGTAAGTAATCACACACATCTGCCTATATATAGCGTGAATACCGAAAGCAACTCCCGTAACTTTAAAAGCAGGGTTAAAGATATTTTGGCGATGACCGCGATCGCCCACCCCATCATCAATAATTAATTGCATAATTATGTCTTGGGCTAAATGAAAACCATAGGCAATATTTTCGGCTGCGGTAATTTGCCAATCACCATAGCGGCTGATGCGAGTAAAGGGATCGCTACCATCGCTACCGTAGTGGCCAGTCGCGCCTGTGATTCCTTGGTCTTTAACGTGATCTTTAGCAGCCAAAGACATACCATTAGAAACGCTTAAAGCTGCCACAGGACGAACAGAATACAGAAATGAAATTGCTTCATCAACTGCTTTAACTCCTTCCTCAGTTTTTAAATAAACCCGCTCGGAGATTCTGACTTGCCTACCTTGGAAGCCCTGCTTCCAATTATTTAAAACTTGGAGGTATGCAGTTGGATTTGTCCGCACCTTGTTCATTTCTGCTATTACTTGTCGTTCTAGAAGTGATAGCATTTTTTATTAATTAACATAAATAAAAAACTCTTGTAGTCAGGGCTTAATTCCTGACTACAAACTTATGATTTTTCTCTATAACCACCAGCGTAATCAATTACGCAAATTGTTTTATATGATTTGTGAGTTCCATAAGCAACACCCGCGACTTTGAAAGCACCGTTAAAAATGTTTTTGCGATGACCGCGATCGCGCACGCCATCATCAATAATTAACTGCATGACAATATCTCTGGCAGTGTTTGGGCCATAGCTAATATTTTCGCCTGCGGTAGTTTGCCATTTACCATAGCGATTAATGCGACTAGCAGGGTTGCTACCATCACTACCATTATGACCTGTTGCACCTTTGGGACCTTGGTCTTTGACATGATCTTTAGCACCTAAAGACATCCCCTTAGATGTACTCAATGCTCCCACAGGACGAGCTGACTTGAGAAATGCGATCGCCTCATCCACGGCTGTGACTCCTTCTTGAGTCAGCAAATAGGTATTATTAGCGATTTTAACTCGGTTACCTTGAAAGCGCTTTCTATAGTTTTCTATTATGGGAAGGTATGCCTTGGGATTTGTCCGCACCTTGTTAGTTTCATCAATTACTTGTTGTTCTAATGGCGAAAGGTAACTTGCCTTGGCTAACAAAGTAGGAGTAGCTTTCTGACCTATAGACTGGGGCGATTTTGCTACAGACTGGTTAGGGGGTAGCAGTTGTTGATAACAGCTAGCTATCAGGGTAAGGGGCAAAAATAGCCAAATTCCAGCGCGACCCATGAATTACCTCACAATGTAATTTATACGGTTTAATTTATTTACTTTTGGATACACCACATAATAGTAGAATTTCGTAATCTTCAAAAAAGATATTTTGAAAAAAAAGCGCAGAGTTACGCCAAGGAGTACAGATAACTCTCCAATACTCGGCGTTAAACCTCTGCGTTATACAATTCTCACTCAACATCATGTTGTAACCTTTCTTACAAGAAACGTAAAGAGTGAATAGACTATCTAGGGGGGAATGTTGTTCCCCATAAATGCCTGCGGTTTACAAACTAGACCTGCCTTAAAAATAGAGGCTGAAACAACGCAAGATCGTTATTTTCATTGTTTCTTGTGAGCGCAGCTCATGGAGTCTCTTGCAAAAATATATTTTTGCAAGAGGGGGGAAAGGGAAAAGGTTAAAGGGAAAGGGTTTTGAGTTTCTTTCCCCTTTTCCCCTTTCCCTTTTACCGACTTCTGCAAGAAGTCTACTGAACATTGGTATAGGTTTTTTCGGGTTCGCGGTATGCCACGACCTACTTAGCATCAGCTAATATAGTTTCGATGTTTGATAACTGCACGACACCAGAGAAATTTTTACTCTTCATCACGAAAAAAGGTGTACCAGCAATGCCCAATTGTTCAGCTAGCCGAACATCTTTTCCTATCGCTTTTTCAGCAAGTGTGTTGATACCGAAGGCATCACTTTTAAACTTTTCTAAATCTAGATTCAAAGATTTTGCGGTATCGATATATAACGCTTCGCCAAGTTGTTTTTGATTAGCAAACAAAGCATCATGATACTCCCAAAATTTGCCTTGTTGATTTGCTGCCCAAGCTGCTTTAGCTGCCGGCAATGCTTCAGCATGAATTGCAGTTAGAGGGAAATGTTTGTAGACTAATTTCACCTCATTCTGGTGCTTTGCTAACAACTGCTTCAAGGTTTTATGCGCCTCAGCACAGTAGGGACATTGAAAATCAGAAAATTCTACCAACACAATTTTTGATGTTGCCGATCCAGTAGTAGGAGACTCACTAATTACCAACTGAGGATTTGTTTTTAAATCTTGTAAAAACGCTTGTCGTGTTTGTTGCAACTGTTGTTGCTGTTGCTGTTCGTATGTTTGGACAGATTCGATAATTACCTCCGGGTGTTGTCGGAGGATTTGTAATACTTGCTGTTCTAGTTTGGGATTGACGGAACTAGCCGCTTGTGCGGGAAGGGACCAGGCTAAAAGACAGCACAGTAAGCTGATGCACGCCCATATACGTATATACGGAAAAAATTGACGCATACAAAAACTCGATTTCTCAACATCCTCCTAGTATTCCCTGAGACGAGTCTAGGCGATCGCATTCTTGGGCAAAATCAAATTTAATCCATAATTGATTTAAGAGGCCAGCCAAACTCCGTCCGTATTATTGATGGTGTTGCGTGCAAATGGCGATCAAAGCAGAAAAATTGATTGGCGATGATGATTGTCAGAATTGTATTTGACTACTATGGATGTGGAAGCAGCTCATCTTAAATTTAAATTCTCTATATTAAGTCATTATTTATGCTATTTTTTTTTAAACTTCAGTATATACGCTTAAACAGCGATTCCCTAGAAAAGCGATCGCTATTTCAGCGTATTTGTACATGTTTTGGTTTTAACGCTCAAGAAATTCCTGATTTTACCTAAAAAATTAGTAATCAACAGTCAACTGTGAAAATACAGTTTTTTACAAAATATTATTGATTTGTATAGCAATTTCTCATAGAAGTGAAGCCAAAAAATTTATAAAGAAATAACTTATAGTTTTAAAAAATTATTGCAAAATAGTGATATTAGGAGAAAAATGCTATAATTCATTTAATTTTTTTAGATATTCTTTGCAATACTTAACTACCTTTTAATGAACAAAGGTTAACATAGATTAAAAATGATAAATACCATCATATTTTAGTAAATATATCAGGCTAAATTGAGAGTAAGCTTAATCATTAGAGCCTAGTTAAGAACTTGTGTAACTAAGCGCAAATAAACATCACAATCAAAAATGAAAATCCATATTCTGATTTTTGGACAACAATGATATGGATAATTAGCTGTGATTTTATATGTGTGAAAAACTTACTAGGTTGTACAGCAAGGTTATAAAAAGCCTAGCTGAGGCAAGTCACTAAGAGCAGAAACCAAAGCAATCTTAACAACAAGACAGACGTATGATGATAGAGAAAATTTTGCTGGCTGTGTCTGGATTGGGACATGCAGAAGAGATGCTGAAAGCATTGAAAGAAGTGCCATCAATTCAAACTGCAAAAGTTACAGTTTTGCATGTGGTACCACCTCAATCTACCGCTAATGCTATGACCCAAAAGTGGGAAGAAGGTGGCAAGATCCTAGCTAATGCTATTCAGTCTTTGAACTTAGATCCAAGTCAAGCTTCTTCAATCTTGCGGCAAGGCGATCCTAAAGATGTAGTTTGCCAGGTAGCTGATGAAATCGATGCTGACTTGATTATTATGGGTTCACGGGGACTTAAGCGGCTGCAATCGATTTTATCGAACTCAGTTAGCCAGTATGTATTCCAGCTGTCATCTCGCCCCATGTTGTTGGTAAAAGATGACATTTATGTTAAAAGAATTAACCGCGTTATGGTGGCAATGGATAATTCTGATGCCGCCAAACACTGCTTGAGTTTAGCTTTGTTTCTGCTGCGAGGTATCCAGGGCGGTCAGCTAATTTTGACTAATGTTAATACAGATTTGCGTGGTAAATCATCTGACGTGAACGAAATTACCCCAGAGAAAAATTCAGCTTTGGCAGCAGCAGTTGCAGAAGCCGAAAGGCAAGGGGTGAAAGCTCGTTGTTTTACTAGTAGTGGCAAACCAGGCGAAGAAATCTGTCGTTTGGCAGAGGAGTTGAACGTAGATTTATTATTGCTTGGATCTCCAGATCGGCGTCCATCGGTCGCGAAGAGTTTTGTCGATATAGATCGGCTAATCGGCGCTTCTTTGTCTGATTATGTTCGAGTCAATGCTAGTTGTCCTGTGTTGTTGGCACGAACCGTTAGTTAAGGTCACAATATATTTAGCGGTTGATAAACAAAAACCCCTACACCTATGGTGCAGGGGTTCTTTATTTTATAAAAAACGTATTAACTATCTTTTTTACCTTCGCGGCTGGCAGTTTGGATGTACAGAACTATCAAAAATACAGCGGGAACTAGTACGAACAGAATGCTCGCTACGAACCCCAGGTCATTAACTTGCATGGCAAGAAAGCCTCTCCTAGATTTCCAGTCAACAACATTAGGATAGCATCATCGATGACAGAGTTTGCCCAAATTTTCTGCTGCTATAAATGCTCAGCAAGGTGAAATTATCCCCAGGGCTAAGGCTTAGTTACGACGCTTACTGGTCCATTTACTAAGCTTTGACAAGCAAGGCGGTAATTTTCGGGTTTTTTCTTCAATTTCCGGTTTTCTACATCTGTACGAGGGGAAAGATTCTCTATACCTTCAACAATCTCGACTATGCAAGTACCACACTGGCCATAGCCACCGCAATTTGTCATTTTGCCAATTAATGTATAGATGTCAATTCCATTTTGTATTGCTTTAAGCCGGAGATTGGCACCATCTGCTGCTACTACTTCTTTATTTTCTTTAACGAATTTGATATTACCCATAACTGCTACCTTATTGAATTTAAGCCCGGTTGTTGGCTGTGTGTTAACTAGGTTGAATATCCTAACTTAAGTCTATAGTAAAAAATTACATATTATTAAGAATTATCAATTTTAGCAAAGCAAAATAGGCAAAAAAATAGGACAGGTTCAAAGACCTGTCCCAGAAATTAAAAATTAATTAACTTACCTAAATCCCACTGCTGCTTGCCAAACGAAAGCAAGTAACAAGAAGAAAACGGGAATTATTGGGAGAACATCCACCAAAGGATCAAAAATTTGGTAAGCCTCAGGCAATTTTGCTAACAACAGTGCTGCTTCCATATTCGTTTAAATCCACCTATCCAACACAGCTTTCATAATTGAGAAGTATCTTAACATGGTTTGGTCAGTAGTCAGTTGTCAGTAACCAGTTGACGTTTATCATTAGTCATTTGTTTTTTCATTGAATACTGATTCAGGTGAACTCAACCAATGAGCAAATTCTGTGGCAAAGCGATCGCTTAATATTGCTTCGCGGATGCGTTGGGTAAAGCGAATTAGTTCGGTGATGTTGTGAATACTCAATAGGGTGTAAGCTAAAATCTCTTGCGATCGCACTAGATGAGAGATGTAAGCACGGCTGAAGTTTTGACAAGCATAGCAAGCACAAGTTTCATCTAATGGTGTAAAATCTTCACGGAATTTAGCATTTTTTAAATTCCAGCGATCGCCTTGTACCATTGCCGTACCATGTCTGGCCCAACGGGTGGGAATTACGCAATCAAATAAATCTACGCCAGAGGCGATCGCAATTGCCATTTCTTTATAAGTACCCACACCCATCAAATAACGTGGCTTTTCGGGTGGTAGTAGTGGTGCAGTTGTTTGCACAATCTGAGCCATTAGTTCTGGTGGTTCTCCCACACTCACGCCACCAATGGCATATCCAGGCAAATCTAACTCAGCTAAAGCCAAAGCAGCTTGCGATCGCAAATCTAAATACACACCACCTTGGACAATGCCAAACAGTGCTTGATCGCTGCGTTTATGAGCGACAATACAGCGTTCTAACCAACGGTAAGTGCGCCCAGTGGCAGCTTCTACCTCTTGCCGAGTAGCTGGGTAGGGTGGACACTCATCAAACGCCATAATCACATCCGCTCCTAGAGTATTTTGAATCTCAATAGAGCGTTCTGGTGTTAAGTTAATAATTTGTCCATCATGAGGTGAGCGAAAAGTTACTCCTTCTTCTGTAATCTTTCGCATCTCACTCAAACTGAAGACCTGAAACCCACCAGAATCAGTGAGCATGGGACCATTCCAACCCATAAATTTGTGCAGCCCCCCACCTCCAGCCACAATTGCTTCTCCTGGCTGTAAGTGAAGATGGTAAGTATTAGATAATACCATCTGCGCTCCAGTATCCTGAAGTTGGGCTGGGGTCACAGTTTTGACATTTGCCAGCGTCCCCACTGGCATAAATCTTGGGGTTTCTACAGGGCCGTGAGGGGTGAAAAATACACCTGCTCTGGCTTTTGTCTGGCTACAGCAAGCAAGACATTCAAAAGAAAAATTGGCACTCAAAGTAAAAGTAATTTTATTTCGCTAAATAATGGACAAGTATAAAAAATGGTAACTGGGTCTTAGCTATCACCTTAGTGCTAACTACTAACCGATTACCAACTTTTCGACTATATAGTATTTCTGTTGCTAGTTAAAACGACTCAGAAGTGTCATCATCAATTTCTGCATCCCATCTAGCTGAGAGTACTTGCTCCATCATGGCTTCTATAGCGCTGACATTCAAGTTACGCTCCTTTCGCTCTTGTAGGGGAGTGGAGAGGGGAATTAGCCGCAGACACATACCTTCTTGCATTAAATCAAAGTAGGTTTCTTGTTGCGGGGACTGTTTCAATTCTAAGTAATCAAAACTATGAACATTTAAATAAAGCGCTTGGTTGGCAACTAAAGTAGATCTTTGTGGATTGGCAAACACTTCCATCACATCCCCATCACCCTCACTCTGTAACTGGCCTTCTTGGGTGTAGATGTAGTGGACTCGACCTAAGTCAGCCAACAATCGTCGCATGTCGAGCTTATTCACAATAATGCCCGTGTTAATAATGCACGGAGCTGGTATCCTGGTGTCGGGTAGATGGTGACTCATAAGGAAATGGGGAATGAGCGAAGGTCAGGTGCAACAGCGCAAAACATTTAAGCCCACAGTCTGTATACCCCCTACATTTACAAAATATCAACTTTCGAGGGCAATCGTCTAAAAACCTGGATTAGGTTCTTAATTTAAGAATACAAAACAAAATTCTTTCTGTTGAACTTTTGCATTTTTGAGATTTGTTAAAGCTTTGTATAAATTAATGCTTAAGTCTTTTAAGCACACTGAGACTAGCATAACAAAATTTTCTGGATGAATCTCAATAGCAAATAAAACTTATTTAAAGCTTTAAAATCTTCTAACACAGCTTGTGACGGAATAGTGAACTTATTCCATAAATAGCTGTTGAGCGAAGTAAATAATATGACAAATCAGCCTCCATCTGAGAAAAAGCTGCTGTTAGATTTAGCTGCTAGCGTAATATTTTATACTACTATTCCGTTGCCAAATTTGACGGGATTAGAGTTTGGGCGGGTGGCGCGTTTTGCTCCACTAGTAGGACTACTGATTGGCGGAATTTTAGGGTTATTTGATACAGGAATAAGTTATTTGGGTATACCAGTATTAACTCGTAGCGCCTTAGTAGTGAGTCTGAGCATTGGTATTACTGGAGGACTGCATTTAGACGGAACGATGGATACTGCTGACGGTTTAGCGGTAGGTGACCCAGATAGACGCTTAGAGGTAATGACAGACAGTGCTACAGGTGCATTTGGAGCAATGGCAGCGATCGCCTTATTGTTGCTCAAAACAACAGCCTTAACAGATATAGAAGCAAACCGTTGGTTGATCTTAATGGCGGCTTGTGGCTGGGGACGCTGGGGACAACAGCTAGCGATCGCTTGTTATCCTTACCTAAAACCTACTGGTAAAGGCGCGTTGCACAAACAAGCCATTCAATCTTACAAAGATTTGTTACCAGGACTGCTGTTGCTCATAGCTTTAAGCGGGTTACTTTTTTTGCTAGATAGCAAGCTGATGTTTTTGGCATTAGCAATGGTAATCGCTGGAAGTGCGATCGCCACTTTGACTAGTGCATGGTTTAACTATAAATTAGGCGGACACACAGGCGACACTTACGGCGCAGTCGTTGAGTGGACTGAAGCCTTATTTCTTTGTGTGCTGACTGTTTTTTAAGAGAAAGGGGCACAAGGAAGAAATAACTAATGACCCTTGTCTATTATCTTTCGACAAATCACAAATGACCAATGACTACTTCATTTTATCGGTTGCAGCTTTGTCACTTTAAGTTTAAACTTCCCAACACCAGTTTCTCCAAAAGAACGGACACGAATAATATAAGTACCTGTTTCTACAATACGAGTAAATAATAAGGAGTTACTGGTGCCATCGGGTCCGTCATCATTTTCTGCCAATGTTGCTCCATCGGGTGACAGCAGGGTGATAATGCTATCAAAGTTGTCAGATGCCAAATCAACTGCTAAATTATCACCTTTATTCAACTTCACCGTATAATCACGGGCAAATCCGCCTTGACCAGTGGGAATATCTTTCTCTGAGAGCGTATCGTTAAATTCAGCACTACTAGTAGTTAAAGGAATTGGACTATATAACTTATTTTGAGCAAAAGCTGCGCTTGTACTGACACCAATTGCCACTAATGTGGCTGGAATGATGATTACCCGTTTCAAACCGATTGTAAAAGCTTTACCGATCATTTCAAGCAAAATTCCCACACAAACAGGGTGATCTGGTCAATTATAGAGTTCTCTGAGATAGCTTGCCCATGAATTGTTTGGTTATTTATTTTTGATAGCAGTAGCAAGTGCTACTAACCCTGAGACCGCAATTCCCCAGTTACTAAGTGTTTGTACCGCAGCAGCAGCAGTAGCACCAGTAGTGTAAATATCATCAACTAATAACACTGGAAAATCTGGATGGCGATCGCGAAGTTCTGAACCGACAGCAAAAGCTGCTGACAAGTTTTGTTCTCGCTCTGATACTGATAAACCAAACTGCGCTTTAGTTTCTCTAACTCTTTCTAGACCATTTAGTTTGAATTTTAACCCAGTTGTTTGACAAAAACTTTGTGCTAAGAGTGCAGCTTGGTTATAGCCGCGTTGTTTTTGCTTACTAGCGTGAAGTGGTATGGGAACAACAACAAACTTTTGATTGCGTTTTGGCGAATTTAATAACCAAGCTTCTCCTAACCATTGACCCAAAGGACGAGCAATTTGAGGTTGATTTTCGTATTTCAGCGCTGCGATCGCTCTTTTTAGGGAACCACCATAAACTCCCCAGCTAAATACTGGTAGAGGCTCTTTCCATAAGATATTTGGGTCTTGGAGGTGACATTTTTGTAACTGTTTTTCACAGTATTCACAAAGTTCACGAGTTGTACTTCGTTGGCATAGAGGACAATGGGATTGAAGAAAAAGGTTAAGTAAACCTTTAAGTGCGGTTCTAGCATAAATCACAGCTAGTATGTCCTTTTAAGATCGGGTATGGCTGACATTAATCTGGCACAAATCAGATTTGTCATTTGTCATTGGTCATTCGTCATTCGTCACTTGTACTGAGCGAAGCCGAAGTATTGGTCATTTGTCATTTCTTCCCCTGCTCCCCCTTGCCTCATCCGCTTCAATTCCCAGCCCCGATTTTCAAGTTACGATACTAAAATCCCCCCGACCCTCACATTTGCTGAACAAGTCATGCAAAAGATAGAAACGACGTTACCACTTCGCCTGTGGACTGTTGAGGAATACCACCGAATAGCTGAGGTTGGGATTTTTGGTGCAGATGAACGTGTGGAACTCCTAGATGGAAAGATTATTTGGATGAGTGCCAAAGGAACAACCCATACTTCAGCTGTGGGCAGAACAAATAAATTAATACAAAATCGTTTAGGAAGTCGGGCTTGGGTATCTGTTCAAGACCCAGTAAAGTTAAATGAACGGTCTGAACCAGAACCAGATATTGCGGTCGTTAAAGTAGATCCTCTAGACTATGCAGACCATCATCCTACTCCACCTGAGATTTATCTGATTATTGAGGTGGCAGATAGTAGCCTGAAACTGGATTGTGAAACTAAAGGCAAAGCCTACTCAAAAGCGGGAATTAGTGATTATTGGGTGCTAGACGTGGTTAGTCGTCAAGTACACATCTTGAGAGAACCAAGTGAAGATGGCTATCAAAGTGAAAAGATTTTGGCAGAAGATGAGACTATTTCACCCTTAGAGTTTCCTGATTTGAGAATTCAGGTTTTAGAGATGTTACCGCTAGTGAGTAGGTCTTAGGTAAAAGCGATCGCATTCAAGTAAAATTTGGTAAACAGCACTAGTTTGGCATTTAGGGCTGGTTGAGTAATTTTACGTACACACGATCGCACCTTGGGGTTTCTACACCTGTTGCTGGTTTATATCCGTTACTTTCATACAGTTTGACCGCTTCTACTAAAACACTCGCGGTTTCAATCCAGATTTCCTGAAAACCACGGGCGGCGATCGCTGCTTCTAGTTGTTGTAACAAATATTTCCCTAACCCTATACCTCTGATACTGGGTAAAAGGTACATTTTGCGGATTTCTACAGCTTTTTCACCCCGATTTACAGGGTAGTATGCCCCAGTACCTACTAACTGGCCTTGGTGTTCAATTACCCAAAACTCGCCTCCAGTGGCTAAGTAGCATTCCTCCACTTGCACCACATCTCGGTCAGCGCCGTTGGGTTCCCAACCCAAACCGTATTCTGATAATACATAACTGATAACTGCGGCAGTGCTTGTGCGATCGCTCTGCTCCCAGTTACGAATCAAAAAATCTCGATAATAATCTCTCATCGGAAAATTTTCAATAATTTTTAATTTTGAACGGGAGCAAAGTGAGAGTCAAGTTTGCACAGAAAATTCTTCTGGATCTATATCCCAATTTACCCAACGAACAGCAACTCTGGCAGAGTTAATCTGTGGTGGTACTCTTAATGTATGAATTTTGCCAGTGCTAGGGCAAGTCATTTTTAATAAATGAATTGCTTCAACATCAACATCAGCATTAATGCGAAGTAAGGTGTATTCTTGCCAAGAATCGATGACTTGCGCTTGTAATTGCTCACATATGCGATCGTAGCCTATACCTTGGATTAAAACGCGCCTGAGTTCGGCATTATCTTCTGCTAAAAGCCACTGTGCTTGCCATTCGTGGGGGCGTACCTTGCCGTATTTCTCAGGTATTTTCACTCCGTGATAGTAGTATCCAGTATGCCAGCCATCGCTAAACTGAATCGCGGGTTCTCCTTCTGCGTGTAAGCGATTCTCTGTATCTAAAGAGATTTTACGGGGGCGATCGCACACTATACAAACTCTCTCAAAGGGAAATATCCAACCGCAGTTTTCAAATAGTTGATTGAGACACCGCAATGCTTCTTGTTCTTCTTGGTCAAGCTGATAATTAAATTCACGAACTAAAAACTCGGTCGAACCAATCATCGTCAGCAATTCTTCAGGCATAATAGTAATTTGCCCTAAAATCCTCAAATCATAGTCTTCTAACTGCTTGTGAAAACGTCTCCACACTTCTCTAGAAAAGTTATTTTGTGTAAGGCGGTTTTGAATATTACTGTATAGAAAACATCGCAATCCTCTACTCAGTTTTTTACCAGTAATTTTCTGGATTTTCTCTGCTATCTCTTTTTCCAATTCTTGACGTTCCGGTAAACACTTTAAATTTACGGATGGACTAGGTAAAAAAATAATTTTAGGTTCTTCCAGACCCATGTAAGCATAAATATCCTTAACTGCTTTTATGCTTTTTTGTTCATCAATTGGTACAGTATAAATATTAGAACACTTGCTTTGGAGTGATGACCAGATGCTCCTGTCGAAGATTGGTGGACGAATCCCCAGTGAATTTAGGTTTTTCAGCCCAAATAATAGGCTCAAGTCGGAAATTTGATTGCAATTGAGATATAAGCGGTTTAGGTTAGTTAGCCCAGATATGGGACTTAAATCCGAAATCTGATTGTCATTAAGTATAAGTTCAGTTAGGTTAATAAGTTCAGATATAGGGCTTACATCTGCAACTTTATTGGTAGCAATATCAAATCTAGTTAGATTGGTCAGTTGCGATATAGGACTGATATCTGAAACTTTATTATCAAGAAGATTCAATGTAGTCAGGTTGATCAGTCCAGATATGGGAGTCAGGTCGGAAATTTGATTACGATCGAGATGCAGTACAGTCAGATTTTTTAGCTCAGATAGAGGACTTAAATCTGAAATTTGATTGCGCTCAAGATTCAGTACAGTCAAATTTATCAGCCGAGATAAAGGACTTAAATCTGAAATTTTACTGTGAACGAGATGCAGTACAGTTAGCTTGGTGAGATCGCACAGAGGATTTAAGTCTACAAGGTTTTTGTTTTTGTTACTGAAATAGAATTTAGTCAGATTAGTTAGGCTAGACAGGGGATTTAAATTTAAAATGTTCCTCTCAAAAAGATGCAGTACAGTCAAGTTAGTTAGGCTAGACAGCGGACTCAGGTCAGAAATACCCTGTTTATAAAGAATCAATTCGGTAGAGTTTGATAGTATCTGCTCTGCTTCATAGCGATCGCAAGTTCCAGCTTTCTCCAATAGCACCTCAACTGTATGTCTTGCTTCAGTTGAGAGGCTATCTTTATGCAAACACCAGTCAGCAAAGCGACGAAAGTTCGGAGTCTGGTTTGGCTGTGGTTCAGACATTGGGTATTAGCTGGCGGGGAAACTCTAACTTACGATACCCATGTTCGTGTAAACCTCAATCAAATTGCCATCGGGATCGCGAAAATGAGCTGTGCGAATTCCCCAGTCTAAACGGTCTGTAGGTTGAGCCACAACGATCGCATTATGCTCTTTGAGCCGTTGATATACTTCATCGACGTTATCGACGGCAAAAATTAAAGATGTTTTATCCTGGCTGTAAAAGGATGAAAGCTGATTAGGGATGATTTGGGACATGAACTCTTTCTTTAACACAGCCAGCTGGATAGATCCGGTACTAAACTCAGCGTATCCAGTCTCTTCATCCCCCCAATCTACATCCAACCCCAGTAAATCCCGGTAGAACAAAAAAGCATCTTTGTAGTTGGAAACAAGCAGTCTTAAGTGTGTTAACTGAAGTTTCATAATCTCGGTGTGTTAGTTTACTAACTATGAATTCTCGGCTCTGGGTGTAAATTTGCTAGCAATTCACTTTCAACAAATGCTAGTTCATCGAGCCGTTGCATGACAAGTTCACGGTCAAAGTAAGTATCGGCTAAAACCCAGTAAGTACCAAAGTGACGTGCTTCTGATGCCATTAAACCGCGGTAAAATTTCGCTAATTCTGGCTCAGGACAGTGGGTAGCTAACAATCCTAGACGTTCGTGACTGCGCGCTTCAATTAACCCGGTGACGAGTAACGAATCTAAAAATCTATCAGGTTCTTGGGGCCGAACTTGAGCTTTCAAACCTGCGCCGTAGGGAGGTGGTGGTAAAGGTGCAAGGGGAATATTCCGGCGTTCTAGCCACTGATTGACTAGTTCAAAATGCTCTAGTTCTTCACGAGCGATCGCAGTTAACTCTCTGACCATTTTCGCATTGGAAGGGTAGCGAAACATAAAATTTAACGCCACACCCGCTGCTTTGCGTTCGCAGTGGGAATGGTCGAGCAAAATAATATCTAAGTTAGCGATCGCCTGTTCTACCCAAGCCGAACTGGTAGGTTGTTTGAGGGTGTTGATAGTTGTTAATGCATTAAGCACAGGATCAAAAACTCCAGAAGTCTCAATTTAGCTGACATAGCCCAGCAAATTGATTTTAATCTGGTCTGGGGCGATCGGGACTGAGCAGGCGATCGCTCCCAAGATGTTTGACTACCATTCGATTGGTTGGCGATCGCGGAAGAATCCACCAGTAGCACCGCCATCATCAAGAGTTGCTAACCAGACAATTGTATCTACTCCTTGTTCTGGAGTTCTTGGTGCATTTTTTCCACCCATATCGGTTTGCACCCAACCAGGATACATAGAATTTACTAAAATATCTGTGCCTTGTAATTCGCTTGCAAAAATCCGTGTCAGGGCATTCAAAGCTGTTTTAGAAATGCGATATCCTGGGGAACCTCCCCCCATATCATGTAGTTGTCCCATTCTTGAAGAAACATTCACTATCCGGCCATAATTCTGTTTCTTCATGAGAGGAATTAAAGCCTGGGTAACTCGCAAAACTCCATAAACATTAGTTTCTAGCGTTTGTTTTAAAGTGTCTATTTTGGCATCAAAAATACTGTTGTCACCTGTTGGGGAATCAATGTATATCCCAGCATTATTTACTAACACATCGAGTTTGCCAAATTCATTATTAATAAATTCAGCTAATTTTTGGCTACTTTCATCACTGGTAACATCAAGAGGCTGAAAAATTACATCTAATCCTTCATTCTTTAATTTCAGCGCTGCTGATTTACCTTTTTCTTCATCACGACTAGTGAGAATTACCTGATATCCTTGTTTAGCCAATTGGCGAGAGGCTTCAAATCCCAAACCGCGATTTCCACCTGTGACTACTGCCACTTTTTTAGTTGTACTCATGGTTTTTCTCAGGTTATCAATCGATTGAATTATTCTACTGATTTATATCCCCTACTTCTTCAAGGATACAGCTGGCGAATAGGGGGTCTTACCCCCTGGGAACCCGAGGAGCAGCAAATAAGAAGATACAAATAGTA
>NZ_MTAV01000256.1 GCF_002154695.1 Nostoc sp. T09
TGCTTCTGGATGATTTAGCTTCTTTACTACTTGCTTATTCCGGAGAGTGACAGAAGAGGGATAATTCCAACATGGCGGTGAAATTTTCGCGTTGATAGGCAGAAGGCATCAACGATTTTAAGATGTAAACTAAACTTTGGGTGTGAGCAAGAAGATTAGACATTTTTCTTGCTAAGAACATTAGTGAATAAGCCCTTTTCTCTCATATTTTAGTTACTTTGAGCAAAAAAATTATGGCAACCGAACAAGAGCTTCAATCTCTTTTTAATACCTTGGATACCGATCGAGATGGCAAAGTTTCCATAAACGAGCTTTTTTTAAGCCCAGGCTTAAGTGCAATCATCTCAGCAGAAACAGGCGTTAGTAGCCCCCAGGAGTTGTTAGGTATGTATGGCGATCAAGACGGTAGTATCACCTTTGAACAGTTAAAGAAAGTTGTTGAGGAAGCTGGAAATTTGAACTAACAGTCAAAAACAAGGGTATCCTTCCCCACTCTATTCCCACCCCCAAACAATCGCGCCCTATCCCCATATAGAAGGTGCGGTTTTTGGGTTATTGGGCTATCAACCGAACCCTATTGCCTAATGACCGACTGGTGCTTTTGCCCCTGCTCCACCTTTACCCAAAAATAGTAACAAAGGCAATGAGCAAAGAAACGCCACTCCGACTACGCGAAATATGTCTGCAAAAGACAAAACGGCTGATTGAATATCTACTGTTTGGCTGAGTATAGCCAGTGCTTGTTGATGTGCTGTGGTTGCATCCATACCTTGACTTTGCATCGCCCCAGTGAGTAAGTCAAGACGCTGATTGGTTTCTGGGCTATAAGGACTAAGTTTTGCTAATAGGATGGCTCGATGAAAAGCTTCGCGTTTGTCCAGTAAGGTAGTGAGTATGGCAATACCAACACTTCCACCCAGTTGTCGAGTGAGGTTGTAAAAGCCAGAGCCTGCTGAAACATCTTTTTTGGGAAGTGGGCCTAAAGTTGCCAGACTTAAAGGCAAAAACATGAGTACGGTAAAAGCCCCACGCCAGACCAAGGGCCAAAATAAATCATCGGCTCCAGTTTGGGAAGTGAGTTTTGACAAATCAAACATCACCATAGCTGTGCCCACACCGCCGATCGCAATTAAAATTCTGGCATCGATTTTGGTGGACAATTTACCTAGCATCACCATGACGATCGCCGATGCTAAAGCACCAGGAGCCAATAAAAGTCCTGTCTGGGTAGCTGTAAAGTGCAGAATACTCTGAGCAAAAATCGGCACAGCAAATAGTGCGCCATACAATCCCATCCCAACGACCGCAGATAAAACACTCCCCGCCGCTAAGGAACGGTGATGTAATACTCTCAAATCGACAGCAGGATGAGGCGTTTTCATTTCTTGCCAAATAAACAGTACCAATCCCACTACGCTGCCGATCGCTAAGGTGGTGATAAAGCCGGAGGAAAACCAGTCTTCTTGTTCACCTTCTTCTAAGAAGGTCTGCATACAGCCAATCGCAATCACCAACAACCCGATCCCCAACCAATCAACGGCTTGGTTTTGTGCCTGACTATTGTCTTTATCTTTGGGTAAAAACATCCAACACATCGCTACAGCCAAGATTCCAAAGGGAATATTAATAAAGAAAATCCAGCGCCAACCTAAAGCATCGGTGAGGAAGCCTCCTAAAGTCGGGCCAATTGCTGGGCCAGAAATTACTCCCACCCCAAATACTGCTTGCGCTAAACCTTGTTCGGCGGGGGGAAAGGTTTCAAACAAGATAGCTTGGGCTTTGGCTAGCAATCCCCCACCAAATAAACCTTGGGCAATGCGGGAAATAATCAGCATCGGGAGATTAATCGATAGCCCGCAGACAACTGAGGCGACGGTAAAGCCAATTAACGAAAAAATAAAATAAGTTTTCTTACCAAAGTAATCTCCCAACCAAGCAGATAAGGGAATCATCACGACGTTAGCGATCGCATATCCGCTGACTACCCAGCCAATTTCGCTGACAGTTGCCCCTAGGCTGGCTTGCATC
This sequence comes from Nostoc sp. T09, assembly GCF_002154695.1. Classification (GTDB taxonomy): domain Bacteria; phylum Cyanobacteriota; class Cyanobacteriia; order Cyanobacteriales; family Nostocaceae; genus Aulosira. The sequence goes on from NZ_MTAV01000256.1 coordinate 2,029, forward strand.
GAGGTCAGCGCCACGTTGACAATGCTGGTGTCAATTACCTCTAGAATTGCACCAAGGGCAGCAGAAAAGGCGATCGCCCACTTTAAGGGCCCCTGGATATAACCAGCTTGGTTAACATTGGAACGATTAATGTTTGTAGCCATATTTAGCTGGAATAGTATTTACTGTCACCTTGACACTTAGCCCTGCCCGCAACTTATGTTGGGGATCGGCATCAGGATTAAAAGTTAAACGTACTGGTAGCCACTGCACTACTTTATTGAAGTTACCTGTGGCATTATCTGGCGCTAGCAGGGCGAAACTAGATCCTGTAGCTGGGCTAATCCCCGCCACCGTAGCCCGAAAAACTTCACCAGGATAAGCATCAACTTCAATTTCTGCTGGCTCTCCGATATACAAGTTTTTTAGGGTTGTCTCTTTAAAATTGGCATCTACATAAATTTGCTCAGTGTCTAAGGGCACTATCGAGAGTATGGGCTGACCGCTCTCGACTTTCTGTCCGACTTGCGCTGTCAGCTTTCCCACATAGCCACTGAGAGGAGCTTGAATAACGGTGTATTTAATTTGTTGCCGAGCTAGCGCCAAAGCGGCTGCGGCTTGTGCAACCTGTGCCTGTGCCTGCTTGGTTTGGCTCTTTTGCACTACAACTTTCTGCCCAGAAACCCGGGTTTCTGCCACCTGTCCTCTGGCAGCTTCAGCTTGAGCTAAGGCTTTTTGTAACTGAGCATGAGCATTATTCACCTGAGCTTGGGCTTGAGCCACAGTTTGCTTTGCTGCGGTGAGATTTGCTTGAGCATTCTCCCATGCGGCTCGCGTTGTATCGCGTTGCTGGGCGGCAATAGCTCCTTGGGCATACAAGGTTTCATAGCGCCGGAAGTCAGCTTGAGTTTTATTCACCTCGGTTTGCGCTTGCGCCACCTTGGCCCGATTAGTATCTACCAACGCCTGAGCTTGGCTAACTTCGGCTTTGGCTGCGCTGACTGCTGACTCACTTGCAGCTAAGTTCGCTTGCGCCTGCTGTATTTGGGCGGTATTTGTTTGACTAGTTAAGGGTTCAGTATCCGCCGCGCTTTGCAATTGAGCTTTGGCTGCGGCTAAATTTGCTTCTGCTTGTTGAACTTTCAGATTCAGGTCTTGGTCTTCTAGGATAATTAGCGGCTGTCCGGCTTTGACATAATCTCCATCCTTCACCTGCACTTTCTGCACGGTTGCAGAGATTTTGGCAGCAATCGGAGAAACATGACCTTGTATCTGAGCATTATCTGTACTGACATGAGTGTGCTGGAATTGCCACCACCGCCAGCCAAAGACTGTTGCTATTGCTAGGGTAATTACTCCCAGCACGAGTAGCCAGGCGCGCCGTTGCCACAAACGAGAATTTTGCCCGGGATCAGCAACAGATGGCGGGGGATCAAGCTCAACATCAGGCTCAAACGCAGAGTTATGAGTATCGTCTGGCTCTACATAGATATCATTGACAGCATCAGTAGGGGGATCGAGATCAACATCAACTTTCGCGGATTGATACTTATTCATCAATATTTATGCCGTCCTTTATCTATTCCCAGGAGGTAACTTTCGTTGCCAGAGTCAAAAGTATTTTTTTATCTATACGCTACGGTAGCGTATCGTATATAATTGGTCAAGGGCGTTTGAGGTTGAGAAAATTTGCGTTAAATTGCCAAGATGTCCTAGCTTAGGGATGATGTTTTTATGAGTAAGCAGATCAATAGCCCTACTGGACGCCCACGTAGTATCCATGCTGACCAGGCTATTCTCCAAGCGACCTTGGATCTACTAGCGGAAGTGGGATATCAAGGCATGAGTATAGAAGCGATCGCTTCCCGCGCCGGCGTTGGGAAAACTACCATCTATCGGCGTTACACTTCTAAAGAAGAACTAGTTGCAGATGCAATTGAAAGTCTCAGGGCAGATTTAACGATCCCAGATACAGGGAGTTTCTGGGGAGATATGGATATTGCGATCGAGAATGCGGCGAAAAAAATCCTGAGTCCGCTTGGTCGTCAGACACTGGCCTTAATTATCAGTACTGCATCTAGCAATCCTCAATTTGCCCAAGTTTATTGGACAAAATATACTATGCCCCGCCGCGAGTCTTTTGCCAAAGTTCTGCAACGGGCAAAGTCTAGAGGCGAAATTCAAGAAAATGCCGATGTCGATCTCATCTTTGACCTCCTGAGTGGGTCACTCTATTACGCAATCATCTTTAAACCTACAGCCGAACCAGTAGAAACTTATATGCGCCGGACAATCAATCTTCTGCTTCAAGGTATTGGTACAGGCCAATTAACCAAATTTGGCTAACCTGAACTGTAATAGCACTCCTATTTGATTTGTGAACCTTCTGGTAAACACAGGGAAAAAAAGGGCGGTATAGGAATAGCTCGTTTTTTCCAAAATCAAGCTAGATGCTTATATACTTTTTATAGAGAAAAATATTAGCTCGCTTTGGCAGCATTTGCCCATAAGGTATGAGTTTTCCTAAAAACTTTACAGATAAGAATTCCAGATTTATATCATCAGGAAATGATATAAGAGTAAGTAAAACTTTCCCGCATTTTTGTCTGAGTTCTAACGATCGCTCTTGCTAGAGGCACCACAGGATCTCACTGCTCAGTCTGGATATTAACTGATTGTAGAACTTGTTGCCAAAATAGCTGTCAACAATCAGTTTTAGGTGGGATGATAAAGAAACAGAAAAAAAGGGAACTAAGAATTATTTTTCCCCTGTATCTTCTGGTCGCAGGATAGCATCACAATATCGGATGAGAGTAGTCAAGCGATCTCTAATTGTTTGCAGTCTCGCTTGTGCAGTAGATTCTTGCCTTGCGCCTTGGAAAAACATTATGTCAATTTCCAACAGGCGCAACTGTTTGCTCATCTCTGTTCGATAAGACTGCTCTCTTGCGAAGTTCCGATCAGAGGAAGCCTCCGCTCGGACTTCGCGCTCCCGCGAGTCTACCTCGCTCAACGGTACAATCTGCTGCCCAAAAAATTGCTTTAAGGAGGCTAAACGCTGCCGCAGTTCGGTTGCATTGAGTTGGGTATTTGTAACATCAGAGCGTAATTGCTCTAGCAAGCTCGCAAATACCTGATAATGATCTTTATTTAGAGACATCCAGTGCTAGTTAAGATAGTATTAATGTCAAGTAATTTTTCTTCTACAATAAACTTTCTTAAGCTCTTTTTAGAACTAGAAGCCTCAAATCATGCTTTGAGGCTTCATTTGCCAGCAATATATTTACGGAATGATGAAGCTTGAAACTCTCACTGGATGATTACCATAGACAATTAAGGAATCATCCTCACATGACTTTATCTAAGGGTCTTTGGGCATTAGCATTTTCTACCGACGAAGCTGTTAGTTTTGCCCTTCTTTGAACTTATCCACAGATCACCTCTAGTCCCCTTTGTATGAGCACTATAGTTCTCAATTCCTCAGTTGATGTTCCTCTTCCGGAATGGCTCAAGAAATGCTTCATCCAGTCATCAGGAAGTAGTGGCGATGATGCGGAAAATCTCCGAAGGTATAATGATGCAACTTTAATATGTCGGGCATTTGAATTTGCTTATAAACTGCATCAGGGACAATACCGCAAATCAGGCGAACCATACATTTGTCATCCTGTTGCTGTAGCTGGATTACTGCGTGACTTAGGAGGTAGTCCTGCTATGATAGCAGCTGGATTTCTCCATGATGTAGTCGAAGATACAGATATCACAATTGAACAAATAGAAGAGCTTTTTGGTCCAGAAGTACGGCAATTAGTCGAAGGTGTCACCAAACTTTCTAAAATAAATTTCAAAAGCAAAAAAGAAAGTCAAGCAGAAAACTTCCGGCGGATGTTTTTGGCAATGGCACAAGATATCCGAGTCATCGTGGTGAAGTTGGCAGACCGTCTGCATAATATGCGAACTTTACAATTTATGCCAGATGAAAAACGCCGTGGCATTGCTCAAGAAACACGAGATATTTTTGCTCCCTTAGCCAATCGTTTAGGGATCTGGCATTTGAAATGGGAATTAGAAGATTTATCGTTTAAATATTTAGAGCCGGATGCTTTTCGGCAAATTCAAGAGCATGTTTCCGAAAAACGGACATCACGGGAAGAGAAATTAGCAAAGGCTACGGCAATTTTGCGCGATCGCTTGCAACAAACTGGAATTAAATGCCTCGATATCAGCGGCCGTCCAAAGCACCTTTATAGTATTTACCAAAAGATGCAACGACAGCAAAAAGAATTTCATGAAATTTATGATTTAGCAGCGTTGCGGATTATTGTTGAGACCAATGAAGAATGCTACCGTGCTTTAGCAGTGGTTCATGATGCCTTTCGTCCAATTCCTGGTAGATTTAAAGATTATATTGGGCTACCAAAACCGAACCGTTACCAGTCTTTGCATACTGGCGTAATTGGGTTGACTGGTCGTCCTTTAGAAGTGCAAATCCGCACGATGGAAATGCACCATATTGCTGAGTATGGAATTGCAGCTCATTGGAAATATAAAGAAACTGGTAGTTCTAACAACAGCCATTTAACTGCAACAGATGAAAAGTTTACTTGGTTGCGGCAATTGTTGGAATGGCAAAGTGATTTAAAGGATGCTCAAGAGTATCTAGATAGCGTCAAAGATAATTTATTTGAAGATGATGTTTATGTCTTTACCCCCAAGGGTGATGTTGTACCTTTAAGTCCTGGTTCTACTAGTGTAGATTTTGCTTATCGCATTCATACAGAAGTGGGGAACCACTGTGCAGGAACCAAGGTAAATGGGCGGATGGTGCCACTGTCAACACGATTGCACAATGGCGATATTGTGGAAATCATGACCCACAAGAACAGCCACCCTAGTTTAGATTGGTTGAACTTTGTCAGAACTTCCGCAGCCAAATATCGAATTAAACAATGGTACAAGCGATCGCGCCGGGAAGAAAATGTTGCTCGTGGTCGAGAATTATTAGAAAAAGAACTTGGTAAAACTGGTTTTGAGAGTCTGCTGAAATCAGATGCAATGCAGAGTGTAGCCGAAAAATGTAACTACCACAGCGTAGAAGATTTACTCGCAGGTTTAGGTTACGGTGAAATTACCCTGAATCTGGTGCTGAACCGTTGGCGAGAGGTAGTGAAAGCACAACAACCTATGGTTGTTGCACCTCCATATTTGCCAAAAGAGTCAGCAGCAACAGCAAAAGCTTTGCGAGACGCACCTACAAATTATTCACGCTCCACTGATTCGCCAATTCTTGGGGTTGAAGGTTTGGTGTATCATCTGGCTGGGTGTTGTACTCCAATTCCTGGCGAACCAATTATCGGCGTAGTCACAAGGGGCAAGGGAATTTCGATTCATCGCCAAGGGTGTAATAATCTCGAAAGCGTAGAGTATGAGCGTCTAGTACCAGTAAGCTGGAACGCAGCAGCAGAAAATAGCTCTCGTCCTCATAGCTACCCAGTGAATGTGCAGATTGAAGCGCTTGATCGCGTGGGGGTTTTAAAAGATATTTTGTCTCGTTTAAGCGACCAGGGGATCAACGTCCGCTATGCTCAGGTAAAAACTGCGATTGGACAACCCGCTTTAATGGACTTGGGTATAGATATCCGCGATCGCCCACAACTAGAACATCTGTTTATCCAAATTAAAAAGATGAGCGACATTCTCAATATACGTCGCGTTGGTCAGATTGACGAGTAGTAGGGGCGCTGATGCCCCTACATTATTCAGTGGGTGCGTTAACGCCGAGTAACGCACCAATTGACTCTTTGATTAGGAGCGTGATTTAGCTGGGGCCTGTAGCAATTCAATATCTCTAATCTGAAGAATGCCGCTACTTTCAAATTGCACGGTAATTTGCACCTTAGCAGAATCCGTTTCTTTTTTAAAATGTGCGCGTGCTTCATACAGATGAAAATCTTCGCTTGGAGAAATACCTGTAGACCAATATCTTGTGGTTGTACCCCACTGTCCTTTCCGGCTGATTCCTAAACTTAATTGAATTGACTTTTCTGTATTTAACGCTTTCGCATAACATCGACAAGCAAGCACACATTCTGGCAAATTGGTTTCGCTAACTTCAAATAAGATGACATTTCGTAGAGGATCTGCACGCGTAATCAGGCGTTGAGTATTATCATCGTAGGCTTCAATTTGCCAGCTAGCTTCGATAATTGCAATTCCTCCTTTTGTGACTGTTGAATCTGTAGGGCTAAATCTGCGAATCAGCACAAATTCTCCTGCTGGTTCGGGAACGCCAAAGCGTTTTTCTAGTTCTTCACCTACTTCCTGAACTTTGGAACTGACAAAATCTTTGAGATTGTTAAGTATTTCGTCGAACATAATATATCTTGCCTGATTGTCATACTTCTAGGATTCCCACGAACAGTACAATAAAATTCAATATTTAGTCAGAGAAAATATTTCAAACTAGAAGTAGAAATCCTTGCAGTTGCCTTGTTATCCTACTTCTAGATAATTAAATAAACAAAGTAATGTTAAAATTTTTTGCAGACCGGGGTGGAACATTCACAGATATTGTCGCTGTTACTAATAATCAGGCAATTATAAACAGACTTTTAAGGCATCCCGAACGTTTTTTAATTGTGCCTCTGCCTAATCAGGAATGGATTATAGTCTATAAATTACTCTCAGAAAATCCCGAACAATATCAAGATGCAGCAATCCAAGGAATTCGGGATATTATCGGTCTTGGCAGCAATGAACCTATACCTACTGAAGTAATAGAAGTCGTGAAAATGGGGACAACAGTAGCTACAAATGCACTGTTAGAAAGAAAAGGGGATAGAGTAGCACTTTTCATCACCAAAGGGTTTAAAGATGCGTTGCGGATTGGCTACCAAAACCGTCCTGATATTTTTGCCCGTCAGATCATTTTACCGACAATGCTTTATGAACAGGTAATTGAGATAGACGAACGCTATGATGCTGACGGTAAAGAATTAATTCCTGTAAACATTGAACAAGTCAAACAAGACTTGCAAGCAGTTTACAACACAAGAATTCGTAGTTGTGCCATTGTTTTTATGCACAGCGATCGCTATCATCACCACGAAGAACAAGTTGAGCAACTCGCCCAAGAAATTGGATTTACGCAAATATCAGTATCTCACAAAGTTAGCCCTTTAATGAAATTGGTTAGCCGAGGCGATACAACAGTTGTAGATGCTTATTTAACTCCGATTTTGCGGCGCTATGTTAACCAAGTAGCTAGTCAGTTACCTGGAGTAAGATTAATGTTTATGAAATCTGACGGAGGTTTAGTTGCAGCCGAACAATTTCAAGGCAAAGATAGCATTTTAAGCGGTCCTGCTGGCGGAATCGTTGGTGCAGTACAAACTAGTAAAAGAGCAGGTTTTGAGTTAGTTATTACCTTTGATATGGGTGGAACGAGTACAGATGTTGCCCATTTTAAAGGTGAATATGAACGACAATTAGATTCAGAAATTGCTGGCGCTAGAATGCGAGTTCCCGTATTAGCGATCAACACCATTGCGGCTGGCGGCGGTTCCATTTTGTTTTTTGATGGTTCTAGTTATCGTGTCGGGCCAGAATCCGCTGGTTCAAATCCCGGCCCTGCTTGTTATCGACGTGGCGGACCATTAGCTGTTACTGATGCTAATGTTATGTTAGGCAAAATTCACCCGCAATATTTCCCTTCTGTCTTTGGTATTAATGGCAATTTACCTTTAGATAAAGATATTGTTGTTCAGAAATTTACACAATTATCCCAAGATATTGCAACAGTCACAGGAAACACTCGAACCCCCGAACAAGTAGCCGCTGGATTTATTGCGATCGCTGTTGAAAATATGGCAAATGCCATTAAAAAAATCAGTCTACAACGGGGTTATGATGTCACTGAATATGTGCTTTGTTGTTTTGGCGGTGCTGGCGGACAAGTTGCTTGTTTAATTGCCAATACTTTAGGGATGAAAAAAATATTTCTTCACCCTTATGCTGGAGTTCTCTCTGCTTATGGAATGGGATTAGCTGATGTAAGAGCAATTAGAGAAAAAGGAGTAGAACAGCCTTTAACTTCAGCATTAATTCCGCAATTGCAACAGGTAATGGAGAGTTTAGTAATTCAAGCGAGAACTGAACTCAGTGACTATGAAGATAGTAATCAACAAGAAGTAATCCGAAAATTAAATCTAAAATATGAGGGGACTAACTCAACATTGACCGTTGATTTCACATCGAATGTAACAGTCATGCGAGAAAATTTTGAGACTGAACATAAATCTCGCTACGGTTTTATTCAATTAGAAAAAAGCTTAATTGTTGAATCTGCCTCAGTGGAAGTAATCCAAAAAATGGATACTCCCGAAGAATCCTTAACTACTCGTACCCGTCCGTTAGATGAACTTCCTAAATTTGTTGAAATAGTCAGAATGTTTGCTGCCGAGCAATGGCATGATACACCAGTATATCGACGGGAAGATTTACAGCCAGAAGATACTATTAGCGGTCCGGCGATTATTGTTGAAAAAATTAGTACGATTGTAGTTGAACCTAACTGGAAAGCAAAATTAACTGAACGCAATCATTTAATTTTGCAGTTTAAAAATTGATTAATTTATGAAGTTTTAGCAGAAATTTTAGAGTATAACTTTTAAAGTAGGACGTGTTGTCACGCAGCGCAACGTATCATCAACAATCAAGGTGCGTTAGCCTATGGCATAAGAGGTTGTTTGAAAAGTCCTCGATGATGTAGCAAATACTTTTAGATCCCCCTAAATCCCCCTTAAAAAGGGGGACTTTAATTCTATTTCCCCCTTTTTAAGGGGGGTAGGGGGGATCAATAAGTGTCTAAAGTCACAGCCAAATACTT
>NZ_MTAV01000044.1 GCF_002154695.1 Nostoc sp. T09
GTTATTTTCAGTTTGGGCTTATATTGAGGGGTATTACCCCCTATTTGCCAGCTGTATCCTCTCCGTTTCGGAGAGGGGCTTCAATATCCTGAGTTGGGTACGAAAAATTAGGGTTTTTAAGCCTCTCCCCGCTTCGGGGAGAGGAATGGAAGTGGGGTTCTTTAGAATCTGTCGAACTCACGTTAAATTAGCGTTTGTAACCTCAAGATGTTGAAAATTTAGATGGCAGTTAGTAGCGGTTAATATGAGGATAAAAAAGCGATCGCCCTCGTAATAGAGCGATCGCTTTCTTTACTTCAATCTCAAATTATTAGACCAAAAGCGTTTGCAACAAGGGTCTATCTTCTGATAACTTACCTGTACGCAACCATTCATTGAGTTCTTCTGGCGCTGCGGCTTGCTGGAGACGTTCCCGCAATTTTACGCCTTCCAGAATTTCTTGTTGCAGTAGTTCTTGTGCAGTCTCTTCTAGTAATGTGCGGTTATGTTGCAAAATACTTAAAGCGATGTGATGGGCATTATCTAATGTCTGCTTCACTTCGCGGTCAATTTCCTCTGCGACTTGAGGACTGATCGAACGGCGTGGATTTCCATAGCCTTCGATAAATTGCTGTTGAATCTTTTCAAATGCTACTGGCCCTAGTTTATCACTCATTCCATAGATGGTGATAGCGCGTTCTGCCAAATCAGTAGCTTTTTGAATATCGTCAGACGCACCAGTAGACACCTTTCCAAAGACAACTTCTTCAGCCGAACGTCCACCCAATAACGTTGCAATCCGTCCGCGAATTTCGTCTTCAACCATCAAAAAGCGGTCTTCTTCTGGCATTTGGATTGTGTAACCCAATGCACCTACACCACGAGGAACAACGGATATTTTTTCAACTTTACCAGCCCCAGGCATTAAAGCACCAATGATCGCATGACCAACTTCGTGATAAGCTACGGTCTTCTTCTCAGTTTCATTTAACACGCGAGAGCGTTTTTCTAACCCAGCCACCAAGCGCTCGATCGCTTCGTTAAAATCTGCCATGATGACCGCTTGCCGATTTTGACGAGCCGCTAGCAGTGCGGCTTCGTTGACTAGGTTGGCTAAATCTGCCCCAGCAAACCCTGGTGTGCGGATAGCGATGGTAGCTAAGTTAACATCCTCAGCTAATTTGACATTTCTCGCATGAACTTTGAGAATCGCTTCGCGACCGATTTTATCAGGTCGATCAACTACAACTTGGCGGTCAAAGCGTCCGGGACGGCGCAATGCAGGGTCAAGGACTTCGGGACGGTTGGTAGCGGCGATAATAATTACGCCTGTATTGGCATCAAAGCCATCCATTTCGGTAAGTAACTGATTAAGGGTTTGTTCCCGTTCATCATTACCACCCACAAATCCACCAGCACCACCGCGAGATTTACCCAGTGCGTCTAACTCATCGATAAAGACGATACAGGGAGCTTGTTTTTTAGCTTGCTCAAATAAATCGCGGACACGTGCAGCACCGACACCAACGAATAATTCGATGAATTCGGAACCAGAAATACTGAAGAAAGGAACCGCTGCTTCCCCAGCGATCGCTCTGGCTAACAATGTCTTACCTGTTCCAGGAGGCCCTACCAGTAATGCACCTTTAGGAATTTTCGCTCCCAAGCGGGTGTATTTGTCAGCATTCTTTAAGAAATCGACAATTTCTTCTAGTTCAACTTTGGCTTCATCGACACCAGCAACATCAGTAAATTTTACACCTGTGCTGCCATCAGAAGAGATACGCGCCTTGCTTTTACCTACCGTCAACGCCGCCGGGCCCCCTCCCTGACGATTCATTAAAAATCCCCAAATCCCGAAGAAAATTAATGGTGGAGCTACCCAGCTAAGTAAAGTACCCAGCCAGCCATTTGGATCTGGTGCTGGAGCTGCAAACTCAACATTATGCTCGCGGAGAATCTTCGGTAAATCGAGATCGAGAGCTACTGGTGTAGTAGTTAATACCTGTTCAGCAGCTTTGCCGTCGGAGGTTTGATTTTTGAGAACATACTCAATGCGATCGCTACCTACCATCGCCCGCTCAACTTTACCCGCTTGTACCTGAACAATAAAGTCGCTATAAGGAACTTGCGGCAATCGTGGACCTAAAAAACTTGGAACAATAAAGTTAAGCAGCAACAATGTAGTTAGTAATATCAGGAAGCTACCCCCGAACTGCTTTACTCTAGAAGGTTTCAATTTATTTTTGTTATTATTTTCAACAGGCATTTTTGATGTACCCTCAATTGGATTTTATCGTTAGTCATTAGTCATTTGTCCTTGGTTTTTAGAAATGATTAATAACTAGTTTTTCAAGTTAGTAGCAAAGCAAATAAACCAAATAAAGCAATGTCATCAAACACACCAAGACTGTTAGATACCAATGTGCGCAAGAAATTGCTGAGTGACAGTTGCAAGTGCGGAACGTGAATTGCAAAGTTTTGTATCTGTTAGGTCTATTCTAGAAACTAGATGGCGTAGACCAAATTCGTGTATACCCCACAGAACAATGCGTATTGCCGAACTTTTATGGAAAATAAGCTGGGATTGGTTGTGAAAGTGTTTCTACTCTCGATGATGCTCTCGCTCTTGATTAAGTACGCAGCGCCGAGTTTGATGATTCCGGGGACAGATACAATCGCCCTCGTTATGGTTCTGTTACCTGCTGTGATTATGGCGATCGCTTTATTGTGGCGATTCCAAGGACAAAAACAAAATTAGCTGATAACCCTGTAGGCGGAAGTTGCTAAAATCAACTAACCTAGCTGCATGATCTTGAGAATGCAGCTTGCCAACTGCTGGGAGTCTACCTGTGAACCTAGGTCAATGGATCGGCTTAATCGCCATCATCCTTTCTTTATATATCTTGTGGCAAATTAAAGAAGTACTGTTGCTGATGTTTGCCGCAATTGTATTAGCTACAACCTTAAATCGCCTAGCACGATGGTTCCAACGCTGGGGAATCAGACGTGGTTTCGCCGTCCTTCTCGCGGTTGGCATCTTTTTTGCCTTGATTGTAGGCTTTTTCTGGCTGATTGTGCCGCCATTTGCAGCGCAGTTTCACGAACTCACTTATCGAGTTCCCCAAGGTTTTGAACGCTTTAATAGTTGGGTTAATACCTTAAAAACACAGGTTCCCAATCAGCTAGTACCTTACATCCCCGATATAGACAGTCTGATCCAACAAGCACAGCCATTTATCAATCGACTAGTAGGAAACTCTTTTGCCTTTGTCTCTGGCTCGTTAGAAGCTGTCCTCAAAATTCTACTAGTGCTGGTTCTAACAGGAATGTTATTAGCCAATCCCCAGGCTTACCGTAAAGTATTTGTGCGTCTTTTCCCCTCATTTTATCGGCGGCGAGTAGATGGGATTTTGGATAAGTGCGAAACTTCATTAGGGGGATGGGTAATAGGCGCACTCATTGCTATGGGCGTAGTCGGACTGATGAGTGTAATTGGCTTATCAGCTTTAGGCGTGAAGGCGGCATTGGCTTTAGGTGTTTTGGCAGGATTTTTAAACTTGATTCCTAACCTTGGCCCGACAATGAGTGTAGTTCCAGCAATGGCGATCGCACTTTTGGATGCTCCTTGGAAAGCTGTTGCTGTATTGATTCTCTACTTTTTCATTCAGCAGGCTGAAAGTAATTTCATTACACCAGTCGTCATGGCTCATCAAGTTTCTTTACTACCAGCTGTGACATTAATTGCCCAGTTATTTTTCGTGACTTTCTTTGGTTTTTTAGGATTATTTTTAGCGCTCCCTCTGACTGTTGTCGCTAAAATTTGGTTGCAAGAAGTCTTAATTAAAGATGTTTTAGATGAGTGGGGACATAACTCTAAAAAAGAGGCTGAGTTAGTGATAGTTTCTAACTCTCCTGGGTTAGATGATCCTTGGGGAGAAAATAATCCAGATATTCATGCAGAAAGATCGATTGATGATGCTGTACAGCAAGAAGATTAGTAAAGCTGTGCGAAATTTACAACCATTTGATAAATGGTTAGACCACACATCGTAGGCTGGGAATCGCCCATTAAGATCTGCTCTCATGGACGTTTGAAGTACTGATGAGCACTGCCCAACCTACAAATATCGCAATCAAGCAACTGGGCCATCAGACATTAACTTTTACCCTTTACTTTTAAAAGAGTCTAGCCACTCTCGGACTTGCTCGCGGGCAATATCACGACCACCAAGACCAAAGGCTAAGGCAATAGCAACAGCGATCGCGCCTAGTAAAAGCCCAAATGCTAAATTCACAATGTCGCTAGCAACGCCAATCTGTCGCAGTGCCATTGCTGATACTAGAGTAATGATGGCAATCCGCGCCACTTGTCCTAAAATTCGTGCTTGAGGATTCTCAGAACTGGCAATGATACTAAAAGCTAGATTTGCCAAGAACAAACCAATGCCAAATACCAATAATCCGGCTATAATTCGCCCGAATATAATTAAAATGCCGGATATCAATGCTGTCAGCGCTGCAATATTTAGGATATTGACTGCTGCAACCGTCGCAAACAACAGAATGCCGACGAAGACGATAATCCCAACAATTTCTGATGGAGTCCGGGTTGGAGTCGATACTGGTGCGCCTGCTTCTGTGTATACGGCTGTTTGTCTCGGTGATGGCAAACCCAGGACAGCAAAAATATTGTTAAAGCCCAAACTAGTGAGGATAGTAGTAACCAGATCTGAAACAAACCGCCCCACAAAATAGCCAATAATTAGAATTGCTATGGCTGTAAAGATTGCGGGTAAGGCATTGAGAATTTGTTGTAGCATGGCGATCGCGGGAACTGAAATCGCATCAATTTTTAAAGCATTGAGTGCGGCGATCGCTACTGGAATCAAAATTAAAATATAGACAAGTGTGCCGAGAATATTTGACAACGGTTGTACACCCGCACTTGGAGAGAGTCCAAACCGACTACCTAAATGGTCTATTCCGGTTGCAATCAGCAAGTTAGTGACAATTCGACGGATGATATTAGCCAGAAACCAGCCGACAGCAGCAATTAATGTTGCTGCTAAGATATTCGGCAGAATTGACAGAATTTCTGTAATCAGAGCTTTTACTGGTTGTAGCGCCTCTCTTAGCCCCAGAGTATCCAGAACGGGGACGAGAAACAGTAAAAAGATGAACCAATACAGAGCATTGCCAATCGTTTCACTTAGAGATAACTGAGACACTCCGGTGGTAGCATCTTGTGTTTCTTGATTTAAACGCTCATCCAACCTTAAAATCTGGAGTCCGCGGACTGTAATAATCTTGACAACCGTAGCAAGTAGCCAAGCAACACCCAAAAGAATTGCCGCACCAACCAGCTTTGGTAAAAACCCCACAAGTTGATCGAGAAAATTATTGAGTGGTCGAGAGGCTACTTCCAGCCCCAAAGCTTGTAATACAGCTACCGCCGTCAACAGGATGATACTCCAAAAGACTAAGCCGGAGATTAACTGCTCCACCTGAGGAACATCCTCTCGACCAGTTACCCCTGAAGCAATGCGGTTATCTATGTTTGTGCGATTGAGGACTTTTCGCGTTGCTTTTGCAACAAAAAAAGCAAGTATCCAACCAATTGCCAAAATTGCCGCTGCTCCTAGCAAGCGGGGTGTAAACAGAATTATCTGGTCAAAAATAGCTTGAAGATCAGTAGTTCCCTGCCTCACGGCTGGTGGGTACGGTGGTAGACTTGGCGATTGTGCCAAAAGTGGCTGCACCCTCATCGACAAACCAATTTCCATTACCTGGATTCTTCCTAGCCAAGTTGCGTTCATGGTTTTTCGGAATTAAGAGTTAATTGTTAAGCCAGAACACTTAAGGTACTTCTGGCGTAGATTGTGATGCACAAACCGGCATCCCCGTAAGTTCACGAGTATTTTGCTTAACAATTTAACAGTAAAAACATATATGACATGCGGATCAAAAGTAATTTTTAACTAAATTCGCGAGGCGGTAATTCCTCCACTATGATGACGAACTCTTGGTTATTAACAGCCGATTTTGAGTTACTCTAAGTGCAGCAGCCGCATCAAAAATGTAGAATGTCGCAAGTTTTGGAACAATCAATTCAAATTAATGCCACAGCTACGGTGGTGGAGCACTGTATTACCGATCTAGCCCTCATGCACCGATGGCTTAACCCAGTTTTACGTTGCGAACCTGTAGGCAAAGTTTGGAGTACGGATGTAGGTAGTCAAAGTCGTTTTATCATCCAAATTCCTGTAATTCAGCCTACCTTGAACACTGTTGTCGTAGAACGCCAACCAGGTTTAGTTGTTTGGGGATTTAAAGGATTTTTTCAAGGACGCGATCGCTGGGAATGTCAACCAATATCCAAGGGAACGAACCTATTAAACCGTTTTGAGTTCGATATTCCCAACCCCCTAGTAAGTTGGGGCTTCAATACCTTTGCAGCATCTTGGACAAAAGAAGATATGCAAGCCCAACTGCGCCGCCTCAAACGAGTGGCTGAAAGTGTGTAACAAATTTAGTCAATAGTCAACATTCAAGAGTTATTTCTCCCCTGTCCCCCTTATCCCCTCATCTACCCAACTCAGCCAACAACCGTCGGATTGCGACTGAATCCTCTGCGTCAGGAACTTTGGTTAGATAAGTTTGCAAGTCGTCAGCAGCTTGGGGGTAGTAACCGAGTTGATAGTAAATAAGACCGCGATCGCGTAATTCTAAGCTCACGCCAGGAAACAACAGTAAAATTCGTTCAACCGCAGCTAAACTTTTTTCTAAATTTTTCTTTTTGAGGTAAATAAATTTGAGATTCGTTAGCATCCGTGCCAAAATTTGTCGATGGCTGACTGGAACTAAAAATTCTGGCTGTAACTGCACAGGTTGCTGAAACATTTGAGATAGCCGTTCTTCACAATCTTGAGCAAATAAAACTTCACCCCGATTGAATGCATCCACAAAAATTTCCATATCTGAAATATCTGGGCGGATCAGGAAATGTCCGGGCATTCCTATCCCCACCATTGGAAAATCAATTCGTCGGGACACCTCCATATAAACTAGAGCTAAAGTAATAGGAATGCCTAACCGACGGTCAATTACATCATTTAAAAAGCTGTTGCAAGGATCGTAGTAGTCTGCTTTATTCCCAGCAAATCCTAAGTCATCATATAAATAGTGATTTATACTTTGAATCACTCGTAAAGGATACCATGAATCAGGCAAGCGTTCTTGTAGTTCTGCTGCCATTGTATCGAAGGTATTCAGGTATTCTTCTGGGTCAAGGTCAGGATATTCTTCCTGTGCAATATATAAACTTGCCTTTACCAGGTCGATTTTCTCGTCAGACTGCTGAATCTCCTGGTAAAAATATTGTCTCGCTGACGAGAAATTCATAAGCACTTGCTCGGTGGAAGTATGAGGTTGAAGCTGGTCAACTGATAGCAGTTTTCCGTACCTACTTTTATCTTAAGGATATTCAGAAGATTTTGAAAATTTAATTTTTACAGAGGTTGCAGGCACTAAATATCTCCAAAGGATGAAGATTATTTAATAAGTTTTTCTATGTCAACAATCACCATTTTCCCTTAACATTCTGATTTTCTAGCTGTTTTTGCTATTTCAGTATAAAGACACAAATCAAAATAAGTATGTAAAGAAGGATAACTATATTACCACTCTCTTACCTTGTACCTTGTGCCTGATGAAAATAACCAATATTTACGCGAATCTAAACAATCTGCTTATTACCTTGATATTAGAAAATTCCATTGTGGAGGATTGTATCCTCTATCTATAGGAATCCGATTTGATTATTGTAAAAATCTACGTATATGTAGGGGAGCCATTTCTTCGGTTCAGTTAAGAAAATTCCTCTGTGGAGATAAGGGAACCTGGCCGTGCCAATAGAGTTGAACTTGCTTATACAAAGTGGAAGACTTTTGCATATGAGCTAGTTGCGACAGGCCCAACTACTCGTCTAGCTTTTGAGGATCTATGATGAAGCCTCTAATAGTCTGGGTGCATACCTAGATGATCTGAAGATAACTGCTGTTCCTGAACCTGCTACAGCTTTGGGTTCTTGGCTGTAAGTGCGGTTGTTGCTACTTCACTGCACAAGCGCAAACAGCAACAGAAACCTACGTATTAAAAGTATAAATTAGTTAATACTACTTATAAAGATGCTGTGTCTACCGTTGCTAGACATAGCTTTTTAAATCTGAGGTTACTTCAGACAATTGACAAACTAGCTTAATTTATTCTCTGAGACCCCAGTCTTAAGAATCAATTTATGGCGGTGAATGGGGTCGTTCAGTGTTAATCTGAAAAGTGACATTACTTCATCTTATGTCGTCTACGACCCTATCTGAAATATAGCTTCAATCATTAGGCTCAGCATGGTCACCACCGCAGAAAAAACAAACATCGGTTACATTACCCAAATCATTGGTCCTGTTGTAGACGTTAAGTTTCCCGGCGGGAAATTACCGCAAATCTACAACGCTTTGACCATCAAAGGCTCCAACGAAGCTGGACAGGAAATCAACCTGACTGTTGAAGTACAGCAACTGCTGGGCGACAACCAGGTGCGGGCTGTTGCTATGAGCTCCACCGATGGCTTAGTGCGTGGTCTGGAAGTCGTTGATACTGGCGCTCCCATTAGCGTGCCAGTTGGTAAAGCCACCTTGGGTCGGATCTTCAACGTCCTGGGCGAACCCGTAGATAATCAGGGGCCTGTAAATGCTGAGGCAACATTGCCTATCCATCGAGAGGCTCCCAAATTCACCGATCTGGAAACTAAACCTTCCGTATTCGAGACTGGAATCAAAGTTGTTGATCTCCTAACTCCTTATCGGCGTGGTGGAAAAATTGGTCTGTTCGGCGGTGCAGGTGTTGGTAAGACCGTGATCATGATGGAGTTGATCAACAACATCGCTACTCAGCACGGTGGAGTATCTGTCTTCGCTGGCGTGGGTGAACGCACTCGCGAAGGTAATGACCTCTACAATGAAATGATTGAATCTGGGGTAATCAACAAAGATAACCTCAACGAATCGAAGATTGCTCTGGTTTACGGTCAGATGAACGAACCACCTGGAGCAAGAATGCGGGTTGGTCTTTCTGGATTGACAGTAGCAGAGTACTTCCGTGACGTGAACAAGCAGGACGTACTGCTGTTTATTGACAACATCTTCCGGTTCGTACAAGCAGGTTCAGAAGTATCTGCGCTTTTGGGACGGATGCCTTCAGCGGTAGGATATCAGCCTACTCTGGGTACTGATGTGGGTGCATTACAAGAACGGATCACCTCAACTACAGAAGGTTCTATTACCTCTATTCAGGCAGTGTATGTACCTGCGGATGACTTGACTGACCCTGCACCTGCAACCACCTTTGCTCACTTAGACGGAACAACAGTGCTGTCTCGCGGTTTGGCTGCTAAAGGAATTTATCCAGCTGTGGACCCCTTAGGCTCGACTTCTACCATGCTTCAGCCCGACATTGTAGGGGATGAGCATTACAGCACTGCCCGTGCTGTACAGTCAACTCTGCAACGTTATAAAGAACTACAGGACATTATCGCCATTCTCGGTCTAGATGAATTGTCTGAAGAAGACCGTCTAATTGTGGCGCGCGCACGTAAGGTTGAGCGCTTCTTGTCCCAGCCGTTCTTTGTAGCGGAAGTATTCACTGGTTCTCCTGGGAAGTATGTGAAGTTGGAAGATACCATCAAAGGATTCCAGAAAATTCTGTCTGGTGAGTTGGATGACTTACCAGAGCAGGCTTTCTACTTGGTTGGCGATATTAACGAAGCGATCGCCAAAGCTCAAAAAATCAAAGGTTAGTCATTGGTCATCTGTCATTAGTCATTAGTGTAAGTGCTAGTGACTAATGGCAAATTACAAAGCGCAAAGTTGAGCCAGTCGTGTGGTGAGGCAGCGCGGTCTTGGGGGTTTCCCCCATGAGCGACTGCCGAAAGGGTCCCCCGACTTGAACGAACTGGCGTTGAGCAGAAGTTTCCTTCCTACACCCTTGGGTGTAGCCCTTGCCGTAGGGTAGGGGTTGCCGAAAGCATCAGACGGCAGTTCCTTTAAGCGGGGTAGCCCCGCCAACAGACTGCCTCAACTTTGTAACAGAGGACAAAGGACAAAGGACAAAAGACAAATGACATTAACCGTTCGTGTAATTTCCCCAGATAAAACTGTGTGGGATGCCGAAGCTGAAGAAGTAGTTCTACCCAGCACCACTGGTCAGCTAGGTATCTTGACTGGACACGCACCGCTTTTGACCGCCTTGGATACAGGTGTAATGCGAGTACGTCCCAGCAAAAATCAAGATTGGCAAGCGATCGCTCTTTTGGGTGGCTTTGCCGAAGTTGAAGAAAATGAAGTCACAATTCTGGTAAACGGTGCTGAACGTGGCAGTGCTATTGACCTAGAACAAGCTCGTGCTGCTTACAGCGAAGCACAAACAAAGCTAAATCAGGTAACAGCAGGCGATCGCCAAGCCCAAATCCAGGCAAACCAAGCCTTTAAACGCGCCCGCGCTCGGTTTCAAGCTGCTGGTGGTTTGGTCTAAAATTATACTTTGGATTTTAACTTCTGAGGGTGGGCTATTTGTCCACCCTTAAAAATATATTCATTCCGCTAAAAAAATTACACCAAGTTTAAGAAATTTTGTGCCGCCCAAGTGAAGTGATAACTTAGATAATTAGTTGCCCAGAAGGGCACACATTATGAATAGGTTTCAATCTTCCTTTGGTAAGCGCAAACAAAATAAATTAGTTCGTTTTGCTGGATCTGTTGTTGCATCATTAGCAATAGCTGGTAGTGTTAATTATGCTAATGCTGCTAAGGCAACAACCGTAAGAACACTTACAACAAACGAAATCGCCTCAGTTTCAGTCCAACCTGCGCAGCAACAACCCGTTATTGCTCAGTTACCAACCAGTACTACTCAATACCAGGCAATGCAATTGGTGCCTGGGGGAGTAATCCCAATTATTATTTTGGGGGGTGTGATCGTATTTGTCCCCCTATTCTTTGGTGGTTTGGTAGTGATTGGGGAACGGGAAGTTGGCATTGTAGTCAGGAAATTTACCCTCTCCGGGCGTGGACTGCCGGCAGGACGGTTGATTGCCCTGAATGGTGAAGCAGGTTTGCAAGCAGATACTCTGGCTCCTGGTTGGCATTGGGGTTATTGGCCTTGGCAGTACTCAGTTCGCAAAGAACAGGTAGTCGTTGTGCCTCAAGGTGAAATTGCCCTGATTGTAGCGGCAGATGGCGCATCCAACCCGCCAGAACGCATCCTCGGTAAAATTGTCGATTGCGACAACTTTCAAGATGCTCGAAAATTCCTTACCCACGGTGGGGAAAAAGGTCGTCAAATGGGTTTTTTGACGGCTGGTACTTACCGCATCAATACCGCTTTGTTTAAAGTGCTTATGGCATCAAATGCCACGGCTCATGGCATGAATCCAGAACAGTTGCGGGTATATAGCCTACCATCTGACAAAGTTGGTATCGTTACTACCTTAGATGGTCTGCCAATTCCCGGTGGTGAAATTGCTGGGCCGACAATCGCGGGACACGACAACTTTCAGAACGGACAGAAATTCATTGATGCAGGTGGACGCAGAGGCTTACAAGAGCAGATTTTACTCTCTGGTTCTTGGAACTTGAATCCTTGGTTTGTGCAGGTTGAACAAGTACCAATGACAGAAATTCCCATAGGCTATGTGGGCGTGGTCATTTCTTTCGTAGGTAAAGCCCAAGAAGATGTCAGTGGTGCCGCCTTCACCCACGGTAACTTAGTGAACCAAGGACATAAGGGTGTATGGGTTGAACCACTTTATCCTGGTAAGCATCCACTCAATTCCCGAATTATGAAGATTGAATTGGTGCCAACGACCAACATAGTTTTAAACTGGTCAGGTCGTACCGAACGCCACAGTTATGATGCTCAACTAGCCTCTCTGACAGTGCGATCGCGTGATGGGTTTGCCTTCGATTTGGAAGTAGCGCAAATTATCCACGTCGGTGCTTTAGATGCCCCGAAGGTGATTTCCCGCGTTGGTTCTATGCAAAATTTAGTAGACCATGTATTAGAACCCACTATTGGTAACTATTTCCGTAACTCTGCCCAAAACTGTACTGTCTTAGACTTTCTAACTGCTCGGAGTGAACGCCAAGTTGAAGCTGCGGACTATATTAAGGTAGCGCTACGAGCTTACGATGTACAAGCAATAGACACTTTAATTGGCGATATTCAGCCACCGGCGACTCTAATGCAGACACAGACCGACCGGAAAATTGCTGAAGAACAGCGTAAGACTTATGAAGTACAACAAGCAGCGCAAACTCAACGACAACAACTTGTCCGGGAAACAGCACTGGCTGATATCCAACAAGAAATGGTGAAATCAGAGCAGAGTGTCCATATTGCCGATTTGAAAGCGCAAGCCCAAATTAAACAGGCGAATGGTGAAGCTGAAGGTACAAAATTGCGGGCAATGGCTGAGGCGGAAGGTATTCGCGCCACAGGTAATGCTAAAGCTGAAACCTACCGCACTGGTGTGGAAGCTTTGGGGCCACAAGGTTATACAGCCATGCAACTGATGCAAATAATCGGCGATCGCAATGTCCGCCTAATTCCAGATATCCTTGTTGGTGGTAGCAATGGCAGCACTAATGGTTTAGTGGATGGGCTATTATCAATGATTTTATGGAATCAAACTGGCAAGCAAGGTGAAGCTTTACCAACACCATTGCATCCGCAACCAATCGTGAAAACTCAACCAAACGGACAAAGCAGTATTCCGCCAATAGTTGTTGATTTTCCTGTAGATAAGTAAAATTATTAAAACGTATTAGTTTTTAGGTAGTCAGCACTTTAGCGCTCAAGAATTTCTAAAGTGCTGATACTAATTCGATATGAAGTATTTTTTGTACCTTTGATTGAAACTTTCATACCGTTAATCAGCAATGTCTTAAAATTACTACTCTTGAGAATTCTCAAATAGAGATTTTAGATTATGTTTACCACTAACAACTCTGTTAATTGCGATCGCTAGTTTTTTCCATATATATAGTAATGAATTTTAAGCACAGGAGAGTATCAACCTAACAGCCCTACTCCTGTGCTGAATCAGAAATTTGTCCCCTAACCCAAGTGCGAAAAGCACGGGTTGTAGTGATTTCTCCATTCTGTTTACTCTCTTGAATAAATCGAGGCATTTCCCTCACTGCTACAGGCGTAAAGGTGGGGCTAACTTGGACTTCTAAATATTGCCCACTTTCTAGTTTGTAAATCCGCAACACACTGCCGTTGTAGCGCCAAAATTCGGGAATTCCAATTGCAGCATAAAGCTGCAACTTGTCTATTTTAGGCCTGGAGTATTCGACCTCTAAAACAAGGTCTGGCGGTGGGTCGGTTGACAAGTCTATATTTTCTTTGCCTCTAACTAAAAACTCATTTTGAATGTAGTAGCTGCTATCAGGCTCTCCTCCACGTTCTAAATCATCCCGTGTTAATGTTAGAGAGCCAGCCCGTTTAATCTCCAATCCCAACTCTTCGCATAGTACCACTACTAAGCCTTCAATTAGGCGGTTTGAGTTTTCGTGTGGCATGAGTGGAGTCATAATTTCTATTGTGCCATTGTCATAAGCCAGTCTATTTTTGCGTTCTGAACCCATCTCAGCCAGCATAGTTTTGAATGTCTGCCAGCTGATGTTCTCAAGTAAGACTCTCGTTTCTGCGGGTGTTGCGGTGGTCACCATTGTTTAATAAAGCTACTGTTATATCGAATTAGTATTACTACATTTATGTTAGATCTAATCTGGCTGATAACTCTGGCAGGGAAATTTTGCTAATACAAAATCGTTATCGTGTACTCCAGCTAATTGGTAAAGGGGGCTTCTGCAAAACCTACCTCGCTGTAGATGAGAATCAATTTCCCCCAGTTCCTTGTGTAATTCAACAATCATCCTCCCAAAATCAAACACCAGAAAGCTTTGTACAAAAAGCACAACAGCTAAATCTACTAGGCCAGCATCCTCAAATTCCTGCTTTACTGGGGCACTTTCAGGATGATCAACACTGCTACTTAATACAGGAGTTTATCGCAGGTAGTAATTTAGCTACCATATTAGAAGATGAAGGAGCTTTCAGTGAAAATCAAATTTGGCAACTTTTAGTAGATATATTACCAGTTTTGAAATTTATCCACGATCGCAACATTATTCACCGCGATATTAAACCAGAAAATATTATCCGTACAGCCACTGGAGAGTTAGTCTTAGTTGATTATGCTGTGGCTCAACTTGTTAGCGTAATTGACCAGTTTCGCAGTAAAGACTGCATCGGCAGCCCAGAATATATCGCACCAGAACAAGCAAAAGGAAAAGCAGTTTTTGCTAGCGATCTTTATAGTTTAGGTATCACTTGCATTTACCTAATGACCCAGATTTCGCCCTTTGATTTATATGATGTTGCTAATGATTGCTGGGTCTGGCAAGAGTATCTTAATATCAACTTAAATCAGCGCCTTACACAAATTCTCAGCAAACTGCTGCAAAAGTCCATCAGCCAACGCTTTCAATCAGTCGGTGGAGTCATGCTAGCAATGGGGATTGCAGATACACCCATTCATCAGCATTTATCTACGTCTATCAGCGGTGCAAAATTCCCCACTCCTCTGTGGCAATGCCTACATACATTAAGCAGTCTTCCTAGCGTATCTACGGGGATAAACTGTGTTAGTTTTAGCCCAGATAGCAAAACATTAGCTAGTGGTGATGACAAAATCATCAGATTGTGGGATTTAAATACTCAAAAAATCTTAGCTACCCTATCAGGGCATTCCCAAGCAGTAAAATCACTAGCCTACAGTCCTGATGGCAAGATATTGGCAACGGCTAGTGACGATAATACTATTAAATTATGGGATCTCAATCAATTCCAGGAAATCTGCACCTTAGTTGGACACTCACACGCGGTAAAATCAGTAGCTTTCAGTCCCGATGGGCAGATTATCGCTAGTGGTAGTTGGGATAAAACAATTAAACTCTGGGATGTAAATACTGGCAAAGCAATTTGTACCCTTACTGGTCATCGCTTACAGGTGAATTCAGTTGCGTTTAGTCTGCAAGGACAGCTTTTAGCCAGCGCTAGTTTTGACCGCACGATTTGCTTGTGGCAATTACCTACTACTGAGGTGTTGTTAAAATATAACGAAGCAACAGGAGAATTTAAAAACCGCCCAGATTGCACCTTGTTAGGCACCTTTTCAGGTCATGCATGGGCGGTTTTAACGATCGCTTTTAGTCCCGATGGGAAAATTTTGGCGACGGGTAGCGACGATAACACTATTAAATTATGGGAGGTAAACACTGGTCAGGTAATTACCACACTGTTAGGCCATTCTTGGTCTGTCGTAGCAGTGACGTTCACGGCTGATGGCACAATGCTGATTAGTGCTAGTCGCGATCGCACTGTTAAACTTTGGAAAGTTAGCACAGCAGAAGAAATTGCTACTCTTTCTGGCCATGCAGACTCTGTATCTACCGTTGCTGTTAGCCCTGATGCGCAACTGATTGCTAGTGGCAGCAGGGACAAGACCATCAAACTGTGGCAACTTGTAGAACAGCAGGGAGACTAATTGGGAAATTTCAAGCGCTACCTGTAAAGGCAACTTCAGGAAATTTCAACTGCGCTTCTGCCATTGGACGGTTTCTGCCTTCCTCTTGCCAGTAGTTAATTACTTCTGTGGCTTTATTGAGTAACTCAACCCGATCCAAATCGCTAATCCAGTGTTTAGACTCCAGTTCCTTCTTTAACTCTTCCCAAGCATCATTTCTGGGCCAGAAAAAGTACTTGGTTAGAGGACTTGTGCCTTTGCCTACAATTTGATCGACAGCAAGAGCAACGTTCTCGTCTAACCACAGAATTTTTAAAATAAACTTGGTCAATCAAACCTCCGGGGAATATCCAAGCATTACTTACTAAGTTCGCGATCGCTTATTTTAACGCAATACCTCACCACATGGCTAAAGAGTGATTGCTAATTAGCAGCCAGGATTAGATAATGAGCTTTTTTGAGTTTTCAATCTATACCATCTTATGACAGAACAACTTTCACCAAAAGCGATCGCAGTCTTCGATATTGACGGCGTTATTCGCGATGTTAGTGGTTCCTATCGTCGCGCGATCGCAGATACTGTCGAGTATTTTACCAATCAAGCTTATCGTCCGACACCATTAGATATTGACCAGTTGAAATCCGAAGGTATCTGGAATAACGATTGGGAAGCATCCCAAGAATTAATTTACCGTTACTTTCAATCTCAAGGACAGCCCCGCGCACAATTACAACTTGACTACAACACTATTGTTGGTTTTTTTCAATCCCGTTACCGAGGTACAGACCCCGAAAATTTCACCGGGTATATCTGTAATGAACCCTTATTATTACAACCTAGCTACTTAGAACAACTTACACAAGCTGGAATTGCTTGGGGATTCTTCAGCGGTGCAACGCGTGGTTCGGCTAACTATGTCTTAGAAAAACGCCTAGGCTTACAGTCTCCAGTTTTGATTGCGATGGAGGATGCACCAGGTAAACCAGACCCTACAGGACTTTTTGCAATTGTTCAAATCCTGGAAAATGGGTGTATGAATTTATCAACTGTATTATATGTAGGGGATACGGTAGCTGATATGTATACAGTTGAGAAAGCACGAAATTTGCACCCGCAGCGTATTTGGATTGGTGTAGGCGTTTTACCACCTCACGTGCTGGAAACAGCAGCCCGTCGTAATGCTTATGCTGAAACACTAAAAAAAGCGGGAGCAACAGTAGTTTTGAGCAACGTGGAGGAATTAACCCCAGGACAGATTCAGGAATTGGTAAAATCTTGATCTGAAAGATGGGTGCGATCGCCCATTACTTCTTAAAATAAACTACTGGGCAGCATTTACCTGTATGCAAAGCATTAAGTATTGATACTTCCCTAAGAAATCATTGGAGTTTCAAAAACTTATCCAAGGCTGCTACCAAGCTAGGCGGCCAACGGCGAGTATTTGTTACCCAGTTGATATCTTTGTAACGGCTATCCAATCCGACGGCTGCTACCCAGTTACTTTCGGCTTCGCCTTTTTGTCCCCCCACCCAGTATGCAGCTGTCAAAGCAGCACGCACATCGGCAAAGTTAGGATATTTGCGGGTGATGTTTCGCAATTCGCGGATGGCTTGGTCAGTTTGACCTGTTTCATAAAGCGCAACAGCATAGTTAGCGCGAGCAAAGGCGAAATTTGGAGCAATTTCAAAGGATTTTTTGTAATCAGTGATCGCATCTTCCCATTTTCCCAAACCTGCTTTGGCATTGCCGCGATTGTTATAAGCCATCGCATCCTTGGGATCTAGCTCTAGGACATGATTATAATCTGCGATCGCATCTTCCCATTTTCCCAACCCTTCTAAGGCTGTACCGCGATTTAAATAAGGATCGGTGACGTTCGGGGCAAGCTCTACGGCTTTGTTGTAATCGGTCAGTGCTGCTTGTAACTTGTTCTGGCTTACCCTAGAATTGCCGCGATTACTCCATGCACCAGCATTGGTAGGAAATTGCTCAATTATCTGTGTCCAGTAACTTTCAGCTGTGGCAAAATCACCCTGATTGGTAGCCGCAAAGGCTTTATTCGCCAACTCATCCCCTTGTTGTAACTGCTCTTGAGTCACGCTCGGAGGTTGGGATAGTGCCATGACTGGTGTACCCCAGCCAAACACAAGCAACAGACTGAGAAAAATACTAATTAACTTAATCATCTGGCTTTACCTGTGTCTATCTGCGGTTGAATCTCACAATTTATCATGGCGAAAACTTTCGCAAGCATCAAGGAGGAGAGCAGAAGAAGCTGGGGAACAGAACAAGAATAAATAGAATTTATTCTTGTGTCTCCTTGCCTCTGCGTCCCTGCATCTCCACGCCTCCTTGTCTGGGATGATTACAGCAAAGACAACTGTTCGTTAGGCGGCTTAAAACCCAAATGCTTGTATGCTGCGGTTGTCGCTGTTCTGCCACGGGGAGTCCGGCTTAAATAGCCAATCTGCATTAAATAAGGTTCGTATACTTCTTCAATAGTTTGGGTATCTTCACCTGTAGCGGCGGCTATTGTTTCTAATCCCACTGGACCACCATTAAATTGCTCAATAATTACACTCAACATCTTGCGATCTGTCCAATCTAAACCGCATGGATCTACTTGGAATAGTTGCAATGCCTCGGCTGCAACACTTTCATTTATTTCTCCGGATGTTTTAACTTCCGCATAATCACGTACTCGCTTCAGTAATCTATTAGCTATCCGTGGTGTTCCCCGCGATCGCCGAGCAATTTCTGTGGCTCCATCTTCTGTAATCGGAGTTTGGAGTAATTGAGCGGTTCTCAGTACAATTTTGCTCAGTTCGTCAACTTCATAGAATCGCAGTTTTTGCACTAAACCAAAGCGATCGCGTAGTGGTGAAGTTAAAGCGCCTACTCGAGTTGTGGCTCCCACTAGAGTAAATTTTGCCAGGGGTAAGCTTCTGATGCGAGCGCTGGAGCCTTTGCCAATGGTAATATCTAGGCGATAATCTTCCATTGCGGGATAGAGAATTTCTTCCGTCATCCGCGAAAGCCGATGAATTTCATCCACAAATAGGATATCTCCTGGTTTTAAGTTCACCAGTAGCCCTACAATATCCCGTGGACGTTCTAGTGCTGGCGCACTGGTAATTTTGTAGTTAACCCCCATCTCCGATGCTAAAATCATTGCCATTGTGGTTTTACCCAATCCCGGCGGTCCGTATAGTAGCAAATGATCCAGCACTTCACCCCGTGACTTGGCAGCTTTGATGGCAATATCTAGCACATCCTTTAAGTCTTTCTGCCCTATGTAATCGGCAAATCGCTGCGGCCGAATACTTTCTTCTTGTTTACCTTGTTCATCAATCGCAGCTTCAGGTTGCAAAAGTTCTTCATCTACAGAAGCTTTCACTGACTCCTGAGACTGCTTTTTTGGTTGTCCATTGGGGTCTTGAGGCTGTTTTTTCGAGGAGATAATCGCCATAATTCAGCTATCAACTTTGACTTGGGGACTGTGTGAGCGCTATTTTGATGAGTCCAGTCGGCGGTGTCGGTTTCCGTCCCGTCGCACTGGCGATCTTCGTAGCGGTAGCGACGTTCGCGTAGCGTCTCCCCTTGGGAGAAGGAGCGTCACCCGAAGGGCTACAAAACTAGACATAAACAAGGCATACAAAGATTTTCGCTTGAGAACACGCACGCCCATTTAAAATTTAAATTCCGGACAATTACCCAGGAGTAAAAAAATTATTATGTTATCTAAAAGAATCTTACCGTGCTTAGATGTGAAGGCGGGACGGGTTGTAAAAGGAGTTAACTTTGTCAACCTGCAAGATGCAGGCGATCCGGTAGAACTGGCAAAGGTTTACAATGATGCCGGTGCTGATGAGTTAGTATTTCTGGATATTACCGCGACTCATGAAGACCGAGACACGATTATAGATGTAGTTTACCGGACTGCTGAACAGGTCTTTATTCCATTAACTGTCGGTGGTGGGATTCAATCCTTAGAAAATGTTAAAGGTTTGTTACGAGCAGGAGCAGACAAGGTTAGTATTAATTCTGCGGCAGTACGTGAACCAGACTTGATTAATCGGGCAAGCGATCGCTTTGGTAATCAGTGCATAGTTGTTGCTATTGATGCTAGACGCAGAGTTGACCCAGGAAATCCAGGTTGGGATGTGTATGTGCGAGGTGGTAGAGAAAATACGGGCAAAGATGCCTTACTTTGGGCACAAGAAGTTGAAAAACGCGGAGCTGGAGAACTGTTGGTAACAAGTATGGATGCTGATGGCACTCAAGCTGGTTATGATCTGGAATTGACAAAATCTATCGCTAATACTGTACAAATTCCTGTGATTGCTTCTGGTGGTGCTGGCAATTGCGAACATATCCATGCTGCACTGACCGAAGGAAAAGCAGAAGCAGCATTACTTGCATCACTTTTACATTATGGGCAATTGAGCGTAGAACAAATCAAAAATTATTTGCGCGATCGCTCTGTGCCAGTAAGAATGCTTACCTAAACTATTATTTCTCCTTATATGCACATCTATCCTAGGTCAGAGACGCTTTCCCAAAACAGTGTTAATATAAATTAACTAGTATGAATAAATATTAATAAATATGTTGATCCCTATTTTATTATTTGATGTAGCGCTGGTGGCTTGGTCACTGCACCTAATGGAGAAAGCCTTTGAGCACAAGGAATTCTCTTTGATGTTGGCAGGCACCTTAGTTGCCCTCGCTGCTGCGGCTATGTTAGTAGTTTACTTTTTAATGGGGCACTGTATGAGCTACTTGCTGCAAGTATCTTAGCAAAGTGCTGAGTGTTTAGTTCTGCACTACAGCAATCATGCTTTAAATTAATTAATGACATATTTATAATTGACAAACTTTATTTTTTCAGGCATAATCAATAACGCATCTCAAGGGGTTATAGCTCAGTTGGTAGAGCGCTGCAATGGCATTGCAGAGGTCAGCGGTTCGAACCCGCTTAGCTCCACTTGTACATTAAATAATTGTTGTCAGTTTTAAAAAATTATTGTCCAATTTGACCAATCTAAAAGACATAAGTCACCTATTCTCTATTTCATAAAATATCGCCTGTCGAGGCGATCAAATTTAGTTCACAATTAATCCATTCTTAATATTAAATACTTTTTTAATTAAAATGAAGCAGAAAGACTGCCTCATCTCAAAGTTGTGTTTACGCCGCTAGATATCAGATGAATTGGACTTAGAATTAAGGCTACCTAAAGTTACCCCCAATTGCACAGCAACCATCCCAACTACCATACTACCTAACCAATAGAGTAGAGCTACTGTTGTATTGCCTTTATCTATTTGGGTAAATGTTTCTAATCCGAAAGTCGAAAAAGTGGTATAGGCACCACAAAAACCAGTTGCGATCGCTAACCGAATTTCCGGTGAAAGGCTTTTAAACTTTTGCTCGTTTAAGGTATAAAACAAAGCAATAATAAAACAGCCCATTACATTAATAAAAAACGTTCCATAGTAGGAAAAATCTTTACCAAAAGTTGCTTTGGTAAATTCAGTTATAAAGTAGCGTCCTAAAGCACCTGGAATAGCACCCAAAGCGATTGCCATGACGGTGCGAACAAAAGTATTTTGCATTATCAAAAGTTTTCTTTGTAATTCAGTAATTGGATACAAATTATTATTTTCGCTCTAGTAAATCGGTATTATCCTAAAATTAGCTGCGCTAAATAACGACCTAATATAATACCAATTACCGCTAAAATTGCACTGCCTGCCCAGTAAAAAATGCTGGCTCCCTGTTTACCATTCCGCCACAGCGTCAATGTATCGTATCCGTAGGTTGAAAAAGTTGTATAAGAACCTAAAAAACCAGTTCTTACCAGCAAATCCATCTCAGGTGGAAATCCTTGAATTCCCTTAAATAAGGTGAAGCAAAAGCCCATTAGTAAACAGCCTGTGAAATTGATAATAAAAGTACCGTAAGGAAAGTTTGTTCCTAAAGCTCTTTTGCAAAATTCCGTCAGATAATAGCGACTCACAGCACCAGGAATCGCACCGATAGCGATCGCAAGTACACTGAACAAAGTAACATTTTGCACTAATTAACACACCCCTTAGCTAATTACATCCACTCGCAAGGAATTTAACTACCGAAAGTCAAAACCCTTAAGAATTTAAGGTAATAGGACACGACCGTAAAGTCTAATGCTTTATAAGCATTCACGCCAAATCTGCACCTGTTTGCCGATAGCCATGCCTCAATGATTGCTCTGGTTGCAGCAGGGCGAGGGGTAGCCATCATGCCAAACGAGGCGGAAGCACTACCTTATCCCCAAGTTGTGTTTATGCGGCTCCACCATCCCATACACTACGCCCGATCGGCTGCCGTATGGCGGAAAGAAACACCTGCTAAATCTTTAGATAAATTTATCAAAATTCTGTTTGAGCATGTTCAAGAGTAATATCAGGTGCGGTTGCTCACCTGCGTTCGTTTTCATCTGATAAGGTATGTTATTGACTTTAGTCCTAACGCACCGTTAATTTACGACTTTTGGTCAACTAATGCCTGGTATTTCAACTTGTGGTCAATTAAATACTTGTAGATGGGTTTTTCTGCTGAGATCGCAGTTCACCTCATCACTGCGATCGCATACTCTATTGACTCCTCCCGCTGACACATATACAATTCAGATCGAGTAGAAGGGGAGTAGCTGCTGGTTTTGAATTACCAGCGCATCTGAATCAACATACTGGCGATGAGCCTGGTTCAGATGACAAATATTAGATATTTGGAAGCGAGACCTTCACTAAGTTCACACCAAAATGTGTGAAGCTTGGTGAAGTTTTAGCGCTTTCATCAAGCTTCACATCGTTCAACGATTTTTCAGGAGCTTGAGAGAGTGCTAACAGCTTTTACCGCAGGTTTGTTACTAATTACAGTTTCAGAGCTAGGTGATAAAACATTTTTTATCGCCGTAATTTTAGCAATGCACCACTCGCGGCGTTTAGTATTCATCGGGGTGATAGCCGCTTTAGCTGCAATGACAATCCTTTCGGTGATATTAGGACAAACGGTATCTTTGCTGCCAAAGGTTTATATTCATTATGCTGAAATCGCTTTGTTTATTGCTTTTGGTATCAAGCTCCTGTATCAAGCTAGTAAGATGTCTCCCGCCAGTTGTGATACGGAAGTAGTAGAAGAAGCCGAAGCTGCGGTGAAGCAAGCCGATTTACAATTACCTAAACGCAAAACGCAACTGGCAATTATCACCGAAGCCTTTGTTTTGACATTTATGGCAGAGTGGGGCGATCGCACGCAAATTGCTACTATTGCTCTAGCAGCCGGGAATAATCCAATTGGGGTAACTATAGGTGCAGTGTTAGGACACGCTATTTGTGCTGCGATCGCAGTGATTGGTGGCAAAATGATTGCAGGTAGAATCTCTGAACGTCAACTAACTTTGATTGGTGGATGCTTGTTTTTAGTCTTTGGTGTTGTTGCTGCTATTGAAGGAGCATAATCAAAAGCAAAGTTCAAATTGTTGGTGTCTTTGTGGTCAACAAATTATTTTTAAACTACGAAGACACTACGATACTAATAAAAATATCTTTTTGTACTAAAGTTTGGTTTAATCAGAAAGTGTATATAGTTTATAAGACTATTTAGTTTTTATCAATAGGAATTTCAATACAAAATTCTGTACCTTGTCCTACTTCAGATAGAAACCACATAGTTCCACCGTGTTTTTCTTCAATAATTTGCCGACTTATAGACAATCCCAATCCGGTTCCTTTGCCTACAGGTTTAGTAGTAAACATCGGTTCAGATAATCGCTGTTTGACTTCTTCTTTCATGCCAATACCATTGTCGGCAATTTGAATTATCACCACTGAACGCTGTTCATTAATATCAGTACGAATTCTAATCTGCCCTTGGTATTCTCTCACTGAAAAATTACTATTGACAAATGACTCTTCTATTGCATCAATTCCATTAGCGAAGAGATTCATAAAAACTTGGTTCAGCGGACCTGGAAAACATTCTACCAGTGGCAAAGTTCCATACTCTTTAATAACTTGAATTTCCGGACGTTCAGGGTTAGCTTTGAGGCGGTATTGCAAAATTAATAATGTAGAGTCAATACCTTCATGAATATCTGTAGGTTGGGCAATTGTATCATCTCGGCGGGAAAAGTGCCTGAGTGCATGAATCATCTGTGTCATCCGCTTTGTGCCTTTATGCATAGATGAGATGATTTCTGGAAAGTCGCATATCAAGTAATCTATATCAATTTCATCTATTTTGTTGATTATTTCTTCCTCAGGCTGAGGATAATATTTTTGATAGAGACGTAACAAATCAATAAAGTTTTGAGTATATTCTGAGGCGTGACCTAGATTGCCTAAAATAAAGTTGACTGGATTATTAATTTCATGGGCAATCCCAGCAACTAATTCACCAAGGGCAGACATTTTTTCTCGTTGTACCAAGCTAACTTGAGCTTGGTGAAGATTATGTAGAGCTTGAGACAGTTGAGATGTTCTTTCTTCTACGCGCTGCTCTAACTCTTGAGTCAGCTTTTGTAACTTCGCTTCAGCTGCAAGACGTTCTGCTACTTCTTGTTTAAGTTGCTGATTTTGAGCTTGCTGTTGCTTGGTGAGGTTACGTATTTTGAGATGAGTCTTAACACGAGCCAGTACTTCTTCTTGCTCAAATGGCTTAGTAATGTAATCTACCGCACCTAAACTGAATCCTTTAACTTTATCGACAGTTTCTGAGAGGGCTGTCATAAAGATTATCGGGATATCACAGGTCACAAGATTTGATTTTAAGCGATCGCAGGTGGTAAATCCGTCAATTCCCGGCATCATCACATCCAATAAAATGATATCAGGACAAGCATATTCAGCTTGAGCGATCGCACCTTCACCATTTACAGCAACCAATATCTCCCAACCAGTATCCATCAATGCTTCCGATAGCACTTCCAAATTATTGGGGTTATCATCCACAATCAAAATTACTCCTGTTTCCAGAGCAGATATATTCATTGTTCACCTTCTCGATATAGCTGAATAAATTCCTTGATTTTTTCGATTTGAAAGCTTTTTGCCAGTTGCAGTAACTCTTCAGCAAAAGGTACAAACTTTTCATCTAAATTTTTTAGCTGCTGTGCTTGCTCTCGAATAGCTTTAATGTTACCTCTCATTGCCAATTCCAAAAGTTGTTCAATTTCTTCAGGTGGAATCACAATTGAGTCAGTACTTTTTTGCTGAGCATTCACAGAAGTGACTTCTAGGGTTTTTTGTTCTTGTGGTGACTCATAAATCCACTCAAATTGCAAGTGTTGCTGTAACTTCTCAAATAATTTATCTGCTTGCACTGGTTTTAGTAGAAAATCATTGCTACCAGATTCTAGACTTTGATGCGCTTCAGAT
This sequence comes from Nostoc sp. T09, assembly GCF_002154695.1. GTDB lineage: Bacteria > Cyanobacteriota > Cyanobacteriia > Cyanobacteriales > Nostocaceae > Aulosira. The sequence goes on from NZ_MTAV01000044.1 coordinate 25,050, forward strand.
TGAAATATATCAGTAGAAGAAAAAATAATTGGCAACTCTTGAAATTCTGTTAGCCTTCGCAGGCGACGGCTCATTTCCAGTCCATCCATATCAGGCATAGCGAAGTCAGTAATAATCAAGTCTGGTTGAAATTGAACTGCTTTATCTAAGCCTTCTTGACCGTTAAATGCCTCTGCTATTTCAAAGCCCATATCTCCTATAAGATTAATAATTACCGAACTGTTTTCTATATTGTCATCGACAATCAAGATTTTTCGTTTATTGCCAGTAATTCCTATAATCTTTTTAGGAACAGCTACGCCAGAACTAGTTTGCTGATGAGTATTGATGAGTGTTTCACGATCCGATTTTCCTGGGCCATTTTCGTAAATCCATTCAATCTGTAAATATTTCTGTAGCTTTTCTAGTAAATCATCAGCATGTACAGGTTTGGGGAGAAAGTCATCTGCACCAACTCCTATACTCTTGTGTTCGTCAGATTCAAAGACGCTGGCAGATGAAACAATGATTACCAATTCCCCAAATTCTGGCATTTGTCGGAGGCGGCGTGTTAGTTCAAAGCCATCCATTACAGGCATTGTCAAGTCAGTAATTATTAAATCAGGCAAAAATTGCAAAGCTTTTTCTAAAGCTTCCTGACCATCAGTTGCTTCTGCCATTTCAAATCCAATTTCCTCTAGCAAATTGACAACAACAGAACGGTTTTCCCACTTATCATCAACAATCAAAATCCTGCGTTTACCATTGGCTATACCAACAATTCTGCCATCAGTTACAACTTTAGCCGATTGTATCCAGTCAGCCGATTCTTGTAAGTCTAAGTCAATCCAAAAAGTACTACCCTGACCTAACTCACTTTTGACCTGAATTTTACTGCCCATTAATTGCACAATCTTCTGACTAATTGCTAAACCTAACCCTGTGCCTTCTGATTGCTTTTTAGTATCTCCGACTTGCTCAAATGGTAAAAATATTTTAGCTACCTGTTCTTGGCTCATTCCAATTCCAGTGTCAGCAATTTGGCAGCGAATTGTCTTAGTTATTTGTTGGCTATTCTCGGTTAACGAAGGTTGCTCAACACAGCTAACATCAAACTTCACTCCTCCTTTTTCTGTGAACTTAATAGCATTGCCTAACAAATTAATTAATACTTGTCGCAGTCGCTTTTCATCTGCGCAAATGCCAATAGGTAAATCTGAAGTTGGTTGATAAATAAATGAAATACCTTTTTGGTCAGCACGAATCCGACAAATTTCCACAACACTTTGCAGAAATGCGGGAAAATGGAAGTCATGGTTGTAAAGTTCCATTTTCTGAGCTTCTATTTTGGATAAATCTAGAATATCAGTAATTAATGTTAGTAGATGTGAACCGCATTGATGAATAATTCTTAAGCCATTTTGCTGTTTAGTAGTTAAGTTTCGATCGCGTTGGAGAATTTGAGCATAACCCAGAATGCCATTGAGTGGGGTTCGCAATTCGTGGCTCATGTTAGCCAAAAATTCACTTTTGGCACGATTCGCTCGGTCGGCAAGTTCTTTTTTTCCTTCTAAGGAGCGGTAAGATTCAGCTAAGGTTGCAGCCATTTGATTAAATGCATCTGCTAGTTGTTCAATTTCATCTTTAGTTTGAATATTTAAGCGGTATTCTAGATTTCCCTTGCCGATGATTGCTGCTCCTTGTTGCAACTTTTGAATTGAGCGAATTACTGGGAGGAGAATCAACAATAATTGACCGACAAAAACCAGCAGCATAGATAAAATGAGAATTTGTCTGACCAGTTGAGTATTATGTTTAAAATGCTCAAATTCTTGCTTTGCTAACACATCCTGTTTTTGTAGCTTCTGAATTAAGACATCTAAATAGAGTTCAATATCCCTAGAAAAAGCGTTAATAACTCGAAAATCCTGTTGAGATTCGGCTAATTCTAGGGGTTTTTCGATATGAGATTGACTGGTTAGTTCTGTGACTAGTTCAGCAAGAAGACTATGGCGATCGCGGATTTTGCCTAACTCCGAAGCTATCCCTGGATTTAAATTTTCAAGCTCAGACAAATCTGTAACGAATGCAGTTAATGCGTCTTGGTATTTCACCAAACTGGCAGTATCGCGCCTTAGTAAAATTATGTCTTTGAGTGCAGCTACCTGGTTATTTAAAGCAACATTTATTTTTAAAATAGTTGTCAAAGCTTTAGCATTTTTAGCTTGAGTATCCTGCGCTGTACTTTCGGCTTGCCTGATGAAGATGTCACCGCCAATTAAAGTGGAAACAACTAGTCCAACGACAATCGCAGACGACCCAATGCACTTGGTCGTGATTCGCATAATTTTGTGTCGCCTTATTTAGTTGGAACTCGCTTTTGAAACTCTCTAATGATGTCGTAATCTCCATCTTGCACCAAAGTATATCCGGCTCCGATTGCGCCACTAGGATCTATCAGACCTGCTGGTGCGTCGATCAGTGCCTTTTTCAAGGTATGTTTCAATTCGATAGAGACTTTACTAGAAGCAACAATAGGTACGCTAGGAAGAGGAACAGATTCCCAGATAATTGTGTATTTTCTTGGGTCAAACTTTCCCTCTTTGACTTGCTCAGTATACGATCGCCGATCATCTGCGATCGCATCTACTTCTCCTTTGGCTAAAGCTTGCTTTGATTTATCATGACTGCCAGAGAAAACTACCAAGCTAAAGTCTTTGTTGGGGTTGATGCCAAATTCCTGCAATTTAGCCATTGGTACAACATATCCAGAAGTCGATAACTTGGTGACAAAAGCAAATCGCTTGCCTTTCAAATCTTGTAGAGTTTTGATACCACTAGTCTTGCTAGTAATAATTACAGATGTGTACCAAGGTCGCTTAGTGTCTCGATTAATTGGGGAAACAAGGGGTTCAATTTTAGGATCGCGAAGATGGGCTGCGATGTAGCTACTCGGCCCGAGGTATGCTAGTTCTGCCTTCCCTTGAATTAAGGCTTCAACGGCTTGATCGTAATCCTTGGTAATTTGAAATTTAAAGGGTCGCTTCAGTGCTTGAGACAAATAGTCAGCCAAAGGTTGAAGTTGCTTGTCTTGCTCAGTTGTAACCTGCCAAGGAATAACTGCCATTGTGAGAGTTGCTTGTTCGTCTCCTGCTTGATTGGGTGCGCTAGCAGGCGACTGAGCAGTAATTGGTTGAGTTGCAGATGAACTTTCACGAGTGGGAGTACAGGCTGTACTAAATATAGCGATCGCTAATGCTGAAATCGAGAAAGTAGCCTTTTTGCTAGGGAAACTATCCACAACTTTACAAAAAAGTTGCTGATACATAAATTTTTTCCTTTTGAAGCCTGTTCTGTGAAAAAAGCTTTACATCTTTATTAATCCCAAAACCGTACATTCACTCACATCAACGCTGCTAAATTTTTATTTTTTGGTTTTGTAAGTATTTATGCTTAAAATAGCAGTTTCCATTTGGACTTTAATAGAGTCAGGAAAACTTGACGGTGCAAACGTCCAATATGCTCGAATTCCATAGCGATAGCGTTACAGCATGAAGATTTTCCTCGTTTCAAAAGCACAGATAACCTACCTCAACTGCAACAATTGCATTTTGTCATAGTTCTTGGTTAGGGGAGTTTTGCTAAGTTAGGGGCTGCTATTACAATGGAAACTGATCGATTATGAGGATACAGTAAGCAATGACCCAAGTGCTTTTAGGAGAGAACGAAGGAATAGATTCAGCGCTGCGTCGGTTTAAGCGCCAAGTTTCCAAAGCTGGTATATTAGCTGACGTAAAATATCATCGGCACTTTGAAACACCGTTAGAAAAGCGTAAACGTAAAGCAGTGGCAGCTAGACGCAAACGACGTTTTAAATAAATCTATTTTCGTAGTGGCGCTGTTTGAAGACAAGTTCTTAAACAAACAACAAGACGTTGCCATGATTCTTACAAAAATTAATCAATATTTACCGCACCCTGATTGGGGTGTGAGTTAATTCCTTTCCCCATGTCTGGGGCGTCTCAAATGTCGTAGGTATGGTTGGATGGAGTTAGCGATAATCGCTACCCATCAACCAAAATCAATGTCAGATAACCGTTTAGTTTTTTCCGAGCAAGCTGACTAAGACTCAGAAGTTTCGATGGTGCGGCTGTTACAACGGTTCATAGCCTTTTCTACTCCTTGTTTGAGGCTGAGTTCTATGCACTCAACTACAAATTGAAGTACAAGAGACATCATTTGAGTTTCGCTAGCAGAAAAACGTCCCAGCACATGGGAGACAGTCCCAGAGTGGTCGGTATTGGTTGCACATTTTGGTTTACCAATACCGATACGCAAACGTGGAAAGTTTTGGGAACTCAAATGTGCGATCGTGCTTTTCATTCCATTATGACCCCCGGCGGAACCAGACAAGCGCAGGCGAGTCTTTCCTAGCGGTAAATCCATATCATCGTAAATTACCAACACTGACTCTGGCGGTAATTTATACCAACTAGTAACTGCATGTATAGCCTGTCCTGACCGATTCATATAAGTCAACGGCTTAAGCAAGCGGATTTTCCCACCAATCGGCGCAACACCTTCACCGTACTCCCCTTGAAACTTACGATTTTCTGTTAAGGGAATTTGCCACGAACGAGAAAGAGCATCAATAGCCGCAAAGCCAATATTGTGGCGCGTTTGGTCATATTTAGGCTCTGGATTCCCCAACCCGACAATTAGCTGGGGAATTACCAAAACTGGTTTTGTAACAGCCTCTGTCATTTTGACTCTAGTCAATCGATATGCAGCACCTAATTTAGCTTTTTGGGGAAGAACTAGCAGTGTCATGCTCCAATTCGGCTGCTTCGATTTGCTTGGGTTCAATTTCAGCAGTAGTTTTTACAGCTTGTTCTATTTGTTCTGCTTCACGCTTGAACTCGGTTTGAAATTCATTAGAAGCTTCTTGAAAGCCACGAATTGCTTTACCCAAGCTACGACCAATTTCTGGCAGCTTTTTCGGGCCAAAAACTAATAGTGCTACTACCATAATTACAGCCATTTCCGGCAGGCCAATACCAAATATATTCATGGGGTTTCTCCTATAAATCTATAGGTCAAGCAGGGAAGGAGAATATTATCTTCCCATTTATCTATGTTGACTTGTTTTGGATTAATTTTTTCAATATGAAATCTACAAAGAAACCCGGACGAGCCGGGTATAGCTTCGCTTATTCTAAAAGCTCAATAGCCTTGTATAAGTTAACGACCTATACTCCGCCAATCAACAAATACATCCTGGATCAGGATGGTCTTGTTATAGACTTGTAGAATAATCAGCAGAAAAACGAAAAATAATAGCATAAAAACAGCCATTACAGGTGTAGTTCCCCAACCCGGAGCAACTTTACCATACTCAGAGTTTAGGGGTCTCAGTATATCTCCCAACCTAGTCCTTTGTGCCATAGTTCACCTAAGATAGCTTGCCAAAGCTTTTTTTAATCTTCTGTAATATTCTATAAGAATAGCACTCATAATCTATCTCTCAATTATGGAACCCGCAATAGTTCTTAGCATTTCTGTCGCTGCCGTTGTTATAGCCATCACTGCGTGGGGAATCTATATATCTTTTGGGCCTCCCAGCAAAGAATTAGCAGATCCATTTGACGATCACGAAGACTAGACGCACATAAGGTTACAGACGCAATTCATAGCGTCTGTAAAAATCAGGGTTGACTTTCTGGTAAAATCTTAAAGCTGAGGATTTTCCAAGGGTCGATCGTGAAGATTTGTTGCCTAGATGAGAATTCAGTAGTGTCAGAACGCTCTAATAAATCTACTGGCTCTCCCAAATTTAATCCTAAATCACTCTGCAAAGATAACTCAGCTGTGTCTCCGTGACATTCATAACAACGCAGAATTAACTGCTGTTGATCATCTTCAGATTGCTTGAATGCCATCAAGATTAAATTATCTGCGGATAAATTTAGGAAACTCATTTTGTCAGTAGTCGTGAATTCTGAGTTCTGAGTATAGGGTGGATTTACAACTACTTGCAGCGGAATGTTCAACTCATAGCCACGCTTGACTGTATAGGCTGACTCCCAGCTATTAGGGTGAGGGTATAAAGCATAGGTAAATTCGTGAAAACCTCGGTCAGCTTCGGGATTTGGCCAGTTAGGGCTGCGTAGTAGTGTCAGGCGTAATTGATTTGGTTGACTGTCGTAACCATATTTACAATCATTCAACAAACTAACTCCATAGACACATTCATCAGTTTCCCCAGTCAAATCAGCCCAACGCAAGGCTGGTACTTCCCACTTTGCTTTTTCTGCGGGGGTTTGGGGTTTAGTTGGGCGGCGAATTGCACCACAAGGAATTTCATAAGTAGCAAAGTCTGCTGTAACGTTGAGAGGAAAAGCAGCTTTCACCAACACGTGATTTTCTTGCCAATTAACAGTAGTGGCAATTTTGAGTAGAGGTACACCAACTGACAATATATAGTCTTGGCAAAATTCTGATTCGCCCAACTGACGCACCACTCGCAAACGGCTTTGCACTGCACCTTTTTCTAGCCACTGAATCGATTTGAGAGTAGTTGGCGGTAAAGGATGCTGGGCATAATTGGGATCAATATTCCAAGCATCCCAATATTGTCCGCTATCTTGAAAAGCTTGCAGTTGATTACCTGCACCACTTAATACTTCGCGTTGATGAGTTTTATCAAAAACACTAGATAAATCTCCTGTGTTGGGATCAACTACAATGCGCAGGTATTCATTTTCCAGAACCCAGTCAGATGGAAGCGGTGGGTTCGGGGGAAGGAGGGAACTGGGAACAAGCCAAAATAGGCGGTAGCCGACGGCGGGAATATCAGTGGCGAGAAACAGCAGAGTTGATGGTTCACTTAGCTGAGATCCGAGTTCCTTTCCAGAAACATCGTAAACTTGCCATTGTTGGTTAGCAGTTTTGGGTAAACTGACAGACACCACCTCAGAACGCTGCCAATTCAGCGAATTGAAAACGACAATAGGCAAACTATTGGGTTGTGGTGGTTGTGGTGGAGTAATTTGGGATGCGATCGCTAACAATGATTCTTGTAATATCTTTGTTCCTATTTGTTCAACTTGTTGCCATTCCGGTAGAGCATCCAGATAAACTTGGGTAATTGAAGAACCAGGTAAAATATCGTGAAACTGCTGAAATAGTAGCTGCTTCCAAGCTGTTTCGATTTCTGCTTTCGGATATTCCACACCACAACTGATGCTTGCCAAAGTTGCAAATAATTCAGCCTGGTACAATAAGCCTTCACATCGCCGATTCCAACGTTTTTGATCTCCGTGGGTAGTGTAGCAGCCGCGATGGAATTCTAAGTAAAGTTCATCTTCCCAGACGGAGAAATTGCCACTCACGGTGTCTCCTCTGCTGATTTGCTGTAAATATTTTTCAGTAGTTGTAAATTCTAAGTTAGGGAAGAAAGGTGAGTGTTGCCAGCGTTGGGCAGTCTCTAACATATCACGAGTAGGTCCGCCACCATGATCGCCAACACCAGGGAGCCAGAGGGCATCTTTTATTCCAGTTTTAGTTTGCCATTCATAGGTGTAAGCTGCCATCTTCACTGGATTGATACCTTCACCAATGAGTGCAGACATCATACTAAATACTTGACTGCCATCAGGCGATCGCCACCAGAAAGCTCCATAATCAAATTTAGTAGTATCGTTCCACAGCAACTTTTGGGTGACAAAATATTCAATCCCAGCATTCACGAAAAACTGCGGTAAAGTTGCACAAAAACCAAAGCTATCGGGTAACCATGCTACAGGCGAAATCTTGCCGAATTTTGCTTGGGTATAGCGCTGACCATATAATAGCTGACGGACAATCGATTCCCCAGCAATCAAATTTAATTCTGGTTCCACCCACAAACCACCGATAACTTCCCAACGTCCAGCAGCTACCGCCTCTTGAATTGCCTTAAATAAATCTGGGCGATGTTCTTCAATCCAAGCATACTGTGCTGGCATCGAATGGCAGTAAATTAACTCTGGAAAATCTTGTTGCAACTTTAGCACCGACTCAAAAGTACGTTGTGCTGCATTCCAGGTTTCACTGACAGGCCATAGCCATGCTAAATCTAAGTGAGCATGACCAACTAAATAGATTTTGGATTTTAGATTTTGCGGAAAGTTGCCTGGAGGGTTTCCCTCCGTAGCAAACTTTCCAAGACAGATTTTGGATTGAACTAGGTTATTGCGTACAGACAAGAGTATTGTTTCCCACTCTTTCTTTTCTTCCTCTGTGTTCTCTGAGTCTCTGCGGTTCGTTACCTCCCTCACTACCTCCGCCAAAACATCCAACTTATCTGGTGCAAACTGTTCTAAATAAAGCTGCACCACAGCCAACTCATCAGCGACAAAACCGGCATCAGGACGATTATAATCAGGAGATTCGTAGACAAGGAGCGATCGCACCAAAGCACCATCATCATGTCCCGGACTCGCCAGCCGTAAAGACACAATAAATTCATCCCCTGGCGTCACTCCCTGACTCAGAAGTACTCTGGGTGAGCAATCAAATAAATCTCCCTCCAGCACTAACTCCCCATTTACATAAATCTCAGCAGCATCAGCCCACCAAAGCAGTGCTAGCCGCAAAGATAATCCAACCAAGGGATAACTCTGTAAATCCTGGGGAACTATCAACTTTTGAGCCAGCCACAACACTTTCTTCCCGGCTGTCCAAGCAATATTTCCTTTAGCATTTAGCTCAACAGGCGTCCATTGAGACAAATCCGATGCAGCAACATCAGTAATATTCCAGTCAGATTCTTGGTATAGCCAGGTAGACTGAAGATTTACTTGACAACAAGAGCGCAGTTGCGCAATTGCTTCTGATATTAAATTAGTATGAGATTGGCTTACAGGAAGGGTCATATTTTGGCTAAAATCAGGGCACTTACGATAATTAACAGTTTGTCGTTTTGACTGTGCAGTGGGAGTCTCGCAGATCAATCAAGCTCTAACTAACAAATCACTACCATGCCTTCTGGTTCCTCTGGTCGTTATCAAAGCAGAATATTTAACTTCGTTAACCAGCAATCTCGGCGGTTGACAGAACAGCTGGAACACACCATCCGGTATGTACAAGTTGCTACTAAATGGGGTGTTGGAGTACTACTTTACCCTGTATACCTGCTGTTGCAGTCAACCGAATCTTCAAAGAAAGCTCTGTATACTAAAGAACCTCAAACCAGACTACAGTTAGAAGCAGCAACTCCCTCAGATGTTGATACTCCTATTGAGAACGTACTAGAGACTGTCAAAAATTTACCATTTGCGGAAACCCCTGCTACATCTTCAAATAGCATATCGGCACCTGCAAATCCCTTGGCGGTTTTAGAATCCTTATGGTTGAAATTTATTCCTCGTAAACCAAGCAATAACTCTGGTCTTTCTCAATCATTAACTATTTCAGAGCATCCAGCAGGCAATCTCAACCCCTCACCTATACATCCAATGGTACAGGGAATTGCTACACATTTAGAGAAGCGCAATTTATTACTGATTACTGCGGATAATGAAATTTTGGATGTTTTAAAGCCTCAAGAACAAGCAAAATTAGAAGCTTTAATTATTAGTGAAGTTGCTAACTACTGGCGTTCTAGGCGCTTATTAGAAGAAACAAAACAAACTAATTTATTACCAGAAATTGAACGCTTGTTAACTAAGCTCACTGGTGGTAATCCAGAACAGATAAATGTTCTAAGTCCAGGTACAGTAACTGACGAGGTAAATGAGTCTAATTTTTTACCAAATTCACCAAAAGCTTTAGAATTTCTAGATGCAGTTGTGGCAAATATAGAATCAAATGCTCTAGTTCCAATCCAACAACGTAGCCGAGAGATTATCCAAGTTGCCCAAACTCAGTTCAATATATTTCTTTATGGCAAAGAGCAGTTAGCAGCTAGAGGACAAATTACAGTTAATACTGATGTTTTAGAAACTCAGACACTAAATATTCAAGCTTTGTTTGCGGCGGCGCTAAATTACTTTTTTGGTACTGGTACTGACAAAAAATTGGATACTCAAGAGACTAAAATAACATTACCAGGCAAACAATTACCTCTATCTAACAGCTGCCAGTTGAAGAATGAGGTTTTAAGTGCAGATTCTTGGTTAACATGGGGTGATTTGTTTGGTGACTCTGAAACGCCTGTAGAACAGCTAGTTACAGCCTCCCCAAGGACAAATCCAACACTAACCTCCAGTCCATCAGCAGCCCCTTCTGCGTCAAAGAATTTGATTAAGAGTTCTCAAAAATTTTTACAACTACCACAACTAAATGCTGGGTTAGTAAAAAAGAAAAAATCATCTGGTAATCACTCTCCTGCTCAGAAAAAATCTGGCAAAGTTAACTCTGCCAAACAAACTACCCCCCGGATTTCTAAACCTAGCAGTAATAGTAAACAAGGAGAAATTTCTCAGCGTTACCAAAGCACTCAAGTAGAGGCTAAACCAGATTGGATAGAAACAAAAGCAACACTAGTTGGATATGAAAAGCATATTTTAGAACAAATCTTAGAATTTCTTGATAGTATTATGCTTTGGTTAGAAACTATATTTGGAAACATTATTAGCTTTTTGCAGGGTTTTTTTCGAGTTAAGTAAGCTAGTATCGTTACCGAGTAAGTAGGGTGAGCAGTGCCCACCCTACGTAATATTTCTACGTAATATTTAAAAAATCAAGTATGAATCCTATAGTATCGTTACCAAGTAAGTCAAAAGTTAAAAGACTCTGATTTAAATTTTTGGTCACTGTGTGAGGTGATATATTTATTTGCGCCGCGCTGTATTAAAAATGGTATGACTACTATTCATTTTTTCTATTTTGAATTTTTAATTGTCGAGTACTATTGGTGGGTTTCTTAGTGAAAGTTACTGTTTACTGTAAGTACTTCAATTTCAAAAATCCACTAGAAAAACCAAAGATGGAAACGTTTGTTGTGGATTTACCTCAAATCCCAAAGATTGGGGAAACAATTGTGGTTGAGAGAATGTCGCCTACCAAACAGTGTGTAATTATTTTTGAGTACACTGTCACTGCTGTGCAGTTTAATGCAGCCAGCGAATCGGCTGATGCACCAAATGCCAGGCTCAATGTATGTTTGAACCACTGTTGGGAAGGTACATCCAATTTTAAGGTGACAAACTTTTTAGAAAAGTAATTCTTTACCAAAATAAGTGATTAAGGAAATTACGCAATAGCTTTGGTCCACTTGGTTCTTGGTAATCTGTAGGTAATAAAGCAAGCATTGCATCTTGCACTGCCAAAACAACTGCATCGACTTCCTGACGCTTTGGTGTAGTAACAGGAGAAAAGTATAACGGCTGACCAAATCGAATAGTTAGTTCTTTTCCCAGATAAAGGTCATGAGTACCAATCAATGCTATCGGTACTATGGGTACGCCAGATTTTAGGGCATAAATTACAGTCCCTCGCTTCAAAGGGATGTGTAATTTACCCACAGTTTCTCCTAACCGTCCTTCTGGAAACAGAACTATGCCATCACCACGAGCCAAGATTGCCAGCACAATGCGATCGATTTGTCGTAGTGTTTGGATATCTCTGCCTGTGGGTACGTTCTGTTCAATTGCTGTCGCTAACTCTAGCAAGTCTTGTCGTCCTGCTTTAGCCTCTGCAATGACAGCAAATTCTTCTTTCCACATCCTTTCCAAAGGAATTACACCCCCAGCAAAACTGAGGATCAGGCGCTTCCACCATTTGTTGTAGAGGGTACGGGCATCACCAAGGATGTAGTAATAAGGATGGGCGGGGATTTCGCCTAGTAAGAGAAACGGATCGATGTGGTGGAGATGGTTAACAGCCAGAATTGCAGGTTTTTGCGGCAATCTTTCTAAGTTTTCTACCCGCACACGGAAAAAAGCATGAATGAGCGATCGCAATACGAAGCGACGCAAACCTCCACTAGCTTTCGGTTCGCAATACTCCACAGTAATTGTTGCCAATTGCTCGAGTGTTTCCCCAATCCTCTGGCGAACAGCTGGATCAACAGCCGCAGCCAAACCCTCTTGCACCCGCTGGATTGCTTCAGTAGTCAAAGGCGGTAAGCTATTTGATTGTGTTTGATTTTCTGGTGCCTGAGAAGTTGCCCCATCAGCGCAGTTTTGAGTCACAAAGTCCCTAGAATTATTGTGAATAATAACCTCTTTGAATTCGTAAATAAATCTTAGTTCTTGATTTCATCGTATTAACCAATCTATGGTGAGAAACTTAAGAAAAAATGCCAAAAATTAACACTATGTTTTACCACAGTGAAGGTACTTTCAAAGGTGTGGGGAAGCTTGACCTGTATTACCAAAGGTGGTTACCAGAAGGTAAATTACGGGCGATATTGGTCATTGTGCATGGATTGGGAGCGCATAGCGGACGGTATGGAAATGTAATTGAGCAGCTCTTGCCTCAACAATATGCTGTCTACGCTTTGGATCAGCGTGGTAATGGACGCTCACCAGGACAGCGAGGCCATATCAATAGTTGGGCGGAGTTTCGTGAAGACTTGAAAGCCTTCATCGAGTTAATTAAAACCCAGCATCCAGGCTGCCCAATTTTTGTTATGGGTCACAGCTTAGGTGGAGTAGTTGTCTTAGACTACATTTTGCACCATCCTACAGAAGCATCGACATTGCAGGGTGCGATCGCACTTGCACCTGCTTTAGGAAAGGTGGGCGTGTCAAAAGTTCGGCTACTTATAGGAAAACTCCTCTCCCGCATCTGGCCGCAGTTCACCTTAAATACTGGCATTGACCTGTCTGCTGGTTCACGGGATGAGAAAATTTTAGCGGCTTACGCCCAAGATCCCCTACGCCATACCTTAGGCACTGCCCGTCTCGCTACTGAGTATTTTGCCACAGTTGCTTGGATTTATTCCCACGCTGCTGATTGGCAATTGCCACTACTAATTCTCCACGGTGGAGCCGACCGGGTAGCTTTACCAGAGGGAGGTGAAATATTTTACCAGCTAGTACCCTACAAAGATAAGCTGCGAGTGGTGTATCCCGAAGCCTATCACGAACTGCAAAGTGACCTCAATTACCAAGAAGTACTGGCTGACCTAGAAGACTGGTTAGAACAACATTTACCCGATGAGGTGAGTAAAGCCACATTCAGCATATAAATTAATACTGCTAGATCTACCTTAGGGTTAAAGATAATTTCTGAGCAATTTCCTAGCTTAATTTGTAGAGATTACTTAAGTGCAGAGACAAGATTTGAGATGGTAAACGAGGTTTCTGCTCATCCCAACAAGGATAGAAATGGCTCAAAAACAACAGCAGGCAAGTGTACACGATCTGATCGTCATCGGCGGATCGGCAGGCGGAGTTACGGCATTAACTGATTTAGTTAAGCAGTTGCCGGCTGCTCTGAATGCCGCTGTCATGGTAGTTGTTCACGTACACAGCGAAAGTCCGTCTATTTTGACGGAGATTTTGAATAGTGCTGGAAAATTGCCAGTTTCTACAGCCCAAGATGGTGAAGCCATTGAGAAAGGAAGAATTTACGTTGCTCCACCTGACTATCACCTACGGGTGAAACCTGGATATTTGCAGTTGACAAAGGGACCAAGAGAGAATCATCATCGCCCAGCCATTGATCCACTGTTTCGCAGCGCAGCGCAAGCCTACGGACGACGGGTGGTAGCTGTAGTGCTAACGGGGATGCTGGACGATGGCACCGCAGGACTGATGGCAGTAAAAATGCGGGGCGGTGTGGCAGTTGTTCAAGACCCCGATGATGCAATGTATTCGTCAATGCCGCACAGCGCCCTTGAAAATGTAGACAACATTGACTACATTTTGCCACTGTCAGAAATACCATCTATCTTAGTAACTCTAGCTAATACGCCGACAGAAAACTCCCAACAAAGTAACCTTGAATCCGATCTAGCACAATCAAATATGGAAGCGGAATCTGGTGATCTAGCAGGTAAACCATCAACATTCACCTGTCCTGATTGTGGTGGTTCTCTCTGGGAAATTGAAGAAGGAAAAATGTTGCGTTTTAAGTGCCATGTAGGTCATGCTTTCGGTGCAAAAACTCTTTTGGCAATGCAGTCTGAGGTCTTGGAGGAGGCGTTGTGGAGCGCTATGAGGGCACTGCAAGAGAAAGCTATGCTTTCAGAACGCATGGCTTCCAAAATGCGCGATCGCAACCTCAAATTGGCAGCACAACAAATGGAACGAGAGGCGGAAGCTGCCAAACAGCGCTCTCAGCTGATTCGGGAAGTCCTAGAAAAGGGGATTGAAGTTAAGTAGTTTATGACATCTACCATCGGGTAGATTCGTAGAATACCAATAGTTAGATTTCTGAAAAATAGTCATGTGATTTAATGAGGTCAGCCATATAGGTATACGGGCAGTACCTTAGTGAAGCGTGACAAAACAGGTAAATTTATCCACAGTTGGGGACGAGAATCGAAACAGGCAGTTAATCTATCGCTAACCAAGACAGCTTGGCAGATGCTCAAGCAGGAAGCAAGTAAACGCGGCGTTTCCCGTTCTGAACTGGTGGAACGCTTTGCTCGGAGCTTGGAATCGAGTTCTGCGGAAAGCTATGTTGGTGAAGCCGACGGCAAAATCAGCGCCTGGGAAGATTTTCAGCGATCTGCGGCAGTTGTGCCTAAAACAGAAGAACAAATACTCCAGCAGCAGGCACAAATCCAAGCTAATCAAGGCCAATGGCTAGAGGCTGTACTAAATCTGCTACCCATCCCCCTACTATTTATTGACCCTAATACGGCTTGCTTCACCTTCGCAAATCAAGCGGCGAAAGAAATGGCAGGAGGTGAAATTTATAGCGATCGCCCAGCTGGGGTATATGACAGAGATTTTTACTGCACTGATGCTACAGGAAAACCAATACCGCCCGAACAACTGCCAGCAGTCCGAGTCGCACGAGGTGAAAAAATTCAAGGGGCGGAATTGAATTGGCACACCCCAACTGGCGTTTACCCGTTGCTTGTTCATGCCGATACCTTACCTGCAATGCGCGATCGCCCGGCAATATGTGTGATGGTGTTTCAAGATATTCGCTTACGCAAGCAAACAGAACTGCAACTTCAACAAAATCAGCGGTTTATTCAACAAGTTGCCGATGCTACACCTGGGATTTTGTACATTTATGACCTGATTGAGCAGCGTAATGTTTATGTAAATCGGCAGATAGGGGAACTCTTGGGTTACACTTCAACGCAAGTGCAAGCAATGGGCAACCAGTTATTTGCCCAATTACTGCATCCCGATGATGTTGCCAGACTACTTGCTCACATGCAGCGGATGCATCAAGCACAAGATGGGGAAATTATTGAGTGGGAATACCAGATACGCCACAGCAATGGAGAATGGCACTGGTTCTTGAGCCGGAATTTAATATTTACCCGGACAAACAATGGCTCACCGCAGCAAATAATTGGCCTTTCTCATGATATTACCGATCGTAAACAAGCAGAAGCCGCTCTTAAACAAAGTGAGGCACAAGCAAAGGCCCGAGCAGAGGAATTAGAAGCATTTATGGAAGTTGTCCCGGTTGCTGTCTGGCTTGCTCACGATCCCCAGTGCAATCAAGTAACTGTAAATGCAGCAGCCTATGAGTTAATCCGGGCAATCCCTGGTTCTGTCGCTACCGCCACACCTGAGGATGGCGTGTATCGCTTCAAGTTTAAGACGCGACGCAACGGTCAAGATCTCCTGCCAGAAGAATTATCTTTACAAAAAGCCGGGCGAACTGGACAGGAAGTATGCGAAGAAACAGAACTCGTCTTTGAAGATGGTGTGGTGCGGCATATCTACGGTAAAGCAGTTCCCATCCGCGATCAAGAGGGTAATGTCCGTGGTGTGATTGGAGCATATGTAGATATTAGCGAACGCAAACAAGCCGAGGAAGCTTTACGATTGAGTCAAGAGCGCTATCGTTTCTTAGCAGAATCCCTACCGCAACTTGTCTGTATGTCTGATGCGGATGGGATCACCAATTACTGCAATCAAAGTTGGATTGATTACACTGGGCTAACTCTAGAGGAAACCCAAGATAATGGATGGCAGCAAGTTATACATCCTAACGATCTGCCTTTAATCTTAGATAGGTGGACAGAGGCTTTAGAACGGGGCAATGGCTACACAATTGAGTTTCGGCTCAGAAGGTTTGATGGTGTCTATCGCTGGCACTTGAGTAGAATCGTTCCCATCAAAGCAGACAATGGCAGTATCGTTAGTTGGTTAGGAACAGGAACAGATATTGATGACCGCAAACGTACTGAGCAACGAGAGCGGTTTTTGGCTCAGGCTTCACAAACTTTTGCCGCAGCTAGCTTGGATTTGCAAACTATTTTAGACACCATCACCCAACTGATTGGCGATCTGACTGGTGATGCTTGCATTTTGAGTTTGTTATCTGAAGACAAACAATGGCTAAAGACGGTTTCCTTGCACCATATCAATCCAGAGGTAAAAGAATTTATTAGCAAACTGCTAGAGCATCCGCGTTCTATTCATGATGGGATGGCAGGAAGAGTAGTACAGACAGGTGAGATGATTTTCTTGCCAGTTGTATCGCCAGAGCAGCTGCATAATTCCATGACACGAGAATATTTGTCTTATTTAGAGCGCTTCGGCATTTATAGTTTGTTAATTATACCTTTGAAAGTGCAGGAGCAAATCATTGGCACACTAGGTATTTCGCGGGACATACCGGGAAATCCCTTTAACAATGACTATCCAAGGTTATTACAAGATATAGCAGACCGAGCCGCAATGGCGATCGCGAATGCTCGACTGTATGAACAGGCACAACAAGCACGCCAGCAAGCAGAGCAACTTGCTAACCGTACCACTCGTCTACAGTTGGTCACGGCGGCCCTCTCAGAGTCGCTGACACCGGCTCAAGTCGCTGAAGTTATTGTAGAACAGAGCATTTCTGTACTCAATGCCACTGCTGCTTTAGTAGCAATTGTCTGTGAAAATCGCCGTGAACTGGAAATTATCCACTCTGTTGGTTTCCAAGCAGATATCGTTAATACATGGCGGCGGATTTCAATTACTTCATCAAGTCCGCTGTCGGAAGCTGTGCGGACTGGAAAACCTGTTTGGGAAGAGTCGATAGATGAGCGCGTCACTCGCTATCCTCATCTAGTAGATACTTATGCTAGCTATGATTATACCGCTTGGATTTCCTTACCCTTGATGATTGAGGGTCGAGCAGTGGGAGGAATCACCCTTGGTTTTAGTGAATTTTCTTCCCTAAATCAGGATGAGCGGGCGTTTATCTTGGCTGTATGCCAGCAAGCAGCCGGCGCGATCGCTCGTGCCCAACTCTACGAAGCCGAGCAGCAAGCTAGAGCCGCAGCAGAAGCGGCAAACCGGACAAAAGACGAATTTCTCGCTGTTCTCTCTCACGAACTACGAACACCCTTAAATCCCATTCTGGGCTGGGCTACATTGCTGCGCAAGGGAAAGCTTGATGTTAACAAGACAGATATAGCCCTAGAAACTATCGAGCGCAATGCCAAATTACAAGTTCAACTGATTGAAGATTTACTCGATATTTCTCGGATTTTGCAAGGTAAGCTCAGTTTAAATTCTGCTCCAGTTGACCTGAAAGCAACTATCACAGCCGCAATTGAAACTGTGCGTTTGGCAGCCGAAGCTAAAGGTATTGAAATTCAAACCAATTTTACATTCAATGTCGGTCAGGTTTTAGGCGATGCGGCTCGTTTGCAGCAAGTTATCTGGAATTTGCTCTCGAATGCGGTGAAGTTCACGCCTACAGGGGGTCGAGTTGATATTCGCTTAGAGACAATTGATACAGATGCTCAAATTCAAGTCATAGATACTGGCAGAGGTATCAATCCGGAATTCTTGCCCTACGTTTTTGATTATTTCCGCCAAGCTGATAGCAGTATCACCAGAACCTTTGGTGGTTTAGGCTTGGGGCTGGCGATCGTGCGGCACATCGTAGAATTACATGGAGGAACTGTCAAGGCTGAAAGTCTTGGAGATGAGCAGGGAGCCACCTTCACAGTTAGACTACCACTGCTGTTAACACCGACTTCCACAACACAAGCGGAAGCATCGACACAAGAAATGCGAACTTTGCATGGAATTCAGGTGCTAGCTGTAGATGATGAAGTAGACAATCTAGAATTAGTCGCTTTTATTCTGGAACAGGCGGGTGCTAGCGTTATCACCGTTTCTTCGGCAACCGAGGTGTTGCAGGTACTCAATCAAACTCAACCCGACATTTTGCTAGCTGACATTGGTATGCCAGAAATGGATGGCTATACATTGCTACGCGAAATTAGAGCCTTGCCACCGCAACAAGGGGGACTGATAAAAGCGATCGCTTTGACTGCCTACGCTGGGGAAATAAATCGACAACAAGCCTTGCAAGCCGGATTTCAGATGTATCTCTCCAAACCAGTTGATCCAGAAGAGTTAATTGAGGCGATCGCTCAAGTTCTGAAGTGCGAGTAAATTATTGCGATCGCATCAGGCATTGAATAAACTGTAGTGTTACAAAAATGTATTAACAATAAAGAATTCAGGAGTCAGGAACCAGAATTCTCCAATTGAATTCTGTGCGACTGGCGAATGAATAAATGGGTTTAACTCCGCCACCAAATCATAGATTTAGTGGTCTTCAATCAGTGGCGGGTTTAAATCCCCTACTGATTGCATTCTGAATTCTGAATTCTGAATTCTGAGTTCTGGTTTAATGCTTCCATGCTGATAGGTGTTTAAAAAACAGTAGATATTTAATTTAGGGCTTTACACCGGGGTCATTTATTTTCCGCCTCAGTTGTTTACATTTTATGAGAAATAGGTTGCTGAAGAGTGAGAGTTTTTTACAGCCAAGATAGGTTCCCCTTTTATTCCTCCACGATTAAGAGTACAAATTTTATAAAAGTTTTCACAATCGAAAATTGCCAGAACTAACTCTTTTCCTGTTGAGTAATAAGATGGTAAAGGTTTCCCTACCTCGCATTCCATATCTATTTCAGTGTGACGCCATTGTAACTTCCAAATCCGCTTTTCGGTTACTGTTGCTTGAATAGAACTAGCGATCGCACTATATACCTGCTCAGCTTTAACATTATCCTTGGCTGCTGGAACAAAAAATTTCATAGGCTGTGGTTGTAAATATACATTTCATTAGCACCAGCGTAACGTAGTTACCAAGGTAATCTACTGCCATCCCAAGAAAAAAATTGCCCACTATCACCTTCCTGAAGTTGCTCAATCACATTCAGCAATTGGGTAACAGTGCGTTCTACTGAAAATAACTTTTCTGCTGGTACATTTTTCTGGAACGGCTGCGAAAGGCGTGTATCTGTTGTTCCTGGATGTAATGTCACTACCAAAGTTTTAGGACTGCTTCTGCCATACTCAATTGCTGCTGTGCGCATCAACATATTCAACGCAGCTTTAGAGGCGCGATAACCATACCATCCACCAATTTGGTTATCGCCAATACTACCAATTTTGGCAGAAATACTAGCAAACACACTACGTTCTCCATGTTTGAATAATGGCAATAGATGTTTAGCTAGCAGCACCGCACCAATACTGTTGATTTGAAAGTAGCGCAGTAAATTTTCTGAATTTATTTGTTTTAAACTTTTTTCTGGTTGCAAAGTCCCTTCATGTAGTAATCCTACACAGTTGACTACCAAATGCAGCTTATTAACTTGGGTACTTATCTGTTGAATAGCTTCAGCAATTTGCAATTCCTCAGTGCTATCCAGCGACAAACAAATTAATCTCTCAGGATGTTCGCTGGCAAGATTAATTAATTCAAATGCTGAATCTGGTTGACGATATGTAGCATAAATTTTGCTAATTCTCTCATCTAGCAGCAATTTTTTTACGAAACCTAAACCAATACCTTGGCTTGCTCCTACAATCAACGTATTGACTTGATTAATTTCATCGATAAAAGACATATAGCACGCTATTTTGTGGACTTATCCTTATTTTGTTACTACAGGAAGAGTATAATCAAAAATAAAATCAGAAATAGTAAGTAATAGAGAATTTTTTATAGTTATATAAGGGTAAAAGATTTTGGTAACTATTAAATGTAGAAATATCACATTTTCCAATATTCAAGCGATTTTGTTTGATAAAAATGGTACTCTAGAAAACTCAGAAGTGTACTTGCGATCGCTTGCACAAAGAGGAGCGCGGTTGATTGACGCTCAAATACCAGGTATTGGGGAACCCCTACTCATGGCATTTGGCGTCAATGGCAATAACTTAGATCCAGCTGGTATAGTGGCAGTCGCAAGTCGCCGCGAAACCGAAGTTGCAGCTGCCGCATATATTGCCGAAACAGGTAGGGGCTGGTTTGAGTCCTTAAAAATCGCTCGTCAAGCTTTGGATGAAGCAGAAAAATACATTGATCAAACTCCTTCGCCACTGTTTGTCGGTAGCTTGGATGTGTTAAAGTCTCTCTTTGAAGCAGGATTAAAACTAGGCATCCTCTCAGCAGCGACAACTCAAGAAGTCCAAAGGTTTGTAGCTTATCACCAGTTAAGTGACTATCTCCAGCTAGAAATGGGGGTAGATGAAGGGCCGAGTAAACCAGATCCAGTACTATTTTTGCAAGCTTGCCAAGCTTTGGGCGTAGAACCAAGCGCCACATTGATGGTAGGTGATTCTGTTGGTGATATGCAAATGGCACGCGATGCTAAAGCCGCAGGTTGTATTGGTATCACTTGGATTGGAAAATCAGATCATGTCCAAGGTGCAGATGTGGTGATTAATCAACTGGATGAAATTCAAATTCTGGAAGCTTAAATCTTAGGTAGTTTACCAAAATTACTTGTACGAAGAGATCCAAACAATTTGAGATGTGTCTTTAGGCTAGATCGCAGGTTGGAAATCAGCCTGCAAACAAGCGTGTAATTACTCCTCATCAGTTGAAGTCAGAAAAAATACTAGTGTGAAGATGATGTAAGGGAATAAAGCTTATTTAACTAGATATTTGTTTCCGCTACACTATTTAGTCATAGTTAGTATCATTGTCTTCGTTCGTTCTCTGTACTATTAGGTAATTGGTAGTCATTTTTTGACAAGAGCTTGTTAGTACTTATCAGGACAACAATTAACATCAGTAGCTGGATTTGCCAAGGTGCTAAAACCAAGCTCAAAACGAAGCAAATGAAGCCAAATACACCAGCAATGTAAGCTATTTCATCAGTAGATTGCTTAACTAAATAGCCAGTTAATAAAGCCGTACAAAGTGGAACTAGAAAAAACAAAGCCATTTTTACTAACCTCTAAAATCAAACGTATAACGCTGATATAAACAGATTAAAACGGTTTTTGACCCTGTGGTTAATTTTACATTCCAGCAAGTTATAGAAACTACTGCCTATGTAAAATAACGGTGGAGAAAATTAAGATTTTGTAATCATCTGGTAAATTAGCTTAACACTATTACGATTGCATTAAAAGAACGATTAGCATATTACCTTGAGAAGTACCGTTTTCCACTTAGACACTCAATGCTGAACATTCCTCAACTACTGGCAACTGAACTAGACCTTAAACCCTTTCAGGTGCAAAATGCGCTGGAACTTTTAGCAGAGGGTGCAACTATTCCCTTTATCGCGCGTTACCGCAAAGAGCGCACCGGCGAAATGGATGAAGTTCAACTGCGGGACTTATCCGATAGGTATACCTACTTAAGCGAACTGGAGGAACGAAAATCGGTAATTTTAAATGCGATCGCCAACCAAGGTAAACTCACTGATGAACTCAAAGCGCAAATTACTTCTAGTTTACAAAAAACTGAACTTGAGGATTTATACTTACCTTATAAACAAAAGCGCCGCACCCGTGCCACTATCGCCAGAGAGAAAGGCTTAGAACCACTGGCGGAGTTTATTAAATCATTGAATGTGAAAAATCCAGTATCTGCTTCTTTAGAAACAGAAGCTGCAAAGTATATTTCGGAAACTCAGGCAGTAAAATCTGCTGAAGAAGCGCTGAAAGGTGCGTCTGATATATTAGCCGAGGAAGTCGCAGAAAAAGCTGAATCACGAGCATATATTCGTGATTACCTCTTAGAATCGGGGGTATTTACCTCGCGGATTAAAGACGAACATCCTGAAGGTACAACGAAATTTGAAATGTACCGTAACTATCAAGCTAAGGTGAAAAACATTGCACCTCATAATATCTTGGCGTTGTGTCGAGGTGAAGCGGAGGGAGTTCTAAATTTTGAAATCGCCTTTGATGAAGATGTGGTACTTTCCTATCTGGAGTCAAAGGAGATAAAAACCAAAGTCCGCGCTATTCGCGATTTTTATCAGGCGATGGTGAAGGATGCATTTAATCGCTTGATGAAAGCATCACTGATAGGGGAAGTAATTGCTGAGAAGAAAACCTACGCTGATTTTGAGTCAATTAAAACCTTTGAAACTAATTTGCGGGAGTTGCTATTATCTGCACCAGCTGGGATGAAACCAACTTTAGCAATCGATCCTGGGTTCAGAACTGGGTGTAAAGTAGCAGTAATCGACCAAACAGGGAAATTTTTGGAATACCAAGCCGTGTTTCCCCACCAAGCAGCAGAACAACGCACTAAAGCTGCACAAACTATCAAAAATCTCATTGAAAAGTACAAAATTGAGTTGATTGCTATTGGTAACGGTACAGCTTCCCGCGAGACTGACGAGTTTGTCTCCCAAGTACTGCAAGCTATAGAACGCAAACCAACAAAGGTAATGGTAAATGAATCGGGTGCATCTATCTATTCTGCTAGCAAAGTAGCATTAGAAGAGTTTCCCGATTTAGATATTACCGTGCGCGGTGCCATTAGCATTGGCCGGCGGTTGCAAGATCCTCTGGCGGAACTAGTGAAAATCGATCCGAAATCGATTGGCGTGGGACAATATCAGCACGATGTTGACCAGAAATTGCTGAAGAAAAAGTTAGATGAAACTGTAGAAAGCTGCGTTAACTATGTTGGTGTAGACTTGAACACGGCTTCTAAAGAATTGCTGACATTTGTCTCTGGAATTACGCCAGCAGTTGCCAATAATATTGTTACCTATCGCAACCAGAATGGAGCCTTTAAAAATCGCCGCCAACTGTTAAAGGTGCCAAAGCTGGGCCCCAAGGCGTTTGAACAAGCAGCCGGGTTTCTGCGAATTCGCAACAGTGAAAATCCTTTGGATAATACAGCCGTACATCCAGAGAGTTACTCCTTAGTAGAAGCGATCGCATCTGACCTCAGCGTACCCTTAAATCAGGTTACACAAATTGCGGCAAAACTCCAAAAGACCAACCTGAAGAAATACGTTACCGATACCGTAGGCGAACCGACACTGCGCGACATTCTCAGCGAACTCGAAAAACCAGGCAGAGATCCCCGTGCTGAATTTAAGTATGCCACCTTTAAAGAGGGAATTACAGAAATCAAGGATTTGAGCGAGGGTATGGAATTAGAAGGTATCATCACCAATGTCGCCAACTTCGGTGCATTTGTTGATATCGGCGTACATCAAGATGGATTAGTGCATATCTCCCAACTTGCTGATAGATTCGTAGACGATCCGAAGAAGATTGTCAAAGTCGGACAAGTTGTGAAAGTCCGGGTACTGGAAGTTAACGAGAAACTGAAGCGAATTAGTTTGTCAATGAAGTCTGTTAGACAGTAAATATAACGTTTCTATCAATAGTTAATCTATAGGGCTTATCGCTTGATTGCAATACAGTCGGAACCCCACCCCGCATTTGAAGCGCGCAAACGCGGAGTGGGGTAAAAGCGTACTGCACCTAACTGAGAAACGCTATAGTATCACGTCAGTAGTGGACTGACACGCCTAAAATGATGCATTAGATTTCTAGTTTAGAAGGCGCTAAAGCGCAACTACGAACATTTTATATTGCACTATTTTAGTCTAGACACGCCAGTAGGGTGCGTTACAGCAAAACGCTTAACGTAGCACCGATAAGATCAAGATGGTACGTTAAACTTTGCTAAGCCACCCTATGAATATGGCACAATTCATTTTTTGATATTCCCTGACACTTGTATACTCTTTTCGACATACTTTGTATAAAATTGCCCCAAAGGGAGAAAATAACAACAGTTATTTCTTGTATTGGTAATAGCAGATGGCAGTTTATCAAGTTCGACTCATCAATCCTGCGATTGGGTTAGATCGCACCATTGAAGTCCCAGACGATCAATATATCCTTGATATCGCAGAAGACTTTGGTATCCGCCTTCCGTCTGGGTGTAAACAAGGCGAATGTTCTGCTTGCGTTGCTAAACTTATCAATGGCGAAATTGATCAAAGTGAGCAGAAATTTCTCCGTCCACAGGAAATACAGGCTGGCTATATTGTTACTTGTGTTGCTTATCCCTCAGCGGATTGCACTTTAGAAACGCATCAAGAACAAGTTTTATATAAATCGTCGCTTTACTACAAGCAATAAATTCTAGGAATTAGATGTCTCTGGGTTCGTTTACAAATTAAAAATTTAATTCTCGTACGCTAAAACTTAAGATTTTCTTTAAAAATTAACTATAAAATTTTTACTAGTAAAAGATGAAATAGAAAATTAAAAACTAATTTTTGAACCTTGCTCATTTCTCAGTCGAATGATAGAAGGAAAATCTACCTTGCTATTGATGCTCAGACAGATTGGTTAGGTAAGAATAACTGAAGGTAGTTAATTTTATCGATAATCTGTTTCTGAGGTAAAAATAATGTTGGGACCAGTGTTAACAGCAGTAGCTACAGCTTTGAGCCTACTAATAGTTGATTTAGTTGTTCCAGGCGTTAATATTGCTAATTTTCCCGCAGCTATAATTGCAGCGTTAGTTATTGGTTTGATTAATGGTTCAGTAAAGCCAATTCTTTCAACCTTATCTTTGCCACTTAATTTCTTAAGCTTTGGAGCATTTTCGTTAGTCGTTAACGGCATTTGTTTCGCATTAGCAGCAGCGCTAGTTCCTGGCTTTTCTGTTCGGGGAATCATTGGTTTTCTGCTTGGTCCAGTGATCCTATCTTTTGCTACCACATTCATTAACAACTACTTTGTTGAAAAAAATCTGGCTTTAGGCAGCGGAGATGTTAAGAACAAGGGAGAATTACCCTCGAGCTAATTATCATTTAGGCAATCTTTGTGTAAATTCTTCAGTCGTCGAATTAATATAACTCCATAGGTGGATTTGCTAATTCGGTGACATTCATACAACTGTAAGTAAACCAATCGAAAATTAGAATCAAACCCATGAAAATAACTCGCTTACTTCTTGGTCTGTTGTTGCCTCCAGTAGGAGTTTTTCTAGAAGTTGGTATTGGTCCGACTTTGCTGATTAACATTTTGCTCACACTCTTAGGTTGGCTTCCTGGTAGTATTCATGCAGTTTGGGTTATTGCCAAGCATGAAGAGCAAATAAATAGACAGGATGGTATTTACTAACCATGTCAAGTTGGTAATGGGCTTAAAATACTCCTAGCAGTATCCCGTTACCAATTTTCTTATTTAAAATATAGATAAAATACTAACTAAAATCATCAAATAATAATTTTATATTTTTAATTAAATTTCTCCTTTGAAAAGAACCTCAACCCTAAATTTATACTAATTTTATAATTTATAAAAAACAAAATTCCCGACTTCTTCAAGAAGTCGGGAATCTTAATATTACAATTTCCACAAATCAAATTAGCTAGGAGGTAGCTTTGGTTTATCACTATGATCTTTCTCTTTGAACAATTCAGCCGCTGCTAGCAGTAACTCTCTTAATGACTGCTTTAGCTGACGTTCTCTTTTTGCGATCGCACTCCCAGCTTCACCCAGTTTATCATCGAGCTGCGATCGCTTCTGTTCTACTTGTACAGCTAAGTTTTCTGCTTGGGGACGAGCCTGATTATACCAGTGTTTAGCTTCCTCTAGATAGTCTTTGACTTCCTCAGAACGTCCGCCATAGCGTGCAGCTAAATTAGCTCGAACAATAGCGAGTTGCGCTTGTAGTTGCGCATAGCGTTTCTTTAATATAGCTGCTTCTTCACTATCTTTGATGCCATTGAGTACAGAGTCAAGGACACTTTTTGTACTAGTAGATGTTTCTTTACCTGTCTCTTCAATCTCTGCCAAAATGACATCAACTTCTTGTTGGAGTTGTTCTTCTTCGCTATCTAATTGAGTCTGTAGCTTTTTAATTTCTGTCTGAGTTTTAGCAATATTTTCGTGTCGTTTGCTATTAACTCCTTCCAATACTCCTTCAATCGAAGCCGTTACTTCTTCTTTAATTTCGCTACCTTTTTCTTGGAAGGTTTCAATTACAGCAGAAACAGCATCTCTGACAATACTACGCAGTTCTACAGAACCCGCTCTAAACTCAGAACCTACTTGAGACACTGCGGCTTTGACAATTTCTCTAATTCTTTCACTTCTCAACTGTCCAGTTTCTTTGACCTGTTGCAAATCTGTCTGAATTTTCTCTTTGATATTGTTAGGCATTTTCAACTCTTGGTATTTAGGTAATTTGGATATAATTTTCCAGACAAGCTCCTCTATTGCCATTATGGTGCAGCCTGTTTGGATAAGGTACTTCCTTTAGATAGAAAATCACCGCAGTATGAATTATTAATCTTACTGTTTCGATAAGCCTTGGCAATCTTTAGTAATCTCTAAAATTCTCTCTTTCTTTTCTTGGTGTCTTTGACGGTTTGTTAATCTTGGCTTTTTACCCACTTAAACGGGTTGTTACAGCAGTTAATATGTAACGGATATCCATTTTGTGAGATGATTAATATTTATTGATTCAGCATAAAAGTTAATTATGTGGCAAGTAAATATCACTTGTTCAGGACAAGCTTGGAAAATCTATGCAACTGAATTTAAAGCATTGGCAGATAAATATACAGGCGATTGCATTACTTCTAAAAAAATGCCCGATGGCAAGCGGATTATGGCATATAAAATTGAAGATGTTAGTGATGCTGAATCCTTTCAGGAAGAATGCCAAAAGTTTGTTGGGTTTATGGCAGACTTTGAATCGTTGTAGTATTGTTACTGCATTTATGTGCAGCTAAATCAGACTAAAAATAGGAAAATGCAAGTAATGAAACTAATAAAATTGATATTAGTTGCTTTCTTTATATTGACAAGTATTCTTACCCCGTCAGCGAAGGCAGCGGATATAGTTAGTGGTGCACAAATCTTTGATATTCATTGTGCTGGTTGCCATGTTAATGGTGGTAATATTGTCAGGCGAGGTAAGACTTTGAAGAAAAAAGTACTCAAAAAATATGGAATGGATTCTTTAGAGGCAATATCATCAATTGTTACTAATGGTAAAAGTAATATGCCAGCGTACAAAGATCGCCTGACTACAGAGCAAATTCAAGCTGTCGCCGCTTACGTTTTAGAACAATCTGAAAAGGATTGGCGTTAAATAATTCAAAATTCAAAATTTAACATGGTACTACCCGCAGCAAGCTATCTACAATTTACTCCCGATTTAAACATCTGCCGGATTTTAAATGGAATGTGGCAAGTATCTGGTGGACATGGACGCATCGACCCCAAAGCCGCTATTCAAACTATGTTTAAATATGTGGATGCAGGCTTTACTACTTGGGATTTAGCAGACCATTATGGTCCCGCCGAAGATTTGATTGGTGAGTTCCGCCGTCAACTAATTGCAACTCGTGGTAAAGAAGCTGTCTCTCATATCCAAGCCTTCACCAAGTGGGTTCCTCGTCCAGGCAAAATGACTAGAAAAATTGTCGAGGACAATATTAATATCTCCCTCAGAAGAATGGATGTGGAATCATTAGATTTGATACAGTTCCACTGGTGGGAATATCAAGATAAGAACTACCTCGATGCTCTCAAGTACATGGCGCATATGCAAACTGAGGGTAAAATTAAGCATTTAGCCTTGACTAACTTTGATACTGAACATCTACAAATAATTGTTGAAGCAGGTATTAAAATCGTTTCTAACCAAGTGCAATTTTCTCTAGTTGATCGTCGTCCTGAAGTGAGTATGATTCAGTTTTGTCAACAGCACGACATCAAACTTTTTACTTATGGCACAGTTTGCGGCGGGTTACTGTCAGAAAAGTATTTGGGTAAACCAGAACCACGAGGATTTGACCTGGCTACAGTTAGCCTAAAGAAATATAAGAATATGGTCGATGCTTGGGGTGGGTGGCAATTATTTCAAGAGTTGCTTGCTACCGTCAAATCTATTGCCGATAAGCATGAAGTTAGCATCTCTAATGTGGCAGTACGTTACATCTTAGATAAGTCTACTGTTGGAGGCGTAATTGTCGGTGCCAGACTTGGGATATCTGAACATTTAGCAGATAACGCCAAAGTATTTGATTTTGCTTTAGATGCTGAGGATGTAAATCAAATAGATGCAGTGTCTCGACAGTCACGAGATTTATATCAGTTAATTGGCGATTGCGGCGACGAATATCGACGATAATAACTTCTACTGCCTTCAAGCTGAAAGCTTGGGGCTATACATACATAGCCTGCCGTCGCAGGCTAATCTCAATATTCATCAGCTTAGGCAGTTAAAATGCGAAATCCATAAAACTTACCCTTGAAAGCCCCAATTAATTCGCTCACCAAACTCGATATCATAACTGAGGCGCGATCGCTTAGACATTTACCTTGGCTTTTGACCAAACACCGTTTTCATCTTCATCAAATTGCTGATGAACTGCTTCCCAAGCAGCTTGTTCGGCGGTGAACTCGTCACTTGTTTCACTGAGTGTAACGTTATAGCGTTCAATGAAGGTGCGCTGTGCTTCTGGCGAAAGATGAGAGCGAACTTCTGGAGATAAGTCCTCTGGCTTGTTACAAGGGCCAGGACAAGGACGAGCAAAAGTTTTCTCAGCGGTGTGAATTTCTTCGCCGCCAGCGCTTTCTAGTAATAATTGAAATTCGCCAGCGCGATCGCTTGGCACTTCTGCCATTAATAAAAACTCGCCGGCTTGTAAGCGGGTTTGGTAAATTGCTGCTTTATCTTCTGGCATTCCTAAGGTAGTTAGAACTGACACTAATCCAGCACCAGCACTACCTGCGATCGCGCCGCTTGCAGCCCCAAGTAACAGTGCGCTGATTGGGCCTGCCGCCACAATCGGACCAACAAAGGGAATAAACAGTACGCCTACCCCTGTCAGCAAGCTGAGAAAGGAACCAAATAAGGAACCGAAAATTGCCCCGGTTCTCAAACCGCCAAAAATCACATCTTTTTTGGTAATGAAACCAGCAATTCGAGTTTCTGACTGAAAGTTTCTGCCCAATACGGAAATATGATCTCTGGGGACACCTCGATCTAGCAAACGGCGAATTACATCATCAACTTGCTTTTGTTCTTTAAATACAGCTGAAATAGTGCGTTCTGCTGTGTATGTTTCTACCACAGGAATCTCCTTGAATCTTATTTTACAAAGTACAGATGAAATAGGCAGCTGCGGGTAAATTTCTTTTTCCACAGACTGCCATTTAAAGTTAGATGTTATGCTTACGCGACTGAGCTACACACCTACAGGAGTTTGAGTGTCAGCTGCTGCCGATTGAGTATTTGGATCTAATGCTTGCCCTTCAATAAACGAGCGTAGCATCCAAGCCATCTGCTCATGCTCTTCCATCAATCCAGTTAAAAAGTCAGCAGTTCCTTGGTCATGAAACTCATCACCAGAGCTATCTACATGGTCTCTAAGATTACGAATTACCTGTTCATGATCTTCTACTAGTTGAGCTACCATACCTGTGGCTGTGGGAACTTGACCAGCTTTTTCTTTGATGGTGGCAAGTTTCAAAAATCCCTCCAATGTACCAACTGGGTAACCACCCAAAGTGCGAATCCTTTCTGCGATCGCATCAATGTTTAGTGTCAGTTTTTCGTAGTGTTCTTCCCAAAGTTGGTGCAGAGTGCGGAATTGAGGGCCAACAATATCCCAGTGATACTTTTTAGTTCTGACTAACAACACATAAGAATCTGCTAAGTCTTGATTTAACAGATCAATCACACCTTGACGCTGTTGTTCTGTTAACCCTATGTTAATTTTAGGCATTACTTTCCCTCTCTTGACGAACTTATTTACTAAGTTCACAAATTCAATCCTGAACTTACATCAGCCTATAGAAAGATAATAAATTATTTTAAATATCTGGTTAATATTTTATTTTTATGCTAATGGATAGATGGTCAAATTCTTTAATTAGTATCTATTTAATAGTAAGAGACATCTTGAATATTCTTACTAATCAAGATGCCTCTACTAAAAGCTACACCAATTTATTGTGACAAATAACCTGAGATGAACTTGGATTGTTAATAGGAGTTAGATCACAATCTTGGCAAAGATACTAGGTGATGGAAAATCGCGGTTGATGTGAATAGACAAATGTTAATTCACCGCGCCTTTCCGGAGTTTACCATTAATGCAACCTACTTCTTACCTGTAACTTTTTCCAGGAAATTTTCTATTTTGCCTTCTACTGACTCTGCGGCTTTTGTATTATCAGGACGCTTCATCTGGTCGATATCTGCATCTCCCTGAACTTCATTCAGCCCCTTATTTGATTCTTTTTGAACCTTATCTAATCCTGGAGGTGCTGATCTCTCTACTTCGTCAGTTTTGCGCTGAATGTCCAAAAGTTGTGTAGTGGCTTCTTCGGGATTGCTCTGATAGCTATCAATAGCAAAAGCGGGAACTGCATTAGATAGCAATAACAATGCACAGGTAAAAGCGACAAATAGAAAACGTACGGGACGTAAGATAGATGTAACCAAAGCAATAATTTTCATTTGCATTCCTCAATAACAGCGTCAAAAACGCAGAACTTGTACTTCAGTAGAGAAGCTTTTACCTGAATTAGGTTAATTTAAAAAACTAATTTCTAAGGTATGCCTCTTGAAGTAATATGTTTATAAACCTAGTGCAGAACTAAACTTCTTTTGGTTAAGTTGAATAATAAACTGATAGATAATTATTATTCAACAGATACAATGATATTTGGAAGTCGTAGGTTCTTCAAAGGTTCGATAGTCTATTTTTATCCTGATTTTTTAAAGATTGCATCAATCTGGAGAATGAAATTATTTTCACAATGATTTGCAATAAAATCACTCTCAAGGCAGAGCTAGCTAATGTTGTTTATCCAGGTGAATTCTTTCAGTATTTAGATGAAGTAAATTTATTAATAACTAAGATTATTTATATTCTAATTATTAATAAACTGATTATCGACGATTTGGCGATCGCCCTCATTTAGACCCAACTGTTTGGTATTCTTCTATGCATCAAGTCTGTGCTTGACTCAATTACCCAGGTGGCGATCGCCCTATCAAAAGTGGGGCGCAAGCTAGAAATCCGCATCATCTGTTTACTGACGGAACTCCGCTACCACTTCAATCAAACCAACAATATTGCGATTGAATTCCGGTAAATCTTGTGCAGGTATCCAATATTCTTGGTGGATGGAAGCACCTACAGTTTTGATTGAGTAGCGACTTAAGAAATCTGCACGCACTTGAAAGCGCGTTACATAGCCGATATATCCTGTATCAGCATTGGCTGCATTCCAATCACGGGCAATTTGAGAAGCGTATTCTTCGTTAAGTACTGGGTAGAAAATAGGCTGTTCTGGAAGTCGAGGCGGAAACTCGCGATCCCCACTTTCTTTGATTAGAGCCAGTTCCTTAGGGCCAGTAGGACGGAAAAGAGTGATTGTTTCCGCTTCCCAATTAGGTAAAGGCTCCCGTGCTTTTAGCCAATCTGTGGGAATCCCTTCTAAACCTGTAGACATTGCTACAATTCCACCAGCGATCGCACAAGTAGTATCTCTATCCCCCAACCCACTCACAGTTAACCACAGCGCTGCTTCGTAGTTATCAAGCTGTTGAGCAGCACACCACAAAGCAAAGGGAACTGTGTCTTGAGCTGAAACTTTAGTACCATTTCCTAATACCGCAACTGCTGAATGTACTGGGATATTCGCTGACAAATCACGAGCTAGGCGAATTTTTGAACTCACCTCACTGTCTGGAACATAAAGCAAAACCTGGTTGAGGAACTCTTGCTGAGTTGGTAAAAAATCTTTTAATCTCCAAGCCAAAGCAGCCGCCACTGCAACAGCAATCGCCCCAGCGATCGCTTCTGGATGAGTGTGAGTAATTTCCGCACTTTTTACGGCTTGAGTCACAACCAAGTCCAAATCTTCGGCAAAAAATGCTCCCACAGGTGCAACTCGCATCGCTGCACCATTACCGTAGGAACCCTGTCCATTAAATAGAGTAACTACCTCTTGTTGCCAAGGTTTGCCATTGCGTATCTGTGCTAACAGCCCGCTTGTTGCTGCACCATAACCGCGATCGCTATCGTATTGTTTGGCAAAGCTTTCTGCTAGTTTATCTTGGTTAATTTCCCCATATTCTCGCAGAATAGAAACGATTGAGAGTGCCATCTGCGTATCGTCAGTATACGACCAAGGTGATGCCGGAATAGCACGGGCGGATACTAAAGTTTCTACCACATCTGGATGGAGAAAAAATCTCTCTCCAAAAGCATCTCCCACTGATAAACCCTCAAGAGAGCATTGCGCGCGGTGCAATCGAGCATCGTTGGTTTTGGTCATATTAGCTGATTTACTTCAAAAATTTTATTGTCAACGGATAGTGATATGACTTCCCTATATACGTCGTGATTGCAGCAGATATACTACAGACAAACTGCAATAATCCTAGTAAAATTGCCGGAAAACTAAACATTTGAAAATAATTATAAACCCGGCGATTCAATTCACTATTCTCCGCTAATATCTCACTTAAGGAACTACCACAGTCTGTTGCCATAAATAAAACAATAATCATCCAAATAATCATATATATTGTTGTGGATATTTGAAAGTTTATAGAATTTTTACCGTTAATATCAATTAATAAATGCTCTGCTTTTTTATTTTCCCAAATAATTAATGGCATAAAAATATTTAACAAAGGAATAAATAAATTTTTATTCAATAACAATGCTAATAAAAAGTTGATTGGTAGCCATAATGTAGACCCTAGATGACATAACATAACCCAAATTCTTATTTTTTGATCGGGATTTTTAGTCATTGAAGAATTGTTATCTAATTAATTATCTTAAAAATCTAATTGTCCAAGGATAACGATAATGTTCACCTTTGTAAGCTTTTAATGCAGCAAAATTAACTAAAAATAATTGCAAGACTATCATTGATAAAGTTAACAATAACCATACCAATAATAAACTATCTAAAAGTGTCTTAACTTCTTTTCCTGTACTATTAGTAGTTAGAGCAATACCACAGATAGTAAGCATCAGCAATAAGGATACGATTATAACAATCAAAATATAGAAAGTTAGAGATATTTGAAAATTTAAAGATTCTTTACCTTGGAAATCAATCCAAGGAGATTTGGCTTTCTTTAATCGCCAAACGATCAGCGGTCCTAAAATATTTAACGGTAAATACATAGGAATTCCGAGAAATACTAAAAAAAACAATAGCATCCAAGCTAATAAAGCCGAGAGATGGCAAGTCATCGCCCAGATACGCATTTGTTTTTTTGGTTTTTCTCTCATGGCTTTTTATTTATCCGTGGATTGAGGAAATAATCCCCCATCCTAGTATCTATAAAAAAAGCCAAACTAAAGTTTAAAATTTGAGTATTTCGCGGTCATAATTTTCTGGGAGGGGTTCTATTTCCCAAACTATACCTTCACCAGGTTCTAAAGCAACTTCTACGAAAAGTTGTTCTGTGGCAGTTGTGGCGATATCTTCATTATTAGGGAAAGGCTGTAAATCTTCGGTGAGTAGTCGCAGTTTAAAACCACCCGGTATGGCTGCACCTACTGTGGCGTTACGCAATTCAAACCGCCAGATAGGTGCATCGGGTTCGCCTTGTAGTATGACTAATAGTTCGTATGTTTGGCCAGCGATCGCAAGCCGGCGAGACAGAATAGAATCTGGTTGTGTTTCTTCTACACCTTTTCCACCGACAAAACTCAATTGCATATTCAAGCGTCCCCAACCAATAGTTTCTGCTGCTTGGGAAACGCCGCTTTCCAACCATTGCAGCACTGACCATTGTTCTGGTAAACCTAAACGTTGTTGATATAAGCTTTGTCGCCAACCTCCATGTTCAATTAACCCACCCCAAAGTTGAAAAGGGATAGCTAACCGAGGTGTCAGTACTTCCGACTTTCCCAGGCGAGCAATTAGGTTTTGGGCTTGTTGTTGTGGTAGGCTCGGCAGGGGTGAAATAGCGCTACGTGTAGTTGTTTGTGGGCAAAGTTCTTGAGTGACCGCCAATACACTAATATCATTAATAATTTCAGTAGCATCTAAAGAATAAGTGCGATCGCCTGCATCATAATTGCCATTATTCTTCAATTGTTCATGAGTACAGTAACCCCAAACCCTAACGTAGCCTTCATCTGGTTCTACTTGCACAGCCAAATAATAATCACCAGCCCAACTAGGCAAATCCACCCATTCTTGCGGAACTCGCAATTCACTTAAATCAATATTTTCACTAGGAACCAAAATAAATCGAGTGGCGTCTACTACGACTGCGGTTCCATTTACCAGTTCCCAAAAACTAGGTAAAGCAGTGGTAGTTGGCCAGACCTTTGCCTGTGGCGTCAAATCCTCTTGCAACCAAGGCAAGATAGCACTCAGGCAAAGTTCATTAATATAACCTTGATAGCGAGAAGTGGGGTTAGAAAAAGATGGACTCTGGAGATCCGCCTGATTTTGGGCTTTAACTGGGATTTCTAAAATTAAATCAGTGGGATTGGCAAAAGTGAATGCAGTCATGGCGGTTCCTCTGGGGTAGTCTTTGGCTAGGATTTGTCATTGGTCATTTCATTGGTCATTTGTCATTGGTCATTTGCTTCCTCATCCCCCTTATCCCCACTCCCCGCGTTATTCAGGAGATACACCGTAATAGCTTTGCAACCATTCCTCCATTACGGTACTCATACTTTTGAGTAGGTCTGGAGTGATGGAAATATGCAGCCTGTCTCGACTCCAATTAGCCAAAGATTTCAGCAAATTTTCCCTGGCTTTTGTTAGTCGGCGTGATACAGTATACTGCTTGATTTCTAGCTGTTTGGCGATTTTATCTTGATTTAGTCCTTGAGCGTAGTACAGTTGCACAATCTGTTGTGCTTCTGGTTCTAATTGGGCGATCGCAGTGACTAAAACCTGATTAATTTCCGTCTGTTGAGAAGTCCTAGTTTGTTCTTCTTCTTGGGCAATAATTTCTTGAATTAAGGATGGTTGTTGATTTCCTGGCAGATTATCAATTAATTCCCAGGAATTATCTCCGCCTTGGGTGATATTGAGAGATTCGGGAGTCGGATAAAGATATTTACGAGTAGCTTTCGCAGTAGTTAGCAACCACTTCTCAAGGGTTGAGATGCCGATCTGCTGGTTACTTTGAGAATTGTAAGCTTTGGCGATCGCTTCCCATATTTGGTTATCTGGTCGAGAAAGCTTGCGCGAAGTTCCGGCTGTGGTGGGAACATAAAAGGTTTTAAAACAGTTCCAAGCAAGGATATAAGCATGAATATCTTCTTGAGATAAACCTGCATTTTGCAAAGCTTCCTGCAATCGCTTTTGCGAGACTTTACGTAATAGTCCCCAATCTGTACAGATATCAACTTCGCGACGTTGGCGCAAAGTTTCACGGATTGCACTTGCAAAGATGGGGCCGGCGTAGTTTTTCAGGGTATAACCTTGACTGGGGTTGAAACCTTTAAGGACGCGATCAATTTGAGCGATCGCCACCTGAAAACAGTCTGATAATTGATACTGAGTAGTGGCGAAACCATTCACAGTTTTTTGGGACACCCAATAGCAGGATTCTTGCAAGTAAGCAGTCAGATGTTGCTTTGCTAGAGATTGAGATTCAAGAAGCTGCCAGAACTTATACCAATACAGCGCCCAAAAGTATTCTGAAGTTTCTTGCGGTGTGCGTTTTACACAACCTTGCATACTACTACGCAATCTTGATTCTGTCGCCCAATGACTGAAGCGATCGGCATCGAATTGCACAAAAGTTGAAAAAATTTCAATGATGCTTTGCCGAGGGTGCATAAAAAACTCGAAGCCTACCTAGAGAAGTAGTGAAGGCGTTTAAGAGTGCCTCCACAAACTTTACTACACCAAATGAGAATCATGTTGCGACTTTCAATGAAATCTTTAGCACTTGGTACTATGGTAGCCCTATCTACGGCGACTACTGCTTTTGCTCAAGTCCCTGTACTACAAAATCTACATCTAACTCAAGTACCAAGCTTTAGTTGTGCTCCTCATACTCAAACTTACATTGTTAAGCCTTTAGATAGCCGTCAAGGTCGAGGTATTCGCTGCGTCAAATTGAGTGAAGGTAGACCAGGAACCACGATTCCTAAATTAGCATGGTACGGCGAAGGTAATTGGGGTGGTGCTAGCTATCGCCACGTGGGACAAGCGATTTATCGAGGTTCTAATCTTGTTGGTTTTGCCTCCGATATTCACGGAAACGGTGAAGATATTCACAATAACTTTCCTGGAAATCTGAGGGTACAAATCCTCAATGCTTCAACTATTCGTGTTACTGGTGCATGGAATGAAGAATGGCAATTAGTCCAATCTACTAACTATAAGTCTTTACCCAGACCGAAAACTTGCGGTAGCTATTTTGATGAATACAAAGTTTCTGATTTAACAGGAAATCGCAACGGTGAAGGCTTGCGTTGCGTTCTTCGTGTTGGATCAAGCAATACAACTTGGTTTGGTAACGGTAATTGGGGAGGTTCTACTTATTCCCACATAGGCACTCGTTCATTTAATGGTTACGGTGCTGGTGATATTTGTGGGAATGGTTTCGGCCCAATTTGTAACACCTTTGGTTGGGGTTCTTTGAAGTTAAATCCTGTAACTGGTGGTTTTGATGTCACAGGTGCTTGGAGTGAAAAGTGGCGTTAGGAAATTGGAAATTTTAACCACCGATATATTTCTGAGATATTGCTGATAAATATCAAGGTTCTCTTGGTTAATTAGTTCAATTAAGAAACCGCAAAATCAAAACACAATTACTAATAATGGAGTACTAATAATATGTTGAAATCTTCTTTAATGGTTGCTGCTTCTACTGTAGCTTTAGCCGCTGCTTTAGTTAGTCCGGCATTGGCTGCACCTGCTGATTTCGTTGGTACTTGGGTCAATAAAGATACTAACACTCGTGGTGTAACTCGCTTAGTCGTTACCTCAGCAGGTGGAAATAAA
The DNA here is from genome assembly GCF_002154695.1 of Nostoc sp. T09. Taxonomy (GTDB): domain Bacteria; phylum Cyanobacteriota; class Cyanobacteriia; order Cyanobacteriales; family Nostocaceae; genus Aulosira. The sequence continues at coordinate 62,387 of NZ_MTAV01000044.1, forward strand.
TTAAACATTCAAGTGTTTGGTAAATGTCATCCGACAGACTGCGATTGGGGAACTACACCAGTCACAACCTATGGTCTTAATGTCCAAGATACAAACCATACCTATGGAACAGCCAACTACAACAAAGGGTTTTCCAACACTTTATTAACCTTAGATCATGCTGGCTCTCAAATAATGTTGCAAGGCTTCACTCAATTTCTAGATAACAGTAGTCGGCAAAATTATTATTCTCGCGATTACTTTCAAAAATCTACTAAAGTGAGAGTTCCACTGGAGTTGCCAACATCTCCCACCACCCCAATTAGATAGTTCCTGATTGATGATTGCTAACCACAGATATTCATCGGTGTCCGTTGTTTATCTGTGGTTTTATTTGGAGAAATTTTATTTTCATGCATAAACTACCTCTGTCATACCTATGTAGTTAATGAAGGAAGAAAACCCAAAGACAATTAATGATGGAGTATTTATGTTTAAACCTTCTTTAACTTTGGCAGTACTTGGTACAGTTTTAACTGTAAATGCAGTTAGTCCTGCTTTTGCTGGAGGACCACAACCAATTGCGCCTAATGCAATTCAACTAAATAACATTTCTGGTGTTGCTAATTCCGATCCAGATGATTGGTGTGGAACGCGCGTTCCTGGTTTTCCACCCCGTCCACATTCTCACTCGGAGATTCTGGTACGAAACAGGGGTATTCTAGCTATCGGTCCTAAGCAAGACGATCCATCTGGTGCTTCTAAATTAAATTCTCAGTTAAATTCAACTGGCGTAGGTAATCCAGGAATTTTGAGCGCTTTAAATCCTCAGCCTTTACCACCAAAAAGTTGTGCAAACTTAAGGTAATTTGATCTGCAAAAATTGCCATACCTATACTACCCCAACCTACTAAAACAACGGCAGGTTGGGATAATTCACGTATTGTTGATAGTTAAAGCTTGGTCAGCGATCGCAACTTTTAAATGCTTAATGCATAAGGTACAGCTACCTTTGTATGTTTATCAAGATAGTTGACGAATAATTGCTTTAATCGGGGACTGACACCAGCGTGTTCAAAGAACCCAAAGCCGAGATTTCTAGCTTTGGTTAAAGTTTGCTCTGGTGTCAATCCCTCTTGGATGGCTACACTCAACAATGCGATTCCCGTTGAACGCATGGCTGCGGCACAATGTATAAGCGTTGGTTGAGGAAGTTGGTCTAGTGTAGTGAGGATTTTAGTAATCAGCTCCTCATTTAAATGTTCTAGCTTCAGGGGAACATTCGCATAATACAGCCCCAAAGCTTCAACCATCTGTTGCTCATCTTTAACAAATCCTAGTTCATCAGGCGATCGCAAATTCAAAACCGACTTAAAACCTTCTTGCTTAGCTTGTTGAATCTGTTGTTTTATGACTTGTCCTGTTGTTGTCAAGTTTTCATTAATCCGTATAGCGTTAATCACATTCACTCCTTTGGGCTGTAAATAGTATTTTTGCAAGATGAAGAGTAAGGATTAAACAAAGAATCCCCCTTCCCAGATTTTTGCCAGCAATTTAATATCTACTGTTGAATTGGTTTTGAGTAGCCATGCAAACAAGCACAACCAAATCCAGCACATATCAAAAGCTTCCAATTAAGAGCTTTGAAATTTGCCTTCTCCGGTTATTATTGTTGCTGCGTAAAGTACTATAACTCTACCGACAAACCGTATTTTTAGCATTATACACTTTCCCGATAGATTTGCGAGTGTTTAATATAGAAATTTTTTTACAAGAGTAAATGCCCTCGCAGTCAGTACTAGAGCATTACCACAGTGTTTTAGCCATCAAAAAATAAAAACTCCAGATTTGCTGATGGCGAATCTGGAGTCAGGAATCAAAGGGAAATAATGCATGACTCTTTACCCAGCTATAATCACCCCTATATCGTGGGGTTTCATCTACGTTAGGTACATTATTTCCTGATTCATTTGTAAAGGAAATTTGTTACTTAAAAGACAATATGAAATACTTGTTCAATGTTATTAGTGCAGTAACTTGAGTAAATATTGCTGTTGCCGAATCGGAAGAGATACTGCGCTCAAGATTTTGTAGAGTTATCTAGTACAGCACGGCGTAAATAAACAGACCATTAACAATGCTGCAAAAGCCCGGAATACAATTCTTTTGGCTTTTGACTTCCGCGCAGCGGTACTAGCGCTTTACGAATAAATTCCCAAAAATACTTACCGTACAGAGTTAAGACAATATAAGCGAGTAAATAAGCTCTAATAAATAGCTAATTAAAGTCCTGGTAGTAATTTATAAAAAGTTAAGATAAATTTACATACCAGGCTGAGTTAGATTCTTGTATACAAAACTCAGGCTATGTTGGAGAAGATTAATATTAAAACAGTTTGTTTAGGGTTTTAGAAGCCATGACTTTAATGCAGACTTAGCTATTTTTGTACTGATAAAGGTGATGACCATAATTGTGGCACCAGTTCTATAAGGATGCTCACCGCGCTCATATTCACGGTAATCTTTCTCACTTTGATAAGCTTGATAATTGCAATCATTTCGTGAGATACATGTAGCAGCAACCGTATTTTGAGCAATAGCTAAAGTTAATACAGTTGCTATTAAGCATGAGTGAAACAGTGAAGTCGAACGATTCATAACAGAGGAACTTAGGAACTAGACAGTAATTTCTACACACCTTAAACAATCAATTTCTGAAATTTACTGCGCTTTGCGTATCAGTTTCAGTTGTTTTTGGATCTGATTCAATGCCCTGTCCCCTTGTGGAGCCATTCCGCTATTGGGTTTCAGATCAAGTCGGGATAATCATTTATTATTCAAAACTTTCCGTGTGAATCTTAATGATCAATCTTCTCGCAAACCTGATATCGCCCCACTCTGCACAAGTCGGAAAACCCACTAGAAGAAGTGGTGTGGTGGCATAGCGCAGCAAGTTTTAGACGGGGATTTATACCCCGTCTGTTGCCCATTACCTGTTCCCTGTTTCTTTTGAATAAATATGATGAATGCTTTTGGTTGTGCGCATTTTTAGGACTAAACAACCCGGTTTTGATGGATACACTCTGCATACCATTCAAAGCTGGCTTTGGGAATGCGTTGTTGTGTGCTGTAATTTACATAAACAATTCCAAAAGGTCGAGAATATCCCCAAGCCCACTCGAAGTTATCTATGAAAGTCCAAAGAAAATATCCTTTCAAAAGATAGCCTTCATCAATAGCACGATAAGCTGACTTTAAATACTGCCGTAGGTACATAATGCGGTCAGTATCAATCATTTCACCGTTAGCATTTAATTCATCTTCTGCTGCACAACCATTTTCGGTAATCATCACAGGTAAATCATGACGCCCCAAAGTCTCGCTGACATGACGAATTCCCCAATAGATACTCTCAGGAACAATATTTAACCACGGCATATACATTCGCGGGTAGCCTTTGGGAAGGTTGAGCAACTCATAACCTTTTTCGTTATCAACAGCACGCACATAAGTACCGCTGTAAATATTGAGACCAACAGCATCTAAAGGCTGATGAATTATTTCTAAATCCCCAGGCTTGATGTCAGGGGCATTTTCTCCTAATTCCTCAAGCATTGCTGGGCTGTAGGCACCAGTGAGGGCGGGGATAAGAATACCCCCATTTAACCTAAAAGTGTGAAAGGCCTTTTTGGCAGCTGCTATATTCTCAGGAGACTCGTTGATCGGAACCGTGACGCCGATGCTATCTACTAAAGCAACCTTGCAAGCACCAGGTGAAGCGGCGCGGATAGCTTGACACCCTAATCCGTGGGCAAGTAAGGCGTGATGAGAAGTCTGCCAAACTTCTTTTTGACTGCTGAGGAGTTTTCCTGGCGCGTGTGCAGGTTCTAGCTCAACACCATAACTTGCGTGAGTGAAGTAGTAAATTTCATTGAGTGTCATCCAATGGGTAATGCGATCGCCCAAGCGGCTAACAACTGCGGTAACATAATCAGCAAAATCAAAAGCCATCTGCCGACTTTGCCAAGAGCCATATAAATCTTCTAATGCTTGGGGGCTATCCCAGTGATATAAGGTAGCGTGAGGGGTAATATTATACTTTTGCAGACAATCTACCAGACGCTTGTAAAAATCTACACCTTCTTCATTGACTGTGCCGCGACCATCGGGAATAATGCGGGGCCATGCAATACTAAAACGATAGTGCTTGATGCCCAATTTTGCCATCAGTTGCACATCTGTTTCATAAAGGTGATAGTGGTCGCAAGTAATGGTAGCAGTATCATTACCTAAAATCTTTCCGGGTGTAGCGGTAAAGGTATCCCATACACTGGGTTTACGCCCTCCCTCATTAACTGCTCCTTCGATTTGAAAAGAAGCAGTAGCAACGCCCCAATAAAAATCCTCAGGAAATTGATAGATAGTCATTTTTAATACTTTTCTCTTGGATGAGATACAGGAATTTTAGTATTAGGCTAAACTTCCCTCAGCAAATCTATTTTGATAGACACAAAAGCCTATTATCACAACCGAAACTATTGTTGAGTAAATAATTGTGTACTCGTGTATTTTATTGATGCCTGCAAGCGTTCCGTAAGGTTGCCGCAGGCATCGCTAATTATTTTGGATCTACAACCTGCTACGCGATCGCCAAAACAGCTATTGCTTAGACATGGTTACAGATTTTGAAGTTAACAATTAAAACCTTTAATTGGTAACAGTTGTAGCTTATTAGTACGTTTGTATGGGGACAGTCCAGTTTAATCAGCCAAATACGTCGTTCATCTGTATCTGTAGCATCCAATATAGCTGTTCGCGTAGCGTCCCGTTAGGGAAGGCTAATGGCAGACGCTCAAAACAAGAATACGTACTAAGTAGAGCAAAGGGTAAAGGAAAAAGCTAGTTACATAAGCTGACTACCCTGCGATCGCCATTAAAAATTGAAAGTTGTTCGAGTGATGACACAGATGGAATTTAATTACTCTGTCTCTTCCCACAAACTTTGATAGCCAGTCACAATCCTGCTTCCATCCTTGAGAACATGAATTTCTATCTGATCGCTAGCCCAAGTAATTTTGTCTTGGAAAGCGGGATTAAAAAGATGAACTCGTTGATTGCTAGAAGAGACAGGGGAATTAGGTGAATGAATAGCCAGAGACTCCACAAAAGGCCCATCAATTAAAATATCTAGTTGTTCTAACAACTCTTGCGCACCTGGGGGAGCTGATTCAGATTGTAGTAGCTTCAGAGTGAACCCAGTAAAAGACATTACATTCAAACCAGCAGCTTTCAGCTTGCGAGCTAGAGATGCCAATGCTGGTGCTTGCCAAAAGGGTTCGCCACCAGAGAAAGTAACACCTGTGTTGCGAGGGTTCTTGAGAATATTTTCGGCAAGGGTATCAACAGCAATCAATTGATTGATCTCAAATGGCCAGGATGCAGGATTAAAACAGCTAGGACACTCTCTAAGACAACCTTGCACCCAGACAACAGCACGACAACCAGGCCCATTGACTTCAGATTCATCAACATAACCCATGATGTTTAGATGCTCAGGGGGAATTTCTATAAGTGCTAGCGATGGTTTGCTTGACTTTGTTTCCATCTTTTTCCTCCTTTGAAGCGTTACCTGTCAACCGTTAAGATAGCGAAGCCATTGCCGGGTAATTTATTGGAATTTTAATGGCATCGTGAATTTGAGTAACTAGTAGGTTTTGAAAGAAGTAAGGGGAGTAGTGCCTGCGATCGCCTTACCAAAACACGACGACGGGAAGGAATATTGACTTGAAGGATTTAGATATAATCCTTTGCCATGTTTGGTGTCCAAGGCTACAAAACAATTGTTTGCATAGCCAAAGTTCCTAATATTCCTGCCGAAATTGTTAGATTCCCGCTAGAATACCTGGCAGATTAATTGTCGCCACAGGGCGGTTAATTTGCTGCAATTGATTTGACGAAATTGCATCGAGTTTAGCAGCAACTGTATCTGCTAGTTTTAAAGCGTTGCGGACTGTGGAATCACGCTACAAGATGCTATTGGTCAAAACTACCGTTGCTCGCTTGGTGACTTTCTTCACTGCCAAGCGATGTCTAGCGACAAGCCACTTCGTGTCTACGCCCAAATCGCCAAGATTGCACTGAATCATAGACCGCAGCACACAGTGGTCTTTGTCTATATAGTATTGCGCTCATACTTGCCCCTTCACGGAAACAACCATACACTGGTATCAAAAATCTAGAGCCAGAATTTGAGGAACTTGTGAGGTCAGCAAAAAAGCATAAATTATAAAGCAATCCCTGTCTAAGACAAATCAGATTAGTCAGCAATAGGTAAAAAAACATTTATCTTGCTGTACATACTTGTTGTGATTCTTGCTTAGCTGTCTGGAAAATCAAGCAGACAGCAGAATGTGAGCCACTGTAATGGGTTACTGGTTATTAAGGAGGTAAATAACCTCCGTTGTCGCAACTACCTGCAACTGGCTTTAGTGTTAGCAAGCCTTCTCCCGTGAGGAGATGCCAAAGGCGAACAAGGAAATAAAATCAAAAATTGATATGGCAATTAATGCTCAGCAAATCAAAATTTTATTGGTAGACGCTCGTCCAGAAAATTTGCAATTTTTATCAGATATTCTCATCTGCCAAGGTTATCAAGTGCAAAGAGCAGTTTCTGGAAAAGTGGCAATAAATGAGGCGATCGCTTCTCCTCCAGATTTGATTATGCTTGACATTTTGCTACCGGACATTGATGGATATGAAGTTTGGCAACATCTTCAATCTAATACAACAACACAGGATATACCGTTAATTTTTCTTGGCGCTCAAGAAAAATTGCTACATACAGAGACTGTTGATTATATTCCTAAACCATTGCAGAAAGAAGAAATATTATTAAAAATACACAAGCAACTTACTATTCAAAAACTCAAAAAAAAGTTAAAAGAACAAAATCACCAATTGCTTCGCGAGACGCAACATCGTCAACGCTTAACGCTAGAGTTAAACAATCAACAACAACATAAAGCCTCTGTTTTAAATGCTATTAAAGTAGGAGTTTGCCTAACAGATGAAAATGGATATTTTGTAGAGGTTAATCCTGCTTATTGCCAAATGTATGGATTTACCTATGAGGAACTGATTGGGCAACAATTTACCTTACATTATCCAAATTTAACTGCTGGTGAAAAATCTAATTTAATTCAGCAATATAGAAATTTTATCTCCAATGGCATTCAGCCAGAAAACAGGGAGTTTAGTATTACACGTAAAGATGGTTCGCGCTTACCTGTAGAGATGAGCCAGGTAATTTATCAAAAGGATAATGGCAAGTTTTTTGTCGTTACAACTCTCATCGATATCAGCAACCATCAAATTGTAGAAGCAACGCAAAAATCTCGTGAGCGCTATCTAGCATCTCTTGTACAAGTTCAACGCACTTTATCTAATTTTGATGGCAGCCACAAATATTACACACAAATAGTGCAAATCTTGGGGCCAACATCAAAAGCAAGTCGTGTATATATTTATGAAAATCACCGTGCATTAGAAGGCGAGTTGGTGATGAGTCAATGTGCGGAATGGTGTGCTCCTGGAATTCCGCCAAAAATTCCCAACCCTGCCCACAGAAGCTTGTCCTATGAAGATTTTTACCCGCGTTGGGTAAACTTATTATCGCAAGGCGAGATCGTTTCCGAGATAGTAACGGAATGCCCAGAATTAGAACGCGAAATTTTAGAAAGACAAGGAATCTTCTCCGTTCTAATTTTCCCCATAATTGTCAAAGGAGAGTTTTTTGGCTTCATCGGCTTTGATAACTGTGTGGAAGTCAGGAATTGGGAAGCGTCTGAAATCTCACTTTTACAAGCCGCCGCCGCCGCTATTGCGATCGCTTATGAACGCAAACAAACAGAGGATAAGTTACAAACACAACTGCTCCAACTCCAGCAAGAAATTCGTGTTAGTGAAGCTTCCCGAAAAGCTCGCCTCTTTGCCCTCAAAGCCAGCGAAGGTAAATATCGCCAACTAGTTGAGACATCCCAAGACATGATTTGGTCAGTGGATGCAGATGGCGTGATTACCTTTGTTAATCCTGCTGTCAAACAGTTTTATGGTTACGAACCCCAAGAAATGATTGGGCGTAACTTTACAGATTTCATATTGCCAAATCAAGTTTCACTGATTAAGAAATTGTCTGCTCGGTTGCTGAAGGGAGAATCTGTTTTTCAGCATGAAATTACTTGTAGTGCTAAAGATGGTAGTACTCTTTATCTCATGATCAATGCGATCGCTGTACGCAATGAGAATAATTTAGTTGTAGGGGTCACAGGTACAGCTAGTAATATTACTAAGCGCAAACGTGCCGAGCAAGCATTGCAAGCAAGCGCCATCAATCTCCGCCAGCATAATTTGGTGTTAACAGAACTAGCCAAAAATCAAGTTCTTTATCAAGGCGACTTGAAAGCCGCTGTCAGTGAAATCACAGAAGTAGGTGCAAAAAATATCAAAGTCGAACGAGCTAGCGTCTGGCTGTATGCAGAAAACGACACTATTTTGCAGTGTCTCGATCTATTTGAGCAGAGTCAACAGCAACATAGCCAAGGTTATTCACTGGTAGTAGCAGATTATCCAGCTTATTTTCAAGCTTTGCACTCAGACCAAATTATCGTTGCCCATCACGCCTGTACAGATCCCAGAACCAAAGAATTTTTAGATTCTTACTTAACTCCATTTAACATCACTTCTATGCTTGATACACCAATCAGGTTGGGAGGCAAGACTGTAGGAGTTTTATGCTTAGAGGCAGTAGCAATTGCTCATCATTGGACATTGGAAGACCAAAATTTTGCTCGCTCTTTAGGCAATTTAGTATCTTTAGCCCTAGAAGCACGGGAACGCAGACGTGCAGAAGCAGCACAACGCATTTCGGAAGAAAAGTTAGGCTCGGCTTTTAGATCATCTCCTGACCCGATTAGCCTCAGTACTTTTCCAGATATGCGCTATATCGAAGTTAACGATAGTTTCTGTACATTTTTTGGTTATTCTCGGTCTCAGGTGATCGGTCACACCAACCAAGAATTGCAAATTTGGGTAAATCAAGAAGAATATGCTTTCCTCCCCCAAATGCTGCAACAGACAAAAGTTATTCGCAATCATGAGGTTGATGTCCGCACAGTAACAGGGGAAGTCAAGACAACTTTGTTGAGTGCGGAAATGAGCGAAATTGATGGGCAAAAGTACATCCTGGGCACAGCTAAAGACATTACTGAGCGTAAGCAGGCAGAAAATGAAAGCCGTTTGTTGCTGTTGACAACCCAAGCCATTACTCGCGCCATTGATGTCAACAGTGCCTTAGCACTCGTCCTGCGCTTAATCTGCCACAATATCAGTTGGGATTTTGGGGAAGCATGGATACCTAGTGATGATGGGGCTGTTTTGGAACATAGCCTTGGCTGGTACGGAGACCATAACAGTTTAGAAGAATTTTGGTTAGAGAGTAAAACTCTAAAATTAACTCTGGGTGAGGGTTTGCCAGGGCGAGTTTGGCAGAACAAGCAGCCAGAATGGATTGAAGATGTTTCTTATGTTGCACAACCTATTTTTTTGCGATCGCCACAAGCACTAAAAGTAGGATTAAAAGCCGTCTTTGGGGTGCCAATTCTGGCAGGCAACAAAGTATTAGCTGTTTTAGTATTTTTTAAAAGCAGCTCAGTGTCGGTGGATAAGCGGTTGTTATTACTAGTAGGTGCGGTAGCTGCCCAGCTAGGTGGGCTAATTCAACGCAAACTAGTAGAAGCAGCCCACAGAAAGAGCGAAGAACGTTTACAGCTAGCTTTAGAAGCTAGCGATTTAGGATTGTGGGATTGGGATTTTACCAGTGGCAAAATCTACCGTGACTGGCGCTGGAAGAAGATGCTCGGCTATGCAGAACAAGAAATTGAGGCGAATCTGCAAGCTTTTGAGCAATTAGTGCATCCAGAAGATTTACCCTTAGTTAGATCGTTACTAGAAGATCATTTCCAAGGTGCTACTGCTGTATATGAAGTAGAATTTCGGATGCGCTGCGCCTCAGGTAATTGGAAGTGGATTCAGAGCCGCGGTCAGATTTTTGAGCGTGACGAACAGGGTGTACCACTACGAATGACAGGTACTCACAAAGATATTACTGAACGCAAAACCTTAGAACGAGAAATAGCGCTGCGAGAAGCTCGCCTTAATGCCTTTTTCTCTGGTGCTCCTGTAGGGATGGATATTCTAGATAAGCAACTGCGGTTTGTGCAAATCAACGAATTACTCGCGGATATTCATGGAAAACCCCAAAAAGACCATATTGGCAAGACTATCCACGAGATTGTTCCCCAAATGGCATCTTTAGTTGCACCGTTCTACAAACAAGTGCTATTAACTGGTCAACCGATACTCAACCTAGAAGTTAGCATTCCATCGCCCCAGCAGCCGAATACTGTCCGTCACTTTTTGATTTCTTATTTTCCGATACCTGGTGAAGACGATCGCCCCTCTGGTGTGGGCACGGTGATGGTAGAAATCAGCGCCCGCAAATATGCAGAACAAGAACTGCGCTTGGCAAACGAACGCTTGCAATATCTGCTGACTTCTAGCCCTGTAGTCATTTATAGCAGCAAAACTTCAGGGGATTTTGGCAATACATTTATGAGTGAGAACGTGAAAAAAATGCTTGGCTACGAAGCGCGGGAATTTCTGGAAAATCCCAATTTTTGGTTGCGTCACGTCCACCCAGAAGATGTCGAGTATATTTTAAGAAAATTTTCCCAGCTTTTTGCACAGGAATATAACTCTTACGAATACCGCTTTTTGCACGCTGACGGGACTTATCATTGGTTATACGAGCAGGTAAGGTTAATCCGTGACGAAGTTGGGAAGCCGATAGAGTTTGTTGGTTATTGGGCAGATGTCAATGCTCGAAAGCTGGCAGAATTAGCTTTGCAAGAAAGCCAGCAACGGTATCAACTTTTAGCAGAAGCTTCCCCAGCTTGTATATTCCATACTGATGTGGATGGTAATTTCTTATATTTAAATCAACGCTGGAGTGAGATTACGGGACTCTCCTTAGCAGAATCTCTTAGGCAAGCTTGGACAAAAGCTATACATCCAGATGACCGCCCACAGGTTTTGGCTACCTGGAATGAAGCCAGAGCAACTAAATCTCCGTATAAGAGCGAACATCGCTTTCTAAGTTCTAATGGTACGATTGTCTGGGTACTGAGTCAGTCTTTGCCAGAAATTGGAGATGATGGAGAAATTAAAGGCTACATCGGCACAGTTACAGATATTACCGAGAGAAAACTAGCAGAAGAAGCCTTGCAGGAGAGCGCAGAAAGGGAAAGAGCGATCGCTCAAGTAATTCAAAGAATGCGCCAGACATTGGATTTAGAAACGATATTTGCTGCCACAACCCAAGAATTACGGCAAGTGCTAGATTGCGATCGCGTCGTTGTCTATCGTTGCAATCCGGAAGGCGATGGTGAGTTTGTTTCGGAAGCGGTGGGGACTGGTTGGATTTCTTTAATCGAAGCACACCTAAATAACCCCAGCCTCAAGGTAGAAAATGACCGTGGCATGATGACACTGTTAAATAGTGCAGACACGTTAGCAGATACTTTACAAGATACAGATCTGCAAACCAACCAAGGCATTATCTACGAATGTGTACCAGATATTAACAAAGCTGGGTTTCAAGCTGATGCTATCAGGTTATTGGAGCGCTTTCAGGCAAAAGCCTATATTACCGTGCCCATATTATGCGGTCAGCAACTTTGGGGATTATTAACAAGTTATCAAAATTCTGGACCCCGCCAATGGAAAATAGAAGAAATCAATATTGCAGTTCAAATTGGCAATCAACTAGGAGTTGCTTTACAGCAAGCACAATTGCTAGCACAAACTCAAAGTCAATCACAAGAATTGCAAGCAGCGGTAAATGCTGCTGATGCAGCTAATCGTGCCAAAAGTGAATTTTTGGCCAACATGAGCCATGAATTGCGTACTCCACTCAACGCCATTCTGGGTTTCACCCAAATCATGAGCCGTGAAAATTCTTTATCTAGCGAACATCAGCAACACCTAGCAATAATTAATCGTGCTGGCGAGCATCTGCTTAACTTAATCAATGACATTTTAGAAATGTCCAAAATCGAAGTTGGCAGAACTACCTTGAATGTCAATAGTTTTGATTTAATTAATCTATTAAAAAGCTTAGAAGAAATGTTGCGTTTTCGTGCTGCTTCTAAGAACCTACAGTTGATATTTGAATATGCCTCTGATATTCCTCTCTATGTGCAAACTGATGAAAGTAAACTACTGCAAGTTTTACTGAATCTCTTAGGTAATGCCATCAAGTTTACTAATAAAGGAAGCGTGACACTGCGGGTGAGCAAGGGAGCTGCGGAGGAAAATTATTCTCGGATTTTCTTTGAAGTGCAAGACACTGGCTTTGGTATTGCTTCCCAAGAAATTAACTTGTTGTTTGAAGCTTTTGGACAAACTGAAACTGGCAGAAAATCGCAACAGGGAACAGGGCTAGGTTTAGCAATTAGCCGCAAATATGTACAGCTGATGGGTGGCGATATTACTGTTAATAGCACTTTGGGTGAAGGCAGTAGATTTGCTTTTGATATTCAAGTTAACCCAGCCTCAGCTAGTGAAATTCAAATTCAGCAAAGTAAATCTTTAGTAATTGGTTTAGCACCCCCTCAAAGAGAATATCGGATCTTAGTAGTTGACGATGCCGCAGAAAGCCGTCTTGTAGTAGTACAATTACTGGCATCTATTGGCTTTGTAGTACGAGAAGCTACTAACGGGCAAGAAGCGATCGCTCAATGGCAAGAATGGCAACCACATTTAATTTTCATGGATATGCGAATGCCCGTTATGGATGGCTATGAAGCCACAAGAGTGATTAAAAATAGAGAATCTCAACAACCAATATCCAATACCCGTACCATCATTATTGCCTTGACTGCTAACGCTTTTGAAGAGCAAAGAGCAGCAATAATTAAAGCTGGTTGTGACGATTTAATTAACAAACCATTCCGCGAGGAATTATTATTAGAAAAACTTAGCGAATATTTAGAAGTAAAATATGTTTATCAAGAAGATAAAAATCATTTATCGCAGGTAATTCAAACAATAACAGAACAAATTTTAACGCCTACTGATGTACTACCTTTGTTATCTCAAATTTCACCTGAATGGTTAACTCAGCTATACCATGCTGCGGCTCAATGCAGTGACGAGATGCTCCTAGATTTGCTTAGTCAAATTTCTCTAGATAATGCTGTATTAAAAAAATTTCTGACTGATTTAGCGCATAACTTTCAATTTGAGAGAATTATGGAATTAATTGAGCAAGTGAATCTGGAATATGGGCAATTACAGCTTTTTAGCAATTTGGGAGATTGAAGCGCCTTTCACGAAAGTTTGGAATACAACTACCCATTCCAAACGTTGGCCTAGCTGACTGTAATTGCTGCTGCTCTTGAACAAATGTTAACGTCCAATTAGCTTGGGCGATCGCTTTGCTCGCTAAAATCATAGCCTTCAGTAATTTCCCTCAAGCCAATATAGCGGATATATTATATACTCATTGACTTGGGTAATCACCCTGAGTCAAGAGGTCAAGGTAAATGACTAGTAAACAGTTCGCGATCGGCACAGTTGCATTATTTATTACCATTGGAATTACCCACTGTCTTGGCTCTGCGAAAGTAAAAGCTTCCTGTCCTACTCCACTATTAGATGGTGATTTTGAAGCACAAACCAGCCCAACTGTCAGCAGTCCTTGGGTTTCTGAAGGCAAAGTTGGCATTGATAGAGGGATGGGAAACAGCAATTCTGCCCAAAACAACGTTTGGATGCGAAATGTTTCTGGATGGAATGGTATTAGTCAACGCATCAAGCTTCAACCTAACACTGAGTATGAGTTAAAAGCCTACATCAGGACATCCGAAAATGTCACAGATGGTTCTTTTGGAGTCCGAGATGCTAACCAAAAAGCGTTTATAGAACTTAAGTTTGGCAGATTAGGTCAATATGTCCCTTTAACGCTGCGGTTCGTCACAGGTAATGAACCTGAGTACCACATCTTCACCGGATTCTGGGCTGTAGGTCAAGATAGCTGGGTTCAGGTAGACAACTATACCTTGACAGGTAGTAGATGCAAACAAGAGGAACAGGGGAAAGAGGGACAAGAGGGGCAAGAAAGAAATAATAATAATCCTTAACTATTGACACTTGACTTTTTTTAAAACCGCCGATCGTACTCCACTACTGCGCGACTATCATCAAATAAATTCGTGGAAGCGCGGAGGCGAATTGTATCGGTAATGCGATAATTGAGACCCCATTGTAATGGGTCATTTGCTGTTAAAATTTTGATGCCGGAAACAGAAATCTTAGAAGAAATATCCACCCCAGCTTCTAGCGCTAATTCTAAAGTTGAATTGCTCTTTCCTGCTTCGGGATTATCAGAGATGACAGTTGGAAATAGACGTAGTTCACTTAAACCAAAAGCATTACCAATTTGGTTAAAAGCTCCCTGAAAATTGTTGAATACAGCTGAGCCTGCTATATTAATCAGCCCTAAAGTGCTGTCGCCACGTCCTTGAGTATCTACAAACCCACCACCCAAAAGCGCTACAAGTTCTGTTTCGCTGCGTGAGGGACTGCTTGTTAGTTGCAGGTTATCGTTGAGTTTGCTTGCAGGTCCTTTAACTTTTGCTTCAACTCGCACAGTTTCTAAGCTTGATAAACCTGTGGTATTTAGCTTGCTAATATCACCAGTTAAATTTCCATCCAATACTTTGGCAAATAGCAGAATATCTAAATTCGGGTCGCGGGGTTGGTCCTTTCTAAAAGTTGCGCTGTGTTCATAACCACGAGCTAAATTAAATTGGGTAGTAAATAAATTGACTCCTCCTTTATTTAGGCGAATCTTACCATCTGGTACTGGCTGATTTAAGGGACCATTAACTGCGAGGCTACCTGTTGCTTGGAAATTGATAATTGGTGGCCGGGAAATTTGTACGTTTTTACCTAGTAATAGTTCTAGGTTATTCAATCTTGCAGTTGTATTTTTTGTTTCAGTCTTGTCTTGCTTGTTAGCTTCGCTTGGTAAAAGACCTTGAGTTTTATCAGTAGAGTTAGCACTGTTGGTAGATTCTGCTAGTAACACTTGACCATCAAACAACTCTACTTTTCCGCCAATGACTGGGGTAAGAGCAGAACCTGTAATCTGCAAATTACCACTAGCGCCTCCTTGGTACAGTCCTTTGAGCCTCAATGTTAGCTGATCGAGGTTAACGGTAAGAGGATTAGTAATGTTCGCTTCCTGATTATTGAAAATGGGAATTTCTCCAGCCGCCTCTACTTTACCTCGGCTAAATCTACCCTGAAGATTCTCTACTAATATGCGATCGAAATCGAAAGTTACTTTGCCTGTAACACGTCTCACCTTTCCTGGCAAAGCTTGGGCTGAAAAAGTGGCATCATTAACACTAGCAACTCCAACTACTTGTGGCTGCTGTCTCGTTCCGCGCACTGTCAGGTCTACTTCCCCTTCACCTTTCTCAAACATGACCTGGTTAGTTAACACGTTTAGGAGTGCAAGTCCCTCATTTTTTACTTTGACATCCAAGCTGATTTGATCGCTATCTGGTGTTGCAGAAGCAAAAGGCAACTTATAGGGTATGCTGCCATTAATGTTAACGGGTTCTGGCCCGGCAACTATGACATTACTGCCAAAATTTAAACGCGCATTATCATAACTAAAACTGGCTGTAGCTGATTCTACTTTCTTCTGATTGATTGTTCCTTCTGTGACTTGTAATTCACCTCTAGCTTTGGGATTGCCTATACTACCTGCTAAAGCTACTGAAGTGTTGAGATTACCTGTAACTCCAATTGGCAGTTTAACAAAATTACTCAGTGCCTGTAATGGGAAATTTTTGACCTGCAAATTACCGGATTGCTCGTTACCGCCAATGTTACCTTTGAAAGCGAACAGCCTTTCTTTAGACTCAATCCGTAAAGGTAACAACGTCAAAACCCCGTTTTCAAATCTACCGTTGGCAATCAGTTGCTCGGCACTATAAAAACGACCTGGTTCGTTCTTTTCTGCATCTTTACCCCAAGTCCAATTTTGACCATTCAAATTAAACTGCGCTGCTATTCCATTAGCTGTAGCAGTATCTAGAGCAACTTCCCCGTTGAAAGTTCCTTGTAAGTCTGCTAAATCTGGCATTGGATTGGCGTCACGCCGCTGTTGTTGTTGTTCTGCCAATAAAGCATCAACTTGATAAAAACGCTCGATTTGGCTTGATAATGGCTGATTAGATAATCCTTGAGGGGCAGTGACCAAATCCGCCGCCGTACCGTAGGTTGGTGCTTGCAGACCATTGCGGAGATCTTGTACCTCAAATACCTGTATTGCTGCCAAGACATCTTGGACATTACCCTCATTGATGTTGAGCTTACCTTGAACTTGAGGAGTTTTAGCAGCGGTACTGAGGTTACCTGTAAAGGCGTAGCGACTTTTACCTTTGACAAATGCACTATCTGTGATGCTTGCTGTGCCATTGCCATAACGGAATTGAGCAGTTAAAAGTTCCCCCTTGATGCGTCCGATCGCCGGATTAGCGATCGCCACATTGCCGCTTGCTGCTAATGTATCCTGATTCACCAGCAAATTCCCTGTTAAGGCTCCAGCCAAGGCACTATTCCCAAGGCGAGTGTTAGCAGGCAAAGATAAATTTAATACCTGTAAGGGGAAGTTATCTAATTTTAAAGCTAAATTATCGCCTTGAGCTTGCCCACTAGCTGATGCTTGCTGCCAGTTGACTAAGAAAGAGTTGGGGCGATTGTTGGCATTGAGGTTGAATGAAATGCGATCGCTTTTCCCGGCTAAGTCTAAATTAGTACCTCGCCCTTGCACCGACTGAATATTTCCAGTTAAAACTGGCTCAAAGGCAAAGTTCTTCACTGCTAAATTCCGTAACCTCAGTTGCCCTTGGATATTGGGCACAGGTAAGTTGCCAGTTACTTGCCCAGCAAAATCTGCTTTCCCCGCTAAATTGATTGCATTTGGTAGCTTAATCGGCAACTGTTGCAAGTCGTAATCTTGCGCTTGGACATTGAGATTTAAATCTGTAATTTGTGGTATGCCTGCTCCTTGAGCATTGGCTAATATATAACCACTGGCATTTAAATTAGGTGCTGTTGCTCGTTCGATGTTCAGCTTTTGGCCATCCCAGGCGATCGCTGCACTTAGAGGTTGCCCAATTGCCGCAATACCTTGAGAAAACTGGACCTGTCCAGCAGCGCGTACATCAGCTAATTTGGTTGATTGTACCGTGCCGGCTACTTGCAGCTGACCACCAAACTGACCCCGCAACTGCTGATTTAACTGATTTAATTTCACCCCAGAAGCCGCAACAACAGCCTGATAGCGCCCGTTAGCTAGTTGGATATTCGAGGCTGTAATTGTGCCATCAGCAACATTCACCCGTGCCTGACCAGTAGCTACAATAGTTTCTGGTTTAAAGGAATCAACTGACCCTGCAACGTCGAAATCACCATTCAAATTGCCCCGAAATTGCTTAATTGTTGGTGCTAACTCCTGCACAGCCAGATCATTTGCCCTCAGTTGCGCTAAATACACACCATTAGCCAGTTGAATATTTTTCGCTGTGACAGTACCACCAGCCACTGCCAAGCTGCCTTCGCCAGTACCACGCAGAGTCTTGAGGCTAAAATTATCTCTGCTGCCTGCTATTTGGAACGTACCTGCCAATGGCCCAGTGAACGTTGGGGGAACATTCTTTAATACCCGTCCCAACCGCACGCCATTAGCGACTAATTGAGCCGCAAAGTTTTGGTCTTGTAGTTGAATCTTAGAAACTGCAACTGTACCTCCACCTATTTGCACACCCGCACCCTCACTACGGATTGAGGCAATTTTAAATGGTGATGTTGTCCCGGAAAGCAACAAGCGGCCGTTAAATTCTGCCCCAGCTAAAGAGACATTTTGCAGTTTATTTTTATCAACAAAAGGTTCTACCTGTACACCAGAGGCTTGGGCTACAGCTTGCCAACTTTGATTGGCGTAACTACCAGATGCTTTTACTTTACCGCCATTGAGATTAACAGCAACATCACGGAAGAAGACAGTGCGATCTGGGGCAATGGTGACTATACCAGTTGCGGGATAGGTTGCTTTTGGAGCTTGCCATTGCACAACAGTTTGAATGTTACCAGCAACACCAGTTAACTGACCTGTACCAGAGACAGCACCGATTTGAAATGAGGGTGTAGTGTTATAAATTTGCGCGATCGCATCCCCTGGAACATTCTCACCAGTAAAATTAAAATCGAGTTGCGGCGTTTTACCAAGTTTGATCGCACCAGCACCCGTAACCTTTCCGCCAACTGTCGGTGTGCCTTGAATATCCTTCAGGCTGATTAAAGAATTGCCTGTAGAAAACTCAAACTTGCTACTAACAGTCTTAAAATCTACTTTATCAATCTGAGCAGGTTTAATTGTGGCAACTGTGCCTGTAAGAATTGGTTTGTTAGGTGCTCCAATCAGCTGTAAGTCTGCTTTGACTTCGCCCGTCGCAGGCATAGGTAATTTTACCTTGAGAGTCTCCAAGGCTGTGGCTACATTTACCTGATTGACTCGCCCTATCAATTTATAGCCTGCTTCTCTATCGATAATACCTGTAGCTAACAGGGGGATTTTGCCATAATTACTAGCTACCTTGTCTAACTGTATTTCTGTTCCTTTGAAGCTGATGTTTCCTTGGGAATTATTCAACAGTTGTGGTAAACGAGGTACTTGAATTGCTACTCCTTGTAAAAAAGCACTGCCATACAATAAGGTCTGCTGCTGTGGTATCAGTTGAATTTGCAAATCCCCATTGACTCGACCCGCTTGTAAAGTTAGTGGTAACTTAATAATGCGAGTAATATCAGCAGCCAGCAAGTCTTGCCCTCGTAGCTGTAAATTAGCGGCTTGTGTTTTAAGGCGTGTATCTCCTTTAATAGCAAGACTACCACCACTATCTGCTTGACCTGCAACATCAAACCTCATCAGCTGGTTGTTTTCCAAAAGCTGGGCAGTGCCGTTGAGTTGCGAAAATCCCACAGGCAAGTTGGGGAGTTGAGGCGTTGTGGGTTTTTGTTGTCCTGCTGTTTTAGGAAAAGGCATCAAAACCAGTTTGCCATTGCGTAACCGAATTTTATCCAAATCGGTTTTAATGGGTCCGCCTTTACCACCAATGGCAATGCTAGTAGTCAGCCAGCGTCCTTGTTCATCTTTTTCAATATAAACATCCGGATTGACTAAGGTAACATCAAGCTTGAGGTTGCGGCTCAAGATTAACTGTAATGGGTCAAAACCTACTTCCACAGCCTCAACTGCCACTCGGTCTGGATCTGTCGCGGTTGCTGGAATCTCCGAAGCTCCAAACCTTACTCCCGCCAAAGAAAATTCTGTAACTCCGCCAAGTTTTACCGGACGATTGAGTGTCGTAGTGAGATTTTTTTCTGCTAATGGCGCTAAATCTTTTTGTACAAAATCCCATAACCGCCAAATACCGCCTGCAATTGCTAGCAGTAAGAGTCCGCCCAAAGCAATGCCACCGCGACTCAACACCAGCAACCAGAAACGTTTAGGGTTTGGGGAATTGGAGTGATTAACTTGATTGGGGCACTTAGTCATTTGCTTTCACTCTTTGTTTGGCGACTGTAGTTGACTCACATCTGGCACTAACTAGTACTAGATTGATCTGCCAGATCCAGGATACGTTAACTAAAATAGAAGACCCGATCGCTTGAGTCGAGGAAACTGCTTCATTTAATAGCTATTTAATGATATTGGCACTATCAGGAATATCAGAACGAGTAAAATACCCACACTGTATTATCAGCTCGGTGTGGGCTTCTGGTATTCCTGAGTATTTGTTTTCAAAGCACAACAGCCTAGCTTGAGCCTCCGGCCTAGCTTACAAACGAAATATTTTTTGCTCCATTTAAAACAGCATCAACACTCCATTGATCATTTCCACACTGAAAGTGTTCATCAGAGCGTAGTCAAAATATGCAAACATAGATGACAGGTTTAACTAATGTCGGCAAAATTACAATCTTGCCTAGAATGCCCTCGTAGTTGAGGAAAGTCCGTAACTGATATAAAGACATCATCATTCTAGACGACACAATCCATATAAAGTTCCGAGATTCTTCTCAAAAACTCAACTATCTTTATACCTTCACGAATCTATAGCAGTTTTTAATTGTTTGTTAGTAGTCAGTAGTTACTGGTTAGTAGCAAAAACAACTGACAAATGATGGCGGCGGGACGGCTATCCCTCCCAACTCCAGAAACATTGGGTTTGACGCTGCCTTTTTGTGAAAATTAGGAGTGAGTCTTTCCTTGAGGCACAACCTAGAACTTTAATAGGAATAGACACCAAAAACATAAAGATAGATGATTACACCGATGCGTGTTTTTGTGCTAATTTTTAATGCTCGAACGGAGAATGAGGGCATTCATACCGTGCGGATAGGCGATCGCAATAAAATTCTGATGTTTGAGTCAGAAGATGACGCAACGCGCTTTGCCTTGATGTTAGAAGCTCAGGATTTCCCCGTACCAACAGTAGAAGCGCTCGATGCTGAGGAGATTAAGGAATTTTGTGACAGCGCTGATTATGATTGGGAAATTGTCCCCGAAAACAGTAATTTAGTCATCACTCCCCCAGAACTAAATGTGGAAGAAACCGACTGGCAACCTGATGCTCAACAAGAGGATACTGATGAGGAAAGCTTCCGCCCTAATCCGGCAGACCAAGCAGAACCAGGCTTATCTGATACTGAACTAGAAAAGATGCGTCGCAAACTTGAAGGTTTATTGTAATTAGTCATAAGTCATTAGTCATTGGTCTTTGGTTATTGGTAACTGATATGATGTCCGCTCAATTGACCAAAATTCCTTAGCACTTCACCCTGTCAGCTGGCGGTGGGGGTGGGATGCTTTGATTATGGCCAATTCGACGGACATGATATGACAACTGACTAATGACTAATAACAAATGACAGAGGACAAAAAATAAATGACAAATTTGCAGGAACGCGGCTATCTTTTAACCGAGCAAGTAAACTCTAATAGTCTTAACTTAGACCAGATCAGTTCTCTGGAATTGGTGGATTTGTTTAATAGCGAAGACCAAAAGGCCGTTGCAGCAGTAGCCGCGGCCAAAACTCAGTTAGCCCATGCGATTGATTACACAGCAGAGCGTTTGCGTCAGGGAGGACGCCTATTTTATATTGGTGCGGGAACAAGTGGGAGATTGGGGGTATTAGACGCTGCTGAATGCCCACCTACCTTTTGTACACCACCAGAGTTGGTACAGGGGATTATTGCTGGTGGTGCTGGCGCACTAGTACGTAGTTCTGAAGATTTAGAAGACCGTGCTCAAGATGGAGAAGCGGCGATCGCTCAACGACAAATTACACAATTAGATGTAGTAGTGGGAATTACTGCTGGCGGGACAACGCCTTTTGTCCACGGGGCGCTGAACGCCGCCCGCCAACGAGGAGCTATCACGATTTTTATGGCTTGTGTGCCTGCTGAACAGGTGAGTTTTGATGCTGATGTTGATATTCGGCTATTAACTGGTCCCGAAATCCTCGCTGGTTCAACTCGCCTAAAAGCTGGGACAGCCACAAAGCTAGCTTTAAATATTCTTTCTACCGGCGTGATGGTCAAGCTAGGTAAAGTTTACGGCAACCGCATGGTAGATGTCGCTGTCACCAATCAAAAATTACGCGATCGCGCTTTGCGAATTTTGCAAGACCTTACAGACTTAAGTCGGGAAGATGCCAGTTTATTACTAGAACGTAGCGGCAACTGGGTGAAATTAGCCCTTTTAATGCACTGGACTGGGTTAGAAAAACAAGCAGGCGATCGGCTATTGTCAGAACATCAGGGTAATTTAAAGGCAGCTATTGCCAGCTACAACATCGCAAAAACCTGAAAATGAATTTTGAGAAAATTTTACTTTGCCCACCAATACCAAATCCTTTGCCAGCAACCAAGGTAAGGTCAATTTCTGAGAAATAATTAACTCGAAATAATCTAGTTTGGGAGCTAGCTAGAATTACTGACGGGGCAACTACCCCGTCAGCTTGTTACTGTTAAACCAGCAACAGCTAATATCAAGTCCATCTAAATTTTAGATAAATTTATATAGAAAGATAATTTTTTCCAAAAATATTTGTTATTAGCTGTAAAATAATGTTTCAAAAATAAACAACTCAATCAAAGCTGACAAGATAAATTTTAATTTATCAAAATAATTGCAAATTGTTTTTTAAATATAGATTCCGTATAAATCCTGAGTATAATCAGACTTAAAAATGAATAAGATAATATATCACACATGCATACAGGATTATTCTGGATAATATAGGTTCTTACTGATTAGTTAATCATGCTAAAGCATAGAGTTAAATGAAGGGTAATCATTTTCTATATCGCTCCCTTCATTGCACTATTTTTGCCATGCTGTTGCATTTATGATAATCAGTCTTGACTTTATTAGCATTATATCTAATGTATACAGAATAAATGGGAAAAATCCGGTTACTTTTAATGAGTAAATGGGAAATCATTAAGATATTTGCTGGCTATTAAATCGGTAGTGTAGAGTTGCTATGGGCTGACTTGTTAGTAAAAGGACAATGTATGACCCACCAAGAACTAATGATATCAAATAACTTATTAAATGAATTTAAAACTTGTAATCAGCTTCAATACAATGGGCAGTTAAATATTAAAAGTTCAAAAGGGCACCAATGGATTTTTTATTATCGACTGGGAAGAATAGTTTGGGCAGCAGGAGGAATTCATCCTTTCCGGCGTTGGCGCAGACAGATGGCTCAATATTGTCCGCAAATTGATGTAGATAAGATACGTTTAAGTCCTGACGATATATCAAACGATTATTGGGATTATCGTCTCCTGGAAATCTTATATAAAAAACAAAAAATTCAGCGAGAACAAATACACTCTATTGTAGACAACACGATAGCAGAATTATTCTTTGATCTAGCTCAGGAGTCAGATTTTACTTCTGTAACTTGTCATCGCAGCCAACAAGTGATCTTAGAAATGCCAATGAGCTTCACGAGTGCAGATATTTCTTTGAAGCAGATGCAAGAGTCGTGGAAGATTTGGTCGGAGGCTGGTTTGACAAATTTATATCCTGATTTAGCACCAGTTCTGCGGAAACCAGAACAACTCCAGAATTTGGTAAGTTCTTCTGTCTACAACAACTTTATAACTTTGATTAATGGCAAACACACTCTGCGAGATTTAGCTGTAAAAATGAAACAAAGTGTGATGCCTGTTGCTCGTTCATTACTGCCATATATCCTCAAAGGCATTATTGAACTAGTAGAAGTACCCGACTTACCCTTAACAGTCATTGAAGCCCAAAAAAATCCTACAGCTACACCACCAAAGAAACTAACTGCTCCATTGATAGCTTGTGTAGATGACAGTCCTCAAGTCTGTAAAATTCTGGAGGAGATTATTACTGCACATGGGCTAAGATTCATCAAAATTCAAGATGCTGTGCAAGCTCTACCAACTCTGATTCAGGATAAGCCAGACTTAATTTTTTTGGATTTGATGATGCCTATTGCCAGTGGTTACGAAATTTGCACTCAGCTGCGGCGAATTTCTAGCTTTGCTAACACACCAGTGATTATCTTAACAGGCAATGATGGTCTTTTAGATAGAGTTCGCGCTAAAGTAGCTGGTTCTACAGATTTTCTCACTAAACCTGTAGCGAGCGATAAGGTAATGGGTATAGTGCGTAAGTATTTACCTATCCCCGCTTCATCTACCAAGACAAACACCTCTAAAACTGACAGATTGTAATTATATTTCTCCTTGGTGATGAGACTGTTCCTGATGGAATTTGGTTTGAAAACAAACTATCAAATTATCGGCAAATTCTCAGTTTAGAGAGATAAATAACAAAACCTCAACAAGTAGGTATTTATGAATAAAGTTTCAATTACTTTTTAATTCATAGATATTTGTCAATGTCAATTTAAAAAATGTTTTTTAAGTGCTTTCTCTGAGGTTAATAAGTAAAAAATGGCTCAGTATTATAACAAAACCAAATTCTGTTTTGGTGAAAATTATCTAGAAATTTAATTGGTAATTATCATGAACACTGTTCTAGTTGTTGAAGATGGTTTGACTGATATGGAAATTATCAGCAGTTACTTACAACAGGCAGGATACTACGTGATGAGCGCTAAAAGTAGTGAGGAAGCTCAAGACAAAATAGACACAACTAAGCCCGATGTAATATTTCTTGACGTAATTTTACCTGGTAAAAGTGGCTATGAAATTTGTCGAGAACTGAAAACTAATCCTAATACTAGTAAAATTCCTGTTGTTTTTTGCTCAACGAAAAACAGTGATGTGGATAAGATTTGGGGTAATATGCTTGGCGCAGAAGCATATCTATCAAAACCTATCAATAGAGAAGAATTGGTAGGCACTTTACAGAGATTAATCAATCATTAAATCTTGATTTAGGTGCAAACACATAATCATTTACGAAAAAGGACAAAAAACTTTGGAGACTAAGCAAAAGTTTTTAAGTTTTAATTTAGGAACCAATGACTTAGCTGTAATTCCGTTACAGCACATTGCAGAAGTACTACAAGTATCATTAACAGAAATCTGTGGTGTGCCTCAGATGCCCAATTGCGTCTTGGGTATCTACAACTGGCGTGGAGAAATGCTTTGGTTAGTTGATTTAGAAGAGATGCTAGGCTATCCGCAGTTGTTACAAAGCCCCAATTTAGTTTCAAAAATGATGGCAATAGTGCTAGAAAATGAGGGTAAATATTTGGGGTTATTAGTACATCAACTTACAGACATTGAGTGGTTAAATACTGAGCAAATGAAAGCCCCCTCTGCTGAACTATTTTATCCAGTCATATCACCTTTTCTAAATGGATACTTTATAAAGCCTGACACAGGAATTGTGTTTAATTTAGATGCCTTGGCGATTATCCAAGCGCCTATGTGGGGCAATCATAATTAAAAATTTTCAATAAATGGAAATTCAATATCGGAAAGTATCAGATTATTAATAATAACAATTATTGGGGTTTTTAAAATGACATTATTGTATAACAATGGTCAAGAAAATAGTAATATTGTTACCGATTTAGAAAAGTTAGAAAATCAGAACGGTAGCACTAATATAGCAAATCTAGCTAGTGATGAATTATCTATATTAAATGCCATAGCTGAGGAATTTAAAAGTTGGCGGCAGCAGTTGCAAAGTATTACTAGTCAGATACGCCAAGCTCCAGATATTGATACTTTACTCAAAGTTACCGTAGCACAAATCAGGGAGAAAATTGCAGGCGATCGCGCCTTGATTTATCAGTTTACTAGCTCTGATGCTGGGACTGTTTTAGCAGAATCTAGAAGCCTAGGCTGGACACCGACTCTAGGCGAAAATCTTCCAGGCATTACTTTTGGCTTGTATAGCGGTTCAGATTATTTAGAACCTGTAGCTATTGATGATATTAATCAAATACAACTTACCCCTTATCAGAAACAACTACTAGAAAAATTTCAAGTTAAAGCTAGTTTGAGCCTACCAATTGTAGTAGAGGGTAAAGTTTGGGGCTTACTAGTAGTAAATAATTGTGTTTCAGCACGACATTGGCAAGAAGTAGAAATCACTCTACTGTCCCAAATTTCCACAGAACTTACCTACAGATTACACAACTTTACAACCCAAACAGCGCTGCAACAGGAAACGCTGGCGAAGAAATCGGTAGCCAAAGTTATCGAGAAAATTCTCCACATATCATCTGTCGAGAAAATATTTCAAACAACTACTCACGAAATCCGCCAACTACTGAAATGCGATCGCGTCGGGGTATATCGCTTCAATCCCGATTGGAGTGGGCAGTTTGTGGCTGAGTCGGTGGGTAATAGTTGGGTAAAAATGGTGGGACCCGATTTGAAAATGGTCTGGGAAGATACCCACTTACAAGAAACACAGGGAGGTCGTTATGCCAAGGGTGAAACCTTTGTAGTCAAGGACATTTATAAAGCAGGTCATGCTCAATGTCACATTGATATTTTAGAGCAGTTTGAAATGAAAGCTTACATAATTGCACCTATATTTTCTGGGGAACAATTATGGGGTTTGTTAGCAGCTTATCAAAATTCTGGACCTCGTGATTGGCAAACTTGGGAAGCTAACGTTTTGACTCAGATTGGTTCACAATTTGGTGTAGCTATCTCACAAGCAGAATATCTAGAACAAGTACGTGCAAAAACTGAGCAACTAACTCAAATAGTTGAACAGGAAAAAACTTTAACTAAGATTGTCAACCGTATCCGCCAATCTTTAGATGCCGAAAGTGTCTTCAAAATAACCACTCAAGAAGTACGCCAATCTCTGCGATGCGATCGCGTCGGTGTTTATCGCTTTAATCCTGACTGGAGTGGCGAGTTTATCGCTGAGTCGGTAGGTAATAGTTGGGTAAAACTGGTAGGGCCTGATATTAAAACTGTTTGGGAAGATACACACTTGCAGGCGACTCAGGGAGGCAGGTATGCCAGAGGAGAAAACTTTGTCGTTAATGACATGTATCAAGTGGGTTTGACTTCTTGCCACATTGAAATTTTAGAGCAGTTTGAAGCTAAAGCTTTTGTGATAATTCCTATCTTCTCTGGAGAAAAATTGTGGGGATTATTGGCAGCTTATCAAAACTCTAGAACTCGTGAGTGGCAAAGTTGGGAAGTAAACTTTTTAGCTCAAATTGGTTTGCAATTTAGTCTAGCTAAATCGCAGATAGAATATCTTGACCAGGTGCGGGTTAAATCGGAAAAACTAGCTCACATAGCCGAACAAGAAAAAGCCTTCACCAAACTAGTCAATCGCATCCGCCAATGCTTGGATGTAGAAGAAATCTTTAAAACATCTACTCAAGAAATCAGGCAATTACTGCGATGCGATCGCGTGGGTGTATTCCGCTTTAACCCTGACTGGAGTGGCGAATTTGTGGCTGAGTCAGTGGGTCACAATTGGGTAAAACTCGTAGGTCCGGATATCAAAACTGTTTGGGAAGATACCCACTTACAAGAAACTCAAGGAGGTCGTTATGCCAAAGGTGAAAACTTTGTTGTTCATGATATCTATCAGGTAGGTCATGCTCCTTGCCATATCGAGATTTTAGAACAATTTGAAGTTAAAGCTTATATTATAGTTCCAGTATTTTTTGGAGAAAAACTTTGGGGATTGCTGGCCGCTTATCAAAATTCCAGCACTCGTGATTGGGAAGAATCGCAAGTCAGTTTACTCGCCCGCATTGGCGATCAGTTAGGGTTAGCGTTACAACAAACTGAGTATTTGCAACAAGCACAGGCACAGTCAGCACAATTAGCAGCAGCCGCCGCACGAGAAAAGGCAGCTAAGGAGTTACTGCAACAGCGATCTATTCAACTCTTAACAGCCCTGAGACCGGCCCTAAATGGTAACTTGACGGTACGTGCACCAATTACAGAAGATGAGCTAGGTACAATTGCTGACGCTTACAATAATACCCTGCAAGCACTTCGGCAAATTGTCATTCAGGTACAAGCCGCTGCCCAACAAGTTGTGCAAACTTCTGGTAGTAGTGAAGCATCATTAGCAGGACTAACCAACCTGGCAAAACAACAGTCCGAAGATATGACCGCAGCCTTAGACGAAATTCAACAGATGGTTGACTCTACACAAGCTGTGGTAGCTAATGCTGAGTTAGTGCGGGTAGCAGTAAAACAAGCCAACCAAACTGTAGAGTCTGGTGACACTGCTATGAACCTAACTGTACAAGCTATTCAAGGAATCCGCGAAACCGTTGCGCAAACTAGTAAAAAGATTAAACGCCTTAGTGAATCTTCGCAAAAAATCTCAAAAGTGGTGAATTTAATTAGTAATTTTGCCACACAAACAAACGTACTAGCTCTCAACGCAGCCATTGAAGCCACCCGTGCGGGTGAATATGGCAAAGGTTTTGCAGTAGTAGCTGATGAAGTCCGTTCTTTATCTCGCCAGTCAGCAGCGGCTACTATTGAAATTGAGAAATTAGTCCAAGAGATTCAAGCAGAAACAGGCGAAGTAGCGGTAGCTATGGAAACAGGCATCCAACAGGTGGTAGAAGGTACAAATCTTGTGGGTGATGCCAGACAAAATTTGAACGAAATTGTGAGTGCAACTGCGGAAATTAGTCAGTTAATCCAGCGGATTACCGAAGCAACCCAAAAACAAATGGACCAGTCTGTTAAGGTAACTGCAAGTATGAAAGATGTAGCAGAAATTTCTCACAAAACTGTTGATGAATCCCATGAAATGGCTGTTGTCTTTCAAGAGTTATCAGGCATGGCAAAAGAACTATTAGCAACTGCAAGCAAGTTTAAGGTTAATTGATAGAGCATCGCGCCCTTTGAATCATCCAAGGGCGCAGCTTTTTGGGGATAAATAAGCGCTAAGAGGCTGAAGGTGCTTACCTCTTATTGCCAATCCCTTGTTGCAAATCTGGGAAATTCTGTCCAATAGCTACCGCTCAAATTTATGTTAAATAACCACCATAATCCGCAAGGATAAACCTCTAAATTGAAAATCCTAATTTAACATCAAAAATTATGACTACAGACATTGATATTCGCGAACAGGGTTATATTTATTTTCTGGCTGAAGCTCCAGAATTAATAGAAATTATAGAGCAAGAACTGTTTAGCTTATCAGAAGAATTTAGTACAGCTAAAGTGCATAAGTTAATGCGGGCAACTCATACGATTAAAGGAGGAGCCGCTAATGTTGGACTAGAAGTAATTCACACGATCGCCCATTCTCTAGAAGATGTCTTTAATGCCCTATATAACCCAAAGGTTGTCATTGATGAACAATTACAAACTCTGATCATACAAGCTTACGAATGCCTTAGTTTAGCACTAACCGCAGAACTTACAGGCAGTGCTGTGAATGGTGAAGAAATCCTCCAACGAGCAGCTTCAGTGTTTGCTCAGTTACAAGAAAAACTGGGTGATGCTTTTGGTGCAGAGGCTCATATTCCTACTTCGGAAGAATTGGGATTCGATCTTGTTCAGTCTATCTTTGAAGTGGGAGTACAGCAACGCTTAGAAAGTATAGCTGATGCTCTCAATAGCACAATAGATCCGACAGAATTCTCGCAGTTGCTAAACTCTCAGGCTGAAGTATTTGTTGGGTTGGCAGAATCTTTGAATCTACCAGGATTTGGGGCGATCGCCCAAACAATTCTAGCTGCACTCAAAGCTAACCCCAAGCAGGCACATCAGATTGGGAAACTTGCTCTCGCCAATTTACAGCAGGCACAAGCATCTGTATTGGCAGGCGATCGCATTTCTGGTGGCGAACCCGATCCAGCTTTACACCATTTAACACAAATAGTAACAGATGAGTCAGAACCTACCACAAAACCATCTGTCACTACTGCTGCTTTGCGAAATGAAATCAAGGAATTATATAAATTTTTAACAACATCTGGTAATACTAAAAATCAGCCATTAAAACCAGCGAAAGCTAAGTTTTATATCAAAGTGATTCGCTATATTTTCGGATGGTTCAATCACCAAATGGAAATTAGCAAAGAAGAACTCAATTTGGCTCTCCTTGTTGCTGCTGAAGGAGAAAATTCAGCCACTTATATTGAAAATTGGTTAAGTAAATTTTTAGAGTTTGTACAAGATACAGAAGATAGCCAAAGCCTTTGTATATATCGTAAAGGTGTAATATTGACAATTATCCTGGCTGTCGTTAAATTTCATTACATAAATGACCAAGTAAATAAAGATGCTCTCGTCATCCCAACACTGCAACAGCAAATTGGTAAATTAGCTAAAGAGTATAAAAAATTTCCTGCTGTTACATCTCAGGAAAAAAATTGGATTGATAATCAAAAATTTAAAAACCTGTTAGTTTTTCAAGAAAAATCTATTCCAGAAACAGATCATCTATTAGAGACAATTTGGGGAGGAGAAGCTAATTTCAACCATATCCATGAGATTGTTGAAACTCAATCTGAAGAACAAAACGATGAATCATTAGTTTTCAAGGAGTTAGTAGGTATAGATATTGCTAACTCTACTATTCAAAGCGAAGGAGAAATTAAAGATAAATTACCTACTTCCGCTCAGAAAACTTCTCGCCATCACTCGTTTGTACGAGTAGATACTGAGGGATTACAACGCCTTAATTACTTAGCAGGTGAACTACTGATTAAGCAAAAACAGCGGATATTACAAGATGAACAACTTAAAGAAATAATTGAGCATTTGTTTCAACGTATCGGTAAACAACAAACAATTTTAAATCAATTAGGTGATTTACCGTCCCAGATGCAAAATAATGCTTTCCAACATAATCGAAATTTTGCGTCTGTGAAATTTGATGCTTTAGAAATGGATGCATATACAGAATTTCAGATGAAGTTGCACGAAGCAATGGAAGAGAATCTGCAACTACAAGAAATCACTGAATCCCTAGATTTATTGCTAACTCAGGCTATTCAAATTAGTGATAAGAAACAGAGATTAACCCTGAATATTATTGATAATTTAGTAGAAGCAAGGATGTCACCTTTAGGAAACATTCTGAATCGTTTCCCTCAAATGGTCAAAAAAATGGGAAATGTTTATGCCAAATTTGTAGATTTGAGGCTCACAGGTACAGAAGTACTGGTAGACAAAGCGATCGCGGAAAAACTTTACGAACCTCTGTTGCATTTAGTACGTAATGCATTTGATCATGGTATTGAAACGCCTCAAGTACGCCAATCTCTGGGTAAACCAGAACAAGCTTTAATCGAAATTCGTGCCTATAATCAGGGTAGTCAAACTATTATTGAAGTTCGGGATGATGGTCAGGGTTTGAATTTAGATAAAATTCGCAAAAGAGCTGTTGAGCTAAATCTTATACCAGCACAAGAGCAAGTTAGAGGCGATGGTTATAACGCAACTGAATCAGAGCTTTTAGAACTGATGTTTTCACCTGGATTCACTACCGTCGAGCAGGTAAGCGAAATTTCTGGACGTGGTATAGGTTTAGATATTGTACGTTCTCAAATACAATCTCTAAATGGCTCTTTTTCAGTTAAATCATTGCCTAACCAAGGCACAACATTTGTATTAAAAATTCCTTTTTCTATGACTACCGACAAATTAATGTTAGTGCAAGCAGGTGGTGTTTTCTATGCTTTGCTCTTAGATAATGTTGAAAAAATATTGATTCCCTCAGAACAGCAAATCAAAGAATTTGAAGGTAAAAAAGTATTATATTATAACACTGCGGAAGATGAACGTATGGTCAGCTTACGTCCAATTTCTGAGTTAATGTATTATAGTGGATCATTTTTCAATAGTATTAATTTAAATAATCTATCAACTGCCTATGACGCAGGAATTACCAAGCATCCTGTCTTATTACTACGGCGTAATCAAGAAATTTTTGGTTTAGAAGTGGACCAAATTATCGGTGAACAAGAACTAGTAATTAGACCTTTGGGAAATGCGATCGCTCCACCAAAATATATTTATGGTTGCAGTAGTTTAGCTAGTGGTAATCTCATATTAGTTATCGATCCTACTCTGTTGCTAGACTCTTACGAGATGCAAGCAACATTGGAGAACACTGCACCATCAACAGCTTATTTGGCAAATACAAAAGCTTTCACTCTGCCGGGTTCAATTTCTAACTCTACGCCTCTACTAGCTCCTTCTTCTACCACAGAGACTACACAACTTCAGCTAAGTCAGTCTCTATCGCTAAATAAAAAGTCATCAAAAGTACTTTTAGTAGTAGATGATGCAATTAGTCTTCGCCAAACTCTTTCTCTGACTCTACAAAAATCTGGGTATCAAGTATTACAGGCACAAAACGGTGTAGAAGCTCTAGAGCAATTGCAGATGCATCCTGAAATTCAAGTGGTAATTTCCGATTTAGAAATGCCACGCATGAATGGCTTTGAATTTTTATCTAATGTCCGTCACAACCCAAGTTTTACTGAAATACCTATAGTAATTCTCTCTTCTCGCAGTGCTGAAAAACATCGCCAGCTTGCTCAAGCTTTGGGTGCAACAGCTTACTTAACTAAACCTTATCTAGAGGATAAATTACTCTCTATTGTCGGTGATTTAATCAACAAGCGCAGCGATCAATATACTAATTTGGTTATGAGTCGTTAGCTATTTAAGTAAAGCAGTGTAAATAATTAAAAGTTTCTAGTGAGGGCTTTAGCGAATCTGACTAAAGTTCTTACTACATTAGCCAATCTCAATATTTTTTATCCTATATCTCTCTAAACTTTCATCCCAAATTAACCGAAAACGGTTTTCTTTTAACCATTCCTTAACTACTGCGGGATTTTCAAGCGGACTGAAACCAGCAGGTAATGGTAGAAGTCTACTCAAAACCCCAGCAAGATGATTTGCTGGTACTCTTCCAGCTGGAATGTTATCTAAAATATCTTCAGCAACATCCAAGTTTCCAAATGTAAAAAGTCCGATACTAATTATAAATAAACCATTTCTTTTATCCTTTAAAACTAACTCTAGTGCACCTTCATTAAGTAGGTTTAATAGCCTAATTTTTGCATTTTCATATTCACATTCAAGATATTTACGGAAGGCTGTATCACTGTCAGAATCGGGGCTAGCTTGATATTTTTGGAATTCTGAAAGAATTGATTTCCGAAAGCGTCTTGCTGGGGAAGTATTTTCTGCCATTTTTACTTAATCTCCAGTTGTTAGGATAGATTATGTAAGTAAATACATCACTTTACACTTCCTTCGAGTTCTGATTAACGCTTAGGCGTAGCCTCGCCAAACTTAATTATCAGGGCGATCGCAACACTAACTAGCAAAATTAATGTCATACTCAAAGCTGAACCAAACCCCCAATTTTGGGTAGCACCAAGAAACTGGTTATATACTAATCTTGCAGCTGTCATACTAGAGGCACCACCTAGTAATTCTGGATTCACAAAATCTCCTAATCCTGTAATGAATACCAGCATAGAACCGGCAGTAAGCCCTGGCAAGATTTGCGGTACTGTCACTTTCCAAAAAGTCTGTCTAGGATTTGCTCCTAAATCTGCTGCTGCTTCTAGTAAGCGTATATCTAACTTTTCTAGAGAGGCATATAAAATTAAAACCATGTAGGGAAGTAAGCTATAGCTCATAGCAATTAAGACAGAAGGTGTCCTATTCAGTAATTCTAAAGGATGGAAATGTAAACTTTTTAATAAAGTATTTAATAAACCACTAGGACGCAGAATGGTAATCCAAGCATAGGAGCGCAGTAAAGAAGAAGTCCACAAAGGTAAAATAAAGCTTAATAACAATAAATTTCGCCAGCGTTTTGGTGCTATTTGAGCAATCCAATAAGCAACAGGAAAACCAAGAATTAAACAAATGATTGTGGTACTGCTTGCCAAACCAAGTGAACGCAGAATTACTTGAACATAAAGTGGATCAAATATCCGCATATAGTTTTGTAATCCACTAGGATTGACTAAATCCCCTGGTCGGATATCTGGCACTAAACTCAACTCGAAAATTATTAATGTGGGTAATACCAGTAACAGTAATAACCAAATACCAGAGGGTGCCAGTAATACTAAGGGTTGGAACCAATTTGAATTTGAATACTGCCATTTCTGGACTTTTGCAATATAAGTTCGTGAAGAGATTTGAGTTTCAGAATGTTGATTAGACATAATTTTATTTAGATATTTAAACTTTAAAATATTTTAATTTTTTAACTGCTAGTTAATTGAGTCCAATAGCGTTCATAAATCTCATCAAATTTTCCTAAAGGACGAATACGTTCACATTTTTCTATAATTGACTCTGGAGGAAATAAACTGATATTTTGCTGGAAGTTGATTGGCAATTGCTCGAAGCCGGAGAGATTAGGAGTTGCAATATTAAGACGTAGGCTAATTTGGGCAGCTACTTCTGGCTGTAAAATAAAGTTAATCCAAGCATAGGCTCCATCTGTATTTGGGGCTGTTTTAGGAATTACGAGCGTATCAGTCCATAATGAAGAACCACTACGAGGAATTACATACTTCAATTTAGGGTTTTCTCTGCTGACTCGGATTGCATCTGCCGAATAACACATTGCCAATAATAAATCTCCAGCCAGAATTTGATTTTGCCAAGCTTCGGTGTCAAAGGCAGTGATTCCGGGTTTAAGTTCTTTCAATTTTTCATAAGCTTGTTTAATTTGAGTTTCGTCCTGTGAATTGTAGGAGTAACCTAGCATCCGCAACACTGCACCCATAACCTCACGGACATCATTCAGCAAAGTCATCCGTTTTTTAAGTTTCTCTTGATTTTGCCAAAGATAATCCCAATCTTCTGGTGCATCTTTGAGGATTTCGGAATTATAAACTATACCTGTTGTGCCCCAATTAAAGGGAATACTGTAGCGGTTTTTGATGTCATAAGTTGGATTTTGAAAACGTGGAAATAAATTCTCTAATCCGATTAAGCGCTCATGATTTATTTCTATGAG
Organism: Nostoc sp. T09; assembly: GCF_002154695.1. Classification (GTDB taxonomy): domain Bacteria; phylum Cyanobacteriota; class Cyanobacteriia; order Cyanobacteriales; family Nostocaceae; genus Aulosira. The sequence goes on from NZ_MTAV01000044.1 coordinate 97,054, forward strand.
TAAATCTTTCTCTACCATCTTTTGCACCATATAGTCAGATGGGTAGATAATGCTGTAATTACTACCGCCTCCAGCTTGCAATTTAGCTAGCATGACATCATTGGAGTCATATACATCTGCTAGGACTTTCATCCCAGTTTGAGTACTAAAAGTTTTTAGTAATTGATTGTCTGTATATTGCGTCCAGGTATAGATATACAGTTGATCGCGTTGACCAGAAATTTTATTAGCATTAGCTCTTACATCAGCCAACCTCCAACCACACCCAGCTAATGACAAGCTAGAAAGTGCTGTTATTCCTTGTAAAAATTTTCGTCTGTTAGTCATTTGTCATTTGTCGTTAGTCATTAGTCATTTGTGATTTGTCATTTGGTAGATTACCAATTGAGTTGAGATATGAGTTTAATTTTGGTGCTAGTTCATTAATGATTATTAGTATTGAATTTATCTGTTCAGTAGTTAAAAGATTACGAGTGTAAGCTCGTCTTAGCCAATGTTGAGTTTCATTTAATGAGCCTCGCGCTATCTTGACAAAACGTTTATTTTCTTGATAACTACCTCTGCCAAAGCCTTCTGCTATATTTGCTCCTATGCTATCTGCGGAACGTACAATCTGTTTACCAATTGTATCCTTGGCAAAGAAATGCCATCCGTCAACTATTTTCCAAATGTCATCTGCTAATTGTTCTGATAATTGATAAACTTGTAACTCCTGGAAACGCTTAGTCGACATTTATTAGTTGCTAATAGTTTATATATTTTCCAGCAATTATGATTGATATTTATTTTTTGTCATTAGCTAAACACAAATGACAAATGACAAATGACCAATGACAAAAGCCTATTGACTAATAGCCAAACAATCACTTTCTGTCCACCAAGCATAGATGGGTGTATCAGCATCTGGTAAGCTACCAAAGGTGTTAGGCTGCAAAACATTAATGCTGATGCCGTTGATTAATTCCACAACATAATTGACGTGAGTCCCTAAATACATGATGTTGACAAGCCTTCCTTCAAAACAGTTACTTGGCAAACTAGGCGGATAAAGCGAAAGTTGAATTTTTTCTGGGCGGACGCTGACTACTACTGGTTGCGATAGATCAGCAGGTGTTTCTTCATAACGAGTGACAACAATTGTCAGTCCGGTTTTTGTCTCAATTTGGACTGTAGAGGCTTCTACCGCCACAATTTCACCGCTAAATAAATTAGTATCACCAATAAAATCAGCAACGAAGGAAGTACGAGGAAATTCGTAAATTTGGCTGGGAGTACCAACTTGCTCAATTTTGCCTTGATTGATCACAGCAATGCGATCGCTTAAGGATAGCGCCTCTTCTTGGTCGTGAGTCACCATGATAAAGGTCAATCCCAATTCTTTATGTAAATTTAATAACTCGACCTGCATTTCCTTACGCAGCTTTAAATCTAATGCTCCCAATGGTTCATCGAGTAAAACGACGGATGGTCGATTGACTAAAGCTCTGGCTAAGGCTACCCGTTGCTGTTGTCCACCAGAAAGTTGATTGGGAAAGCGCGATCGCAAACTTTCCATTTTCACCAGCTTTAAAGCTTCTTTGACTTTGCGATCGATTTCTGGTTTGCGAATTTTTTTCAACCGTAGTCCAAAGGCAATGTTATCCCAGACATTCAGGTGATTAAACAATGCGTAACTTTGAAATACTGTATTGACAGGTCGGCGATAAGGCGGGACATTGGTCATAGACTGACCCTGAATCAATACCTTACCAGCATCAGCTTGTTCAAACCCAGCAATTAAACGTAATATAGTTGTCTTGCCACAACCAGAAGGACCCAGGATACTAAAGAATTCTCCTTGTCTAACGTCCAAGTCTACTCCATTGACTGCTGGTTCTTGGTTAAAAAACTTGAACACGTTACGCAGCTCAACATCAAGCGGCTGCAAAGCCATCATCTCCCCCTGATTCTGCGTTACAGTTTGAGCCATAATCCTCAGTAAAATGCCATGAGCTTACGTGATTGTGCACATTCAGGTAGTCTATTAAGCAGCCTACCTATGGCACTTTGGTTCATTGTATCCGTCAAAAACAATTGATCGGGAAGATATTCTCGCAATTATTTAACGATTCATACTGAGTAGTGGTCTATGGGATCGTGTATACAAGTAATACTAAAATTTCCACATCTTTAATCTTGTTTTATGGCTTTATTACCATCGGCTCTACCAGGTAGCAAAAAAGACACACGTACAGTTGGTCGTGGTTTTCAGTCAATATTTTTAATCGGATTTACATTATTGATGACGGCTGGTATTGATGCTCGTCTAGCTTATTTACAAATTGTGGAAGGGCCAAAACTGCGGCAAAGAGCAGAGTCCAACCGCATTCGCATGATTGCTAAACAACCAGAACGAGGCAATATTTTCGACCGCAATGGCAAACTTTTAGCCAGTACTCGCTATCCTCATTCTGTATATTTGTGGCCGATGGCTCATACTAAGCCTTCATGGTCGGTTGTCGCACCGCGTTTGGAGAAAATTCTCAACATTACGCAAGATGAGATGGAAAAGAAACTAAAACAGGCAGGTGCTAATTCTTCTTCACTCATCAGGATTGCTCGGGATCTGAGCGAGGCACAAATTACTGCATTGAAAGAGTATGCTAACGAACTTCCTGAAGTCGAAATTAATACAGAAGCTGTTCGCTACTACCCTCACGGCGCAGCATTAGCTCATGTACTAGGCTATACCAGGGAATTAACTGCGGAACAGTTAAAAGACAGAAAGGTGGAAGGCTACAGGCTGGGAGATGTAATTGGTCAAATGGGCGTAGAAAAAGCCTATGAGAAAGCACTCAGAGGCGAATGGGGTGGTCAGCAGGTAGAAGTAGATGGTGCTGGTCGTCCTATCCGGGTTTTGGGAGAAAAGCAAGCCAAAGCTGGTAACGATTTGCACTTGACTATAGATTTAAATTTGCAAAAAGCAGCAGACCAAGCTTTAGGGAAATATCAAGGTGCGGTTGTGGCAATTGACCCGAATAATGGTGCGGTCTTAGCAATGGCCTCTCACCCGACATTTGACCCGAATATTTTCTCTAAACAAAAACTCTCTCAGAAAGATTGGGAAACAGTACAAGGTAAAGATCATCCCTTAGTCAATCGCTCTCTGAGTGCCTTTCCACCGGCTAGTACATTCAAAATTATTACCGCGTCAGCTGGTTTAGAAACAGGTAAATTTTCGCCAGACAGCGTATTACAAACCTTCGGCTCGCTAACCGTGGGTGGAGTAACTTTTGGTGAATGGAATCACGCTGGATTCGGTCCTTTGGGATTTCCAAGAGCACTCGCCATGAGTAGTGATACCTTCTTTTATCAAGTTGGTAGAAAAGTTGGGGGACCGGATCTGATTGCATGGAGCCGCAAATATGGGTTTGGTCAAAAAACTGGGATTGAGTTTGCCAACGAAGAATCAAAAGGTCTAGTTCCCGATGAGAATTGGAAGCAGAAAACCTGGAAAATTCCTTGGACTGTAGGTGACACTATTAATATGTCAATTGGTCAAGGTGCTTTGCAGGTGACACCTCTGCAATCAGCAATTATGTTTTCTGTACCTGCTAATGGTGGATATCGAGTGAAGCCCCATTTGCTCAAAGACCATGAAGAAGCAAAAAGCTGGCGAGTCTCATTAAATATGAAGCCGACAACCATCAACGTTCTCCGGGACGGATTGCGGAAGGTGGTAAGTGAGGGTACAGGGAAACGCTTGGATGTGCCAACGATTGCCCCAGCATCAGGAAAAAGTGGTACTGCTGAAGCCGGTGTTGGTCGTCCAAATCACACTTGGTTTGGTGCTTATGCACCCAGCGATAAGCCAGAAATTGTTGTGGTGGGGTTTGGTGAAAACTCTGGCGATCATGGTGGTACTGTTTGTGGACCGATGGCTTTACAAGTGCTAGAAGCTTATTTTCAGCATAAGTATCCAGGCAAGTATCAAAAACCTGAGTCTGAAGGTAAGAATCAGAATGGTGGAGGTAGCACTGGAGATTAATATATCAATGGTCAATGGTCATTAGTTTAGCAATTCTAGGCTTTTGACTTTGGACTTTTGACCCTTGACTATGGACTATAAAGGCTGAAGTGCATAAGTCGTCGTTCATCCTTTATACTTTTGCCAGTGAAATAGTATTTAATGCTGGGTAAAAGCTCAGCATCAATGTATACACATTAATATTAATTTTGCAGTAATTATTCGTCCTATGGCCTTATTGCAACCAACTCCACTTGGGAAACAAAAAAATACACGTACAGTTGGCAGAAGCTTTCAGCCTATATTTCTGATTATATTTACTCTATTGATGACAAGTGCCATAGGTGCGCGTTTGGCATACCTACAAATTGTTGAAGGTTCAATTCACCGCAAGCGAGCCGAGTCCAACCGCATTAGAATGATCCCCAAACAGCCAGAAAGGGGTAATATTTTTGACCGCAATGGCAAACTTTTAGCTAGTACTCGCTATCCTCGTTCTGTATATTTGTGGCCAATGGCTCATACCAAACCTGCATGGCCAGTTGTGGGTGCGCGTCTCTCCAAAATTCTCGAAATTCCGCAAGCAGACATTGAAAAAAAACTTGAAGAAGCAGGTAGGAATTCTTCATCGCTGATTAGGATTGCGCGTGACCTAGATGAAGCCGAGATTACAGCATTAAAGGAGTATCATAACGAACTAACTGATGTAGAAATCCATCTGGATGCTGTGCGTTATTATCCTCACGGAAAGCAACTGGCTCATGTACTGGGTTATACTCGTGAGCTGACTGCTGAACAGTTAAAAGACAAGAAGCAAGATGGCTATCGTTTGGGAGATGTAATCGGTCAGATGGGGGTGGAAAAGGCCTATGAGAAAACACTCAGAGGCGAGTGGGGGGGTCAACAGGTAGAAGTTGATGGTGCTGGACGACCACTGCGGGTTTTGGGAGAAAAACAGGCAAAAGCTGGTAACGATTTGCACTTGACCATAGATTTGGATATGCAACGAACAGCGGAAAAAGCTTTGGGCGATCGCAATGGTGCGATCGTGGCAATTGATCCCAAGAATGGTGCTGTCTTAGCAATGGTGTCTCACCCCACCTTCGATCCCAATATTTTCTCCAAGCAGAAACTTTCGCAAAAAGATTGGGAAACGGTGCAAGGAGCAGAACATCCCTTGGTCAATCGCGCGCTCAGCGCCTTTCCACCTGCCAGTACCTTTAAAATTGTCACCACAACAGCTGGTTTGGAATCGGGTAAATTTTCTCCTAACACAGTGCTACAAACCTACGGTTCCTTAAATATTGGCGGCACTACTTTTGGTGAATGGAACCATGCAGGTTTTGGACCTTTGGGTTTTGTTGGGGCATTACAGTGGAGTAGTGATACCTTCTTCTATCAAATTGGTAGGGGAGTTGGTGGCCCCACTTTAATTGAGTGGACTCGTAAGTATGGATTTGGGCAAAAAACTGGTTTTGAGTTTGCTTCCGAAGAAACAAAAGGTTTAGTTCCCGATCAGACATGGAAGCAGAAAGTGTGGAAGATGCCTTGGACTGTAGGCGACAGTATTAACATGTCAATAGGTCAAGGTGCTTTACAAACCACTCCCCTACAAGTCGCGATCATGTTTGCTGTGCCTGCTAATGGGGGTTATCGAGTCCAGCCGCATTTACTCAAAGATCATGAAGAGGCAAAAAATTGGCGTTCATCGTTAGATATGCAGCCGACAACCATTAAGGTTCTCCGGGAAGGGCTGCGGAAGGTGGTAGCAGAAGGTACAGGTAAAGCTTTGAATCAACCAACAGTTCCCCCTGTAGCTGGTAAGAGTGGCACAGCCGAAGCCTGGAAACGTGGTGTGAAACAAAATCACGCTTGGTTTGGTGCTTATGCCCCAGCCGATAAGCCAGAGTTATTGATAGTAGCTTTTGCTGAACATTCCGGTGGTGGTGGTGGTAGCATTGCTGCCCCAATAATTTTAGAAATAATGGAGGAATATTTCCAACGGAAATATCCAGGTAAGTATCAGAAATCAGCAAAACCAAAAACTTAAGACTTATAGTGGTTTTTAACTCAATCACAGAGAAATTGTGCATAGCCAAAGCTGTACCACAATATAAAGATGTATGATGATGGTCTGAGTTTGTAACAGATTGATAACAGTGCAGTCAGGAATGGATTATCGCGATGCAGGGGTTGATGTTGAGGCTGGTCGAGCCTTTGTAGATCAAATTCGCAATTTGGTTCACAGCACCTTTAGGCCGGAAGTCATTGGTGGACTGGGTGGTTTTGGTGGTTGCTTCCAACTTCCAGGCGGTTTTCGGGAACCAGTATTAGTTTCCGGGACAGATGGCGTAGGTACAAAGCTAAAAATCGCTCAAATTCTTAACCGCCATGATACCGTGGGCATTGATTTGGTGGCGATGTGTGTCAATGATGTGCTGACATCTGGGGCAGAACCGCTGTTTTTTTTAGATTATTTGGCAACAGGTAAGCTGGAGAAAGAGCAACTAACTGAGGTTGTTGCAGGTATAGCCTCTGGGTGTAAGCAGGCTGGTTGTGCTTTGCTAGGTGGAGAAACAGCAGAAATGCCTGGTTTCTACCAAGTGGGTGAGTATGACTTGGCTGGTTTTTCTGTGGGAATTGTCGAAAAAAGCCAGATGCTAGATGGTTCCCAAGTACAGATAGGAGATGTAGCGATCGCTCTTGCAAGTGCTGGGATACACAGTAATGGCTTGAGTTTAGTGCGGAAGATTGTGAGTGAACGCGGATTCGCTTGGAGTGAACGCCCAGAATTATTAGGTGGCGAAACTATCGGCAAAACTTTCCTCCAACCGACGCGAATTTACGTCAAACCCGTGCTAGCTGCACGTCAAGCAGGGTTAGAAATTCACGCTATGGCCCACATCACAGGTGGTGGTTTGCCAGAAAATTTGCCCAGATGCTTAGGAACAGATCAAGCAATTCAAGTTGACCCCAATAGTTGGGCAATCCCCCCTGTATTTCAATGGTTGGCTGAAGCTGGAGGAGTAAGTGCCCAAGCAATGTACAACACCTTCAATATGGGTATTGGCTTTGTGCTGCTGGTTCCACCCACTCACGTAGAACAGGCAATTACCTACTTTCAATCACAAGATATTCCAGCTTTTGCGATCGGTGAAGTAATTACTGGTTCTAATTCATTAGTGGGATTGCTTACATAAATGAATAAATTAATACAGTAAAATAAACGGTATTAAAGATTTGTATTGAGGAGCGCTCTACTAAGCCTGATGATAGTAGGTATATGCGATGAAGATTGCCATTATCTGCAATGAGATTTTGGCAGTATTTGTTACCTATTCTGATTATTCCCATCGAAAATACTCATGGCCGTCAGCGTTGAGATTTGCTAACGTAGTCTTAACATATTGAAAAATTTGCGGTCAAATTCGAGAAAATACCTACCAGCACTAGCTTACAGTGTTGGTGGTTTCTTATCTGTAAATGTGTGGCGTGTTGGAATGTTTAGAACAACGTATTTTTATCTCAGAGGGGGTTATGGTTGTAAACTTTGCTCGGACTTGTGCTTCGACGGAAATTTTAAAGCAAGTATTTCAGAATATTGATGCCCAAAGTTGCCCAAGGTTATTTAACTTTCATATGCACACTGTCCACTCTGATGGCAGATTGCAACCACAAGCCTTAATAGAACAAGCGATCGCCATTGGGCTACAAGGGCTGGCAATCACCGACCATCATACTATTGGTGGCTATCAAGCGGCAAAAGCTTGGTTAGAAGACTGGAGGTGGAATAATCCTGGTGCAACTATTCCCCATCTATGGAGTGGTGTGGAAATTAATGCCAACCTTTTGGATATTGAAGTTCATATTTTGGCTTACTCTTTCCAGCCAGAACACACTAGCATGAAACCCTATTTGCAAAGAAAAGCTACTACAGGCACAGAATATCAAGCAAATAAGGTGATTGCTGCTATTCATGAAGCAGGGGGACTAGCTGTACTCGCTCATCCAGCGCGTTACAAGCGATCGCATTTAGATTTGATTCCCGCTGCTGCTGAAAAGGGAATTGATGGCGTTGAAACTTTCTACGCTTACAACAACCCCAACCCTTGGAAACCAAGTTCTTCGGAATCACAACAAGTGCAACAGTTGGCTGGTGAATACGGTCTTTTCAATACCTGTGGCACAGATACCCACGGTTTAAGCCTACTCCAACGTTTGTAATGATGCAGGCATATTTTCTTAATACTCCTGGTTCTTCCAGCCAGGGGGTTAATATTATTTTGGATTTTAGATTAAAAGTCTTTACGTAAAGCTTTTCCAGTAAATTTTAACAATACTATCTGATACAAATTGATCTCGCTATAGCAATCCTAAAATTATTTATAAAAATATCTACTGTCTATTCTTCACGATTGCTGAAATTGAGATAGTAACCAAGCAATAACTTGACTTTGATTCATTTGACGAGTACGACGAAAATATTCCTTTAAAAGAGAATTTTCTAATCCTGGTAATACCTGCGATTGAGTAATTTTTCGACTACCACTGTTAGCAACAGCAAAAGCAATTGATTGTGAGATTTGTCAAGCTCTTGATTTGGCAGCAACACCACCCCAGCAACGACAACACAATCAAACGTCAAAGCCCCGTTGGGCAAGGTTTTCAACGTAGACGAGGTTTATTTGGCACTTTCTATCTTCTAATATCGTCAATATATTTAAATCTGGATCTAGCCTTCATTTTAATCAACTCTACCTGCTCAGTTTGTTGAAATTAGCAGAATAAATATAGATAAATAAATTATGCTACTCAAAAATCTTTTACTGGGAGCCGCCTTAACAGGCGTAACTTTTGCTGCTCATCCCAATTTAGTACAGGCTCAAGTTTGCCCCCAAAATGGCGTAGTTCCTGCTGCTATAAAACCCAGAATTATTCGTCAAGAACGATTTGGCTATCGCTTTAATATTCCCAATAACTACAGAACTTTGACAGTCCGTAACAATGGAATTCTCGTGTTTGATCCTAACAGTTTTACACTGGCACAATGTTTAATCAAAAACAAAGCACCTACAGAATATCCTAAGAGTATCTCTATTTATACAACATCGATTAATTCTAAAAATCGTAGTTTAACTGAGATTGTTAAGCAAAACGACCCCACAGCCGAGAAGTTTACTAATACTAAAGTTGCTAATCAAGCTGCTATTAGTTACATTTCTAATACTTTAGGGGTAGAGAAAAAGGTTGCGTTCTTTAGTCGCGATCGCAAATATATCATTACTGTGTCGGCTCCTTTTAATTTTAACCAGGGGCGTCCCACAACCATTTTTAATCAAGGGGTATTTGAGCGGGTTCTCTCAAGCTTTACTTTTATAAATTGAAATCTAGACGCAGGCTACTCCGCATCCAATACGGTTCGGTTAAGGCAAAAACTAGATAAACTGAGAGTTATTACCCAAATGTACTGAGCTTGAATGTAACTTAAAGAATTCTCACTGATAGTTGAATCAGGTATGTTACTCAAAGCTTTAGAAACAGCTATCCCTCATAGGCAATCTCTCAAGCGATGCCTAAGGCGGACTACGCCTACGCAGATACACATAGTAATGAAGAACGGAAACGAGCTTTACCTTCGCATAAGTGTGATCTGTCTGGTGATTGCAATGAGCTTGTGGTCAAAAGCTTCAATCAAGATAGACCTGAAAAATTGTGGTGCGATCGCTATTTTACTCAATCACAGGCGATCGCTAGTCCTGGCAAAACTGAGTGATTCCTACATTGCTGCTTTATAAGCAATAGCATTCTGTGTTACATACCAACTCTATGAAATACTTTTAAAGTAAAGTGTATATTTTGTTTTGAAGGCAGAGTAAATACATAGACAGCAATTTCTAACCCTAACCTCAAGTACTTGTAAAATATCGAAAGTGTGGTTTTCCTGCTCTAACTCAGGTATTAATACTTAAATATAAATTAAGTAATAAATTACTCCCATTGCATGAAGAAATAAATCCAGAATGTGAGACAATAAAATTGTAGAAGTTAAGTATGCTACCAATCAAACCTTACATTTGCGTAGACTAACTAAAGTCATTTGCCAAAAGCTTAGAAGTAGTTAACTAGGTCTACCACTGTTCCAATGATTGATTAGCTTCTGGATAATCATGGGAGGAAAAAATTATGAGACAGGCATTGTTGACCGCAGTAGCTTTAATCAGCACCCTATCTCTAGCTGCTCCAATTCCCACTCAAGCATCTCAAAACCAAGCCCAAGTAAAGCGCCTTCTAGAAACCGGAGTATGTTCTGGATGTGATTTAAGAGGTGTAAATCTTAGCGGTGCTCACTTAATTGGTGCGGATTTAAGAAATGCCAATCTAAGAGGTGCTAATTTAAGAGGCGCTAATTTAGAAGGTGCTGATTTAGAAGGCGCTAATCTGGAGGCTGCTAATCTAACAAAAGCCTTCGCTAGTGGTACTACCTTCAATAACGCTAACCTAACTAATGCCAACTTAACCGAAGCTCATCTACATAACGCTCAAGTAGATGGTGCTGTCATGATTGGCACTAATATCACAGGCGCTGATGGATTTGATATCAATCTTGGTATTGGCGGTGGCGAATGATAGCCAAAAGTTAGAAATTAGAAGTTTACTGGAAAAAACTCTAATTTCTAACTCATAACTTTAAGTTTTACTCTCCGGTAATAGAGAGTTCATTAACCCAGATTCGGGGGCAAACTCCTCCTGGTGTTAACTCAACTTCTTTTTCTACACAAATAATCGACTTAAGAAGTTCCAAGAAATCGCCAGCAACAGTGGCTGACTCAATACTTGTCTTCACACCTTTGTTGATTAGCCAACCATCAAAGGGTAGAGAGAAAGAACCCTGTAAAGATTTAACTCCTGCATGGAGAGCTTGTAAATCATCAATTAAAATCACATTTTCCGCAGTTTCCAAGCTTAATTCTTGCTCTGGAGCTGCGGCTCTAAATACATGAAAAAAGTTAGGGCTAACGCTAACTTTTGCGCCAATACTGGCATTACCTGTCGGCTGGGCATTCATTCTTTTAGCAGTACCCGCGCTGTGCAGAAAGCCTGTTAAAATGCCCTTTTCAATTAGAGAAACTTGACGTGTAGGAGTTCCTTCACCATCAAAACTTTCTGCACCTACGTTAGCTGGATGTAGTGCATCATCAACTACCGAAAGTAGAGGGGAAGCAATCTGCTTACCTAAATCATCAGGAGTAGATAAGCTTTGATTGTCCAAAATACTTTGGGCATTGTACAAGTTAGAAAAAGCACCCAACAAACTTAAGAAAGCTTCTGGAGAGAAAACAACTAAATATTTACCAGACTTGACTTTTTCATAGTTCAGGTGACTGATAGTTTTCTCAGCACTTTCTTGAATACAACCATCAATGTCTAAATTATCTACACCACGGTTGATTCTAAAAGCACCCGCACTGCGCGGTTTTTTCCCTTCTTCTTCTGTTTTGCTATAAAGATATACCGATGCTAAAGAGTGAGATTCAGTTCTGGTCGCGCCCTCACTATTGAGATAGAATCGGTCAATATCTCTTTGCGCCAAGCCGTTATAAGGAACTCCTTTAATTGCTGGGTGCGCTGACAATAATTCTTTTTCAGCTACCACTAATTTTTCTATTAGTTCAGCAACAGGTGCTTGGGGTGCTTTATCGTGAGGTGTATTGGCGATAGGAACAGTAGCCTCTGGGCTAAAATCAGGGACATTTTCTTTAACACCAAAGAAACTAGCTTCGTAAGCTGTTTTTAAAGCTAATTCCAATCCCTTAGGATCTACATCTGTCGTGCTGGTGACACCCATTGTATTGTCTTCATTCCAGACACGAACAGTAACACCAGAGCGATTAGAGGCTTTAACTTGTTTTGGCTCACCTTGATCTACTTGTACGCTAGTTTCATCTACAGTTGAGCCATAAATGTCAAATTTTTTGATGCCAAGTTTTTCAGCATTTTCCTTGGCATAATTTGCAATCTCATTGATAGTTGGCATAGTCAATAGTCAATTTTAGATTTTGGATTTCTAACCGCCGATAAACGCAGATGAACGCAGATAGATAATATTTTTATCTGTGTTTATCTGTGTTCATCTGTGGTTCTAATAAATGGGAATTACTGCTATCTCATGCAAGACTACCTAAACATTCTTTAACGAACCGCATAGACGCGGAGCGGCTTCCCGCAGGGTAGGACGCAAAAAGCACTAAGGAAGAAATAAAAAAGTAATCTTGTAGCGATAAAGTAGTAAATATTAGCGTCCGCCTACAGTAATAGAATCAACCTTAATATGAGGTTGTCCGACTGTAGTGTAGATACTGCCACTAACAGAACCACAAAAACCAGGTGCAAGTTCTAAATCTTGAGAACACATGGAAATTTTATTCATAATTTCCTTAGCTTCACCAATTAGAATCGCTCCTTTTAAAGGTTTGGTGATTTTGCCATTTTCAATCAAATAAGCTTCATCAACACCAAAGTTAAATTGACCTGTAGCACCTACGCTACCACCACCCATTTTTTTACAGTAAATGCCTTTATCAATTGAGGCAAATAAATCATCAACATTGTATTCGCCAGTAGCGATATAAGTATTACGCATCCGACTAGCAGCGGCAAAGGTATAATTTTGGCGGCGTCCGCTTCCAGTTCTGGGGTGTCCAGTACGCCAAGAGCCAGTTCTGTCTGCTAAGAAGTTCTTGAGAACGCCCTTTTCAATTAATAGAGTTCTTTGAGCAGGCATACCTTCGTCATCCATGTCAATTGTTCCGAAGGCATTTTCGGCTCGCCCTTCATCCCAAGCTGTGAGGCTTTCGTGGGCAATTTTCTCACCTTTTTTATCAGCAAAGGGAGAAGTATTACGTTCAATTTGAGTAGTTTCTAATAAGTGTCCGCAAGCTTCATGGAAGATTACTCCGCCAAAGTGATTGGCCATAATAATCGGGTAAGTGCCTGATTCTACATAATCTGCGTAGAGCATCTTACCAGCCGATTCGGATATTTGCTCGGCAGCTTGTTGGTAATCCCAAGTTCTCAGGAAGTTGGCATCACTGGTATTACCAGCACGTTCACCAATGGAGGCGCGATTGGCTCCATCTGCACAGAGAAGGTTAAATCCTACTGATTGAGTGAGGCGAATGTCACGGGCAAAAGTACCATCACTGGCTGCAACTAATACTTCTTGCCAATCGCGGAAATAAGTAGCGCGGCGGGATTGCACATGGCTAGCTTTTCTCTGCAATTGGGCAGTACCATCAAGTAGAACTTCTCCCATTTCTCGGATAGAGCTACACAGAGGTAACCAGCCATCTTTACCTCTTTTTGTGGCGTAGTCTCTGAGTAACTCTAGGTTGATTTCTGGGATAAAAGCATTGGGTGCGGGTAATTGCAATCCTAAGATAGAAAGACCTTTTTCTAAGGCTGCTTTTAAACCGGAAAACGAAAGATTATTGGTGCTGACGTAGCAATCAGCTTTGCCACGAAATACTCGAACTCCCGCACCTGTAGCGAGACTTGGTGAAATACTGGTAATAGAGTCATCTTCAGCAAGGCAACTAATATAATTGCGACGCTCTAGATAAAATTCGATGAAGTCAGCACCAGCGGCGCGTCCTAATCCCAAAAGGGTAGCCAAAGGGGCTTCCCAAGTGTCATCGAATCGTTCCGATGTAGAAGAGTATTGTAAATTAGGGAGTTGGTTCGAGAGAAGTAGCGTACTTGTAAGCATGGATAGCCTCGTCTGCTGGCGTATTCAGAGATTTGACCGAAAATTCCTAGTGTGTTTAGTCTAACAAATCAGTGAAAGCCGCAGTCGGCAGTTAGGCTGTAGAGGTTTCCTCACCTGGGAAACCCAATCTGACCCAAACTTTTGCCTACAACTAAGGTGAAAGGGAGAAAGTAAGATATTTTAATGTTTAGTAAATTATTTGACCAGCGTTGAGGTAACATAAGCGTTTCTGTTAATATCTGGCGCTTCCTACAAGTAGCTATTAGTCTCTCTAATTCTCTAGTCTATAATTTGTACTTATATTTTTTAGCATCTATAGTGTACTGTCTTATTGTTTTTTTAAGGAGAATCTAGTGGTAACACATAGCCAAATTCTTCATCAAATAGATATTAAAAAGCTTAAAAATGTAGTTAACGTATCTATTAACCCAAGTTGCGGGTTATCGAATGATGTGTGCTTGTCACCCCTCAACAATTTAT
>NZ_MTAV01000045.1 GCF_002154695.1 Nostoc sp. T09
TAATACCGATTCAAACAATGTTTGCGACAGATAAATCATTCCGAGGGCACAGCAGTGCTTATTGGTGTCAACTTAACGCGAAACCCATAGCCCGACTAGGAATGAATTCCCAGTCTCATAGCAAAAGTCATCTAAAGATGACTAAAAATTCTCACAAATCCCTAGTACTCCATCAAAATTAATGTGGTGGAGTACTAGTCTACTTCAGTAGACTTGAGCTATTAGCCTTGGAATGAATTCCAAGGCGGGTATGAAAGCCAGCAAATAAGCCATTTGTGGCTTAAGTTGACACCAATGAGCAGTGCTGTGCCCCTACCCATCTGTTGCATTCTTTTTTCAAATTGGTATAACAACCGAATAAATATTTATAACACAATTGACAAATTCAGAATCAATAGGAAAAACCCACTTTTTGTTCTAGCCTAAATTACCCCAAACTGGGGAAGCAAGCTTTGTTGTTGTAGCCGTGACTTCAGCCGTTAGGCTCAATTTACAAATACTCACTTTGCCACTTTCTCGATTTACGCTATGTTTGGTAATAAAAGAATTAGCCTACGTGGTTAACTTTAATTCTCAACATAACATCCAGCATTGTGAGTGCTAAACGTCTGCCAGAAACCATCGCCCATGTTAAAATTACTCGCCAATCTTGGCAACACGGCTTCCTTGAGGGTGAAGTGAGTGCGGGTGAGTATGAGTGGCAGTTCCAATGGCATTTTAGCCGGGGAGAACTGTCTGTGAAGCCTTCTCAAGGACGCGCTTTAATCAAAGAACCTTTAGGTCGCTTCTTGGAGAAACAAGATTACCAATTAGAGCCAGGAGGCGACTATGCTTTCACTATCCGAGCTGAGCTTTAGTGAAGCAGTTATTTAAGTCTTCCTAACTACTATTAATTGTTTACTGATTCAGCTAAACGATTTAAGTACCTTTCAATTAAGAGAATGGCAACAATGTCATCTATCGGTCGTGGGGGTTGCCGCATACCCTGAGGTAATAGCTTCGTTAGTCCCTTGGGTGGGTACATTTGCCAATAGCGATCGCGTGCTTCTAAAGTTGTGTAGCGCTCATCTATTAAAACAATATTTAGCGGTTCTGCTAATTCTTGACGCAGTTGTTGTTTCCATTGCTTGGCTGTAGTTTGGTCACCCATCACCATTAAGGATACAGGGAACTTCTGACGCAGGATTTCAATGGTAGCGATCGCTTCATTTGCAACCACAACTTGGTGATAATGCAGTTGTCGATCCAATCCAATCACTGCTAAACCACACTTATCTCGACCGGGATCAAAGCCTAAAATGACTGGTTGTGTCGGTGAGAATTCACGGAGAGTCATAGGAATTTAAATTCAAAATTTAAAATTTAATCACAAGTCTTTCATGAAGCTTTTTGACAATTGCCTATTTGCTTAAATAGGCTAGCATTCTACTCAGGTCTGTTAATTAATTTTTTAGGTGGTAAAAATAACTTGGCCGTTAACTATTGCCACCAGCTTTACTCTCAGCGGCCCGGCTGTAAAAGTGTTTTCAGCCGCGATCGCTTTGATTTCTAAAGGTTGATCAAATTGTCTCAATTGGGCAACAAACCGCAGGAAAGTACCATCTATTTGTACATTTTCAATTATTCCAGCATTACGGGCGCGAAATTGGGAAGCAGAAATCAGCAGATCTAGCCGCTGTCTTAGCTGATAAGATGTCATGGTTTTGGGATCGGCAGTAGTAGTAGCTAGTATCTGTCCCCCAGAAAAGACTAGTTGGTTTTTTGCCGTATCGGTAAAGAATTCTATCTGCTTTTCGCCTCTAACGTAATTCCCAGCAGAGAAAATTCGCATTACATATTCTCGACCGTCATCAATCTGCTTGATCAACTGCTCGATTCTATCCTGGGTAACGTGCAGTATCTCTACATTATTTCCTGTATTTGTCCCAGGTTCAGCTAATTCGAGGAGAGCATTCTGATTAGCTTCCTTTAGCAGTTGCGTCACTGCCTGACGCGCAGCCATAGGTTGGTTAACCTGAATTACAGCAGCAGCCAGAACTTGGCCCCGCACCAAAGCCAACTTTCCTAAACGTAGGTCACGGTAAGACTGATAATATTTTTCCAGCCTTGCAACTTCCTGTTCTAGATAGTTCTGTTGCTTTTCTAATTCTTTGAGACGAGATTCCCGCTTGGCAATGACTTGTTCACGTGCCGTAACTTCTAAATTGCGTTGTTGAATTAGTTGATCCAACTGCGAAATTTTTTGATCTCGCTGTTGAATCGCTTCTTGCCGATTAGCTAGTTCGCGATCGCGTTTGGCAATAGCTGTTTTGGCTTCATCAATAGCTTTTTTGGCTTCAGCGTACAGTCTTTGGCGTTCTATCTTACGTTGTTCAATTTCCGCCAGCAGATTCTTTTTCTCGTCGTAAACGCTTTGTAGTTCAGCTATTGCTTTTTGATATTGAGCTACAACTTGGCCTAATTGGCTTTGAGTGCGTTGCAGTTGAGTTTGGGTTTGAGCTTGTTGAGTGAGAGTGCGGTTGAGTTGGGCTTGTGTTGCCTGTTGTTTGGCATTAGCCGCCTGTAAGGACTGATTAATTACTTGTAAGTCTTTTTGAGCCTGGGTTTGTTCTTTCCTGGCTTGGTTTAGCTCACTCTCTACCTGGCTTTTCTGAGTTTCTGCCGTTTTTAGCTGTTCGCGTTTATTTCTGAGGTCCCTTTGAATATCCTCTAACTCAAAAACTCCTTTGCGCAATCCTTCATCCGCAGCAAACAAAATTGCCAGAGTTGAAGCTGAAATTAAAGTGCCAGTAAAAATAGTTACTAGTACAGCAGTATTTTTGGGACGTAACTTAAATAGAGAGAGGCGCGCCTTGCCAACTCGTGTGCCGATGCGATCGCCCACGGTGGCAAGCATGCCTCCCAGAATTAAAATTGCTGCAATGAGGATGTACCCAGTGGTCATCTTCAGCTACCGAAATGCTTCCAGATACAGCCTACTACTTTCAACCATTTTTTGTGGGGGATATAGAGATTGACAATAGCTGAATTTACTCAATTTTTTAGATCTAACTCCATTATGGGTGTGATCTCTAAAAAAACAACATGTGCCACCTCTGCTTCCCCCAATTGTTTTTAGGTAAATTGCCTACTTAAGGTAACAGGTTTATGCACAGTAATCTTTTTTTTGTGGATAGAAATCATCTTTTTTTCACGCAAATCTCCAAGTAACCTAGTTACGGTCACCCGAGTAGAACCAATTGCTTCCGCGATCGCCTGATGAGATAGCTTTAGATCAATTGTGATTCCATCAGCGCAAGGAACACCAAAATCGCGACAGAGAATTAACAAAAAACTCACTAACCTTGAACCCATATCTCGGTGTGCGAGGGTTTCAATCATCATCTCTGTTTGTAAAATTCGCGAAGACAGACCTCGCAGCATTAACATTGATAATTCTGGATTTTCCTTGAGTGCTTGCTCCACCTGTTCAATTGGATCTGACAGTAATTCTACTGGGGTAAATGCAACGGCATGGTAAAACCTATCTGACTTGTTTCCCGTCAGCAATGACAACACACCAAAAACACTATTTTCCCGCAGCAGTGCTACCGTTATTTCTTCTCCTGCTTCATACACCCTGGAAAGCTTAACAGCGCCTTTTAAAAGAAAATAAACTCGCTCAGCAGGATCGCCAGGAAAAAAGATCGTTTTATTGCGTTCAAACGTTTCTACAACCGGCGGAAACGCTCCGGTTGCCATCTGACGAAAAACATTTGCTAGGGCTTTATCTTGTGTCACGATCATCTCCCTTCCCCTACCCAATGCCGGAAAAACAAAAACTGATTACCTAAGAATACACCCGAAAAATCAATAAGGCACCGTCAACCTTTCTGTACTTTCCTATACTCAAAATCCCCGCTTCATAGTTATTTGTTTATAATGATACATAATTATTGATATTTTTAGCTAGGACTTTTTGAATAGTACTTATAATAGCTGTATTCAAAAGGTTTTTTAAAGAAAAAATCAAGATATCTTGAGAATATCTTAAGGAATAAACAATAATTTCATTGCCATAAACACTCTTATCAATAATCATTTTTACAAATCCTGTATAAAACAAAGTCAAACTAGCCTCAGATTCTAGTATGCTCCTAATGATTGTTCACACTAACAATTTCTATGCTAAATCTGACTGGAAAAAATGCCCTTGTTACAGGTATTGCAAATAACCGCTCAATCGCTTGGGGAATCGCTCAACAACTACACAAAGCTGGAGCTAACTTAGGTATTACCTACTTGCCAGATGAGCGGGGTAAGATGGAGAAGAAAGTTGCGGAATTGGTAGAACCTCTCAACCCCAGCTTATTCGTTCCATGTGATGTTCAAAACGATGAACAGATTCAGTCTACCTTTGAAACAATCCGCAGCAAGTGGGGCAAGCTAGACATTTTAATTCACTGTATGGCATTTGCCAATAAAGACGATTTGAGCGGGGATTTTAGCCAAACATCACGCGCTGGCTTCAACACGGCGCTACAAATTAGTACTTACTCGCTGGTGCAGTTAAGTGGTGCAGCCAAACCTTTAATGACAGAAGGAGGAAGTATCCTCACCCTTTCATATTTAGGAAGCGTTAGGGCAATTCCTAACTATAACATTATGGGAGTTGCCAAGGCAGGCTTGGAAGCAAGCGTACGTTATCTAGCTGCTGAACTGGGCCCACAAAATATTCGGGTAAATGCCATCTCTGCCGGACCCATCCGCACTTTGGCATCTAGTGCTGTGGGAGGCATTTTGGATATGATTCATCATGTGGAGCAAGTTGCTCCTCTGCGACGCACAGTCACCCAGCTAGAAGTAGGGAATACTGCGGCTTTCTTGTGTAGTGATTTGTCTAGTGGAATTACAGGACAAGTTCTATATGTGGATGCAGGATATGAAATTATGGGAATGTAGGAAGTCAAGGGTCAATAATCATTTGTCATTTGTTATTGGGCATTGGCATTGGGCTTCTCTGCGAGAGGCTGCGCCAACGGCTTTGCTCAGCCTAACAGGCATTTGACAAGAGTAATTTCTCCTTGTTCCCTTGTCCTCTTGCCCCTTTTCCCCTTGTCTCCCTTGCCCTTCCAATCCTTAGTCCCCATTAGTTATGCAAATCAGCGACCGTCAAGTTAACTTTCCCCAATACGACCAATCTCATCCCACTCCTCGGATTGCTTCTGTTCATCGCACTACTGGTGAAACTGATGTCCAAGTCACTATCAACCTTGATGGTACAGGGATTTGTAATGCTGCAACTGGTATTCCATTTTTGGATCATATGCTGCATCAAATCGCCTCTCATGGGTTGATTGACTTGGAAGTGCAAGCAAAGGGAGATTGGGAAATTGATGACCATCACACTAACGAAGATGTGGGCATTACCCTAGGCCAAGCTTTGAGTAAAGCACTAGGTGATAAAAAAGGCATTATCCGCTTTGGCAATTTTCTTGCGCCACTTGATGAAGCGTTAGTTCAAGTAGCACTGGACTTCTCTGGTAGGCCTCATCTCAGCTATGGTTTACAGATTCCTACTCAGCGAGTGGGAACCTATGATACCCAACTGGTAAGAGAATTTTTTGTGGCGTTGGTTAATCATAGCCAAATGACACTGCATATTCGTCAGCTAGATGGTATTAATTCTCATCACATTATTGAAGCTACCTTTAAGGCTTTTGCTAGAGCAACGCGGATAGCGGTGGAAATAGACCCCCGTCGTGCTGGCATGATTCCCAGTTCTAAAGGAGTTTTATAAACAAGCGAGTCCTAATGAGCAGAGAAGCAAGGGGGCCAGGGGGCAAGGGAGAAATAACTAATTACTTTTCTATTACCTATTGCCTTTTGACTCTTGACTCAGCACTTAGCACTCTTTCCAGCCAATGTTAGTTATTGGTAACCAATGGGTAATCTGTAATTGATACCAAGTTACTGCCTTAAGGTGCATGGAACCAAGATGAAGTCTGTTGCAGACGCTCCTGATTCTCAACTAAATACTCCCAATACTCCGCCAGTAGTATTAACATCTGAGTTGCGAAAAGTCTACCGTACTGGCTTTTGGATGCATCAAAAAGTTTTATCGCTCAAAAGTTGCTCTTTAACCGTTTACCAAGGAGAAACTTTTGGGCTACTGGGACCGAATGGTGCAGGTAAAACTACCCTGTTAAAACTATTGCTGGGAATTATCCGTCCTACTTCTGGACGAGGATTATTGCTGGGTAAACCATTAGGCGATCGCAGTGTTAAACAGTACATTGGTTACCTGCCAGAAAATCCCTATTTATATGACTATCTCACTGGTTGGGAATTTTTACAGCTAGCAGCTGGACTATTTCAAATTCCCTATAGTGTTCAACGCCAACGTATTCCCCAATTGCTCGAATTAGTCGGTTTATCTCAAGCTGATGCCCGTAAAAAACAGATGCGTCGCTACTCGAAGGGGATGCTACAGCGTGTGGGCATGGCACAGGCACTAATTAACGATCCTGAGTTGATCTTTTTAGATGAACCAATGTCTGGTCTTGATCCTGTGGGACGCTACCAAATGCGGGAAATTATTCTAAAACTCAAAGCCGCAGGCAAGACAATTTTTTTCAACAGCCATATTCTCAGTGAAGTAGAGCAACTTTGCGATCGCGTTGCTATTCTCGCCCAGGGTGAATTAATTTGCACTGGTTCCTTTCACGAGCTTTTAGGAAGCTCTAGCACATATCACATTAAAGGTCTAGGCGGCGATGAAGAATTTCTCCAACAATGGATGCCTGCTATAGTATTAAAGCCTGATGGTTCTTGGCAAGGTACACTACAACAAGATAATTACTATGATTTTCTCGCAAGTCTCCGCCTCATGGGAGGGCAAGTCATTGCTATGAACTTGTCTCGAATCTCCTTAGAGGAGTTTTTCATCCAACAAATCCAACAAAAAAATCATTCTGTCAAATAATTTAGATCGCTAAGACTATAGGGCAGATATCAATTTCCTAGCTTAAAATATTTCAAATAACCTTGATAGAAAGTTTTGGATTTTGAATTTTGTATAGCCGCAGTAATTTTGTTGCGAAATTGCGCTTAATTCTGAAAAACTTTACTTTCAGCTTGCTATAAATACGCAGTAGGTAGGTAAGGGATCAGAAGATTAGGGGAAATTTAATCCAGCCTGCAAAAAATGTAAATTGACTTTATAAGAAGATTTACTATCATTCTGTCTTTAAGGTGCTTCAACTTTAAGTTAGCTTTACTCAAAATTCAAACTTAATCAATAAATAGTCCTCCGGAAGGTCAAGTTTTTCTACGAAAATAAGAATGTTGGGGAACTTGAGTAATTAAGTATAGTCACGATTAAAATGTTTAGACAGTACTTTAGCAATTGTAGTTTCAGAGTCTCGGGTAAATATGCTTAATACAGGTTTGCTGAAAATACTCACCCAATCAAGTCTGGGTGTTGTCTTGTTAACGGCTGTCAATATCGCTGCGCCATCTGCCAGCCTAGCTCAGCGACAACCAGTATCACCTAATAGAAGACCAGTATTACCTAATACTCAGTTAACAACACCAACTACTACAACACCAGTAGGGACTAATATAGATACAAATTATACATTAGGAGGCGGTGACCTCATACGTGTAAATGTATTTGAAGTACCAGAATATACTGGTGAATACCAAATTCCCCCTGGTGGCTCAATCAACTTACCTTTAATTGGTAGTGTTTCTGTTCTAGGGTTAACTACCGAACAGGCTGCTGACGACATTGCTCAAAGATACGCCCGCTTTCTCAAACGCCCTCTAATTTCGGTTAACCTTTTATCACCTCGTCCAATAAATGTTTTTGTGGCAGGGGAAGTCACACGCCCAGGGGCTTACACTCTCAGCTTACAGGGAGGAGCCGGAAATAATCCAGGCGTACAATACCCAACGGTATTAGCTGCACTCACTACAGCTCAAGGCGTAACATTGGCAGCAGATGTAACTCAAGTTCAATTACGTCGCAAGCTAGGACGTTCTGGTGAGCAAACAATCTCACTAAATTTGAAAGAACTTATTCAAACAGGCAGAATTGGACCGGATATTACCTTACGGGATGGGGACACAATTGTTGTGCCAACTGCAACTACCTTCAATGTAGCAGAAGCACGTAATTTGTTTGCAGCTAACTTTGCTTCTGACCCCACCAAACCACGCACTGTAGCAATAATTGGCGAAGTTAACCGTCCTGGATCGTATCTTGTATCAGCAGGTAGTACAGATGGTCAAGGTGGTGGTACCGTCGGCAGTGGTCTGCCAACTTTAACACGAGCAATTCAACTAGCAGGGGGAATTACACCACAAGCTGATATTCGTAGTCTCAAGCTGCGTCGACCCACAAGAATTGGTACAGAACAAACTATAGATGTAAATCTCTGGCAGTTATTGCAGAGTGGTGATGCGAATCAAGATGTAATCGTCCAAGACGGAGATACAATTGTTATTCCCACTGCCACTGAGATTAATCCCGCAGAAGCTACTCAATTAGCTACGACTACGTTATCGCCCACAAGTATTCAAGTTGGAGTGGTAGGCGAAGTCAAAAAACCTGGAACTGTAGAAATTAGGCCGAATAGTTCGTTAAATCAAGCATTGCTTGCTGCTGGGGGATTTAACGATGCTAGAGCGAAAAGCGGTGCTGTAGATTTGATTCGTCTTAACCCTAATGGTTCTGTAACTAAACGTGTAGTACAAGTAGATTTCTCCCAAGGAATCAATGAGAAAACCAATCCTATACTCCGCAATAATGATGTGGTGGTAGTCAGCCGCAATGGCACAGCCAGAACTGGTGATGCCCTTGGTGTATTGTTCAATCCTATCGGTTCTGTCTTCGGTATTCTCAGAACTATATTCAGCGGATTTTAGATGTGACTATAAACTGGGGGCATTGGTTAAGTATTTCTGTCCCCAGACAGCAACAAAACCGAATTTTGACCAGTCATCGTTATGGGTTATGAACTATTAGTAACTAATAACTAATGGCTAATATGCATTTTCGGCTTGGCAGACAGCAACGTAAAATATCTTGGGTGCAAGGGTTATTGTGTAGCATGACTATTGCTCTAAGTTGGGCTATGGGAATGCCCAATACTTTAGCAGCCCAAAAGGTTATTATCCGCTTAGGTCCATTTCAGCAATCAATAGCGATCGCTGACTTAGAAAAATTTGCCAAAACAGGAAAACTGCCAGACAACCTCCAAATTTATGGTGTCTTACTGACCCCCCAAGTTAGAGAATTGCTCAATCGGCGTTTGGAAGTAGATCCAGATGTTGCAGACAAATTCTTCGATGATTTGGTGCGATCGCCACAAGGTCAACAATTAATTGCATCCCTAGGAGTAGCCATCCCAGGTAGTACGTTAGATGGACTGCAAACAGCACTCAACCTCTCTCTACGTCAAGTTAATGGTTTAAGTGCTGTTGGCTTCTTGCGAGCTTACCCAGAAGAGAATGTCACCATAGATGCGACTAAAGCCCTTGAAATCGCCATAGAATTCAACGCTAATTACCTGCAAAGCCAAGCCTTGGGAGCTTTATTAGAACGGGATCTTTTCGTAAAAAACACTACAGCCTTTCAACCGAGCTTCGATCCGGCTGCTATTGGCAAAGAAGTAGTACAGCAGCAAACACTGACTCTAGCAGACCAACAACGCAAAAGAACCATTCCTGTAGATATTTATTGGAGTAAAGGTAACGCACAAGCACCACTGGTTGTCATTTCCCACGGCTTTGGTGCCAACCGCAAATTTTTTGGCTATTTAGCGCGTCATCTCGCTTCTTATGGCATCACTGTTGCTGCTATTGAACACCCAGATAGTCAGGTTAGCTCTGTTAATAAAGGCTCACAACCAGACAATTTAGCGCAACTGCTACCCGCTACTGAATTTATTGAACGACCAAAAGACATCAGTTTCTTACTCAACGAATTAGCGAAGCTCAACAATCAATCAGGGCAATTTCAAGGAAAATTTAACACCGAAAATGCCACTGTAATCGGTCACTCTTTAGGAGGTTATACTGCCTTGGCGTTGCTTGGAGGAGAAGTAGATTTAGAAGAATTACGGCAATTCTGTAAAACTTCTCTCTCCTTCAACGAATCTCCTGGGGATTGGTTGCAGTGTGCAGCAGCTCCTTTAAAAGCGCAAAAACTCCAGCTAAAAGATGAGCGAGTCAAGAGTGCGATCGCCTTTAACCCTCTAATCGGCAAACTCTTTGGTAAAAAAGGTCTAACTCAAGTTACCAAGCCAGTATTATTTTTAACTGGAACTGAAGATGCCTTGACCCCAGCATTAAAGCACCAAGTAGCACCTTTCGTTCAACTGCGAGGTCCAAAGTATTTATTAACTGCGATTGGTGGTACTCACTTAAGTATTAGCGATCCCACCTATAGCGTTAGTACAGTCACTACCATTGTTAAAGAAAAGCGAGGCGAAGAAACTAATTCCCTACGTCAGTTGATTCGTGGTGTCACCTTAGCATTTGTTAAACAGTCAACTTCAGAAGCAAAAATTTACCAACCGTTTCTGACATCGGCTTACGCCCAATCTCTTTCTACACCTGAATTACCCTTACGTTTTAATTCTGATTTACCAGGAAGTATCAAAACTTGGCTGAGTTTTGTACCAAATTAATAGTTTTAATTATTAGATAATACAAAATCTTGAAATTTTTAGGTAAATATCTCGTATATTGTATGACGACACATCAGAATTTGAATAACTAAAATTATATTTTGTGTGTTGTGCGTGGAAGAGATCATTCATGAGAGTTAAATCTGCGATCGCGCAATCAGTGCCAAGAAATTCCAGAGGTATAGCTGAAAACTATTGTAATTACGAAGTTATACCTTGCCACTATGTAATCTAGGTGCTTTAATAGCGATCGCATTCAGCCAAACTCTCCTAACTGCACAAGGCGAACTGCGACTTGCGAGCGGATGTTGCTGTTGGTGTTCGGAAAATTACAGATTCAAAACATTAGACTTAGAGATAGGACAAGATAGTACCATGTCCTTTAAACTAAAATTTCTCCAAAAGCTAAATTAGGAGCAGATATGGAGCCAATCATTGCTATAGTCTTAGCGCTTATAGGTTATGCCTTAGGATCTGCAAAACTGATTAATCAAGGTAATGTAGCCTTGGTTGAACGATTAGGGCGATACCATCGAAAACTTAGTCCGGGGCTAAACTTCATTGTTCCCTTGGTCGATCAGATTGTCATGGAAGATACTACACGGGAGCAGTTTATAGATATCAAACCCCAGAGCGTAATTACTAAAGATAATATTTATCTGGAAGTTGATGCTATCCTCTACTGGCGTATCAAAGATATAGAAAAGAGCTTTTACGCAATTGATGACCTTCAAGGAGCACTTGTACAGCTGGCTCACACCACGCTTCGAGAAATCATTGCTCAGAATACGGTAGAAGAAACCAATGTCTCCCGATCAGAGATGGACAGAGCCATCTTAGACCAGTTGAATCATACAACGTCGGGTTGGGGAGTGGAAATTATTCGGTTAGATATTCAAAGCATTACACCACCTGAGAGTGTACGCAAGTCAATGGAAGAAGAGCGCGCCGCTGAAATCAAAAAACGCGCCCTCGTTTCCGAAGCAGAAGGAGAACGGCAAGCTGCGATTAAGAAAGCTGAAGGAACTATGACTTCAATGCAGATAATTGCTGAAGCTTTACGTACCAATCCTGAAAGTAAGGAAATTCTCCGTTATCTTGTTGCTCAAGACTACATAAATGCTAGCTACAGGCTGGGAGAAAGCCAGAATGCCAAAGTTGTCTTTGTAGATCCAGGTAAAGGCGGGGACTTGATGAAAGAGGTGATTGCCGAGTCAGTCACTCACGAAGGAAATGGCAAGGAGAATGGAAATGGTGCTACTTAATCTTGTGCTGACTGCCGACATATTGCATCGGTAACCAGCGACACATCTCGCATTTCTTTAACGTCATGAACTCGGAGGATATCAGCACCATTTACAATGGCAGCACAACACGCCGCCGCTGTTCCCCAGACTCGGGCTTTTGGATCTGGTTGATTTAAAATCCGACCAATAAAACTTTTACGGGATGGTCCTACTAAAATAGGACAGTTGAGCGCTCTCAATGACCGCAAGCGGCGAAAAATTTCTAAATTTTGTTCATAGTTCTTAGCAAAGCCAATACCAGGATCAATAATAATTTTTTGTGGGTTAATACCCGCAGCCGTTGCAGCCGCGATTTGCTTTGCTAGAAAACTATAAATTTCTGCTATTAAATCTTGATAATCAGTTTGTTGTTGCATAGTCTGCGGGTTACCCCGGATGTGCATCAACACAATAGGCACGCCCAAACTTGCGACTGTTGGTAACATTTGAGAGTCAAACGTGCCGCCAGAAATATCATTAATCATATCAGCCCCAGCCGCAACCGATGCTCTGGCTACATCTGCGCTAGTGGTATCTACAGAAATCGGTATATTAATTCCCGATCTTAGCTCGCGCACAACTGGTAGTACTCGCTCAATTTCTTCAGCAAGAGTTATTTGCGCTGCCCCTGGTCGAGTTGATTGACCACCTACATCAATCATATCCGCACCAGCTGCTACCAGTGCTTGTGCTTGTGTTAGAGCCGCAGTGGTATTGTTAAACTTACCGCCATCACTAAAGCTATCAGGCGTCACATTCAATACACCCATTAGATAAGTCTGCTGCCCCCATTGAAAACAGCGTTCCCGAATTATCAATTTAGTTGACATATTTTAATAGAGTGCTAAAGCACACCCAAAGCACTAAAGTGCTTACTACCTAACCTTCAAATTTGATGTGGACAAACATTAGTTACCAGGCTCAGCCTGGTAATGCGCTGACTGTAGTGAAGCAACAGCCCAAACAGCAGGCATTCCTTGGCAGAGCTAGGAAACGGAAAGATAGAATATGACACTACTTATGGTTCACAATCCTGGCGAAACTTTCAGGTTCTAGACTGGCTCCTCCTACTAAAACACCATCAATTTCTGGTTGAGCCATGATCTCATCAATATTATTGGGCTTAACCGAGCCACCATATTGAATCGATACATGAGGATTACTCAACTGGCTGCGAATTAGGCCAATGACCCGATTTGCCTCTGTTGCCTCACAAGTGTCGCCTGTCCCAATTGCCCAAATCGGTTCATAGGCAATCACCAAGTTATCCTGATCTACATTTACCAGGCCTTTGTTTAACTGGCTGATGATTAGTGCTTCAGTCTCTCCAGCATCTCGTTGTTGTTTAGTTTCGCCTACACATAGAATTGGGGTAAGACCGTACTTTTGCGCAGCTTTGAGGCGGAGGTTAACAGTTGCGTCTGTTTCACCAAAATATTGTCGTCGTTCACTATGACCGACAATCACAAAGCGTACACCACTTTCTGTGAGCATGGGACCAGAAATTTCACCAGTGTAGGCTCCATATTCTTCCCAATGAACATTTTGCGCCCCTAGCTGTACACGACTACCGTGCAAACTCTTGGATAAAATGCTTAAGTTAGTAAAAGGAGGGCACAATATAACTTCTCGATCTTGGGGAGTTTCCTCTAAGTGGGGCAAAAATCCCTGTAAAAAATCTTGGGACTCTGCCTGAGTTTTGAACATTTTCCAGTTACCGGCAATAACTATTTTCCGCACAGGTGATTTAGTCAAGTTCCTAACGCTACTAGATGCATTTTTCACTCTAGAACATTTTGCACCCCAAATTCTTGAGTTATTTACGGAAACCACAGCCGAACCTCTTTTGTAGGTGCGATGTCCTCTTAATTTCTCCTGTCCCAAACCCTTGCTAAAACAAACTAGGATCGGATACGAGGTAAATCCAAAATCTCAAATCTAAAATTCACATGAATTCCACATTGCCCGAACCTCATCACAGCAATTCGCCCAATACTGATGCCAATTCCCTCAACTGGGAGGAAGAACTAGATAGTGCCATTTTCAGTTTTGAAGACATTCAGACGGAACTTAACTATAAAAAGGCACAAACAGCATTACGAAATTTGGTAGCCAATCTCGACCTCTCCCCCCAGGAAAAGCGCGGTTTGGAGACAGAAATTGATGATTTGGAAACCATGCTGGGGAAGTTAGACCGCATGGTGGTACAGATTGCGGCTTTTGGCATGGTGGGACGGGGTAAATCTTCTTTACTTAATGCCTTAGTTGGTCAACCAGTGTTTGAAACTGGCCCCTTACACGGTGTCACTCGTGATGCTCAAAGAGTTAATTGGAGTATTAACGAGGAAGCAGTTGGCGAAACCGAACGCGCTTTGCGAGTTACTCTGCCAGCCGTAGGGCAATCTCAGGTGGAATTAATTGATACACCGGGATTAGATGAAATTGACGGTGATACCCGTGCAGCATTAGCTGAACAGGTGGCAAAACAAGCAGATTTAATTCTGTTTGTGATTTCTGGTGATATGACCAAAATTGAACAAATCGCTCTTTCGCAGTTACGGGAAGCTGGTAAACCGATAATTCTGGTGTTTAACAAAGTAGACCAGTACCCAGAAGCAGACAGGATGGCAATCTACCACAAAATTCGGGATGAAAGGGTAAAAGAATTAGTCTCACCCTTAGAAATTGTCATGGCGGCTGCATCACCCTTGGTGAAAACGGCGATTCTTCGTCCTGATGGTAGCAGGGGTTTGCAGTTGCGTACAGGTAATGCCCAAGTTGAGGAACTGAAGCTAAAAATCTTGGAGATTCTGCACCGTGAGGGTAAAGCCTTGGTGGCTTTGAATACGATGCTTTATGCGGATATAGTGAATGAGCAATTAGTGCAGCGAAAACTAACGATTCGGGAGCAGAATGCCAATCAGCTAATTTGGAAAGCTGTCATGACAAAGGCATTAGCGATCGCACTCAATCCTGTCACTGTAGTAGATATACTGAGTAGCATTGCCATTGATATTTTTCTAATTTTAGGTTTATCTAAACTCTACGGTATTCCCATGACTGAAGCTGGGGCTGTGCAATTGCTCCAAAAAATTGCTTTGAGTATGGGTGGGATCGGTGTCAGTGAGCTACTGGCAAATTTGGGATTAAGTGGGTTAAAAACTTTACTTGGTATCTCTGCATCAGCTACCGCTGGTGCTGCCATTGGCCCTTATATATCAGTAGCAGTAACTCAAGCTGGTGTAGCAGGTGTTTCATCCTATGGTATTGGACAAGTTACTAAAGCTTATTTAGCCAATGGTGCTACTTGGGGACCTGATGGACCGAAAGCAGTAATCAGTCGGATTTTGGCAACTTTAGATGAAGCTTCTATTCTCAACCGCATTAAAGAGGAATTGCTGCTCAAGGTCAAACTGAGAAATTGATTGAGATTTGGACTATTCCTACTCACCTTGGTTTCATAGCCGAGGTTTTTTGTTGTGTTGGGTAGTCATATTGTTAGGTATGGTAGAGTTTTGTATCTGCACGCAAAATGCGAGCGCGCTTGCTAAATTTTGAAAGCAGGGAGGCAGCTAGAGCATGATTAAACCAG
Source organism: Nostoc sp. T09 (assembly GCF_002154695.1). Taxonomy (GTDB): domain Bacteria; phylum Cyanobacteriota; class Cyanobacteriia; order Cyanobacteriales; family Nostocaceae; genus Aulosira. Next base: position 15,555 of record NZ_MTAV01000045.1, read on the forward strand.
AGATAGCATCTTATGGAGCTTGGCGATCGCCAATTACAACAGATTTAATTACTTCCCAAACCATTGGGTTAGGGCAAGTTGTTCTTGATGGTGAAGACATTTACTGGAGCGAATTGCGACCATCAGAACAAGGCAGGAATGTAATTGTCCGGTTGAAAGATGGTCAAACTCAGGATGTAACGCCTGCTGGCTACAACGTGCGTACCCGTGTTCATGAATATGGCGGAGCTTCTTTTTGTGTAGTTGATGGCACAGTTTACTTTTCTAACTTTGCCGACCAACGGCTTTATCGTCAATCTGCTGATAGCGAACCACAACCCATCACACCAGAAGTAGCTAAACGCTATGCAGACGCAATCTTTGACCATCAACGCCAGCGAATTATTTGCGTGTGCGAAGATCATACCGTTGCTGGACGGGAAGCCGTTAACACAGTGGTTAGCCTAGGGTTGACAGAAGATAGTACTCCACAGCAACTAGTTGGGGGTAACGATTTTTATGCCTCACCTCGCCTCAGTCCTGATGGTTCTCGCTTGGCTTGGCTGACTTGGAACCATCCTAATATGCCTTGGGATGGCACCGAACTTTGGGTAGCAGAAGTACAAGCAGACGGATTTTTAGGAAAAGCTCAACAAGTCGCAGGTGGTTTAGAGGAATCCATCTTTCAGCCGCAGTGGTCACCAGATGGCGCACTGTATTTTATAGGCGATCGCACAGGCTGGTGGAATCTCTATCGCTGGCAAAATGGCAGTGTGGAACCGTTGACTCAAATGAAAGCGGAGTTTGGTAAGCCTCTGTGGGTGTTAGGGATGCGTACCTTTGATTTTGAGTCATCAAATCGCATTATCTGCACTTATACTCAGCAAGGCATTTGGCATTTAGCTAGTCTCGATACCACAACAAAACAACTAGAATCTTTGCCAAACCCATACACAGACATATCTTCACTGCACACAGCCCCTGGTAAAGTAGTTTTTATCGCTGGTTCTCCGACTGAGCAGACAGCTATTGTGCAGTTAGACTTGGCAAGTAAAAAGCTAGAAGTGCTACGCCGCGCTATTGATGTGAAGATTGAGGCTGGTTATCTTTCATTACCCCAGGCGATTGCATACCCGACAGCTGATGGCAAGACAGGCTATGCGTTATATTATCCACCGCAAAATCATGATTACACTGCTCCAGTAGGGGAAAAACCGCCGCTGATTGTCAAAAGCCACGGTGGGCCTACAGCCGCAGCCGGGAGTAGTTTGAATTTTCGTATTCAATACTGGACTAGCCGAGGTATAGCAGTTTTAGATGTAAATTATGGTGGTAGCACTGGCTATGGAAGGGAGTACCGTCAAAGATTAGATGGTCAGTGGGGAATTGTTGATGTCGATGATTGTGTCGATGGTGCGCGTTACTTGGTAGAACGAGGAGAAGTAGACGGTAATCGCCTAGCAATTTCTGGTGGTAGTGCTGGTGGTTATACAACCCTGTGTGCTTTAACTTTCCGCAATACTTTTAAAGCCGGAGCCAGCCACTACGGAGTTAGTGACTTAGAAGCCTTAGCGCGAGATACCCATAAATTTGAGTCAAGATATTTAGATCGCTTGATTGGTGCTTATCCAGAACAGCGCGAGATTTATCAAGAGCGATCGCCGATTAATTTTACCGAACGTCTTGCTTCTCCGGTGATTTTTTTCCAAGGATTGGAAGACCAAGTAGTACCACCTAACCAGACAGAAGCAATGGTTACCGCATTGCGGGTTAAAGGTGTACCAGTGGCGTACCTTCCCTTTGAAGGTGAGCAGCATGGCTTCCGGCGAGCAGAGAATATCAAGCGTTCTTTGGAAGGGGAACTCTACTTTTACTCGCGGATTTTCGGTTTTGAATTGGCTGAATCTATTGAACCTGTAGCGATTGAAAACTTTAGTTAGACTACACAACGTGTAAAATTTAACTCTAGTTGTTCTGCTTAATTGTTTGTGACATAATTATAAATTTTCTCCACCGCTTACTTAGATGTAATTGGTGAAATTTTGAACAACCTAAATTTGATTGAGCATTGCTAACGGAATTGCAAAAAAACAGTCTAGTCTTGAGATGGATTGTTTATTTGCCAAAACTAACCAAAATTTATAGAAATAAAGGACTTTCTAAAGTTTGAGTCGTATGCCTTTCCATCAGGATTACCTTGGTGTTGAACAACCCACCGTGGGTCAATTGATTCGGGAACTCCGGCAAACCCTGAAGCTGACACAGGAGAAGTTTGCGACTCAACTTGGTGTCACATTTCCAACGATCGCTCGCTGGGACAATGGACATACGGCTCCTTCTTATTTGGCACTTAAGCAAATTCACACTCTGCTAAACCAATTATCTGAGTTACCTGATGCCGCCTTACGGAAATGCAGTCAGACAATTCGAGAAAAAAACTTTCCGATAAAGGATCTGCAAGCATGAAGGCAGAGGAACACAAGGTTTGGGCTGAAAACTTCTTTGTTGGTGGTGGCGAGATAGGTGCATTGTTGAGATCGCACGATTGGTCGCAAACGCAGCTAGGGGCTGTGGAAACCTGGCCGGACAGCCTGAAAACGGCTGTGCAGATCATGTTGACAGAACTCGATCGAGCCAAGCCGCCCGAAAAAGCGCAGCTAGAATCCGATCTGCTGCTGGTTAGCACATCAACAGATGCCTTACGTCAAGCTGCCCAAGCCGATGCGTTTCGAGTCAAGCTCACCAATGCGCTACGTTTGCTGACTGATGCTAATGAGATTCAGGCGATCGCAGCCCGCATTTTGGGCGAGTTTCTAGACGCAAGCCGCGTCATTTACATTGAAGTGTTATCGAGCGGCAAAGAGGTTATCGTTCATAAAAACTACACAAACGGCGTTGCCGAATTGAGCGGGCTGTACCATCTAGAAGACTTCGGACGCAACCTAACAGATGACCATCGAGCGGGGCAAACGGCGATCGTTCCTGATGTAGCAAACTACCCCAAATACACAGCCAGCGAGAAGGCAAGGTATCGAGCAATTGATATTGCCGCGCATATTGATGTGCCGCTGATCAAGAATAATCAATTTGTTGCCTTGCTAGCGGTGCATCAGGCAAAACCTCGCCCGTGGACGAATGACGAGGTAAAACGAGTCGAGGAAACAGCAGAGCAGACATGGGCAGCCGTTGAACGTGCCCGTGCCGAAGCAGCATCACGCCAGAGCCGCGCCGAACTCGAACGGCAACTGCGAAAGTTCGACGCGATCGTCGCTGCAATTCCCGATTTTATTTACACCTTTGATTTGGCAGGACGGTTCACCTATATCAGCCCGGCGTTGCTCAATCTTTGGCAGAAAACTGCGGATGAAGCTTTGGGAAAGAACTTTTTTGAACTGGATTATCCAACCGATTTAGCGACCAGACTTCAGGAACAGATTCAACAGGTAATCGCCACGCGCCAGTCGCTCAAAGACGAAACACCCTACACTAGCGCCATCGGTAGACGCGCTTATGAATACATTTTCGTGCCACTTTTGGGCATAAATGGCGCAGTAGAAGCAGTGGCAGGCGTGACGCGAGACATCACTGATCGCCAACGGGTAGAAGCAGCCTTGCGCCAAAGCGAGGAACAGACTCGGAATATTCTGGAGAGCATCGCTGAAGCTTTCTTTGCCCTGGATGAGAACTGGCAGTTTACTTACATGAATCCATCTGCCGAAACACTACTAGATCGCACTCCAGGCGATTTAGTTGGCAAGAATTTGTGGGTAGAATATCCAGGACTGATTGGCAATGAGTTGGCGCAGGTATACTGGAGCGCCATGCAAGATCGTGTGGCTGGGTCAATGACCGCGTTTTACCCGGATCACAATCGCTGGTACGAGGTTCGCACCTACCCCGCCCCAAACGGTATTACCGTTTATTTCAGCAACATCACAGAGCGCAAACAAGCCGAACGACAAGTGGAGTTTTTGACCGAGTTAAGCCGAAGACTCAGCACGGTGAAGGATGCAGTGGAAATTAACCGCATCGTCACGCGCGAAGTTGGAACGTTTTTGAACGGGCATCGCTGTTATTATCTCGATGTCACGCCGGGTGGCAGCCAGGTAACGGTTTTACCCGATTGGCGGCTCGACGGCTCAGATCTTGCCGGAACTTATGACCTCGCCCTTTTCGGCGCGAAGGAATGGTGGGAAACAGCGGCACGTCAACCGTTCGGGATTGACGACGTGAATACACATCCGTGGACAAAGGATTTTGCCGACAATTACACGCTCATTAATCTGCAATCCTACGTCATCGCACCGTTTGTCCGTGAAGGGCGTTGGGTGGCTTCGATCGGAGTTAGTTCCGACAAGCCGCGCCATTGGACGGCGGATGAGATGTTGTTGCTGGAAAACGTTGCGGCGCGTGTCGCTCCGCTGATCGAACGCGCCCGCGCCGAAGCAGCCTTGCGCGACAGTGAAAACCGCTTCCGCATGGCTCTAGAAGCTGCCCAATTAGGCACCTGGGACTGGAATTTCATTACCAACCAATTGATTTGGGATGAGGGTTGTAAAGCCATGTTTGGCTTACCACCAGAAGCCGAGAGCAGCATTGAGGTCTTTTTTGCCGGACTGCACCCCGACGATCGCGAACGACTAGAACAGGTGCTGCAATGGACTTTGAATCCAAAAAGCAGCGGCAAGTATGACGTAGAATATCGCACGATCGGGATTCAGGATGGAGTTGAACGGTGGATTGCGGCCAGAGGACAGGCTTACTTTGATGCTGCCAATCATCCCCAACGCTTTGTCGGCACTGTGCTCAATATCACTGAGCAAAAACGCATTGAGGCAGAACGAGAACAACTCCTTGCCCGCGAACAAGCTGCAAGAGAGGCAGCCGATCGCGCCAACCGGATCAAAGATGAGTTTTTGGCGGTGCTGTCCCATGAATTGCGATCGCCTCTCAACCCGATCTTGGGCTGGGCGCGCTTACTACAAAACGGCAACCTGAGCGAAGCCCGCAGAGTCGAAGCTTTGAAAACTATTGAGCGCAATGCCAATCTACAGACGCAACTAATCGAAGACTTGCTCGACATCTCCCGCATTATGCAGGGCAAACTTAGCTTAACAGTGGCTCCGGTCAGTTTGATCTTTGTGATTTGTGCCGCCGTTGAAACGGTGCGTTTGGCAGCAGAAGCAAGAAATATTGCGATCGCTCTCGATCTAGACTCTGAGATCGCTCCGATTTCTGGCGATGCAGTCCGCTTGCAGCAAGTGGTGTGGAATTTGCTTACCAATGCAGTGAAGTTCACACCTAACAGCGGACAAGTGACCGTTGAACTGCGGCAACTCGACGGGCTAGCCCAGATTCGGGTAATCGATACAGGCAAGGGCATCAATCCACAGTTTTTGTCCCATGTATTTGAGTATTTTCGGCAAGAAGACAGCTCAACGACACGCAAATTTGGCGGGTTGGGATTGGGGCTAGCGATCGCGCGGCAAATTGTAGAAATGCACGGAGGCACGGTTACAGCAGAAAGTCAGGGTGAGAATCATGGTGCAACCTTCATCGTGCAATTGCCCTTGATGCAGCAGACAACAGCGATGCCTGCGGCAAGAGCAAAGCTCAACGCATCCGAGCCAATCCACACACAGACAGAAGCAGAAGTGCCTTTAAACGGCGTTCAAATTTTGCTGGTGGATGATGAGCCAGATACCCGCGAGTTCCAAGCATTTGTGCTGTCACAAAGCGGGGCAAATGTCACAGCTGTCGCTTCTGGCTTAGAAGCTTTGCAAGCTCTAGAGCAGTTCACTTTTGACGTGCTAGTGAGTGACATAGGCATGGCTTTTATGGACGGCTATATGCTGATGCAGCAGATTCGCTCTCGCCCACCAAATCAAGGAGGAACCATTCGGGCGATCGCACTGACTGCTTATGCCGCAGAAATTGACCGACAAAAAGCACTTCAGGTAGGATTTCAAGCTCACATGACCAAACCTGTAGAGCCAGAGGAGTTAGTCAGAGCGATCGCAAACTTGCTAGAACGCAACTAAAGGACTTCCAACTTAAAAAATATCCTATCGCTTTGTTGGCAGGGAGCAGGAGGAAAGAATTAGGGACAAATCATTTGTATCAGGTATGAAGTGAAATGGTATCAGGACTTACGCACGGGTTACGGAAAATCGAACCACAGAGGCGCAGAGGTCACAGAGAAATGAGAGTTTGAGAGGTTTTTTGCGTAAGTCCTAAGTATAAGTCTTGATTTTATGGGGCGGCAAAGTATTTAATCGGGTCATATAGGAATCGGATTTGATTATTGAAAAAATCTACGTATAGTTAGACTGCGTTTTTACGAGCAACAGCCATGATGTGAGCACTCGTTCCCAACACAGATGGTTCAGTTTCTAGCCAACGGATAGCTTTGAGAAGACGTTCACGACGAACTGGCTCATTCCAGTGTTCTTTAAAATTTTGTAGTAACCAGCCTGGCCCTTCAATAGCTAACGTTATTTGATCATCGAAACCTGCTGCTTCCATCTCAGCTTTGAGTTCATCAGGATGATGTAAAAAGGCTTTTGTGAAGTAAGCAGGATGATTGTTTGGGTTGCGGTGTTGACCGTCAATCAAATCCTGTTGCACAATCTCCACAAATTCAGGGTCATCTAAATAACCCTGAAATAATCCATCTAAGGTCGAAGCAAAGCGAGAAATTCCCACAGCAAAGACAAGACCCCCACTTTTTAAAATGCGGTGAGCTTCACGCAGAGCCTGTATTCTATCTGTGCGCTCAGTCAAGTGATATAAAGGCCCAAGTAGGAGAACAGCATCAACACTATCATCTGCCCGATTTAATTGACGAGCATCTCCAACCGCCAAACTAGCTAGAGGATAATTTGGTTGCGTTTGTGCAAAGCGTTGAGCTTGCTCAATGTGCAAAGCAACCGCATCAATAAGATGAACTTCATAGCCTTGTTGGGCAAGCCAGTAAGAATAAATACCAGCGCCACCACCAACATCAAAGATAACCGCAGGTGCAGCAGGTAGGTAACGGCTGAGAATTTCTTGGGTTCGAGCTAATTCCAGCACACCTGTACCTCGTGATAACCGCTCTTGCTCGTGACCACTTCCGTAATGGATTAAAGCCTCATCTGAAAGCAGGCTATCAAAATCAGATAATGACACTAGATTAATTCCTTAAATTACAGCTACAAATTATTCTCCCTGACTCTGCTGCTGTACAGCGAACCTGAAAGAATTAGGGTTAATGTTGTAACCAATACCTCCCCATCCCTAGACGAGTCAGCTAAGACTTGTCTAGGTCGGGATTATTTACAAGATTGAGAACTTACTGCGATCGCTCTACTTGATTTAGTGATTCTTAAATTGTTCATCCACAGGAATTTTATAACCATCAGCAAGGCGATTAGTCATATTCGCAGTGCCAACGATCGCTAACAGTTCACCAAACATGGTATCGCTCATGCCCTTAGCCCGTCCTGAGGCACTGTGTGAGGCAATGCAGTAATCACAACTATTTGTTACACTCACAGCGATGTAAATTAGTTCGCGCATCAGTGGATCAATCTCACCTGGACTAGTCATCACTTCCTTCACTGCTTGCCAAGTGCGTTGCAGCGTCGGAGGATGATTGGCGATCGCTTTCCAAAAATTGTTGATATATTCAGTCTGGCGCGTGGCACGGATGTCGTCATATACAGCCCGCACTTCATCGCTAGCGTCTTCGTATTCGATTAGATTTGTCATTTGTCATTTGTCATTTGTTATTGGTCATTTGTCATTAGTTATTTTTCCCTTCTCCCATTTCTCCCAACACTTCCCACACTCCCCACACTCCCAACACTTCCCACCCTCCCCACACTCCCTATCCCCTACCCCCTAAGACTGAGCGATAGCGACCGAGTGCAATTAAAGGAAAATACTGTTGATAGAGGTGATATTTCAGATAAAAATGGCTGGGGAAGCCTGTACCTGTAAAGTCTGCCTCGAACCAAGTGCCATCAGGCTTTTGGGTTGCCAACAGGTAGCTAATTCCTTTTTCAATGGCATCAAGAGCGAATTTGCCAGTTGCTTCACCTGCTGCTATTAGCCCAATTAAAGCCCAAGCTGTTTGGGAAGCAGTACTAGTGCCTTGTCCTTTAAGGCTAGGATCGTCATAGCTGCGGCAAGTTTCACCCCAGCCACCATCAGGGTTTTGGCAACCAACTAACCAAGCTGCCCCCCTTTCGATACTATTTTTATGAGTTTGAGGTGCAACTAAGGCAAGAGCCGAGAGAACGCCACTGGTGCCATAAATATAATTTACTCCCCAACGACCAAACCAGCAGCCTTCGGGTTCTTGTTCGCGGAGAATGTAGGCGATCGCTTTTTCAAAATTCTGAGTATCTATTGATAGGTTACAAGCACCCAGCATTTCCAGTACCCTGGCGGTGACATCAGCCGTGTTCGGGTCAATCATGGCTTTTAAGTCGCCATAGGGCACAGCGTTAAGCCATTCTTGATCGTTGTCGAGGTCGAAAGCTGCCCAGCCACCAGGTTTACACTGCATGGAAGCAATCCAGTTTAATCCGCGTGCGATCGCTGCTTGCTTTAATTTTTCATTCGGGAGTTTCGCTTGATGTAGCGCCATCACCACAACAGCCGAATCGTCTACATCTGGGTAAAAGCGATTGTCAAACTCAAATGCCCAAGCACCTGGTTTTCCTTGGCGATTTTTGACATTCCAATCACCATAATCAAGAATTTGCTTGTTGATTAACCATTCTCCCGCTTGCACCACAGCAGGATCATCTGGAGCAAAACCAGAATCTACTAAAGCACGAATTGCCCAGGCTGTATCCCAAACTGGGGAAACACAAGGTTGGACGCAGTAGCTATCTGCTGTTTCAATCGCAAAGTTATCAACTGCTTTTAATCCCCGTTCTACAATTGGGTCGGCTGCGTCATAACCCAAACAGCGCAAAGCTAACAGAGAATTGAGCATGGCGGGAATAATCCCGCCCCAATCACCTGTAGCTTCTTGGCGTTCGATAATCCATTTTTCTGCGGCTTTGATGCTTTCGTCGCGGAAAGGAACGAAATTCAAGCTTTCTGCCAACTTGAATCCTTGATCGAGAGTGATAAATAAATCAGTCCAATTGCCACTACGAGGTAATTCCCACTGGACGCGATCGCGACCTTCAGCATAAAGTTCGTCTACGGTAATAGCTGGGTCAATCTGAAACACAGGTTTACTGTCACAGACAATCAACAGCGGTACAGTACTCGATCTGGCCCAACTCGACATTTCGTAGATATTGACGGGGAAAGCATTGGGCAGAAGCATAATCCAAGGCGGTAGTGAGGGAATGCCGCGCCAGTCATAGCATCCAATCAGGGCCAGGTGTAGCTTAGTAAAGATGCGAGTTTTACTGATGCCACCGCGTTGGAGAATAAAGGCTTTAGCCTTGAGCATTGCTGGATCGGTGGCGGGAACACCTAACAGTTTCAAAGCCATGTAAGCTTCCACCGAGGTACTCAGTTCTCCTCCATCCCCGTAAAACAGTTCCCAGCCTCCATGCTGCCGTTGTTGAGCACGCAAGTAGGTTTCAACTTTGTGTAGGGGTCTGGTGCTATCTGTGCCCCAAATTTTATGCAGGAGGACAGCTTCAGCAGTAATAGTGACATTAGATTCCAACTCTGCCCACCAGTAACCTGCCGGATTTTGAATTGACAGCAGATATTTTTGGCTGGCTGCGATCGCCGCTGCGACTTGATTGACTGTTACCCTGTCTTGAGTTTGCATCAAATACTATTCCACCTCACCAATAGTATAAATACCGCAGTACGGAGAAAAATATTTTCTCACAATCAGCAGACATAGTATCCTGTCTGAGGCATTGAGAATGGGCAACAAGTCATGGTGGGATTTGTATTAGCGCTAACAGTTTTATCTTTAGTGATTTGGATAGGATTACTGAGTTTACGGGGGCAGTTTTGGCGATCTGATCAGAAATTAGAAGCGACAGAAATACCGCTACGATCTTTGCCGAGGATTTGCGTGGTCATTCCGGCGCGTAACGAAGCTGATTTACTGCCAATCACTCTGCGATCGCTGCTAACTCAAGATTATCCTGGTGATTTTAACGTTTTTTTGGTAGACGACCGCAGCACCGACGGTACAGCCGATTTTGCGCAAGGGGTTGCTTGCGCCTTGAATAAACCCGAAAAATTGCATATTATTTCCGGCAAATCCCTAGCGCCTGGTTGGAGTGGCAAACTCTGGGCAGTTGAGCAAGGTATTCAAATAGCTACTGAATTTACACCCGATTATTTTTTACTTACAGATGCAGATATTGAACATGACTTGGGCAGTCTCCGCCGACTAGTAGCAAAAGCTGAACAAGAAGATTTAGACCTAGTTTCGGTGATGGTGCGCCTTAGATGCGAAAGCTTTTGGGAACGACTTTTAATTCCGGCTTTTGTGTTTTTCTTTCAAAAACTCTACCCTTTCCGCTGGGTTAATCAGCCCCAAAATGCCACTGCTGCTGCTGCTGGCGGGTCTATTTTGATTCGTAAACAAGCACTTGAGCGCATTGGGGGAATTGCAGCAATTCGCCAAGCTTTAATTGATGATTGTGCCTTAGCAAAAGCTGTCAAAGGAACTGGGGGACAAGGGCGAATTTGGTTAGGACTGAGTGCTTTAACTCGGAGTTTACGTCCCTATACAACCCTAGATACAGTTTGGGATATGGTGGCGCGTACTGCTTACACCCAACTAAATTATTCTCCATTGCTATTAGTTGGCACAGTCGTAGCTATGACTTTAATTTATTTAATTCCACCTGTCGCTGCTATTTTAGGCGGTTTGACAGGAAATTGGGTGATCGCCCTCACTGGTTTATCAGCTTGGCTATTGATGACCTTAGCTTACTTTCCTACTATCCGCTTTTATAAATGTCCTGCTTGGCTAGCTTTTTGTTTACCTGCGATCGCCTTTCTTTATACATTAATGACCATAGATTCAGCTATACGTCACTGGCAAGGACGCGGCGGTGCTTGGAAAGGTCGCGTTTACCCTGGATGAGGCTTTGATACTCGTGAATGAGTCTTTGATACTCGTGAATGAGTCTTTGATACTCGTGAATGAGTCTTTGATACTCGCGGACGAGTCTTTGATACTCGCGGACGAGCCTTTGATACTCGTGAACGAGTCTTTGATACTCGTGAATGAGTCTTTAATACTCGCGGACGAGTCTTTGATACTCGTGAATGACGCCTAATGTGAATTAGAAAAAAAGGCGGGAGAAGTAAGAAGATGAAAGTTACCAGCAA
>NZ_MTAV01000005.1 GCF_002154695.1 Nostoc sp. T09
TGCTGTCAGGCTGGTTTAGTTATGTGATTCACTAAACAACGAATCGCACGTAATGCTCTGAATCAGCCATAAATAAATTGTAAGTACCTTGGGCTGATAAATCTTTAGCTGTGTATTCTGGACCTCCATTAGTACTTACACGAAACTTGTCATTAACAATAGACAACCACTGCTGTGGGTTGGTTTTGAAAGACACTTCCATCTCGAAAGTTCTTACCAAGTTTTGTACGATCGCTTCTAGAGTACCCTCTAAGTGATGGCGTGTACTTTCTTGGGCTAAATTCTCTTTAGACCGAGAATAATCAGGAGGTGCCTGATAGCGCCATTGGGCATCAGTACTTCCTTCAATAACTTTATCCCGATCTTGTACCCAAAGCGGTAGGCTGTTAGATTGTGTTGCGCTCATAGAAGTCTTTGCTTAAAATTGTGTCCCCAATTTCTGGATTTCGCAGTTATGACCCCTCTAAGCTTTCAAACAGTTATTTAGTTAACTGTTTACAATTCTCCTCTAATGGCTTGTTTCATCTCACGAACAGCTCTTTCTATACCTACTAAAGCTGCTCGGCTGATGATGGTATGACCAATATTTAGTTCTTCCATCCCTGGAAAACTAGCCACAGGATAAACGTTCCAGTAGGTAAGTCCATGACCAGCATTTACTCGCAATCCAGCTTGAATCGCTTGCTCGCATCCTTTAGCTAACACGGCTAACTCTTGCTTGCGACTTGTTTCATCGACAGCCTCAGCGTATTGCCCAGTGTGAAGTTCGATGAACTTGGCTTGCACTTTGGCAGATGCTGCAATTTGTGACGGTTCGGCATCGATAAATAGACTAACTGGAATGTTAGCACTTTGCAATTTCTCAACTATCTCACCTATTTTAGCAATTTGCCCAATAATATCTAAACCGCCTTCTGTTGTAACTTCTTCACGTTTTTCTGGTACTAAAGTTACATAATCAGGTTTGATATCGAGGGCAATTCCTAACATTTCCTCTGTAGCGGCCATTTCTAAATTTAAGTGCGTTCTCACCGTTTGCCGTAAGAGTCGCACATCCCTGTCTTGAATATGCCGTCTATCTTCCCGCAGATGCACCGTAATCCCATCTGCACCGCCTAATTCTGCCAGCACCGCCGCCGCTACGGGGTCAGGTTCCACCGTTCGCCGTGCTTGCCGAATCGTCGCAATATGGTCAATGTTTACGCCGAGTGTAGACACCCCTAGTTTCTCCCGATCCACAGTCTTTAGGATCTTGATTTTACCGGAAATGCTGTTAAAGAGGTAAGCGTAAGAGCGATCGCCTTCCCTACTCTACAGATTTAGAATAATATCTACATCCACTTTTTAAGGCGATATGCTTTTAGAACTAAAACAAATTATCGTCAAACCAGGTCAACAAATGTTGCTCAAAGATGTTAGTTGGCAGCAGTTAGAAAATATTTTAGAAGAAATGGGAGAACGCCGTGCCGCCCGCATTTCCTATAGTCATGGCTGGTTAGAAATTATGGTGCCGCTACCCGAACACGAAAAAGATAAAGAATTGATTGGCGATTTAGTCAAATTCTTGTTAGAAGAACTCCAAATAGATTTTGAACCTTTTGGTTCCACAACACTTAAAAATGAGCGAATGCGGCAAGCTGTAGAAACAGATACCAGTTTTTATATTCAAAATCAAGCTGCTGTAATTGGTAAAAATCGTATTGATTTAACTATAGATCCACCACCAGATTTAGCCATTGAAATTGATATCACCTCCCGCACTCGGTTTGATAACTATGAGATTTTGGGAGTTCCTGAACTTTGGCGATATACACAACAAGGGTTAGAAATTAATTTGCTACAAGCAGGAAAATATATAAAATCTCAATCTAGCCCGAATTTTCCTAATATTCCAATTATTGAATTAGTCAATGAGTATGTTCAGCAGTGTTTAACGATTGGCAGAAGCCAAGCTATGCGTAATTTTAGAAATTGGGTTAAAAATAATTTATAGCAATTTTAAATTTGAGGTGCGATCGCATAGTTGTGCGTAATCCTAAAACTCACGCTAACTAAGGTTGAATTCGGACAAACTCATATTCGTTAGTACCAGGTTTTTGTTGAACTTTGGCTAAAAACATGGGGCTGTCTTTGCGATCGCCAGATGGTAAAAACTGAATCTTTCCTGTTGCACCATCAGCTAAAAAACTAGGACTGTGCAACACCTTTTCTAGCCCCTCACGAGTTTTATTTTGCTTCAAACCTGCAATGAGCGCCTGAGTTGCATCATAAGATGTCGCTGTTCGCCAATTCACCGGAGCTTTCCACAATGCATCAGCATTTTGCACAAAAGGACTATTAGGAAATGCTGTGCGATGCCAAGGTACAACCAGTATCATACCGTTAACATTGGCTTTTGCATCTTTTAGAGTTTGCTCCGTGTACAGTGAAGGATAAGCAAATAATGGCAACTGTCCTCGATTAGCTTTTACCACCTCTAGACCTCTCTGAATTTTGTGCCCAGGAAAAGCTAAAACTAAGCCATTTGCACTACTATTCTTAGCTTCAGAAATCACCGTATTAAAATTGATATTATCAGATATATTACAATCTTTGGGGTTAATTATACCACCAGCAGCTTCTATTTTTGTGCGAAAAGCATCTTGAAACTGTTGATAACCAGATGCTGAATCAATACAAATAAGAATATTGGGCTGACTAGCTTTTTTGATAAATTCATCAGACAGTTTTTTTGCTAATTTTTCTGCTAACAAAGAATTAGTAGGAGCAGTACGAAATATATACTTGTGTGAGTCAGTAAGGTTTTGGTCGAAACTTGTGGGAGCTATCATCACTAACTCTTTGCTTTTATATACTCCGCCGGCAGCATTTGAAGCTTCGCTAGAGTTGTGTCCAACTACAGCCATAATACTTGGATTGTTTACAAACTTCGTAGCAATATTTGAGGCAATGTCTGGGTCATTATCATCATTTGCGATCGCTACTTCCAAAAGCTTCCCATTAATACCGCCATTTTGATTCACTTCATCTTGAGCCTGAGCTACACCACGTAGCATCTCTTCTGCTATATTTTGAGCGTTACCAATTGGTACACTCACTGCAATTTTGAGCCGATCTCCTTTCTGACGAGCTTTAGTATTATTTAAGTAAATTAATGCTTCTGGGTCAGTGGGATTAGTTTTTCGGTAAGCATCAAACTTTTCAATAGCAGTTTTACAATCACCTTTAGCAAATGCTTGAATGCCACCAGCTTTTTTATCAGCGTTTGTATCTGGTTTTAATAAAATTTTTTCACCAAAGCTAATTCTGCCGTCCAAAATATACTCCTCTTTGACACAGAAATTTACTATAGGCTGAACTACAGGTTGAGGTTTATCTTGAATATTAAAAAAGTAGACTACAGTACCACCAAAAACTATTCCGATTACTCCAATTATGCAAGAGCCTATGTAATATGAAAAATTCCTATTTTGGGAATGTGGAGAATTGACAACTACTGGAGGTGTGGTAAGTTGCTGTCCGGTAATTAAAGAAGCTTCGATTAGGGCTATATCTTCATCTCTGAGTCCTAAAAGTTGCTGAACACGTTTCAAATTAGCGCGAGTTCTATCACTCGGAGGAAACCCGTGTTTAATCTCGTCGCGGAAAGCTAGCTCATATTGCTGCAATTTTTTCTTTTTATCTTCTATAGGTGCTAAAACCTGAGTTTCAATTGCAACAGCCTGTTCAGGTGTTAGTTTCAGGGTATCTTGTAAACCTACTAATGCAGCGCGACCAGCAACAGAAATTTCACCGTTACCTCCCTCTACCCAATACTCAACTTCTCGACGATATGTGAGCATGGGATCATTGCTGGGCGCTTTAGCAAGTTTAATTGTGTAGCCTCCTTTGATAGGATATATCTCTGGCCTCATAGCTGGCGTACTGTCTTGCACCTTCTTGGCAGCATATTCATGCAACTCATCAACAGAAATCCAACCATCTTCATCCCGGTCTGCTGCACCAGTCTCTAACCCCTCAACTATGTAGCTAGTATAAGTTGAGGTATCTGCCCCTTGCTGTTCAAAAGAATATTGGGTTGAAGTTGAAGATGTGAGAACAGCTCGTCCTTCTCCACCTAATTGGTTCTTGATATCTACAAAACCATCATCTCTCGCTAACATCCCCTCGGCGAACGCACCACTAAAGCAACAATCGAGAATTAGTACCTCACGTCTAGAGCGACTATCACTCATGAACTTATGCACAGAGCTAGCTGCCATTGCGGTTGTTTCAAAAAGTCTCCCTTGTAAATTTTTGCGCGTATTGCAAGCAGCAAAGTAAAGTGTACCACTCTCATCTTTAATACCATGTCCAGAGAAAAATAGCAGAACTAGATCATCTCTTTGACGCTCAGCAAACAAGATTTCAATAGCTTCCGCCATCTCATATTGTTTAGGATTTAATAGTACTTTTACATCATCAAAACCGCCAATTTCTGGGTTCTGTAAAACTTGCTGTATTGCCTCAACATCTTTTGTTGCTGCTGGCAATGGGGTAAGATCAGACTCATATTCACTGACTCCAATTAGCAGTGCTACTTTTGCCATCTCGTTATTCTTCCTTGCTAATGGAGTTTCCTATTTACCAGCGACGAACTTTTGAGCTTGTTCAATGACTGCGGTTAACTCTTGCTGGCTGTTGGCTTTAACTTTCAGCTTTTTGCCGTTGGCTTCTACTTCCAATTCAATTGGTTTGTTACCCAAGCGATCGCGCAAAGACTCCAACACTTTCTTAAAATTGGCAAGGCTAACCTCTGTTCGCAACACCCCTACCAGAAAACCTCCAACAGACTTTGCTCCTTCGGGTGTGTCTGTAACTGCTACGAGTTCTGCACTTTCTACATCTAAGTCTCTAATCTCTCGCAGGAAATTTCGCGTTTCTCGCTCCTGCTCTTCTGTATCTAAGTCGGGATTGGAAAGAGCGATCGTCAGTTTGACGTTAGATTCAGAACTCATTTTGTATCCTTTCAGGTTTTAAGCAGTTGACTGTCAACAGTAATTTCCGCGATATTTATATTGAAATCACATTTGCTATGTAAAGTTCCTGAAGATTTTCTAATATTTTGACAAATGTTTTTTATTTTTAGACAAAAATTGCCAGAAATAGCAGCTATTCACCGTTGTTGCTAACTCGAAGCACTAGTATAAAAACGCAACGCAAACCGCCAGAACCAAGTAGAGACAAAAAATAGCCCTAATGCCAATACTACTGCACCTACGATCCAGGTAATTTGTCCTCGGCCCAGCATGGCTTCTGCTGGAACTGTAGTTAAAAAAGCTACGGGTACTACAAATGTAAAGAAAAAGCGGTAAGCAGATGGGTAAGCTGCGATCGGATATCTTCCAGCTTCCAATAAACCCCGTAATACTTCGGTAACGTTGTAGATTTTCACAAACCAGATGCTAGTCGCTCCTAGCATAAACCACAGGCTATAAAGAATTACCAAGCCCAACAATAATGGCACTGCACTGACTAAATAATTGTTTAGACTTAAGCCGAGGCGTATACCTGCATAGCCAATGATTGCGCTACCAAAAACTAGATCTGGCAAACCCCAAGGGGAAAGGGTGTGGGTAGAAAGCCAAAACTGACTGCGGATAGGTTTGAGTAGAACAAAATCTAAAGTACCTTCCTGCACATGACGGACAATGCTATTCAAGTTGGGAGCGAGAAAGGTAGAAGAAAAACCTTGTAACAGGGTAAAAATTCCCAGCACAACTAAAGCGGCTTCCCATGACCAGCCAGCAAAAGTGTAGCCAGTACGGTAAAACAAGAATAAACCAAACAGGCTACCTGCCAGATTACCCAAGCTGGTGATGGTAGCGACAATAAAGTTAACGCGATACTCCATCTCAGCTGCGATCGCAGTACTCCAAAATAGTCTCAGGACTTTCAAATATCTCTGCATCTTGCACCCTTAACCCAAAATCAACCGTTTGTCATTAATATTTTGTAGATCAAACAATATATTCACGGAAAATTAATATTATTTTGCGTTCCAGAAAATTACCAAACGTTAAGATGTTGTATGTTTATGCTTAAAAGGTAAAATATTCTATGCATTTCGATTTACCAGCACTGATTAAATCACTTGGCTATTTTGGTGTATGGGGAATTATATTTGCTGAGTCTGGTTTGCTAATTGGCTTTTTTCTGCCTGGGGATAGTTTGCTGTTCACGGCTGGATTTGTAGCCTCTCAGCAATTACTGAATATTTGGATTTTGATTATTGGTGCTTTTATTTTTGCTGTCCTAGGAGATAATGTCGGTTACACTACCGGATATAGATTTGGTAGAAAATTATTTAGCAAAGAAGATTCATGGTTATTTCATAAAAAACATATTGTTAAAACCCAAAAATTTTATCAAAAACACGGTAAGAAAACAATTGTTTTAGCGCGTTTTATACCGATTGTGCGGACTTTTGCTCCAATTGTTGCAGGTATTGGTGCTATGCATTATCGGACATTTATGTCTTATAACTTGATCGGTGGCTTTGTGTGGACATTTGGTATTACCTTTCTAGGATTTTTCTTAGGAAAATCTTTGCCACCCGAACAAGTCGATAAATATTTATTACCGATTATTGGATTAATTATAGTTGTTTCTTTAATACCATCGATTGTTCATATAATTCAGGAAAATAGAGGCAATAAAGAATAAAATTACCTTCGTTGCTTACCGGAGTTAGGCATAAACTCAAAAATATACTAGTAGGAACTACAAGCTTAGTCG
This sequence comes from Nostoc sp. T09, assembly GCF_002154695.1. GTDB lineage: Bacteria > Cyanobacteriota > Cyanobacteriia > Cyanobacteriales > Nostocaceae > Aulosira. The sequence goes on from NZ_MTAV01000005.1 coordinate 6,778, forward strand.
ATTGACGCTCGCTAGCCCTAAAAGGCTTGTCATTACCCACATTTGATAAATCCCCGCTTCATTGCTAAAGAGCTTCAGAATAGAATTCCAAGGCTAATAGTTAAAGTCTACTGAAGTAGGCTAAGCAAAGATTGCAGTCCACCTGAGTGGACTTGCGCTATTAGCCCGGAACTTCAAATCTGGGCAAGATAACAAGAGAGCGTGATAGTTTGACTGTTACAAAAATGTGGCTAATGACAAGACTTGTAGACTTCCTTAGGGCGGCTAAGTACTTAAATATAATTAATTACACAATGTAATTGATTTTGCGTGGTTACTTACTCTACCCTGCGGGAACCCTCTTTGAGGGAACGAGAACGCCTAACAATGAACCCACAGAGTAGTAAGTGGAGTTGGAAGCTCTCTTGCGGTGCTGGACTTACTGCACTAGCTGACCAATAATACAGGACGGACTTGATGACTCAATATGCAGTGTCAGACGACTCGCTTATTTTTTGAGCAAATTGGAATTTTAATGCATCCTCTAATGCTTCTAGTAGAAGAGATAGTTAATGAGAAATGCATATACTGCAATTACCAAGCAATAGTTTGACCAGCTTCTAGTAAAAGACCTGCTAGAAGCTTTTTTTTAATGTCAACCGCGGTATCTATCGAAAGATATATTAACAAGTTATGTATTCCTCAAGGTATTTAATAATTAGTTCTGTTGATAGATTGGTTGCTCATGATGCGACTGTTACTATTTTTTTCAGTAAAAAACCTTTAATAAATAGTGAACTCATGAACATTATTGCTTGGATTGTTTTAGGTCTAATTGCTGGTGCTATTGCTAAAGCTATCTATCCCGGACGCCAAGGCGGTGGCATTCTGGCAACAATCATCTTAGGCATCATCGGTGCCTTTATTGGCGGTAGCCTAGGTATATTCTTCACTACAGGAAGATTAGCTCTAGCGGCTCCTACTCTGAGCATTCCTGGTATCTTCGTGGCAGTTCTTGGCGCAATTGTTGCTGTCTTTTTGTGGAACTTACTAAACCGCCACAGCGCCGTGTAAAAAAATTAGGTCATGGACGATTAATCGTAGACATCGGGGAATTAGTTTAACGATTTTTTTGAATCCAACTAAGAAGTTAGCGCTTACCTAGAAGTTTGGGAAGCGCTATTATTTTTTTGATAAAAAGGATATTTGTAAAGCCTTGTTTCATACTTGCGACGATGAGAAATAGGGGCTACACAGTTTTGAAGATTTAATTATAATTAGCATCTATCAATATTTTTTGAGAATATTCATGCAAGAATCAGGGTGATAAAATCCAACTTGGGAAAATATTTTTTGCTTTAGTGCACGAGTAGTTGGTGCAAGTTCTAAAGCGGCTACTTATGTGGGGATAGATAGCGATCGCATTATATGGCTGACTTTGCTTTTAAGTTGGTGTATCCGCAGTCTGGGGTCAAATTGGTCACCTACCCGAGCCTTTGGCTGGAATATTTTAACGGATTTTCTTCTTTTTTCTTTTGGCAACGGATATATTTATTACAATCGTTTGTAATATTAGGCAAGCGGGAACAAAAATCTAAGGTACTATTCAACAGGCCTGGATTGAAAAGAGGGAAGTCGGGCTTGAGTAAGACAACAACTGTAACTCATGACTGAAGTGGAAGGAGTGTTAAGGTGGCTGCCCAGAGGATATCGCAAGTTTTACAAGTAGGAATAGTTATAGTAGTAATTGCTACGGGTGCTTTGAGTCTGAGTCTGCTCAATGGTGAACTGCTCCAGAAATTGGCAATTAACAAGCCAACGGATAAGAACGTAAAAGGTGGGTCTAACAGCGCAACGTCCCCACCCGCCAAAAACTTAATTGTAGAAGTGCCTAAATCATTTCAGCGGCAAACTATTTATCAAGCGAAGCTGAAAGCAACCGACAAAGTGATTGCCTTAACTTTTGATGATGGACCAGGCCCGAAAAACACCGTACAGGTACTTGAAATTTTAAAGAAAAATCATATTAAAGCTACATTTTTTGTGACTGGGGAAATGGTGCAAGCTTACCCTCAAATTGCTAAACAAGTAGTAGCTGACGGTCATGCTCTTGGTAACCATACCTGGCATCATTGGTATCGTCAGATGGATACAGCTACTGCGGCTAGTGAAATTGATCGCACAGCAGATATTATTTATAAAACTACAGGGGTAAAAACCGCTTTGTTTCGTCCACCTGGAGGCTATCTGCATAATGGATTAGCTGACTACGCCAAAAATCAAAATTACACTATCATGATGTGGTCAAGTCTGTCAGGAGACGCTAACCGTCATTCACCCCAGGTGGCAGGAATGATCAAAAATGTACTTAATGGTGCAAAACCAGGCTCAATTGTGCTGTTGCACGATGGTGGTGGCAATCGTTCTCGGACTGTGAAAGCTTTACCAGGCATTATTGCTGGTCTTAAGACCAAGGGTTATAAATGTGTGACAGTATCGGAACTGCTAGAAATGCAAGCTAAAGAAGAAGCTACAGCAATGAAAGCCGTACCTGCGGTTACAAAGAATGAACCTGCAAACAATCAGCCTCATCAACAGTGATATTCTCAGGGCAGAAAGCTCATTCAACAAGAATGCCTGCTTCTATTGGAAAATATTTCTGTGCTACCTATTGATGAGTGAAATAAGTTTAGTGTACAAAAACTTGAATCACTAAAACACTAAGAAAATAAGGGTTTTTCTCTGTCCTAGTGTACGCAGTTCATAAATTTTTAATTTTGAATGTTGCAACCTCCATCTTTTCAACCGATTACTCAACGTCCGGCGTTAAAATTACCTAATAATGCCAGAGTTGCCGTTTGGGTAGTAATGAATGTCGAACACTTCACCTTTGGCAAACTGGGAACAGCAATTCAACCTCACTTAAATAGTTACCCAGAAATAGCTAATTATGGTTGGCGAGACTACGGTAATCGTGTAGGCATTTGGCGGTTATTTGAACTATTTGCTGAGTTAGAAATTCCTGTAACAGCAGCAGTGAATGGCGAAATTTTTCCGCTTTATCCGGAGATTATGACAGCCATGCAGCAATATGGTTGGGAAATCATGGCGCATGGGATTAATAATTCAACTGGCCATAGTGGCATGAATCTGCAAGTAGAAAGCGAGATCATTAATCAAACTTTAGATTTACTGCGTCAAGCTACTGGTAAAACTCCCAAAGGCTGGTTAACCCCTGGATTTTCGATTACGGAATCAACTTTTGAACTATTACATAATGCAGGAATTGTTTACACTGCTGACTGGGTAAATGATGACCAACCTTATTGGTATCCTTTACCTAATGGTCGTTTGTTGGCTATTCCTTATACTATAGAAGCAAATGATATTAGCTTATGTTTAAGTAATCGCTTTTCTGGTGGAGAATTTGCTCAAGCTATTCAAGACCAATTTGACCAGCTGTGGCAGGAAGGAGAAAACCAAGCAAGGGTAATGGCAATTGGCCTACATCCATTTATTGTGGGTCAACCACTACGGCTCAAATATTTAAAGCAGTGTTTGCTACATATTAAAAATAAATCTGATACTTGGTTAACCACAGGTGAAAGTATTTATGAATGGATGAATAAACCACAGATAAACACAGATAAACGCAGATAATTATTACGAATCATTGGCGTTTATCGGCGGTTAAAAATATTTATTTATCTAACTTCTACAACTAGAATTATGAATATTTCTCCAACTAATGTTTTAAAAATCCCTGTTATTGATGCCAATATAGAAAACACCAAACCCTATGGGCATCTTCTAGGTGATGATGTCAGTAAACCTGGCTTAGGAATTCCCTTTTATCAAGAACGAGTATTAGAAGGCGAAAATATTGACTTTACCTATCGGGGAACGGCTACTTTTAGAACAGCAAAAATCTTGCCTGGATATCCGCCAATTATTTGGTTAGAACGTCATATGCACATGACCCAAATGTTTATTGGTTTGGGACAAGCACAATTTATTATGGTGATGGCACCACCTAATCATGAAAATGATGAAAACTTGCCTAATTTAAATCAAGTACAAGCATTGCGGTTCCCTCCTGGTTACGGACTTTTGCTGCATATTGGCACGTGGCATGATTTTCCCATAGCGTGCGATCGCCCTGTGGTTGTTCTCACTGCAAATTCTGATGAAGTTGTTACTGCTTTAAGTCAAATGCAGACACCAGGTGAAATGAATCAAGGCGATGTGTATAAAATATCGCTGCTCAAAAGATTAAATTGTGAAATTCACTTGGACGTTGAGTCCTCCCGTGTATAAGTTTTTGGCGTTGATGAATATCGCTAAAAAAGGCGAGGAAACCCCGCGCCTACAAATGCATCTGTCGCATTCTTTTTTGAATTGCTATTATTATCGATTACGCTTAATAACGCTAATTTCAGGCTAAAAACCGAAAATTTAAATTCAAAAACTTTGTTATCTCTTATTTTTACTTTCTTGTTCGGCGAAGTTTAAAAATACTGCCTCCCGATTGAGCGAGTTATTTTAACAATCTGTAATATTTTGCTAATTACTAGCTAAATAAGCAATTTCAGCTATTACAGCCAGCGTAGAAACGCAATTTTTAGTTTACAAAACTAAATAATTGTGGAGGTAATTAGTAATTACGAATTATGTTGAAATTGATCCTCATTTATTTTTAGTTCTATGTCCAACGACTGTAATTAGCATAGGTTTTTACCCTTTTTTAGCGATTTTATTTGCTTAAATTAGAGGATTTTGGCATGAAGAACAAATACATTCCCTGGCGACTAGTATCGCTTCTCTACGAAACGCTGCGCGAAGGCAAAATTCAAGCATCAAAAGTCACAAGTTATTTGCAGATTCTGATCTTCTACTAGCTTGGGCAGAAGAAAGTTGTTTTCCTCGCCCCTCAAATTCATTTTCATCCCCATGAGGAGATGAAAAGAACGTAAAATATTTAACGTTATTTGTATAGCAAGCAGCGATGGCAAGAGCAGCTACATCTACCAGTCGCAAAGCCAAGTCCAAGTCTGTGTCAGCTTCCTCTCTTCCCACTTGGACAGCTGACACTGAATTGGTAGGATTGGTGTTTGACCTTGAGGCAACTAGTTCTAGTGCCCTCTATTCTCAGTACACAATTGGACTCCATGCCTGGTTTCTGGATCAAGTACGGCAATTCAACCCGGAACTCTCGGCTTACCTTCATGATGGCGAGTCAGAAAAGCCCTTCAATATTTCGGCGCTGGAAGGTCAACTTGTTCCTAGTGGGAAACAACTGCAACTAGAAGCAAAGCAGATTTATCGTTGGCACGTCAACGCCCTTTCTCAAAAGGTGGCGCAGTTTATCAGTCAATGGTTAACTCAACTGCCACAAACCTTAGCTTTAAGAGATGCACCTTTACAAATTAAACAGGTAAGTATTGCCCATCCACCAACCACCTACGCGCAATTGTTGCAGTCATCTATAGAGAAAAAAACTAACATCAGTCTCAGCTTTGTCTCACCCACCAGCTTTCGCCGCAAAGGTCATCATTTCCCTCTCCCTGTGCCTGTAAATCTCTTTCATAGCTACCTGCGTCGCTGGAATGACTTTTCGGGAATGATTGTAGAACCAGAATCTTTTCTCGAATGGATAGACGAAGGGGTAATCATCCACCAACATCGCTTGGAGTCGGTAAAAGTGGCAGCTGGTAAACGCGGTTCAGTGACTGGGTTCACAGGAGCAATTTCTTGTAGTTTAAGTAAAGCCGCTTTAGCTAACGTTGAATTTACTCAGTTGTTTTATGCCTTAGTCAGACTTGCACCTTATTGCGGTACAGGACACAAAACCACCTTTGGGCTGGGACAAACGCGCTTAGAGTGGCTGGAACGAGAACCAACTACACCCACAGAGTTGCTGACAAATCTGTTGGGTGAACGCATTGCCGAACTGACAGCGCTATTTACTGCTCAACGAAAACGCACAGGAGGCGATCGCACTGATAAAATTGCTTCTACATGGGCAACGATTTTGGCACGACGGGAAATGGGGGAATCATTACAAGTAATAGCCCAAGATTTGGAGATGCCCTATACTACTGTGAAAACTTACGTAAAATTAGCGCGCCGAGCACTGAAGCAAGAAAATCTGGAATGACGCGAGAAGCTTATCTTTTCTCTTGGTCATTCCAGCTTACGAATTTTCCCAAAGCAAAACCGAGAGTATTCCTTACCAAATATCAATTACAAACACGAGCACTAATCAATAGACTTCTTGCAGAAGTCGGTTAAAGGCAAAGGGGAAAAGGGGAAAGGAACTCAAAAACCTTTCCCTTTCCCCCCTCTTGCAAAAATATATTTTTGCAAGAGGTCTAATTTAAAAAAGCCAGTAATTCTCGATAATATTGCTCTGGTGTACTAGGTAAATGGGTCGTTACTTGCAAAGCTTGTCGGCTTAACTTGAAACTTTGAGTAATGTTGATCCGCCTGAGGAAATCTAGATCGTGGGAAATTACCCAAAGCGCACCCTGATACTCATTAATACCTGCAACCATCTGCTCAACGGTTTCAATATCCAAGTTATTAGTCGGCTCATCAAGAATTAACAAGTCAATTTCAGAGATGCTGATGATTGCGATCGCTAATCTTGCCAATTCACCACCACTCAACACTGATACTGGTTTGTGAACATCATCGTATTTGAACAAAAAGTGCCCCAGTTGTTGACGCAGCAGTTGATAGCTGAGGTTGGGATTGGCGGCTTGCATATTTTCTAGAATCGTCTGCTGACGGTTTACCAGTTCGTAGGTTTGGTCGAGATATACGGCTTTCATAGCTGGTGAGAGCAAAACCTCACCTGACTCCAAAACCGCTGTTTGCTGTTCCATTCCTAGAATTGCTTTCGCGAGAGTCGATTTACCTGAACCATTCGCACCGACAATTGCCAAGCGATCGCCAGAGGTAATATGCAGCTGAATATTTTCAATCAGCAAGCGTTCTGACACCCAAAGATTTGCACCCTGGATATCAATCAAATTTCTGCGTTTTTGCCCCTTTTCTGCTAGTTGAATACTTGTCGCCTTAGTTGTTTTCACTTTGGTGTCTGCAAGCTTTTGGGTAGCTTTTGCTACTGCAAGTTCATGTTTCTTTTTGGCATTTCCGGCTGAAGCCTCAGCTTTGGTTTTAATCAGTCCGGCTGAGGCGCGGTCAATGCTGCCATTGAGAAACTGGCTACGTCCTTGGCGCTGAGATTGCGCTGCGCGTTGCTGTTCTTGCATAGCTGTAGCTTGGGTACGTTTGAGTTCTTTTCTGGCAACTTCATGCGATCGCCATGCTACTTCTAACTCTATTTCTTTCTGCTTTCGATAGTGAGAGAAATTACCTCCGTAAACTTTCACTCCTTCAGGTGTAAGTTCCCAGGTAACTTCAGTTACTTGATCCAAGAAAAAAGGCTTGTGTGACACAATGATATATGCACCAGCGAAATCTTGAAGAAACAGCCTTAAACTTTCTAACGCCAGTAAATCCATATGGTTTGTTGGCTCATCTAGCAATAGCAGGCTTGGTTCTTGAGATAAACCAATTGCTAGAAACAGTTTTGTCAGTTCCCCACCACTTAAGTTAATAACTGGTAGAGATAAATCAAGAGTAGTGTGGAATTGCGCTTGCAAAATTTCTTCAATTCTCCACCATTCATCAGAGATAGAACTCAAAAAATCTAGTACTGTATCTGCTGTGATTTCTTGCATGATGGTGCTGATTTGAGGTAAGTAGTAGACATTATCCTTACGCCATACAGATCCATGATTAGGACTAATTTGCCCTGCAAGTATCTTCAGCAAAGTAGATTTTCCTACTCCATTGCGACCAACCAAAGCAATGCGTTGACCCGAAGGCGTCTTGCCGAAGGCATCGCCCATACTAATATTGATATTAACTCCCTGAAATAGAGTTCTATCTAAGCCAAGTTCGTAACCTACGTTCTCAGCTAACAAAATTGAATTTCTATGCATATTAATCCTATGAAGCGTCCAATTAACCACGCAGTGAAATGCTGGTAATGTCAGCTAGTGATAGAAACCTAATTAAAGGCAAGCCAGCCGACTATTCTGTAAGCAAATAAAGAGTATGGTGCTGAGAATTTTTAAATCATTAGCTTGTTTGACACTCAGAATAAGCTCTACAACCCTGCTAACAGCAGTTGAGTGTAGATGATGGATTGTAAGTAAAACTTGGTAGCAAGAAAGCTTTGAGCCAACTTGCTAATTTCTGGATTATTTTTCGTTGAAACTGTTGCCTACCAGCAACGCTTCTTTGTTACTACTTCATGTCAGCTAAATTAATTGAGGCGTTTTCAGGTTTGAAGCTATCTACAGCTTACCACAAGATAATTCCAGAAGCATACTCAATAATATTTGCTTATTTATGCGCAGTAGAAGTGTACTGCTGGCAAAGCAGAATTAACAACTATGTAAAAGCAGTAGCTGAGGAAATAGATCCAGCCTAAACAGCAGAAGCTGTATTATTTAATAAAGTTGAGTTTGCTAAAATTCAGTACGTAGGATATTTGGAGCAATAGTAGAATCTTGATTCCTAAATTCATAATTAATATGAAAAAATTTTACATTTTATTTTGTGTCTGCTTTTGTCTAATTTCAATTGTGGCTTTATCCAATATTTCCTCTGCCCAAATCACAGATCCTATACCCGAAAAAGTTGAAAAATCAAAACTCTCTGTGGGTTTAAAAGAAGTTGTACAAATTCCTATCAGTGGAACCGGAGCTAATAGAGTTGCAAGATTGAATTTTTTAACTCATGCAGGTGATGGTAGCGGCAGGTTATTTGTTAATGATATGCGTGGCAAACTCTACGTAATTAATAATCGCAGAGTCACAGTATATGCAGACTTTAAAAGATTAATTTGCTCAGGCTTCACTTATGAAACTGGACAACAGGGTTTTTCTTACTTTGCATTTCATCCGGATTTTGCTAAAAATGGGATTTTTTATACTGTAAATAGTGAAGATAAAAATGATAACATTCCTGATTTTACAGTTAAGAAAAAGATTGTTAATAACAAAGGTGATATTATACAAAGCTCCCACCATGACGTAATTCGTGAATGGAAAGCAGATCAGCCTGCTGCTAATAAGTTTTCTGGAATATCTAGGGAGATTCTGCGTATTGAACAGCCATACCCAGATCATAATGTAGGGCAATTAGGCTTTAATCTTAATACTAAACCAGGAGATGTCGATTATGGCATTTTATATATTGCTGTTGCAGATGGCGGAAGTGATGGTTTCCCCGTTAGCCATACAGATCCTCTAAATAATGGGCAAGATCTTAGCACCCCCCTTGGTAAAATTCTTCGTATTGATCCTTTTGGTAAGAATAGTGCCAATGGCAAGTATGGTATTCCTAAAGATAATCCTTTTGTGAGGAATAAGAATTCAAATATATTAGGAGAAATTTGGGCTTACGGGCTGCGTAATCCCCATCGTTTTAGTTGGGATACTGGCGGTGAGGGCAAAATGTTAATTAGCGATACTGGCGAAGCTTTTATTGAAGAAGTCAATCTTGGCATCAAAGGTGCTAATTATGGATGGGGAAAGCGTGAAGGAACTTGGGTTGTAGAACAAAAAAATGAAAATGTTCTATTTCCCTTACCTAAAAATGATTCTGAGTATGGTTACACATACCCTGTCGCCCAATATAGCCATCACATACCAAAAGATTGGCCAGATTATTACGGAATTGCGATCGCAGGCGGTTATGTTTACAGAGGTAAAGCAATTCCTGAATTGGTAGGTCAGTATATTTTTGCTGACTTTGGCAACGATGGACGCTTTTTTCATGTACCTGTAGATGAGCTTGTTAATGGTAAACAGGCAAAGATTAAAGAACTTAGACTTTTTGATGGGAAAAAAGCAGGTTCTTTTCTACAAATAATTGGCAATAAACGTTCTGATGTCAGGTTTGGGGTAGACGAAAAAGGGGAAATTTATGTAACCTCTAAGAGCGATGGTAAGGTGAGAAAAATTGTTCGTTCCCCAGAATATTATAAATTTTAGAAGAGCTTATAGTTTTTTCATTACCAAAATCTTTTGAGCTACTACTTCAGAAACTGGCATTACTGATAACCGATTTCCTGTTCTTACTAAAATTAATTCTTCAGGACTAAACTTTTCTTTGAGTGTTGATAGCAAGATAGGCTGAGAAAAATACTCAACAAATTCTATAATAACTGTTTGCCAGCGAGGAGATTCAGGAGTTGATTTTGGGTCATAGTATTTGCTGCTTGGCTCAAACTGGGTGGGGTCAGCAATACCTGTTTTGATAACGCGTGTCAACCCGACAATGCCTGGGAGATTACTATTTGAATGATAGAAAAAAGCTAAGTCTCCCATTTGCATTTGGCGTAGAAAGTTGCGAGCTTGATAATTGCGAACACCGTCCCAGATAGTCTCACCTTGCTGTTGTAGGTCAGCGATGCTATAAACTTCTGCTTCTGACTTCATTAACCAATAATTCATCGATTTTATAGTCTTTGCTTTGTCTTGAAATATTTTAAGCCCTGACTGGTCGCTAGAGATGAATAACCAAGAATATCTTACTTTTTAAAGTAGAGTGTAGACGTTCATCTTGTTTATAGACAAGCATTGTGATTGAAAGTATTTTGATATCTCACGCTTTTTTTCTGATATTTTCTGCTATCACAGCAAATTCAGAAGCTGGAATTAAAATTAGCGATCGCATTATGGAACGACGCAAAGTATTAACACATCTATCGTCAAATTTTATACCCTATATCTGCATTTTATGTGTTTATTACTTTAGGCAGAAGATGTGAGTTAACAAGTAAGTTTTAACTGATTTCTTTTTAAAAATTAAGTTTTATTGTATCCAGGAATACATAATAATTAAAGTTAAGTTATTGCTTTGGACAGAAGATAGTCAAATTTCTAAAAGTTAGTTTTATGAAGAATATAAATGCAGCAGTTAAACATACATTAACTGAATATATTTTTGTGTAATTTCCAAATGAAAAACGCGATTATGGGTTGAAAATATTGCATTTAATTTTACTCAAATATTTATCTAAATAAAGATTTGGTTGGAATTTCTAACTCATGAATAATTCATTCAAACCCCTCCGAAATCAAGTAATTGTCATTACTGGTGCGTCCAGCGGAATTGGCTTGGTAACGGCGAGAATGGCGGCTAAGCAAGGTGGAAAGCTTGTCCTTGCAGCCCGTAATGAGGATGCCCTTCGCCAAATCGTCAACGAGATTCGCAGCAAAGGAGGTTAGGCAATTTACGTCACCGCAGATGTAGGGATAGAAGAAGACGTTAATCGCATTGCTGATGAAGCGATCGCCGAGTTTGGAGGTTTTGACACCTGGGTCAACAATGCTGGTGTCTCAATTTTTGGCGGCTGTGAAGAAGTTTCCATACCAGATATGAAGCGCATGTTCGACACCAACTTTTGGGGAGTCGTCTATGGCTCCCGTGCTGCTGTCAAACATTTTAGACAGCGCGGGAGTCGTGGGGCACTTATCAACGTCGGCAGCTTTTTAGGCGATCGCGCGGCACCAGTGCTCACATCTGTCTCTGTCGCTGGTCTTGGCGTGGCAATCTGGCTATTTACAGCATCCAGTGCCCTAAGCTACTAAATTTGTGCTTGGCTGCTTTCATCGTCAACTCATACATTAAGGATTTAACTTTATGGAGCCAAAACAACTGAGCGAAGAATTGCGTAAAGGAAAGAACCCTCACATGAGCAGGAGACGAGCAATTATCGGCTTGTCTATGGTGGGAGGTTCAATGGGACAACTCGTCACACTTTACCAAACAGGAATTATTAGTCACCTACCCGACCCACCAATACCCATATTTGATGCAGACAAAGTTGACGCTTCTAACTACGCTTACAGCCGATTCAACTCACCCGATGGCCCAATAATGGTGCTTACTTACGCCCTGACTGGCTGGCTGGCTGCTGCTGGTGGTTTAGATCGCGCACGGCGAAATCCGCTGCTACCAATTGCAATGGGCGTCAAGATTTTGTTAGACACTGCCATTTCTGCCAAGCTAGCTCAGGAGGAATGGAGTGAGAACAAAGCGTTTTGTGAGTACTGCCAAGTTGCAACTGTATGTTCGATCGCTTCGTTAGTGCTTGCAGTGCCCGAAGTTGTTACCGCTATCCGTACCCTTCTAGGAAAACAGGACAAAAACACCGCAGCAAGCAATAGCACGCAGTAATTAATACCATGCACAAAAGTGCGATCGCCGAGCAAGAAGCCAGGCAAATTTTGGGACGATAAGCCTAGCGCTTTTCTATGACTCTTGAGAGAGAATCATCCAGGCGATTAGAAATCGCGGCTACACAAACAAAGTCCGCCTGCGCGGACTAATGTCAAAATAGGGTTGCAAATTTAATCTGACGAGAGTAATAAAAGAGCGCTAGAGAAAGCTTCTTGCTGTAGCGTCAGTTATGAGCTAATGGCCATCGCATAAGGTTCTAAAGAGGCCACTAATTTAACATTAAACTCTGCCTCAAATATTCCCTTTTTATAATCTAAACTCCAGAGTTCTAAGGCACAATCATCATCAGGATGAGAGGGAAAAACTCGCAACCTAACTTCTTGAGTATTGGGATAGTACTCACACTGGACTCTTGCAATAGCGCCAATTTGCCGACGATCAAGAGCAACCGCTAATCTTAAGATTGCACTCAATTGGCTGACTATTTGTCTGTGTGGTTTGGTGAGTAAATTGCGGAAATTCTCGTGCTTTTTCTTCGGGGCAGATTTGCGATGATATCGGGCTAAATTGGCAATAATTTCGATTTCAGTTTCGGTATAACCGAGTAATTCACTATTACGAATTAGATAGTAAGAGTGTTTGTGGTGAGATGAATGGCTGACATGATGACCGCAATTATGTAATATCGCAGCGGCCCACAGCAGTTGCCGTTCTTCAGTGCCCCAGTAGTGTAATTTGTTTTGAGTTTGGTCAAATAAACTGAGAGCAAATCCGGCGATGCGATCGCAATGTTCTAAGTTTATTTGGTATTTACTAGCTTGTTTAAGCACACTACGCTGCCGAACTGAACTTTGGAAACGCAGTTTATCTTCAATTAAACCGTGGGCTAGCATCCAGTCCACGATTACACCCTCTCGGAGGGCACGCTCACATATTGTTATTGAATCAACACCCAAAAGGGTCATGGCTTCCTGTAATATTACTGCGCCTGCCAGTATAACTTCAGACCTCTTTTCTGGCATACCAGGTATTACACTTCTTTCGACGTTAGTCAGTTTCCGCAAGCGATTTACCCAATCCCGCAAGTCTTTGAGGCTGAGTTGGTAGCCATTGAGTGTGGAAGGAACATAACCTAATTTTTCTCTGGCATTAATCAACGCCAAGGTTTCAATCGTACCTGAGGTTCCAACCAACCGGGGCGATTCGCCAAACTTGAGGTTTGCCTGCACTTCTTCTACAGAACGTTCTAACATTCCGCGTGCATAAGCTTGGAGGTACTGAAACTCAGGGTTGCTGATAGGGTCAGTGGTAATTAATTCACCAGTCAGGCGGACTGCGCCAATTTTCGTACTGGTGAGCGTGCGTGGCTCGTTACTATCCCCCAAAACTAATTCTGTGGAACCACCACCAATATCAACAATCATGTGAGGCTGGTTGTGAAATTCCATCCCCGACAGCACACCTAGGTAGATGCGTCGCGCTTCCTCTTGCCCAGAAATCAAGTCAACGCTCAAACCCAAGTCAACTGCTACTCTATGTAGAAAATCCTTACCATTGGGCGCTTCTCGCACAGCGCTAGTTGCCACAGCCACAATTGTTTCAGCGTTGAAAGTGTCGGCAACTTTTTGAAAGCGTCCTAGAGCCGCGATCGCCTTTTCGATAATCTCTGGTTTAAGATAACCTGTAGCCAGATCGCGATCGCCTAGTCTCACAGTTTCTTTTTCTCTGGCAATAATGCTAAAAGCTGGTAGGCTGGTGTCAATTTTCACCACTACCATGTGCAGAGAATTGGTCCCTAGGTCAATGGCAGCAATAATCCGGTGTTGCTTAACTGTTTGAGTAGGAAGGCTCACACAGTTAGCTGAAACTAAACTCAGCATCTAGTTTTCTCTCTGTTAAAGAAGGATAGTAAAAACTGGTGTGTCGGGGTAATCACGGTTGAGTAGTTAGTAACTCAACCAGATTTCAGAAGATTTACTCTGCTGCTCACAACTAAAGTGACCATTTAGATGCATCTAAAGATGCCAGTTTAGGTTGTGTTTTTACAAATAGCAAATAAAGATATTCTATAGATGTAAAGATGTGTGAATTCATCTAGCTAAGGTAATTACTTGATTTCTTCTTCACTTCTATGCTAAAGACGCCAGAAAGCAACTCCGAACCCATATGGCTTGTGATTTTTCGGCTTTTGCGGTGGCATAAACCAGAAGGACGATTAATTTTAATGATTCCTGCCCTTTGGGCTGTGTTTTTAGCAGCCGCAGGTAAACCGCCTCTGCCTTTAGTTGGCGTGATTGTCTTGGGAACTCTCGCCACAAGTGCGGCTGGATGTGTTGTCAATGATTTGTGGGATCGGGATATCGATCCACAAGTGCAAAGAACGCGCGATCGCCCCCTAGCTGCCCGTACACTGTCGATTAAAGTCGGGATTGGTGTCGGAATAGTGGCGCTGTTGTGTGCCGCCGTTCTGGCGTTTTATCTCAACCCCCTAACTTTTTGGTTGTCTGCGGCAGCTGTACCTGTAATTTTGCTCTATCCAGGGGCTAAGCGAGTTTTTCCCGTACCGCAATTGGTGCTATCGATTGCTTGGGGTTTTGCCGTATTGATTAGCTGGAGTGCGGTAACTCAAAATATTTCCCAACCAACTTGGTTACTTTGGGGCGCAACTGTATTGTGGACATTAGGATTTGATACTGTTTACGCTATGAGCGATCGCGAGGACGATCGGCGCATTGGTATTAATTCTAGCGCTCTGTTCTTTGGTAATTACGCTCCATTGGCGATTGGGATTTTCTTTGCTGGCACAATTGCTTTACTTGCTTGCTTAGGTATTTCCATCCACCTTCACATTGCCTTTTGGATTAGCCTAGTAATTGCCACAATTGGCTGGGTTTGGCAGTCACTACAGTTAAGCAAGCCAAATTTACCCAACCCTGTTTATGGTGAGATGTTCCGGCAAAATGTCTGGATTGGTTTTATCTTACTGGCTGGGATGATTGCTGGCTCTTTATAAAGAGTGCTGAGTTACGAGTGCTGAATGCTAAGTTGAAAGACCTCCCACACTTAAACAAGTTCAGTGCATTGCTTGGGGCGTACATCATTACTGAGTATTTTTATTTACTCAATAATCAGCACTGAGCAAGGTAAAACGTCAACTGAGCTTTAAATTTGTTGTTAGAAATACCATCTTCTGGCAAGTGAATTGTATTTGCTAGGAGTGAAATTCACACTTGTGGTTTTTGACTATTTACTCTTAATTACCTTCATCAAACTTTTACAAATAAACTGTATTTTCCCTGAGTAGACAAAGTTTTTATCAATATTTCTCAGGGGATATCCGAAATAGTACGAGTTTAGTTTAGTAGTTGGATATATAACTTTAAACTTTTGACTTACCCAACTCCATGAAGCGATCGCATCTCGTCAAAATCGCCATGATAGTTTTATTTTCCCTTGGCAGTCTTGGTGTTGTCGGGGGGAGTTTTTTTCTAAGAAAAGCTTTTAGCAGATCATCTGAACCTGAGATAGTAACTGATACATCTCGTTATACGCAAATACGTAATCAGCTAATATCTAATGACTACCAAGTAAAACATTTCCCTAATACAATTCCTGCTGATGCCAAGGATGTTCGTATTGCTTACTCACCAGGGTCATTACAAGGTGGTAGTTTTTTTCAGATCAGAGTGAAAGAGTCACCAGAGAAGATAAAAAAATTACTTGCGCAATATAAAAGTGTTGCTAAACATAAGTATAGAGGTGGTAATACTAATGACCACGCTAACCTACCTAACGGAGTTCCGACAACGTTTTTTTATACTAGTGACGTATCGGAAGAATCCTTTCCACCCACCTACGAAATATTAGTCTTGGATGCACAAGACAAAGGTAGTTCTGGCTTTAAATGGAATCATGGTGATAGCTATGGGGTAGCGATTGATAGTTTAGCTTCAGAAATTGTTTATTGGAATGAAGAATGGTAAGTAACGACGCAAAATTAATTACAGTCATTGCGAGCGAAGCGAAGCAATCCCCGCCCTTGCGATTGCTACCCTTCGGGAACGCTCCGCGAACATTTTGCTTCCCTTCGGGACGCTTCTCTATGAGAGGCTACGCCAACGCGAACGCTACATACCCTTCGGGAACGTCTTCGACGAACGCAATGACATTGTGTAATTAATTATGTTTAACTACTTAGTTGAGGTAAGGCAGGAGGCAGAAGGCAGTCCCCATGAAAAAATTTTCATCGCCAAGCATGTAAGTAGTTCTTACCTGTTCCCCGTTCCCTGTTCCCTGTTCCCTACTTACAAGTCAGTAAGGCATAAAGGCGCAAAATGAATTTGCATCGCTATGAGAAAGATTATTGTTGGAGTGATGGGGCCGGGAGAAAAGGCGACAGCAAATGATTTGGAAAACGCCTATGAATTAGGTTGTCTCATTGCCCAGCAAGGATGGATTTTACTCACTGGCGGAAGGAATGCGGGAGTGATGGATGCCGCAAATAAGGGTGCAAAATCTGCCAATGGTTTAACACTTGGTATTCTCCCCAAAAATGATCGAGATAGCATTTCTAATGATGTGGATATTGCCATTTTCACAGACATGGGAAACGCTCGAAATAATATTAATGTTCTCTCTAGTGATGTGGTAATTGCTTGCGGAATGGGTGCGGGAACTGCTTCGGAAATCGCCTTGGCTTTGAAAGGAGATAAGCCAGTAATTTTACTGAACAACGATGCAGAAAGCAAAGTGTTCTTCAAAAAGCTGTCGCCAGAGAATGTTTATATTGTTGAGAGTGTAGTAGATGCGATCGCTACTGCCAAAGTAATTTTATCGTAGTTGTCATTTGTCATTTCTCTGCGTCCCCGCGTCCCCTTTTCCCTTATGACAATTTTTCCTTCACAGCCAAATGCACACCCCCAGACGGTGCAAATACTATGCCGCGACGCACAGGTTGCAGGGGAACCTTGTCCAGCAATTCTAGTGAGTAGTGCGAAAGGATATTTGCCAGTACCAATTTCATTTCAAACATGGCAAATGCTGCCCCAATACAGCGACGATTAGCACCGCCAAAGGGTAAAAATTCATAGGGAGAAAATTGCCGTTCAAGGAAACGTTCTGGTCTAAAACGCTTAGGTTCAGGATAGATATCAGGACGCTGGTGAGTTAAATAAACGCAGACTGACAAGTACATTCCTTTTGGTAAATCGTAGCCCATCAATTGCATATCAGTCCGCAGAATTCGTGGGAAACAAAAGAAAGCAACTGGGTAAATCCGCAGTGTTTCGCAACAGACAGCATTTAAATATGGCAATTGGGCGATCGCCATCGGATCTGCATTGGTGATATCAATAGAGTTGAGTTCTTGCAGCAGTTTTTCGCGGACTTCTGGGAGATAATGAATCCAATATAAGGCCCAAGCCAGAGCAATCGCTGTGGTTTCATGACCTGCAAATAGCATCGTCATCAACTCATCGCGTAACTCTACATCAGTCATTGGTTGACCTGCTTCATCACGCGCAGACATTAATAAGCTCAAGATATCTTCGCCGTCAATTTTACCTTGCTCTCGACGCTCATTAATTTCTTGGTAAATGAGTTGATCGAGTAGCTGTCTTCGCCGCACAAATTTTCCCCAAGGACTCCAAGCACCTAAATCCTTTTGTAGAGACTTGAAAAAAAGTAAAGTTGCACTTAAAGGATGATTAAAAGTATTCAACATCTCAACTAAAACTTGCTTGATTTGTTGATAACGCTCTCCTTCCTTCAGCCCAAAAACAGACCGCAAAATTACTTGCAAGGAAATATCCTGCATACTGGAACGAGCTACAAAGGGTTTACCAACAGTCCACTGGCTACTTACCTGCTCTGTAATGTCACGAATAATTTGACCGTAAGCCCGCATCCGTTCTCCGTGGAAGGGAGGCATCAAAAGCTTACGCTGCTGCACGTGGCGATCGCCATCTAATAAAATTAACGAGTTTCCCCCCACCAATGGTTGAATAATCTCGTTTCCTGAACCTGATTCAAATAGCTTAGGATCAGCCGTAAAAAGTTCTTGAATAGCTTGAGGATCACTGATTATTATTTGTGTTGGAAAACTATTAAATTCACTATAAAAAATATCTCCATAGCGCTGTCGCAAATTCTCAAGATTTTGTAGTGGTTGTAAAATTATTTTTATTGTCTGCAACCATTTGGATTCTTGAAAGCCATTTGGCAGTTGAGCTACAGTTGGTTGAGAAGTAATTTCTTTAAGTTTAATCATCAGCTAGTCTCCCAATATTTATTAATAAGCTTTAGCTTAAATTTGGTCGTAAACCTAAGTGTTCTCTGACATTTTTAATTGGTTCTTGCCAATGGTCTTCAAAGCGGTAGCCTAGTAAAAACTCAGCTTTGTTACCTAGTTCACGTCCTTTTTGCAGGTTAGCAAAAATTGCTTTGACTTGTTGAGGAGCCAGAAGCGAATAGAGCAATTTGGCTAACCACAAACTGATTTTGAGTGCATTACTGTAATTTTGGGCGGCAGCAAAAGCCAGCACGCCGATTTCTCCAGCATAGCTAGTATCAAAACCGAGCAAGACATGAAAAATATCGTGAGTAACCACGTAGCGCAAACCAAAGACATTGCGTTTAGCCACATCATCAAGTTCAGGACTGATGTTTAATGGCTGGAGGTGGTTGATTTGCATGTGCTCGGCATATTCTCGCCCAAAGGAGCCTTGGGGATATTGGCTTAATTTCTCTAAATCAATTGGCGGATAATATCCTTCCACCGATCGCAATTTATCCGCCACTTCAGGAGCCACTTTTGCACCCAGCAAATCAGACTTGAGAATTGCAAAATCGCCTAAATTTCCTGAGTTTTTGGCAGCGAGAAGAGCTTTAAGTTGTTGCCATTTTTTTATCATCATAAATCCCCCATTTTTGGGTGATGGGTAGGCGCAGACCGCCGTAGCGAAAAGTCGGACCGGCGGCTTCCGCCGTAGACGCAAAGCGGCTTGCCGCAGGCATCTGAACTTTTCAAGACAGACATCGCTCATCAACTTTCAATGGTTAAAAATAGCGATCGCCAATTTAAAATTGTTAATCACTCGTGATTGATCGCTTGCGCAATTGTGAAACTAATTTCCTGACCATAGGAAACCTCAAGGGTATGACCATCAGGATCTCTGAAAAAAGCCCAGTAACCAACGGGAAAACCCCAGTCATGTGGTCCTTCGAGCAACGCGCCTTCTGAACGCGCCTCATTGCAAAGACGATCCACTTCCTCACGAGTTTTACAAGCTACGCCAAGATGAGATGAGGGTGCAAGTGTGCTTTTTACGTCAGCAACTTGAATCAAAACTATGACAAACGGTCGAGTTAAATCACTAATCCAAGCAACGTCTACGTGCTTCGTTTTATCGGTGCGACGATGCACTACTTGCATCGCAGCGTACTTTGCATAAAACGAGATGCTTTGATCGATGTCGCTTACCCCAAGTGCAATGTGAGTAAAACCAAGATCCGACATCAGCTGTCACCTTTTGAGAAATCAACAATATCTTTCAGCTTAAGATATAACCGATAAACACAAGGGTGGAATACCGTAGCGATCGCGCAACTCTTCTACAGCTATATTTATAGCAATCCGATTTGATTTCTGAAATCACTCATAGAGGTAGGGAACAGGGAACAGGGAACAATAAAACTCTGAGTGCTTACTAATACCCATAAATTTGGATTTCCGAGTTCTGAACTCGGAGTTTCGTGTTCCGAACTCGGAGTTTTATGTTCTGAACTCGGAGTTTTGTGTTCTGAACTCGGAGTTTCGTGTTCTGAACTCGGAGTTTGATGTTCTGAACTCGGAGTTTCGTGTTCTGAACTTGGAGTTTGATGTTCTGAACTTGGAGTTTGATGTTCTGAACTCGGAGTTTCCAGTTCCAAGCTCAAATAATCTAAATCGCAGCCTCGTTAATCTCACTTTAAACCAAAGACGAATCACCACCCTACTGAATTAGGTTAATTGCAAAGTGATAAGCTCTAATTTCTAAACGCTGTTTGAAGTAAAAACGATGAGCCGCGAAACGCTGAACGCCTGAGTCGAGGTGTAACTGTTCGCAAGCATTAGCTTTGGCATAGTCTACCAGCCAATTTAATAGATTTGTCCCATAACCTTGAGAGCGTTCGCTTTCTAGAGTTACCAAATCATCCACATAGAGAAACTTACCCCAAGATAAGGATTCAGCTATTCTAAATCCTGCTACAGCCTTGATGCTCCCTTCATCTTCAAGATAAGCAAGTTGATAGCCTTGCTGCTCTTGTCTTTTAATCCGACTGACAAAATCGTTAGCGATGAGATGGGGACGAAGCGCTTGCATGATTACAAAACAACGCTCAATTTCTGCATCTGACTTTGCAAGGGTAATATGACTCATTTAGCTTGGGTGAACTTCAGAATGGTGAGTTTCTGGTACTGCTAAGGGTAATTCTAAACCTGGAGCCATAGCAAGTTCTGCGGGTGGAACTTCCCTGGTTGAACTTCTAAGATATTGCCCATCATTGACGGGAGCTACAGGCCTCATCTGGTGAGCAATACTGTAATAGCGGTGGGTTTGTTGAGTTTGGTGGCGTTCTTGAAGGCTTTCATTCGCAATTTTCTTCCGCAATTTGATAATTGCATCGATTACAGCTTCCGGCCTGGGTGGGCATCCTGGTATATAAACATCAACTGGGATTAATTTATCTACACCTCGTACTGCGCTAGGAGAATCGACACTGAACATTCCCCCTGTAATTGTGCAAGCTCCCATTGCAATGACATACTTAGGTTCTGGCATTTGCTCGTAGAGTCGCACCAAGTTCGGGGCATACTTCATAGTAATTGTCCCGGCAGTAATTAATAGATCTGCTTGTCGAGGAGTAGCACGGGGAATCATCCCATATCGTTCTAAGTCGAAGCGAGAAGCATAAGCAGCCATAAACTCCATGAAGCAACAAGCTGTACCAAACATCAATGGATACAGACTGGACATTTTCACCCAGTTGTAGATGTCGTCTACTGTGGTGAGAATAATGTTTTCAGACAATTGTTGCGTTACTTCAGGACGCTCAATGGGATTGATAATTGAACTGGTCATTAGTTGAGTTCCCCAATAAATAATTTTTGGAATAATTGCAGCTTTTGTGGAGTGATCAATCACTACATCATTAGACTTCTTGCAGAAGTCGGTTAAAGGGAAAGGGGAAAAGGGGAAAGAAACTCAAAACCCTTTCCCTTTAACCTTTTCCCTTTCCCCCCTCTTGCAAAAATATATTTTTGCAAGAGGTCTATTGCTAACTACAGTTTCTAATGACTCTCTAAACTGCACCACTAAAGATAAAGGTGTTAAGGTGCTAACTTAAGCTCTAAGTTAAGAACCTTCGCTAATTTTGTGAAAAGCCCGTAGGCTAAAAGCCTGAGGCTAAACTTACAGAGCTTTCCTGCGTGAGCTACAGCCTTTGTTCGTATAAAGATACCCTTCTAAGGTGTCGGTGCAACCCTGGGATTCTTTTTTCTACAGTTTTATAAGCAAGCGATCGCACTCCTCTGCTAAGAATTCAGTAGAATTAGAGATAATTGATCAAATAAATCTGAAATTTAAGATTGCTTGGAAGCATTGCGTTAGAGCTAGCGATCGCTCTCTCAAAGGTTTAAATTTTTAAATGGCTGGAATACATCAAACTTGATATCGGAATCCGATTTGATTTTTGAAAAAAACTCAGTACAGTTTTATTCCTTCTTTCCTGTTCCCTGTTCCCTGTTCCCTCCCTACGTAAATAATTTCAGTAATCAAATCGGATTG
>NZ_MTAV01000046.1 GCF_002154695.1 Nostoc sp. T09
CAGAACCAAAGCTTGTTGACTTTTGTAGGGTATTACCCCCTATTCGCCAGCTGTATCCTTTAAGAAGTCGGGGATCTTATTGACAATGCGTTCTCTACAAGCAATTAATCCAACGCTGACTTCAAATCGCTCAACGCTTGCGTTAACGCCTCTGGTAACTTACTCGCATCGCGTCCGCCTGCTTGGGCTAAATTTGGTCTTCCACCGCCGCCACCGCCGCAAATTTTGGCGATCGCACCGATAAATTTACCTGCTTGCAAACCCTTCTTATTCACGTCTGCACTGAAGGCTGCAACTAAGCTAACTTTGTCAACTTCGGGAACTGAACCCAGCACCACCGCACCGTTACCGAGTTTTTGTAATAAGCGTTCGGCTGCGGTTTTCAAGGATTCGGGATCAACGTCATCTAATTGAGCGACGAGTATTTTATAATCCCCTAAAGATTCGGCTGTTTGCAGTAGGCTATCAGATTTTGCGATCGCCAATTGTCCTTTCAATACATCCAGTTGTTTTTGGCTGGTTCTGAGTTCGTTTTGCAGAGTTGTGATTCTCTCTGGTAGTTCTTCGGGTTTAACTTTAAAGCGATCGCTTAAATCTTTGACGACTTTATCCCGCAGGTTAAGATAATCTAGCACCGCTGGGCCGGAAACGGCTTCAATTCGCCGCACTCCAGAAGCGACACCAGCCTCGGAGATAATCTTGAATACGCCAATCTCAGCAGTATTGCTGACATGAGTACCGCCGCACAGTTCCATTGACACGCTAGGGAAGTCAATCACCCGCACTTCGTCACCATATTTTTCCCCGAACATGGCAACAGCACCTCTAGCTTTGGCTTCTGCTAAAGGTAATACTTCCACTTTTGCAGAGTGTGCCTCAGCAATCCAAGTATTCACCTGTTCCTCAATTTGCTGGACTTCCTCTGCTGTTAGAGCACGGGGACAGTTGAAGTCAAAGCGCAATCTGTCAAAGGAAACCAAAGAACCTGCTTGCGATATCCCTTCATCGACAATTTTCTTTAACGCCGCTTGTAGCAGGTGAGTTGCTGTATGGTTAGCTTGCAGACGACGCCGACAAGCGCGATCAATTTGAGCAGTTACAGTATCTCCTACTCGGATTGTACCGCGTTCAATGCGTCCGAAGTGGATGAAGAAATCTGATTCTTTCTTCACGTCATCGACGCGAACGACAACGCCATCACCAGAGATATAACCGCGATCGCCTATTTGTCCCCCAGATTCGGCATAGAATGGCGTTTTGTCGAGGACGATTTGTACTTCTGTCCCCGCTTCTGCTTCTTCTTGAGCAACACCAGCTACTAGCAATACCTCAACTTTCCCTGTCGCTGCTGGTTGGGTATAACCTAAGAACTCGGTGGCGTGGATATGTTCTGCTAGTTTGTCGAGGGAACCTTGCACAGTTAAATCGATGGTTTCATGTGCTGCTTTGGCACGTTCTACCTGTTTTTGCATTTCGACATTGAATCCCTCAACATCAACCTCTAGCCCCTGTTCTTCGGCAATTTCTTGCGTCAGTTCTAGGGGGAAGCCGTAGGTGTCGTAAAGAGTAAAAGCACTTTCACCGCTAATTGAGGTTTTTCCTTGCTGTTTTACCTGTTGAATAATTTCTTCCAGCAGTTTTTCGCCTCTGTCGAGAGTTCGTAGGAAATTGGCTTCTTCTCTTTGCAGTTCAGCTTTAATTGCGGCTTCCCGTTGCCGCACGTTGGGGTAAGCTGATTCCGAAAGAGCGATCGCAGTTTCGGCAACTTGGGTAATAAATTCGCCAGAAATGCCAATTAATCGCCCATGACGCACCACCCGCCGAATTAATCGCCGCAATATGTAACCCCGTCCGACGTTGGAGGCGCGGATTTCATCAGCGATCATGTGGACGACAGCGCGAACGTGATCGCCAATCACTTTCAGCGAGACTTTAGTTTTCTCGTCGCTGCTGTGATATTCAATTCCCGCAATTTGCGCCGCTGTTTGGATAATCGGGAAAATTAAATCAGTTTCGTAATTATTCGGTACTTTTTGCAGGATTTGCGCCATTCGCTCCAAACCCATGCCAGTATCGATGTTCTTGTTTTGCAGTGGTGTTAAATTTCCTTCTGCATCCCGATTGTATTGCATGAAGACGAGATTGTAGAACTCGATAAACCGCGAATCGTCTTCTAAATCAATGCTGTCGTCGCCGCGTTCGGGGTGGAAATCGTAATATATCTCAGAACAAGGGCCACAGGGGCCAGTCGGGCCAGATACCCAAAAGTTATCGTCTGCACCCATGCGCTTGATTCTTGCTGCTGGTACGCCGATTTGATCGCGCCAAATCGCAAAGGCTTCGTCGTCTTCTTCAAAAACGCTAACTACAAGGTTGTTTGGGGAAAAGCCAAAAACTTGAGTAGAGATTTCCCATCCCCAAGCGATCGCTTGTTCTTTAAAATAATCTCCAAAGCTGAAGTTACCCAGCATCTCAAAGAAAGTATGATGCCGTTTGGTGCGTCCGACGTTTTCGATATCGTTGGTGCGGATGCACTTTTGGGATGTAGTAGCCCGCTTAAATTCCGGCGTGCGTTGCCCTAAGAATATAGGTTTAAATGGTAGCATCCCCGCGATCGTCAGCAGTACGGTCGGGTCTTCAGGCACAAGAGAAGCACTTGGGAGAATCTGGTGTCCTCGTTCAGCAAAGAAGTTCAGGAATAAGGTGCGAATTTCGTTACCGCTGTTAGCGAAGCGGGGCGCAGCCCGGTACTGGGGATTTGAAGACATGGGTTTTTACAAATTTAATCTCAATAAACTTGGGAAGGCCGACAGAGGATCGTTACTTCGCTTTACAGACAAAGTATGCCGCAGTCAAGGACATCTGTGCTACCAGTTTTTTGCTTCCGAGTTAATCCCTTAGTAAAGCTTGGCGAAAATCAAGGTCTAATACCTCTGAGGGTGAGCGAGAAAACACGCCTATAAGCTTGAGATCAGAGTCTCTTGTAGATGCCCAAAGACGGCTACTCTACAACCCGCAGGGTATTTTGACTTACGTTTAGCAGTACTAAGTATATTTGCAGATATACCTTTATATTTATATATTTTGACATCTCCGGAAATCTTGCTGCCAGTCAATCTGGCTAGGAAAGTATCGATGTACTAGCAAAATCACCTAACTCTGGTAGGATGAGCAATCTCACCGCAGAAGATAAGATTAATCGTTAAGAATAGATTAAATTTTTTTCTGAGGTTAAGTAATGGCATTAAAACTAGATGTACCGAACATTGCTTGTGAAGACTGTGCGACAAAAATTAGCGACTCCATTCATGTAATGGAACCTGATGCAAAAGTGGATGTAGATGTCAATGCTAAAACTGTTACCGTAGAATCCGCAGCATCTGAGGAGACTATTAAGCAGATAATTGTTGCTGCTGGTTACAAAATTGCAGGTTATTAATCATGTTCTAACTTTGTTTACAAGTTAGATTCAAAACTTTTTACATTTCCATAAAGTGTTGCTGTATTGTCCGTTTCTTGATAGAGCGGACAATCGCGTATTTAACCAAATTTATCTCGGTTAATGTTAGGGTTTTTATTCAATAGTTATGTATAATTACTGAATGATTTTCAATCTTTTAATGAAGATATAACTAATAAAATATATTCATAAGGCTTCGGTTTATCATTTATTAACACTATCGCTTAACACTTGCTGCATGAGGCTTTCCTTTCTCCTGCACCGATGTACAAATATATTCTATTTAAGTAGCTTGATTCAGTATTTTAAGGGAGATCTAATTTTTTAGATTAGCAAATATATCGGTTATTACTGGGAAATATAAATTTTATAAAATTTTAAATATTCAATTTTAGTAATTTTTTTGCTTCATTATATGCTTAGTATTATCAACCATTGGGTTCATAAATGTTCCTAATGACCGATACCTGGAAAACACATAAAGACTTTTGTTTCAAGAAGGAATATTCAGTATTTTTACTGTTTTAAAAAAAATATGAAAAAGTAGAAAGTATGTTCATAAGTTCATTTACTAGTAACTATAGTTGAGGTAAATCCTTAAAAGGAGATTAAAATTGCAAATAAATTATAGATTTAGCAGTAAAACGGTTAAATCAAGAGTAATTTTCCCTAACCAGAAATACCGACGTATTCAGTATTAATTAAGTAAGAACAGCATTGTTACAAGGTCATACTTTTAAAGTTGAAAGAGGGCAAAAAGCAAAACAATGAATATTTCCATTCTGGTCTTCGGGAGTCAGAAATTTCTCACCACACTTCCAGATCAGATCCGTTATGCAACCGCTTTTAGCGTAGAAGTTATTGCCAATCTCGATCAGGCAGTTTCCCATATTACAATGACGCCACCCGACATTATAGTTGTGCAGGCTAGCCTAGATGGCAGTATGGAACTGTGTAGCTGGTTGAAAGACCAACCAAAGCTATCTTGGATATACTGTATTCTTTTGGAAGATCGTTCTCAGCAGATAATTGATAGAGGCAAATATGGCTGGGAGTGGGAATTGGAGATGACTTCCTCGGCATTAAAGCAAGGAGCCGACGCTTATATTTGGCAGCTTCCTGAAGGAAAAACAGATTATACATTGGCAGAGTTGACAGCTAACCAGCGCCTGATACTAGCTCAATTAACAGTTGGGTTGCGTAAAGCGAAAAAGTATCGTGATTTGATTCGGACAAATGATTTATTATCTGCGATCGCCCTAGCTGATTCTTTGACGGAACTCAATAATCGTCGTGCTTTGGAGTGGGACTTACCTAGGCAAATTCAAAAAGCCCGTGAGCAATCACTTCCTTTTAGTTTAATCATTTTAGATGTTGATTTTTTTAAAAAAGTTAATGATACTTACGGTCATTTAGTTGGCGATCGCCTGTTGCAGTTGCTGTGTATTCGTGTCCGACATAATTTGCGCTTTCAAGATACTCCTTTCCGCTATGGTGGCGAAGAATTTGTGATTCTTTTAGCCAATACTACTGGTGAAGAAGCTTCGATTGTAGCGCGTCGTCTGAATCGCATAGTTAGCGAACAACCATTTGCAATCAACAATCAACATACTATTAACATCACGATTAGTTTAGGTACTGCTTCTCTACAGAGTGATGATGACGAGCAAGGCATCAGTCTGCTGCATCGTGCCGATCAATGTTTATTAGAAGCTAAAGCTACTGGAAGAAATAAAGTGATTGGTTGGGATCACTTATCCCATGTTCAGTATCTTAAAGCTGCTGCTTCTTCTTGAAACTTATTTATCAAAAAAAATTTTAAGTTCACAGGGTGGGTTCGGCGCACAAATAAACACGGTTTTAAGTGTTGAATTAAAAGCGCTGTAACTCACTTTTTTAATTTGGTGCGTTACAGCAAAATCTATATTTACTCAACCTTGCAGGTACTTTCACTACCGTTATCTAGCTTAATTATGCTGATTGTCTGTTAACTGTGCACTCTCAATCGCACTCTGGCATTCTGCCACTGAGGCGCGTTGCCGCATAGCTTTAACTAAAGCTTCGTAACTTGACCAATTTTCTTGTAATAGGTTTTTGGCTTGTAGCGCATGAAACCGTTGTTTTTGTTGACGATTGCCATCAGTAAATCCTAAATTTGTCAATACCTCTGCAAGCTGGCGGCGATCGTCAGATCCACCTTCAGCATTTTGAAAAACTAGATTTTCCGCAGCAATCCCAGCCATCCAAACAGTACAGTAGCGATCCAAGATTTGAGCGCCAATTTTGCCTACTTCTAGTTGAGACGCTAATTCGCCATCATCAAAAATAACACCACCTTGCCCTGGTTGCCCTTGTTGCCAGGCTTCCCAAGCACTGAGAGTGTAACCAGTAACGGGAATATTTAATAGCTGTGCAACTAGAAAATGCCCGGCTTCATGGTGGATAACGCGATCGCGATGTTCGCTAGAGAAGCCAGCAATCCAATCTAAAATCAGAGAACCTCCCTTTCCTTGGAAGCTGAAACTGTCGAAAGTAGCTATTCCCAAGATAGTGAAGGTAGCAATTGCTGGTATTGTTGGCGAAATGTTCAATAATGGCCCCAGCAACGCGGATAGGGTCATCAGGAAAATAGATATTGCAATTAAATTTAGGGCAGTTTGGCTCATTGCGAGTTTGATCAATGCAACTTAATCTTTCTTCATTATTAGCCCATCTTCGGGTTTATTGATCTAGTAATGCCAACTACCACTCACCTGGATTAGAAAACTCACCATGATGCATGAAAATCAGCATGGGGCAAAACAGTAGCGAGTTATGAGTTCTGAGTCAACAAGTGAGTAACTCAGCACTCTTGAAGGACATGGGGCATATTTTTTGATAGTTTTTAGCCAAACTAGACGTTACTCAACCTCTGGTTTCGATATATGCACCTTCTGGTTAGCAGCCTGAATAATTCTGGCTACGGTGTTGTAAGCTAAGCCACTAATACGACTTATAGCTCGGAAGCTCATGCCTTCTGCATAGGACTGCAAAACAATCTGCACGTCTTCGTTATTTACTTGACGACGGTAAAAAAGCGTATTTAAAGTCTCGCTAAAGGTTTGGCGACAACTTGGGCAGAAGTAGCGTTGGCTACCTTTACTTGTTTTGCCGTGTTTACGAGTTCGGTCATAACCACATAGAGGACATTCGACTTTTTGCTTAGAAAAATTGGTTTGCTTTTGGGTTAACAAACCCACGTTTTGATAGGAAAAAATTAAGCTAGGCGTCGTCTTCTGCATCCCAACTTGAATTGACATAAATTTATTACCTTGTAACAGAATTGATACTTTATCTATGTTTTTGTTGAACTAATTGCTATTCTGCTTTTTTAAGAGAACACAGAGAGTAGTTATCTACTAGAAATAGTAGAAGTTGAGAGTTTAATCCCAACAAGGCATCGCACTCTAGCAGGAAAGTCTAAATCAAAATTCTGAGGAAATTCTGAAGAAACAGTGTTTTTGGCAAAAAATTTGACATTACTGATATCGCCTTAAGTTCCTATTGCTACGCAGTAGTAGCTGTTACTCTTAATTTCCGCCTCTTCTGTTTGTTTAAGGAGGAATAACTCAGATGGATCAACCTGTAATTAGCTTGAGCCAAAAGGATGCAGAGAATCTCCCCGCTGTTGTGCAACTATTTCGCCAGCATGGTATTGACCACTTATCCATAGTTGATAGTTGCGGACAAGTAATAAGTATTGTTACTTTGCACGAAGTGATGGAAAGACTCTGCCAAACCCTTGAAGCCAAAACAGCAGAGTTGGAACAGGAAGTGGCGCAAAGAAAACACATGAGTGAGTTGCTTGCGCAAAAGGAAGCCAGTTATCAAGCATCACAAGCTAGTAATGATATCAGCGATGTCTACGACGAGCTTCGCTTACGCAAACACATTGAGGAAGCACTGCGTTACAGCGAAGAACGCTGGCAATTTGCGATCGCAGGTACTAATGAAGCAATTTGGGATTGGAACATCACTACTAATCAAACCTTCCGATCTGAGCGTTGGTTTGAGATGTTGGGCTATGAACGTGACGAACTTAGCAATCTGGATGATGAGTGGCGCATTCGCATTCATCCTGATGATTATGAACGGGTAATTGCTGCACAACAGGCCTATCTGCAACGGCAAACTCCAGACTATAACGTTGAGTATCGTCTTTGCCGCAAAGATGGCAGTTACGGGTGGTTTCGCTCCCGGGCCAAGGCTGTCTGGGATGAGCAAGGAAATCCCGTGCGATTGGTGGGTTCCCTCGCAGATGTGACTGAGCGCAAACAGATGCAAACAGCGTTAGTGGAATCGGAAGCTCAATATCGATTGCTGTTTGAAAGTAATCCCAATCCTATGTGGATTTTTGATGCGGAAACTTTTAGCTTTCTGGCTGTGAATCGTGCAGCAATCCACAAATATGGCTACTCGGAGGCAGAATTTCTGTCAATGACAGTTAGAGATATTCGTCCTTGTGAGGAAGTTGCTGATTTTCAACGAGTTGTGTCAGATTTTAGCCTTTTCTCTGACTCAATCTATGTCGGTGAAACAAAACACTGTCTGCAAGACGGTACTGTGATTGATGTCGAAATTAATGGACATCTCATCACTTGGCGAGGAAAGCCAGCGAGATTTGTGCTTGTCAAAGATATTTCTGCTCACAAACACGCAGAACTCGCCTTGCAAGAGCGTGAAGCCATGTTGCGCAGGATTGGGGATAATCTGCCTAATGGCGCAATTTATAAAGTTATTCGCGAACTTAACGATCGTAAGTACTATTCTTATCTAAGTGCTGGAATTGAACAGCTAATGGAAGTGTCGGTAGAAGATGCACTAAGAGATTCAACTTTGCTTTATAGACAGATTATTCAAGAAGATCTCCCTCGTGTACAAGCAGCGATGGATGAGTCCTTCAGAAATTTGTCTGTATTTGATATGCAACAGAGAATTCGGACACCCAGCGGTAAACTTAAATGGTTGCATTTTCGTTCTACGCCACGCCAATTACAAGATGGTCGCGTCGCTTGGGATGGATTGATGGTAGATATAACTAACCTCAAAAACACTGAAGAAACGCTACGTAAAAGTGAAGCTTTGTTGGCAGAATCTCAGCGAGTTGCCCGTTTTGGTAATTGGGAGTTTGACATTGCAAGTGGCAAAATTAATTGGTCAAAGGAGCTTTTCCACCTCTGCAATCGAGATCCAGACCTAGGAGAACCAAACTATGAAGAAGTTCTCCAACTGTACCACCTTGAAGATCGAGAAAAATTGCACCAAGCTGTCGAACGGGCGATCGCAACTGGCGAATCCTACAAACTGATTCTCCGTGTACCTCAAGCAGATGGCTCTCATCGCTATTTTGAAGCGATTGGACATGCAGAATTCAACGCCGATGGACGAGTTAGTCGTCTCTACGGAACTGCCCAGGATGTCAGCGATCGCATAGAATCAGAAGCAAAGCTCAAACAAGCCGAGTTACGATACCGAACTTTAATCGAACAAATTCCGGGAGTGATCTACACTTCACCCATCACCGCCACTACCGAATTTAGTTATATTAGCCCCCAAATTCAAAAAATGCTCAATATTCCTCCCGAACAGTGGAATGCTGGCTTATTTAACAGTTGGGTGGAGTATGTGCATCCTGACGATCGCGATCGCGTCATAGAAAGTGTGCAAAATGCAATTGCAACTGAAGAATCTGTGAATTTGGAATATCGCCTTTTCACGGCTGACGGCGAAATGATTTGGGTTCAGGATCAAGCCAGCCTTGTGCTTGCACCAGATGGCAAAACGCCAATTCTGCAAGGAGTAGCATTTGATATTAGCGATCGTAAACTAGCAGAACAAACACTTCAGGAGCAGGAAAACTTTTTACGCAGTATTTATCATGGGGTGGGACAGTCGATTTTTGTTGTAGATGTTTTAGATGATGATTTTCGTTTTGTAAGTGTTAACCCAGTTCACGAACATCTCACAGGTTTTTGTAGTCACAATGTGCAAGGTAAAACTCCAGAGGATTTTCTGCCTGCAAATGTAGCAGCAGTTGTGCGGCAACACTATCAAGATTGCATTGACGCAGGCACAACCATTACCTATGAAGAATGCTTACCTTTTAAAGGAAAGCAGGAAAGCTGGTGGATCACTACCCTAACTCCGCTGCGAGACGAAAACTTACGCACATACCGCATCGTTGGTAGTAGCGTCAATATTACTGAACACAAAAGCGCTCAAAAAATGCTAGAGCTGCAAGCAGTTATCACTCGCAGCATGGCAGAGGGAATTTGCTTAGTGCGAGCTACTGATGGAATCATAGTCTATGCCAACCCTAAATTTGAGCAGATGTTTGGCTATGATGCTGGTGAATTAATCGGTAAGCATGTGTCAATTGTGAACTATGCAGATGAACACACCTCGGCTAAAGCGGTTAATCAAGCTATTAACTCTGCTGTTCTTCAACAAGGTGAAGCAACCTATGAGGTTCGCAATGTGAAGAAAGATGGTACTCTCTTCTGGTGTAGTGCTACCGCGTCAGTGTTTGAACATCCTGAGTATGGAACTGTCCTTGTTGCTGTTCAACAAAATATTACCGAGCACAAAGAAGCAGAAGAAAAAATCAAAGCCTCTTTGAAGGAAAAAGAAGTATTACTTAAAGAAATTCACCATCGGGTGAAAAACAACTTAGGAATTGTCAGCAGTTTGCTACAGATGCAGTGCAGACGTACACAAGATCCTCAAGCAACCGCAATTCTAAGCGATAGCCAAAACCGAATAGCATCGATTGCCTTGGTGCATGAAAAACTCTACCGTTCTGAAGATTTAGCAAATATTGATTTTGCTCAGTACATTCCAGATTTAACAACTCATTTATTTGATTCTTATAATGTCAGTTCAGGTTCTGTGAAACTGAGTATTCAAGTTGATAATGTTAGCTTGGATATTGAAACCGCAATTCCTTGTGGCTTAATTATTAATGAATTAGTTTCCAATGCTTTAAAATATGCCTTTCCTTGTAATCGTCAAGGTGAAATCCAGCTACGTTTCTATCAAGAGTGTGAATTTTTAATAGAGAGGGAGCACCAACGTAATTTGATGCTCATTATTCGAGATAATGGCATTGGGCTACCTGCTAATTTTGATAGTAAAAAGACTAAAACTCTGGGTATCACTCTTGTCTACGGTTTGATAAAGCAGTTACGGGGAACCATCGAAATTCACTGCCAACAGGGAACAGAATTTAAAATTTCTTTTGCAAGAAGCAGGACATGAATTATGACAAGCATATCCTCAAATACAGAGAAATCTAAGAATATTCAAGTCCTTATTGTTGAAGATGAGTATATCCTGGCAATTAACTTACAAGAAAGTTTAGAGTCCCTTGGATACACAGTTGTAGATATCGCGGATTCTGCAACAGCAGCTATTGAAAAAGCAACCGAGTTGCAACCCAACTTAATTCTCATGGATATTCGGCTACGGGGCGAGATAGACGGTATCCAAGCAGCAGAGCAAATTTGGAATCATCTGCAAATTCCTATAATCTACGTTACAGGACATTCAGACAAAAGCACTGTAGAGCGGGCAACGCTAACATCGCCCTTTGGTTATATTCTCAAACCAATCAGAGAGCAAGAACTCTACGTCGCTATCCAAACAGCGCTCAATCGTTATGAACGCGAGCAATTTTTAAGTACTGTCCTGCGGGGAATGGGGGACGGAGTGCTTGTCGTAGATCCTCAGTTACATGTCAAATACTTGAATCAAGTAGCTGAAGCATTAACAGGGTGGCGATTGGATGAAGCTAAAGACAAAATGTTAACCGAAGTCTTCCAATTCATTGATGAACAAACTCAGCTTCCTATAGAAAATCCGATCGTTTTAGCTTTGCAAACCCAAAACCCCATCTATCTCGATAATCACATCCTACTTGTTACCAAAAACGGAGCAAAAACTCCAATAGCTGATAGCGCTACTGCTTTGAGAGACAACAATGGTGCAGTAGCAGGAGCAGTTATGGTTTTTAGGGATGACTCGCAACGAAGGCTAGCCGAAGAACGTAATATTGCTGCTGAACGCGCCAAACAACTAGAAATTCAAATGGCAGAACTCCAACGGCTAAACCAGTTGAAAGAAGATTTTTTGGCAACCACCTCTTATGAAATGAGAACGCCTTTGTCAAACATCAAAATGGCAATCTCAATGCTAGAAAATCTTCTGGATCGGCAGGGTATTTTGAATTCAAAAAGATTTTCTATATCTGGATCTGTAACCCAATATTTAAATATTTTACGTGACCAGTGTGAACAAGAACTAAATCTTGTCGATGATTTACTACAAATGCGTATAGTTGATGCTGATATTTATCCCTGGGAATTAACTTCGATTCATCTTCAACACTGGCTTCCTCACGTTGCCGAGAGTTTTCAAGAATTGGCTCAAGCTCAACAACAAATTCTAGAAATTAACGTTGCTCCAGATTTACCACCTATATTTTCAGACTTTAATCTTCTCACCCGGATTGTATCAGAGTTGCTCAACAATGCTTACAAATATACTCCTGCTGGTGAGCAGATTATGCTAAATGCCCAACTTGCAGACGCTACAAAGAACCCGATCGATAAAGATGCACAATCTGAAATTCCACGTGTGGAAATTATCATTAGCAATTCTGGTGTTGAGATTCCGACAACAGAAAAATCTTTAATCTTTGAACCGTTTTACCGCATTCTCAAAAGTAAGGCAAAAGAAAAATCTACTATCTTTGACCCTGATTACCAGAAGGCTCAAAGCAATCCTCAGCAAGATAGCGGCACAGGATTGGGGTTGGCATTAGTGAAAAAGCTAGTGGGACATCTTCAAGGCACAATTGAAGTTACAAGCGGTCAGGGCTGGACCACATTTATACTTCAACTGCCATTGAAACTATCAGCATAGCGTCCATAGTAATTTAATATATATTCTTTGAGTGTTTTAAACAAATGCTTAATTGATGTTTTGTTAAAAATAATTCTTACAAACTCAGATATATAGGATTCATATTTGATTTTTGAAAAATACGTAGTGGAATAGGCAAAAACTAAAGCACTAAATTAGCTGAAACATTCCAGTAGGGTGCGTTATAACGAAGTTTAACGCACCAGATTAAGGCCAAGGTGCGTTAGCCTACGGCATAACACACCCTACACATACTTAGATTTTTTCAGTAATCAAATCTGATTCCTATATATCAAATTACTCAAAGACTACTGTTCGATTTCCATAAACCAATACGCGGTTTTGCAAATGCGATCGCACTGCTCTGGCTAACACAACTCGCTCTAAATCTTTGCCTTTTCTAATTAAATCCTCAACTTCATCGCGGTGGCTAACTCTCACTACATCCTGTTCAATAATTGGTCCGGCATCTAAATCAGCAGTGGCATAATGTGCCGTTGCACCAATAATTTTAACTCCGCGTTCAAAAGCTCGGTGATAAGGATTAGCTCCGACAAAAGCTGGCAAGAATGAATGATGAATATTAATAATCTGGGGAAAGCTTTTAATAAAATCTGCACTAACAATTTGCATATATTTAGCCAATACAACTAAATCTATTTTGTACTGGCGCAGTAATTCTAATTGCTTAATTTCCTGCTCTGCTTTGTTATCTTTGGTGATGGGAATGTGTTGGTAATCAATACCAAATTGCTCGGCTACCCCCTTTAAATTAGTATGGTTGCTAATAATTAAAGGTATTTCTGCTACAAATTCTTTAGCACGTTGTCGCCAAATCAAGTCAAATAAACAATGGTCTTGCTTGCTGACCCAAATAGCAATGCGCGGTACGGTATCAGAAAAGTGTAGTTCCCATTTAGCGCCTAAAGGTTGAGCGATCGCATTAAATGCTGGCCCAATTAAATCCCGTGGCAGGTTAAACGCTTGTAATTGCCATTCAATCCGGGTGAGAAACAACCCAGCGGCAAAGTCTGTATGCTGATCTGCATGGATGATATTGCCGCCGTTGGCATAGATAAAGTTAGCAATTTTCGCCACTAACCCCCGTTGATCGGGGCAAGAAATGAGCAATGTTGCTGTTGGATTTGTCATTTGTCATTTGTCATTGGTCATTGGGCATTGGGCATGGGGCAAGAGTCAAGAGTCATTTTTTCTCTCTCATCCCCCTTGTCCTCCTTGTCCCCCTACTCCCTTGCTAGTTATTTGCTGGGTGGTGGAGTTGGTTCACCAGGACTTGGAGTAGATGTTTTATCGCTATTAGCTGCGGGTTGTTTCCACTCAGATATGTCCCGATTCACTGCGTTTTCAAAATCTGTAGATACCAACAGCACATCTATATTACCATCGGGTTTTACAGTTGGGTCAGCTTGCGCGTATAAGAAACTGCGGTTAAAGTTAGGCTTCCCTAACAGTAATTGATGGCTTTGCTGATTTTTCAGGCTGATATTGATAGTTGCTTGGGGTTGATCTAAGCCAAAATCTGCTTTTTGACTAGGTGGGATGGATAAAGAGCGATCGCTCTTTCCTTTAACTAACAAATCCATCAAATAAGAAACAATAGCATCATTCGCTGGCTCTGATACCGGGAATTTGAGCAACCACTTGGGCTGGCTTTCCTGGGCGTTACGTTCCAAAGACA
Organism: Nostoc sp. T09; assembly: GCF_002154695.1. Lineage (GTDB taxonomy): Bacteria > Cyanobacteriota > Cyanobacteriia > Cyanobacteriales > Nostocaceae > Aulosira. The sequence goes on from NZ_MTAV01000046.1 coordinate 14,121, forward strand.
AAGAAACCTTTTGAGTTGTGATTGACAAAGACTGCACATCATCTGCTGTAAAAGCGAAAATTTGCTGCTTTTTCTCCTTAACTTCTTCTCGCTGAGTCGCCCCGCGAATTTCATGAAAGTAAACAAAACCACCCAAACCCAGCGCTAGCAATAGCAAAATTAAAGTCGTTCGCGAAAATTTCATTTTTTGGTCATTTGTTATTTGTCATTTGTCATTAGTCATTGGGCAATAGGCAAGAGTCATTTTTTCTCCCTCATCCCCCTTCCTGCGTCCCTGCGTCCCTACGTCCTCTTCTTAGCGTCGTTTCCACCAAATCAAAGATGCTCCTAATAACCCAATTAGGGGTAGAAGTAGTAGAGAGGATAATGTTAAAAGACTGGCTTGGGCGGCTGTGATGTTAAGGCGACGGTTTTTCGCTTCTTTGGGGCGAATTGATAAGGGTTGCTGATCCTGTTGACTCAGCCAAGTTACTGAGTTGAGAAATACATCGCCATTTAGTTGTTGTTGAAACAAGCCATCAGTAGCAAAATCCGAATTTCCGATCACCACTAACCTTGATGCAGTGGCAGTTTTTTCAGCTGGCTTCTCGGTTGGAAGTGCAGAATTAGTGGGACTGGGTAAAGGAGTAGAAGTTGGGTTAGCCTGACTGGCGGTGGTTGGTGATGGTAGTGCAGAAGGTGTAGGAGAAGGACTCGCTTTAGGTGTCCCTTGATCTCTGGCTATCGGTGATGGTAATGCCGAAGGTGTCGCTTGACCTTGAGTTGTGGGTGATGGTAATGGCGAAGGTGTGGGATTAGGTTGGCTTGCTGATGGCGCTGGGAGTTTTTTCTCCAAAGCCACGCCCAAAGTTAGCGGACCTTTCAAGTCTTTATCGGGGTTAAACTCTAATTTTTCGCTTTGTAAGTCGCTTTCTGCCCAGCTGTTGGGATAAGGTTTAGTTTGCAGCAGAGGTGTAGACACGACACCATTTACTGGCGTAATTTCCAACGGTCTAGCCAAGCGATAAAAAGAAATACCCTTGCCGAAATCTTTGGTAATTGGATGTTGTCCGTATTCTGTAATTAAAGGAACTGCTGGGCCAAGTCCTGCACCTCCCCCAGAAACATCAACGGCTAAACGATTATCCAGGCGAACACCCCAGTCTTTAAGTAAGTTATCGAGTTTGGGGTCGGTACTAGGGTCAATCATCAGCAGTAAGTTACCGCCTCGATTCAGGTATTCTTGTAAGGCTTTCACTTCACCGTCAAACAATCCACGTTTGGGGCCTGCTACTACCACAGCCGCAGCATCATTAGGAACTTTGGACTGTTCCGCTAAATTCAATGGTGAGGTTGTGAAATTTTTATCAGTTAATCCCTGCGCTGCTTGAGAAATTCCACCCTCAGCAGCTGTAAGTTGGCGTTCGCCGTGACCTTGCAAGAAGTAAACTTTAGCTGAGTTAGCAGTAGTGATTTGTTGCAGGCGATTAGTTAACCGCACTTCTGACAGTCTTTCATTTTGATTCACCACCTGCACTAACTGTCTTTTATCTTGAGATTCTAAATAAACTTCTCCGTAATCTTTAACACCAAATTTTTCTGCCAATCCTGGTCTAGCTTGCGGATCGATATACTCAAATTGAAACTTTGAACTTTGCCTGTTGTAATTTTCTAGCAAATCCCGGTCTTGGGAATTCTGAGTCACATCAAAAATCCAGACTTTTACTGGCTGTGCTAGATTATGCACTAATTCCCGCGATTGAGGTGCAAGGGTAAATAACTGCGTTTCTGTTAAATCTGCACGGTAGTGGTAGCGAGTACCCAAAAAGTTAATTAGCCCTAAAATTGCCAATACTGCTATGGTTGCAACTAAAGCATTAGTCCCTGCTTGGGTTGAACGTCGCCCCCACCATTGACTTTCCTGACTTTGCACAATTATCCACAAGCCAATGACCACAATTCCAGTAAATAGTAATGCTATGGAAATTGGCCCCCAATTTGATGCAACTAACCCAGAAGTTAAGCCCGCAACTAATAGAAAAGGGCCAAGCCAAAACAGATATTTCCAAAGTTTCTTTTTAGCAACGATTTTCATGTGATTTGTTAATTGTCATTGGTCATTGGTCATTAGTCATTGGTCATTGGTCATTTGTCCTGGATAATATAGCTGGAACTAAATATCAAATGTCATTGCGACTGTAAAGAAGTGGAGCGCAGCAATTGCAAGGATGGAGGATTGCTTTGCTTTTCAGGCAATAACGGAATATGTTGTGTTTATTTAGCTCCATCTATTTAAAAAATAATGACAAATGGCAAAGGACAAATGACTATTGACGCTGAAAACGTAATGCATCAATTGATTGAGATGTCAGAAAGACACCCAAAAAAATGTAACTAACAAATAAAAGTATGGCGCTGGTATCAAAAATGCCTTGAATAAGAGTATTGAAATGTCTCAGCAAGGAGATGTAGCTCAAAGCTTCTCCAATAGGACCAGGGAAGGTTTTAGCAATTAAATCAACGAATAACAGCAGTAAAATGACTGCAAAGGTGAAGACTGCCGAGAGAATTGTACTGTCTGTTAACGATGAAATAAACATTCCCAAAGATAAAATTGCTGCTGCTAGTAAGATTAATCCTAAATGACCTAACAAAAGAATTGCAGGTGTCATTGGTGGATTTGAGCTACTAATAACAAACGCTTCAATTACTACTAAGGGCACAATCATTGTGACAAAAAAAGTCAGCACCCCTAATAATTTACCAACAGCTACCGCCCAGTTTGTGACTGGTGACGTTGCTAATAGTTCTAAAGTGCCACGCTTACGTTCTTCGGCATAAAGCCCCATTGAGAGAATTGGCAGCACAAATAATAATAGCCACCCCATACGGTCTAAAAACGCTCGCACAAATTCATAAGGAACATCGATTGGCGGTACTGGTACGCCCATTTGTTGTCCTTGTAAATCTAAGGCGGTGATTGTTGGCAAAATCCCGTCTGGCCCTAGCAAAATCATGATTAAGAACAACCCAGATAAAAACCAGAATATGCCAGCAATTACATAAGCCAAAGGCGATACAAAATAACTCTGCAATTCCCGGCGATAAATGGCGATAATATTACTCAGTACTATACCCATCTACGCGGCTTCTCCTTGTGTGACTGCTGAGTCTTCTATAGACTCTAAATTCTTTTCTTCTGTTGTCAGTTGCAAGAACACATCTTCTAAGGTAGCGCTGACACGCCGCATTTCATGTAAAGCGAATCCCGCACGCACCAATGTTGTGGCTATATGCTTTCCTGGTTCGGTTCCCGGTTGCGATATTACCCGCAAATAAGCGCGGTTTTCTTGCGGTGGGTGATGACTCCCCGCCGTCGGAATTGATTCTACCAGACTCACACCAGATATATTTTGCAGTACTTGCTTTGCTAGGGCAGCTTCTCCCTCAATCTCTAACTCATATCCAGAACCACCTGTCAACTGTGTCATGAGATTTTCTGGTGTATTAGTGGCGACTACTTTACCGCGATTGATAATGGCAACACGGCTACAGGTCATACTCACTTCTGGGAGAATGTGGGTAGAAAGAATGATTGTATGAGTTCCGGCGAGGCTTTTAATTAAATTCCGCACCTCAATAATTTGCCGGGGGTCGAGTCCTACCGTCGGTTCATCTAAAATGATTGCTGGTGGATCGTGAACGATCGCCTGAGCAATCCCCACTCTTTGACGATATCCTTTAGAAAGCTTGCGGATAATTACCTTACGCTTATCGTCTAAATTACAGCGGGCGATCGCGGCTGTCACTTTATTATTGCGATCGCCTGCGGATACTCCCTTAATTCTGGCAACAAAATGCAAAAATCCCTCCACCGTCATATCTGGATATAACGGCGGTGTTTCTGGTAAATAACCAATCCGTTGCCGCACAGATAGAGAATTCTCATGGACATCAAAGCCTGCAATCTTCGCCGTGCCCTTGGTTGCTGGTAAATAACCCGCTAAAATCCGCATAGTAGTAGTTTTACCAGCGCCATTCGGCCCTAAAAACCCTAAAATCTCCCCAGGTTCGACGCTAAAAGTCACATCAGAAATTGCTGGGGTAGAACCGTATATTTTACTTAGATGCTCAACTTCAATCATCAGTCTCAGGCGATCGCATTTTTAGAGAATACCCAACAATACTAGATCATGATGTTTTGATTGCAAGCATTTAAGAAGGGAACGGGGAACAGGGGACAAGGGAAGGGGGATGAGGGAAGGGAGAAATGACAAATCACAAATGAAGCGATATAGAAGGCAATAAATTTATGGCTCAAACCTTACGCAAACTAGTTACATTCGATGAATTCGTTGCTAAATACCCAGATAACTCTGGAAAACGTTATGAACTGCATGATGGAGTCGTTGTAGAGATGTCCCAGCCTACAGGTGAACACGAAGAAGTTGTAGGTTTTTTGGCACTAAATATATCTATCGAAATTGGGCGACTAAAACTTCCCTACTTCATTCCCAAAACAGCGTTGGTTAAACCATTGGAGAGTGAATCAGCTTACTCGCCAGATGTGCTGTTATTAAATCGGCCCAATTTAGTCAATGAACCACTCTGGAAAAAAGACTCTACTGTAAGCCATGCCGAATCTATACCGTTGTTGATTGAAGTGGTTAGCACTAACTGGCGTGATGATTATCTAACAAAAGTGGCTGCTTATGAAACAGTGGGAATTCCCGAATACTGGATTGTAGATTATGCCGCTTTAGGCGGTAAGCGGTTTATTGGCAATCCTAAACAACCGACTATCTCGATTTACTCGTTAGTCGAGGGAGAATACCAAATCCAGCAGTTCCTTGGTGGTGAACGCATTATCTCACCCACCTTCCCGGAATTGAATTTAACCGCCGAACAGATTTTTCAAGCTGGAGGTGTGCAAATCTAGCCATGAGTGCGATCAAACTGTAGAGTTTGAGAAAGCAATATATCTGTTTGCTTGCGGAAAACACCAAAATGAGTGCGTGATTTACCGAAACGAGTAAGCGTTTAGGCTTAATGAGTAGGTAATAAGGCATTTTGCCTGCGGAAAACACTACAATGAGTGCGTGATTTACCAAAATGAGAAGGCATTAAGGCTTAATGAGTAGGCAATAAGGCATTTTACTTGCGGAAAACACCAAAATGAGAAGGTAGTAAGGCATTTTGAGAAGGTGTTAAGGCTTAATGAGTAGGCAATAAGGCATTTTGCCTTCTAAAAATACTAAAATAAGCCAGAAAATCAAAATTTTGATGACTAAATTAGACTTTATATGTTTTTTTGATGAAGTAATGAGTGATGGCGATCGCCAAGCATAAAACTTTTTCTTCTAGAAAAACCACAAAAGCTGATGGCAACGCTTGGCTTGTGGGCTGATGCGTGTTTGGATTGTAAATTTTTGCGTTAAGACTGTAATTTGAAATACAAATAGCAAAAAATAATGATAACACTCATGAGTAAATATACAACTTAAGTGCGTAATATTTTAAGACATTTAATTACCAGAAAATCCCACAATCATAAAAAATATTAATTCTACTTTTTAGTTATTTTTATGACGGTATTTAATCACTATATACACAAGTATAAATTGAGAATAATAAGCCCCATAGTTTTATCAAAAACTAGTTTATATATTTAAAAATATAGATTTTATATTTATTGGGGTGGACTGTGATAGATCCTAAAATAATTGCCTCATTTTTAAGCGTATCTCTGGCTACAACACCTCAATTAGCATCTACCAAGACCACTGTTGAACAGCTATTTCAACAAGGCAATGCAGTCCAAGAAGCAGGAAAATATTCAGAAGCTGAAGCAATTTGGCATAGAGTCTTGCGAATAGATCCTAACAATTTTGTTGCTTACTACAATCTGGGTTGTGCACTATATAAGCAGAAGAAACTAGAACAAGCGATCGCTGCCTACGAAAAAGCCATCCAACTCAACCCCAAAAATGCTGATGCTTATGTAGGTATGGCAGATGCGCTGTTTTCTCAGAAAAAACTAGAACAAGCGATTGCTGCCTACAAAAAAGCTATCCAACTTAATCCCAAAAATGCTGATGTTTACCTTGCTCTGGGGGTTGTATTATATGAGCAAAACAAACCAGAACAAGCGATCGCTGCCTATGAAAAAGCTATTCAAATTAATCCTGAAAAAGCTGATTCTTACGTATTTGTACTAATTTTACTATATGGGCAGAAGAATCCAGAACTATTGATCGCCATCTACGAAAAAGCTATCCAACTTAATCCCAAAAAAGCTGATACTTACATAGGTATGGTAATTTTGCTATATGGGCAGAAGAATCCAGAACTATTGATCGCTATCTGCGAAAAAGTTATCCAACTTAATCCCAAAAATGCTAATGCTTACCTTGTTATGGGGGCTGCATTATATGAGCATAAAAAGCTAGAAGTAGCGATTGCTGCCTATGAAAAAGCTATCCAACTTAATCCTAAAGATACTAATACTTACGCTTTTTTCGGAGCTATTTTATATGGGCAGAAAAAACCAGAAGAAGCGATCGCTGCTATGCAAAAACTCATTCAACTCAACCCCAACGGCTCTGTTGCTTATGCTTTTCTGGGGATTATGCTGCATCAGCAGAAGAAAGTAGAACTAGCGATCGCCAACTATCGACAAGCTCTTAACCTACCAAATTATAAATTTGGAACTTACCCCACTGCCCATACTTTCGCTCACAATGGTTTAGGCGTAGCGTTCCAACAGCAAGGGAAGTTAAAAGAAGCGATCGCAGAGTTTAAACAGGCAATTGCTTTAGGCCCGAATTATGTAACAGCCCAAAACAATCTTAAGGAAGCAGAACGACTGTTGGCATTGCGACGGAATCCACCTTTAGCAATCGTAGACGATCGCCAATGGTTGCCTAGTCCCAAAGATGAACCTTTAGTTGGTGTCTTGCGTTCTGTTGTGCGGATTGTTGCCGAAATTCCCACCGGAAATAATATTGGTGCTGGTTGGGTAGTGAAACGTGAGGGAAACACAGCCTGGATTCTCACCAACCGCCATGTAATCACCGATGCACAACGCACAAAACGCCCCAGCGAAAAAATTGAGTTGGAATTTTACAGCCAACCGCCTCGCGGTAAGTTTCTCCCCCGCTACAAAGCTAAAATTCTGCAAATTACAAATACCAATGACTCCATAGATTTAGCCTTACTCGAAGTTACAGATATTCCTGAAGATATCCAGCCCTTACCAATGTATTCCGGGAGTGTGCGGCGTACTACTGAAGTCATCGTAATTGGTCATCCCAGCAATGGCGCTGACTGGACTACCGAATCTGGCAAGATTAGCAATGTCATATCTCAAGAAAACAAACTACAAATCACAGCCACCCTTGCAGAAGGTAATTCTGGCGGGCCAATCATTGATAAAGAGAAACAACAAGTTATCGGTATTGTAGTGCAGATTAATGATTCTAATCAGCAACTACAGGATGCTACTAAAATTCTAATTGCATCTCAAACCCCTGCCACGGGTGGCTTTGGTTTCGCCTATGACATGAATGTAGTAATTGAAAAACTGCGGAAATGGGGAATACCCTAACTATGAAATATCAATTTCTATTCACGAGTTTATTTGTTTTCAGCCTTAGCACCCTTCCAGCCCAAGCTTGTCCTAATGGCAATCCTCAAACAACTGCCTATATTCGCCGGGAGAACAACCGTTGCGAAGGTATTCAATCTAGAGATGTTGTGAGTGGCATTAACTTAATTTCCATTGTTACTCGTGGTATTACCAGCTATCCCAACCTCCTCACCCTAGTAATTCCCCGCCTCGGTAACAGCACCCCAGAGTTAAAAGTACAATCATTGAGCAAAAATTATCTATTAGATAACCTATCTTTGAAGCCAAGTCAGGGTCGCTTTAGTTTTACCTTAAAACCAGAGGTTTTAAATAAAGCCAAAGTTCCACCAAACAGTCTACGCGCCTTAGCTGAAGTCAACTCAGTTTATCTACCTGTAACTATTGGAAAACCCTCAGGACAATATGAATTTGTATTCTATACTTCCTATCGGTCAAAATTCTCCACTTTTGAAATTCTGCGTAATGGCACAGTTGTCCACAGCAGTTCTCTTAATAATGCCCGAGATGGAGAAATAGCCTTTACCTGGAATGCACGCAAAGCGCCATCCGGTCGCTATGAAGTTCATGTGATAGCCGAACAAGAAAGAATTGGTAGACCATCGGAAAAATTTGAGCGGCGTTTTAACTTTGAACACAACCCTAACTGGCTGAAATAAATCATGGCACTGAGACAAAAGACTAGCTGGTTACTACGAGGCATGAAGAATTTCATCATTATATTGGTGCGCTTTGTCTCTGCCAGCATCAATTACATTCGCCAGAGTTTCAGCCATTTAAAAAAATATTTAGCTGGCAAAAAGCTAGTCATTTTTGTTTTATTTTTACTTATAACCTGTGGTCTTATCAGCCTTGCTGCCCTCCTTCCTAGTACTCATATCTTTGAAGGTAATCTCATAGTAGAAGAAATGAGTTTTACCTATGACGATCGGCAACCTAAACTTTTTCTCCAATCAATACGCCATATTAGTAGCTTAGAAAGCGAAGGCATTCAATCTTTAACTTTCACAGGCAAATTTACCAGCGCATCCTCGCCACAACTTAATCAGTTAAACACCCTCAAAGTGGAACTAACTGATAGCAAAAGTAGATTAATTATCACTCCAGCCAACTCAAAAGAAACCAGTGAAATAGACCTCAACGAACTCAGGCTACAACCCAATACTAAAGTAATGGGCTTGAGTTACGACTTTTACCGCCGGAGACTGGCTTTTTCTCTGCAACCTCAACCCACACCAGAGTTAGGCAATCAACCCAATAGCTTGCAAATTTATTTAGGAGAACAGCCACTTAAAATTATTTTAGAAGGTTATAAATTACCTGGGACAAATTTACCCAAAAATCCAGATGAGCAAGCACCATTAGAATTTAATTTGAATCCTGATAATAAAGAATTAAATTTAAAAATTAATCAAGATAACACTATTTATCTCACCACATCTAAACTGCCAGAAGATAATGATGTGCAATGGTTTCGCGGCAAAATTGCCACCAAAGATGTGAAATTTCAGCGTTTAGAAAGAAGTGGTGATATTAGGGATGATTTGGCTATTTCTACTATTGTTGAAGGCAAAGTTCGCATGGCAGAGCAGGAACGAGAAATTAAACAAAATCAATTTCTCATGTCAGAAAAACCTGATGTTCCTTTAAATATAGAATTGATCCGCCATCTTCAGATTGTCCCCAAAAAAGGTTTAGAAGTTCGCTTTGCTGGTAAAACTCAACAGCTTAAAATAGGCCTAGATAAAGATTTTCCAGTTTCCACCATCCAAGGTAGCCGATTAGACGGCATTCTCCCCCGTGATGCGATAATTGCTATCTTCTCTTTCGCTGCTGGTACGATTACCTTGTTATTATCTTATCTAATTGAGAAGGCCTCAAATTCCAAATCAAAATAGTACATTAGATTTATTAGATTTCTACAACCATCAATTATCAAGCTAGTTCACATTTCATCGGCGTTGCATTTTCATCCACTTGATTTTTGCTGCGCTAACATATATAGTTCTTCGCATCTTTCGCCGCTAAATTACTTAACGTACCAACGCGGTTAGTTCACCATGTCCCAACGCACAATCCAAAGCATATACACCGATGGCGCTTGTACAGGAAATCCTGGCCCTGGGGGTTGGGGTGTTGTCGTCTACTTCAGTGATGGCTCAGTTCACGAAATAGGCGATGCATCTTCCCACACAACCAACAATAAAATGGAGATGCAAGCTGCGATCGCAGCTCTCCAATTTCTGCACACATCTGGACAAACTCAACCAATCACGCTGTATACCGATAGCGAATACCTAATCAACTCCGTTACCAAATGGATCAAAGGTTGGAAAAAGAAAGGTTGGAAAAAAGCAGATGGCAAACCCGTGCAAAACCAAGACCTTTTAGAAACTTTGGACGAACTTAATAGCCATACAGTAAAGTGGGAATATGTTAGGGGTCATTCTGGTAACGTAGGTAACGAGCGCTGCGATGTGATTGCTCGTGCTTTTGCTAGTGGCAAAGTCCCATCTCTCAAACAATCTTCCCTGACAGATTCTCGCCAATCTTTACCACAGACAAATCAAATAAATGTAGCAGAAGTAACTGAATCTCCAGCAACCTCTACAATAATTGACACAAGGAAACAAGAAATCAGTACTCTTGCATCACATGTAACTATTATGGAGCCAACTATCGCAACTTCTCCTGCCCCGATTGATGCTAAACCACCTGAAATGAGAGTGGCACAACTACGCGACCTCGTCGAAACTCTACGTATTGCTGACGAAATCGCCACCAAAGGCTATTTGATCACCAGTTCGGAACTCGCCGACCTTATGGATGTTCACGCTAGCGCTGTTACCAGTCGCGGAGACCAATGGCGCTGGCGAAACTGGATCGTCTCACGGGTACGACGTGAAGGTAATCAAATTCTCTGGGAGCTAGAACGCGGCGATCGGGTAGGAGGTGAGGAGGAGTAGCAGGGGAGCAGGGGGACAAGGGAGTGTGGGGAGTGTGGGAAGTGTGGGGAGAAATGTGACAAGGAAGACAAGGAAGATAAGGGAGAAATAACTATTGACCTTTGACTCTTGACTCTTGCCCAATGCCCAATACCCAATGCCCAATGCCCAATCACTATTGACTATTGACTATTGACTATACTTTCTCCCCCGCCATTCGCGTGGAGTGCGAAAAGCAGATAGAAAGATTCGCAGCACAGCTATAGGATCTGCTAAAGGTGAAAGCCAGAACAACCAGCCACCTTTAGCAGTTGTGCGGTCATAGGAAGGTGCGATCGCTAATAGCATGGCAAAGCGAATCACTAGCAGAAATACATTTAGCCCCAACAACAGTAGCAGGGGAAGCGGAACAAACTGGGGGGCAACTAAGAAATAAGTTAGTAAAATTGGCAGAGGTAAACCTTGCACTGCTGAGAGTAGCCATAAATCCCCCCAAATCTGAGCGCGGGGAGATGCATCTTTGAGGTCGAGGCTGCGTCCCCATTCTTTCCATGTCTCTATAGCCCCCTCATACATTCGCACCTTCAGCACCTTCGCGCCATCTAAAAAGCCCACCTTAAATCCTTGAGCCGCAATATACCGGGCTAAGGTGACATCATCACAAAAAGAACTACTGGCACTTGTATAACCGTTCACCGCAGCTAAAACTGAACGACGGCATAAAAAGCACTGCCCATTAGCCATGACCCGTTCTGGCTGTTCTGTATTGACACCAGCCGGATCAAATCGGTAAAGCAGAGTCATTAACAATGCTGGTTGTAGCCAACATTCTCCTGGATATTTAAGAATAAATTGAGGTGAAAGCGATACCAAGTCATAACCTTGTGCTTCGGCTGTTTGCACCAACCCAGCTATCAAGCCATGATGAGGTATAGTATCGGCATCCATCCCTAAAAACCATTGACTTTCTTTAGCAGTCTGCAAAAAGCCATTATGTAAAGCCCACGGACGACCCACCCAACCAAGGGGTAAGGGATCATCTGTAAATAAGCGAAAGCGAGGGTCTTGCTGTTGCGCAGCTTTTACCAAGTCAGGTGTACCATCGTGAGATCTACTGTCTACAACGATCGCTTCCCGGAGTTCGTAACTTTGCTGACTCAAGCCTGCTAAAAGTGGGCTAATACGCAAAGCCTCATTGAGCGTTGGAACCACGACGCTGACGCTACCCAAATTGTCTGGTGTTGGTTGTTGGGGTTGGATAGGAGGATAGCGTCTTGGCCCCTTTACCAAGCGTGATAGTAGAATCGCTGTGGCTGGTAATTGAAGTAATAGTAATAAAACCGATAGAGTGCTAACTGATATCAAAGCATCATCCAGTGTAAAAATATTTCGTCCTTGAATTGGGCATGGGGCATGGGGCATGGGGCATTTGTCCTCCTTGTCCCTTTCCCATTCCCTAATTCCCAGTTTCCTACTTCAAAGCCACTTTGACCTGTGCTACTGAAATTTCCTGAGTTGCAGATTCTACAGCCAGGGCTTGCCCATTTGTACCTTGCCACCAAAGTGCTACAGCCGGAGCCACACCCAGCAACAAACCTAGTAATACAGGAATGGAGAAGCCAGCGGCTAAACTCATAACGGTAGCGAAGCCAAAGTTACTTAAATAAACTACCAAAGGTAAATTGAGCTGCGATCGCTCTAATTTAATCGGGTTATTTCGCCACAGTAATGCTGCCACAGTCATAAAGAGTGCTCCTGTACCCATCCAGCCAGCAAAGTTTTGGTAGGGCATTCCAAAGAAAGGACCTGGTTGTTGCCAATACCAGAAGGGAAGGGAAGTTTGGCTCATAGCAGGATCGAGCACAAAATCCCAAGAAGTTAATAATAAAGCACCCAAAGCGATCGCACCTGTATGACGCAACAAGCTGGGTTTTTTATCTACCTCTAAACCAGCACGCGCCAAGAGGTAAGAGACGCATCCCACATAAAACCACGACAAGGGAATTGTGAACGGAACTAAACCTGCTATTTTATAGCCCAGTCCACTTAAGTAACTATAGTGACCAAAAGGAAAGCCAGTGCTGGTTCCCGACAGTTCACTTCCTAGGGAAATAAACACTGATGGCAGCATAAATGCCAATGCGCGACCCAATCCCAACGTCCGGTAGGCATATAAAAAGACCGCCGCCGCACCCAAAATCATATAAACCACACCGCCTCCAGCCATACTCCACTGCATGACGGTCTGTCCAACCTCGGTTAGGTTCATAATTACTTCAGCATTCGGCACGACTAGTAGTATGCCTACAAGTCCAAACACCATCGACACGATATGACCAATAAGGCATACGCGCTCAGCAATAACAAGTTGTCTCATGATAATTCCTTAACAAGATGTGACACGCGGCTACTCGGCTGCTAACAGTTTACAAATGTTTAAGAAAAAATTTAACTAATTTGTCTGCGAATTTTCTGTAAATTTGTTTGGTTATTTTGACAACAGCATAATCAACGATTGCTAGAAGCTAGAAAATATAAGATGATAAAGATATAGTCTACGGCATTAGATTAAAAATCTATACCACTGACTTCAAACGTTCCTTGACTCTGCGATCAGCTCATACCCACAGAACAAAACAGTCCTACATAAAGGATCGGATTGAGGGGAAAAGACTATTAGAAAATATGCCCACTCTCCAAAATCAAGCTTTTAGTTACCTCACATACTTGTGGAACAATAGCTTGACTTGCTACCAAATATTTAACCCATGTTGATTGTGCAACGAGTTCCTTGGGTTTCCCTGACACTATTACTACTTAGCTACAGTACTTTAGGCTGGGTGATATCCGAGACAAAAGCTCCTTTGTTTGTCTGGGCAATAACTGTACTGGGTATCTTGCTTTTTGTGGGAAGCTTAACTGTCCCCTGGACTAATATGACAAAAGTTTCTAGTACCGTATTTAAATCAAGTACTAGGACTTTTTTATTTTCAGTTTTCGCAGCTTTCTTGTTCTTTATAATGCTTGCCTGGTTTCGGATGTTTCTTGACACCTTGCTAATCGTTGCTGCGGCTATCTTGGCGAGAATAGACTTTCAATCAGCTGGGTTTAAGCAAGGAAAAGCCTTTTGGATCACATCTGTGCTTTCATTAGCAGGTTTAGCCTTGGGCGCAGGAATGCAAATGGTATTAGTTCGCCACTTGTTTATCCATTGAAAATAAATGTTGTCGGGTGGGCAATTCATTACCCACCCTATTTGTTTAGCTAGCGGTTGACTCAGCAACCGCAGCTGGTGCGTAAACACTAACTTTCTTACGGGTTTTACCTTTTCTTTCAAAGGTTACAACGCCATCAATTAAAGCAAATAGAGTATCATCGCTACCAATGCCGACATTGTTACCGGGGTGAAATTTCGTACCACGCTGACGTACCAAAATGTTTCCAGCTCGGACAACTTGACCGCCGTAGCGTTTTACACCTAGACGTTGAGCATTCGAGTCACGACCGTTGCGTGTACTACCTGTTCCTTTCTTATGAGCCATAATTTCCCTTTGTGATTTAACTTTTATTGATTATTCAGCAGCGGTTTCTTCAGAAGAAGTTTCAGCGGTTGTTGCTGCTTGGGCTACTAACACAGCACCATTGAGGTTAATAGAGTTAATCATCAGTCTAGTGATTTCCTGGCGATGTCCGCGCTTTTTGCGGGTTTTCTTTTTCGGCTTCATTTTGTATACCAGGACTTTACGACCTCTAAAATGTCGTACCACTGTCCCTTCTACAGTCGCCCCATCCACTAGTGGCTGTCCGATGTTGACTTCGCCGTCGTGTTGTATTAGTAATACCTTGTCTATTGTAACTTTCTCATCTGGTTCGGCAGTCAGTAGCTCAATATCGTAGAATCGACCAGCCTCAACTTTTATTTGTTTGCCGCCAGTTTCAATAATTGCGTAAGTCATGGAATTGTCCTTGAGGTTGCCGTACAGGTAGCTGGCTTGTGTCTCCTGTAGAGATGCGATTTAGCGCTTTTGCCAGCTTTTGCGGTATGTCTACCTGATCCGAGCAGGAATTAGACAGACAATCTAAAATATTATTTTATTAATAGGTATAGAGTCAATACCTTATACCAATTTTGGATTTTGCGAAAAGTTGAGCCAGTGTGTTGCGGAGCCAGTTGCGTGGGCGGATCTCCCGACTTGAGCAAACTTTTCAAGACAGCTTTTGGGTTAAAGTCTTGCTCTCAAAGCTGTTTGAGCGATCGCTGTGTAGGTTTGCAAAAAAAACATCAGATTTTCTCAAAAAATTTTGACTAGATTGGCGAAATAGAGATTTGTGCTGGTGTAGTTAGTTGAGACACAGAACAGCACCGAAAAGTCTGAGCAGCAAATCTCGTTGCTCAGATTTTCTCTATGACTCTGTTTAGGTGCAACAAAGAAGAAAGAATTTTTTGCTTAATTTGTCAAAGCCTGCCGATAATTAACTCTTATAGCGCCCCAATCGCTCATGAGTTAGGATGGCTATATTTTAATTACCTAAGATGAGAAGAATCGAAGTTGAACAAAGAACAATATTGATTGGTTTAGCAGGTAGCCACGGCTATGGATTAAATCGTCCTGATTCTGACTTTGATTATCGGGGTGTGTTTATTGCGCCTAAAAAATATTACTTGGGATTTGATCGCATAGAACAAAAAGAAAATGGCTGGGATGAACCAGGAATATTTCCTTTTTTGGATAACAATAAAGATACAGTTATCTATGAATTAAGAAAAATTCTTCATTTATTAGCTGGAGCTAATCCTAATGTTTTAGAATTGCTGTGGTTACATAACTATCCTGTACTAACAAATGTAGGGCAGCATTTAATTAAGCACAAACAGCTATTTTTAACTAAGAAAGTAAAACATACCTACTCTGGTTATGCTTTTGCTCAAATTAAAAAAATGGAAACTCATCGGAAGTGGCTATTAAATCCACCTCAGAAAAAGCCACTACCATCTGACTTTGGAATAGAAGACGAATTACCACTAATTAAAGATGAGCTAAATGCTTTTCTAGAATATCTTTATCTGTTAATTAGAGGACGGATTGAGTTTCTAGAAGAAGCTGAACAATTATATCAACTGCTGACAGCAGATATTGATTTCAAAGGAGTACTTAAACAATATACTTTACCCGATGAAACACTGGAATACACACAAAAGCTAACTAATAGTCGCAAAGATTTTATTCGCCTACTTCAAAAAAGCCAAACTTATCAAGTAGCTTTAAGAGAATGGAAAGCTTACTTATCATGGCAGGAAAATCGAAATCCAGCTAGGGCAGAAATGGAAAGAAAGTCGGGTTTTGACCTGAAGCATGGTATGCACTGCATTAGACTGCTACGCAGTGGACTCGAAATCTTGCAACGAGGAGAAGTGACTGTTGATAGAAGAATAGCTGGTGATGTAGAAGATTTAAAAGCTATTCTTCAAGGTGCATATTCTTATGATCAGGTGATGAAAATGGCGGAAGAATTGGTTGCTAAAATGGAAACTGCTTACGAACAATCAACCCTTCCCCATAAACCAGACTTAGAACAAATTAATGAATTGTCTATGGAACTAGTGGAGATGCAAGGATGGAGTTAATAGTCAAGGGATGGTTTTGACTAATTAAAGAGTTTGTAACAAGTCAGCAAAGCCATACAGGCTAATAAAGAGCAATATCAATGCTGTGAGTTGGGTAATTTTCGTTTGGGGTGAGGGAGCGATCGCTTCTCTAACTAAAATTGAAATAGATGCCCCCACTACTAAGCTCAAGCCCAGTACCATGTAAGGTCTATCTGGCATAATAGTGGCAATTCCTAGCATGGCGATCGCTAGCATTAACATTAATAACTCTACAAACCGAGGTGGATTGTATTGGCTAGATAAAATAAAACTGTTTAACCAAAAATGCCAATATCTCATAACAAGTGCTGAGTTAAGAGTGCTGAGTTAAGAGTGTGGAGTTAGGAGTTATGAAGCTATTTTTGATGCAAAACTCATAACTCATAACTAAAAATGCTTAACTCCTGGCCCCTAACTTTTGACCCGTGCCGTTTTTTTGTGCAGTATTATTTTCCGGTAGTTCCACACCAAAGACCCGCGCAAAAGCTTTTTCTACTTTGTAGCCAGAATCAATCGACTCTAAGGGGTCTTTCCGCAGCCTGTGACGCAGACAGAGAGTAATTACACGGCGGATGTCATCAACTGTGACTTCGGTACGTCCTTCCAAGGCGGTTAAGGCTTTGGCGGCGCGGTTAGTAACAATGTCACCTCGCAAACCATCCACATCTAGTTCCGAACAAATTTCCGAAATTTTGACTCGCAGATCGTAGTCGCTTGTAACTTCAGGTAACAAGTTCTGCGCGTTGACGATTTGCTGTTGCAATGCTTCTTGCTGGGGTTTGTATTTATCGACAAATGCGGGCGGATTTTGGTCAAATTCTGCCCGTTGCTCGACAATTTGCACTCGCAACGCTGGTTCTTTCACTGTGTGGATTTCTGCGTGCATCCCAAAACGGTCAAGAAGTTGGGGACGTAGTTCACCTTCTTCCGGGTTACCAGAACCGACAAGCACAAAACGTGCCGGGTGACGGATAGATATCCCTTCCCGTTCTACTGTGTTCCAACCGCTAGCGGCTGAGTCAAGCAACACATCTACTAGGTGATCATCTAGTAAGTTAACTTCATCTACATAGAGGATACCCCGGTTAGCTTTTGCCAAAAGTCCCGGTTCAAAGGCTTTCACACCTTCAGATAAAGCTTTTTCGATGTCGATTGTGCCGCAAACTCGGTCTTCTGTGGCTCCTAAAGGCAAGTCTACCATCTGCACTTTTTTGAGAACTACAGGGATTTCTGCCCCTTGTTCTAACAGTTGGCGGACTTCATCGCTCATCAAATCGGGGTCATTGGAGTCACTGCTGAAGGGGTCATTAGCAACAACAGAGATTTCCGGTAGCAGATCGGCAAGGGCCCGGATAGTTGTGGATTTGCCGGTGCCGCGATCGCCCATAATCATCACACCACCAATTTTGGGGTCAATCACGTTCAACAGCAGGGCCAGTTTCATTTCTTCCTGACCGACAATTGCTGTAAACGGGAATACCACACGTCGCGTACTCGCTGTGGTTTGAGCAGTAAGACTCACTAAATTACCTTATCAATATTTTTCTTATTACCGTTCTTTATTGTGCCATAGGTGGGGCTATGGGAAGATTATGCATTCCCAACTCTTGATAATTATCAAGCTCGCCTTTATAAAAAAAGATGGTAAAGCAATAGGCGATCGCGATCGGCAAATCAGTCTTTAGATATTAAAAAGCACCTTAAAAAAGGCGCTATTAAAATCTAATGAAGTGTGCTTTTCCAGACAACTTTTTAAGGATTGTAAGTATTAGTTCTAGGTTTACGAGCACCAGCAACTGCTCCTATCAACGACGCGGCTAAACCCAATAAAGAACCGAATACAAACCACCACAAGCCTCTAGAGGTTGCAGCAGCAATATCACGAGCTTGTTGAGCAGATACGTTTGGTATATTTTGTGGCACATTGCCAATCGGCTGTTGTGTTTGGTTCAGAACTGCTGCTGCGTTAGAAGCAGCTACACCAAAAGCACCCGATACCCCGCTTGCTAATAGCCAAGAGCTAAGGGCTAAAGTTGTTGCCCAAAGGATTGCGCCGTTAAGTAATGCTGTGTTGCGGTTCATCGGACCACAAGCACGCGCTGTTACCCAACCACCAGTAAACAGGGAAATTAACAAACCAATCGTTGACCAAAGACCGACGTTACTAGCAACATTAGGTGCAACACTTCTCGGTGCTCCTGAACCGGCAACATTGCCAGCGCCGATCGCACCAAACAATGCACTTAAAATTAATTGCGTAACTAAGGCAACCAACACACCAGAAATAATTGGACCCCAACGCACAAGGTCGTGGTATTCAGCAACTCGACCCCCCACCACAGGCTCAGGAGGAATAACTTGGTCTCCTACCCGATTTGCATATGACATAAACTATTTTCTCCTTTACTGCTTCAGCAAAATTTTTTCTAGGTATATTTTTGCTTGTGATTAAGATTAAATTGCTAAATATAATTTTTTCTATCTATCAGCAGAAAGAGTTATATACTCTATCTTTAGTAGTAATAAATTTTGTCTTATTCTTTTGTCCAAGCTAAGTCAAACTATGTATAGAAATAAATTTTCTTTAAAATTATTGCCTACTTAATTAAATATTAATACTTAAGTTTTAAATGTATTAGCTAGATTATCAAAATGAAATTAATTATACTCTGAAAACAAATAATTATTAATTTTCGGACTTACCCAAGAACTCTCTGAAACTCTCTTTCCTTTGTGTCCTACCCTTCTCCTGCGGAGACGCTACGCGTAGCTTGCTTAAGCGTAGGGGTAAGAGAACGGCTTCGCCAACACGTTTACGTTTTTTCATAATTTTGCGTAAGTCCTGAATTTGTCTTAGGTAGTTACTGTTTAATAAAAAAGATTTAATTTAGAAAATTTACTGATAATTATTTATTTGCTTATAGCAAAAAATGACATTTAGATTTATCAGCATATAAAAACTAACGCATCTTCACAGCAGTACCTGTGGCAGTAATCAGTAATAGCACTCCTGACTGGTCAACATTAATTGTACCTGTATCAATTTCAATGCCAATCACAGCATCTGCGCCTAAACGCTGTGCTCGTAGCTCTAGCTCTTGTAATGCCTTGCGTTGGCCTTGCTCAAACAAACGTTCATAGCTGCCAGTGCGTCCACCGACAATATCGCGAATGCTAGCCAAAAAATCCCGTAGGAAATTGCTGCCATATACGACTTCCGCCGTTACAATGCCCAGATATGACTGAATAACTGCTCCTTGAATGACATCAGTTGTAGTCAAAATCATAATTTAGCCTCATAAATAGTTTGTGAGTTGATTAACTATAACAATCCTAAATCATTCGTGAAAAAATATACTCTTTATTGCCTGTTAGCTATTGCCAGCCTCCATACACAATTTCACAACTCAAATGGGATTGTATATATACGCTTATAAATTTTTATATCAGTTATAGCCATGTGCAGAGAGCAGGAAGTGAGGGAACATTTTGGAGTTTAAATCGATCTAATCCAGATAATCACCAGATGAGGATGAATGCAAAGGTCAACAGCTCTTGAAAATTGGATACAGGCTGCTTGAATTTATTTATGAGTAAAATGCATTCCCATGTGCAGGCTAACGCTGCCGCCAAAATATCAATTACACCTGTTTCTATCTTTAAGAGAATATTGCAAATTTGATTTGTTTTATATTACTTAAATTTATATGTAATGTATAAATTTAACCTATTATGCTAGCAAAGCATTTTGGCTCACCATACTGTGGAATATACTTTCCTTCAGCTACTTCTTACTTAAAACTTCAGTAAAAACTCGGGTTTTATAGCACCAGTACTGGCAGTACTTATAAGAGATTATTAATATTTTATAAAAGTGAAAAAATACAGTTTTCAAAAATCAACATTTCTGTTTTAATGTACAAGAAAAAAGTTCGCTCTCATCTCAGGAAATTTACTATGTACAAACGGATCTCACTTATAGTAAGCATTTTGTTATTGGGCTGTTTCGCCGCCACTCTATCTCCAGCGGCTCAAGCTCAAGTCTTGTTAGCACAAGCTAGAAATCCAGAAGTAAAGCAAATGCTAGAAGAAGGGCGCAGGTTGGTCGATACTGGTGATTATAGTGGGGCAATTTCCGTTTATCAACAAGCAGCAGGACTAGAACCCAAGAATGCGAAGATTCATTCGGGCATTGGCTACTTATATGCTCAACAAGGAAATTTTCAAGCAGCACTAGCAGCTTATCGTCGTGCTCTTGCCATCAATCCCAACAATGGCGATTTCTACTACGCTGTGGGCTACATCAAAGGTAATATGGGTGATACAGCTGGGGCGAAAGAAGCTTACCGTCGTGCTATTCAACTAAACCGCAACAATGTTAATGCTTATTTGGGATTAGCTGTCACTCAGGCCCGTCTGGGAGACTACCAAGCAGCTGGCTGGGCATACGAACAAGCAATCAACCTCGATCGCAATAATGCCCAAACTTATGAGTTAATGGGTTCAATGTATAAGCAAAGACGGCAAGCCAAGCAAGCTGGCAACTTGCTAAATAAAGCTCGTGACTTATACCAGCGACGCAATGACTTCGATGGCGTCGCCAGGGTAGAAGCATTACTGCGAGATTTAGGAGGATGAGGTTAATCTAACTGGCGTCTTGTTAGTTCTACGAAAATATCTTCCAAGTTAGAGGGATGACCATCATCTCGGTTTTATTAGGTTGTTATTCCAGGTAGATATGAGCTGCCTCTAAAGTGGGGAAAAGTAGATATTCCCAGCGAAGTGCACTATTACCTTGCACCTCAGTAACATTTAGCTGCATCATCACCAAACCTTTGCCATAGCAGTGCGTAATTGTTGCAGAGTTACCAAAGAAATTAACTACCACCATCCATAATTTAAATGCGTCCTGGCTTGACTGAAGCAAAAGCATCACATAAATACTCCACTTCATCCATATAGTGGGACAAGGCGTTTGTCGTAAAACTTGTAGAAGTTTTCTTGCAAAGCAGCAGTCATGGATTAATAGCTAATACTACTTGATCTAGGTTCAATATGCGATCGCATTCTTATCCAGGGGATAGATCGAATAAGCAATGCCCACCCTTACCTGATTGACCTGGTAGGGTGGGCAAATATTGTGAAATTTTAAAGAAGTCAAATTACAGCAAAATTAAGATGCCAAACCTCATCCTGGGAAACTCTTCAATAAATCATCCCCAGGAATAACTGAAGTGTAGAAGACGTAGTCATTATTAGCTAGATAGCGGCGGTCTTGTTTAATAATTGCCATAAATTCCCGATGTCCTTCTCGCCTACGCCCAACTAAACAACCTGCACTCGCATTTTTAATATCATTTGCTGGAGCATCATAGCCCCAGTGTTGATTAACTTGGAAAAGACCTGTGTCAAGTTTATCGCCGGTGCGTTGAAAATCTTTGTTGAAATCTCGGTGAACAGTAATCGGCGCAACTTGTATTAAAGCTTCGTGGCGGTCTGCATTGCCGTGGTAGCCTACTGCCCAAGCTTTATATTGCCCAAACTTAATTCTGGCAGCTCCTGCTGGATTCATAGGATTGTAGGTATAATAGCTGCCTGGCTCAGTAGTAGCTTGCCAATGGTTCACAATTTTGGGAACACCCTCTATTATTTCAATGACAACCCTGCGATCGTTAAATTGATTAGGTGTATCACTATTGAGATCCCAATCTTCATTCATGCCCTCTATATAAACAATGTTGTATTTTCTAACTCCTGTGAATACCTGATAATCTTTCTTAAGCAAATATTTTACAATTCTGCTGGCAATGCTATTGCTGAGTTTTAAAGGTGGTTCAGGTAGTTCATCTGGTTTAGTTTCAATGAGATTTTTGGCTGTGGCTGCTCCTAAATAATCATTTTCTCCAGACTTAGTTAATTCTTGAAATGTTTTCAGAGCCGCTGCTGAGACTGGTCCAAATTTACCATCTGCTGGAGGATCTAATAGTCCTAAGCCAATTAAAAGTACCTGAATCTGACGAGTTAATTCTGTATCCTGACCAATTGCCTCGAAGTTCCATTTCTCTTGTTTTCCTAAGAAATCTTGTAGTTTCATCCCGTACTTGCCTCCATTTATCTATTTGTTAGGTAGGTACAAACATAGTTGTGTAGAATAATTCTGTTTGAGAACATACCCTTGGATAAAAATTCTCGTCAAAATTCTTACTTATCATATACAATATTAGTATATATAAGTACATATTTAATCCAGAAAAAGCACTTATATAGTGTATTGGAAGAATGTGATTAAATACAATATTTCCGTAGTTACGTAATGTAAATTCAATTATCGCTATAAAACTAAGTAATAGCGGAAGACTATTATTATCAAAAAAACTAATTTTTGTATCAATCAATTTACATTTTTTGAGATTGAGCCGAACTCTTGGAGATCGTAGCATTAGTCACTGACTCATCCCTCCAAAAAATTTAATTTTTTGTATCAATAAATTTCAAATTTAGAAAAATAAGTTAGCTTTATGGCACTAAAAAATCCAGTGCTATTACTTAGTGCCTAGAGAAATGACCACAGAAATATCACTTCGCCTTCGCGATCTCAAACCGGAATATCAGAAACTTTGGAATAGTTGTGAAATCAAACCTGAGAATTTGAACCAGACTCAAGAGATAGTGGCGAAAATCCGCTTAAATCGCCGTCGATATCAAGCCGTGCAGCGAGAAATTAATGTGCCCTGGTACTTTATTGCAGTCATCCACAACATGGAATCCTCCCTGAAGTTCACCAAACATCTGCATAACGGTGACTCCCTAAAAAAACGCACATTCAACGTACCATCAGGTAGACCAATTGCCGAACCAATCAACGGCTGGGAAATAGGATATACGTGGGAAGAGAGTGCAATAGATGCTTTAATTTTTCAAGAATTCGACAGAGTAAAAGACTGGAGCCTAGCCGCACAGCTTTGGCAGATAGAGAAATATAATGGTTTTGGCTATAGGCAGTACCATCCAGAAGTTCTGACTTCTTACTTATGGTCAGGCACTAATTTTTACACCCAAGGTAAGTACAAAAGCGATGGTCAATGGGATGCTAGTGCCGTTTCTGCCCAAATTGGAGTAGTAGCGTTACTCAAAAGTTTGATCAAAGTAGAAAATCTGCAAATTCCATTAGCTTAATTAGCTATGGCAAGTGTATTCGAGCTTCACTCAACCTACAGCGAAGGATAGCATCCCCACTAGGAAGATTGCTCTGCGTCGTACACCAACAGCGATCGCATAATACATGAAATAAATAATGTTATTAACAAAAAAGGAACTCTTAATAGGAAATTCCATTAAGAGTTCTCTGCTTTTAGGGGCAGCTAGTTTACGGGCGTAAAGCTTTGCGCCCCTACCTCATGTATTGTTTGCATTCTTTTTTAAAACTGGTAGAATTCATGGATTTATAACAGTGTTTTGATTGAGACAGTTGCAAAATCTCAAAACTCGTAATTCTGAATTTACCTTTAATCCAGCTTTACTGTTTCTAACTGAATATTTTTATCCCTTTTCCGTATCAACAAGCCACCAATTCCAAAAGCAATAACGCCAAGGATACTGCCAGATTCAGGAACAGGTTGAGTGATAACAGGGGGGTTTCCTGGAGGAACATAGTAGCTATTACTTACGTAGGTATCACTAGCTCCCCCTGGCAGACTACCCACATGAATACCTACCTGTAATTTACCTGCACTCAAAGCAGCAAGAACATTATTATAGTTAGCGCTGAAACTAACGCCTAAAGCCTCCCCTGATTGCACTGAATTTTTGTTAGCGCCAGATGTTCCTCCGCCAAAAGTTGTACCATCCCATCCAGAAATATTATTACTTTGGGATAAATTTTGGGGATTAGCATCGAAATCTACAATGCCAACATTACCTATATCGACCATCATATTAGATAGAAGGCTAGATATACTATTGTCAACACTGAAGGCAAATTGTTTAAGTGCATTAGTACCAGAACTGTTGTTTAAAAATTTGAACAGAACTTTATCACTACCACTTTGAGTTACATCAAATGAAAAGTCGGACTTATAAGCATCACCAACTGTATCACCCCCAGCAATATTGTTAAAGCCAAAAGTTACAGCAGCAGCTGGCACAGAAGTTGTAGCCAGAGCAACACCTGTTGTGACGATAAGAGTAGATATTAATGCACCAAACTTCATAATTAATAAAAACATTACAAACTCTATATATTGACAATAGATTCATCTATTTTAGAAATCAACTGTATATATGCTAGGTTTTGTAAATATGCTATCTTTACTAAAAATTCAATATTATAAAAATGAGATATTGGGGTTTCTAATATTTGCCTGATTTCAATAAAAGAAATTTAAAGCTCATGAAACTTTATAAAGTTATTATGAAATTAGCCTAAACTTATGGAACTAATTATTACACATCAATTAGTAAATACACTTATTGTCATTAGGCTTGTTATATCATATTCCGCCTCATCACTTAGAGACCATTTATAAAGTAAATCTTTAGGCGACTAGACGACGTAGCATAATACGAGTCATAACAGCATATATAGCAGCTTCACTCATGTCAGGAAGACGTTCGTAATCTTTACTGAGACGATGATACTGGTTGAACCAGCCAAATGTTCTTTCTACTACCCAACGCTTGGGTAAAACCTCAAACCTTTTATCAGTACGGCGTATGACCTCAACATGAGCTTGAATCATCAGCCATACCGCCAGGGCAAACTTGTCACCGTCATAGCCTGAGTCAACCCACATGACTTCAACTTTTTCCAATAATTCTGGTCGTTCCTCCAGTAATTCCATCAAAGCATATGCTGCCAGTACTCTTTCAGGGGCATTGCCTTCACTTACAACCACTTTGAGCAATAGTCCTAGACTATCTACTATCGTTTGACGTTTCCTTCCCTTAACTAGCTTGCCACCATCAAAGCCGTAAACATCCCCCTTTTTTCAGTCGTTTTTACCGACTGACTGTCTGCGGCGATCGCTGTTGGTTGTGTTGATTTACCTAACTTTGAGCGAACTTGACCGCGCAGTGTATGGTTTAATTTTTCCCAAACACCCTTGCGCTGCCATTTGCGGTAGTAGCTGTATACCGTTGAGCTTGGAGGGAAATCTCCTGGCAGCATCTCCCATTGACATCCCGTTTTTAAGTGGTAGTAGATGGCGTTACATACTTCCCGCATATCAGTTGTGCGAGGATGTCCTCCAGATTTTGCTGGTGGAATTAATGGAGCGAGAATTTCCCATTCTAAGTCACTAAGGTCTGTAGAATAAGCCTTTCGAGCCATTGCTTTCTAAGTAGTTGTACCGTTTTAAAAGTATCCTATCTTTGCAATTTCTCTGAGCTAGCCATCTTTAGATTTACTTTATAAATAGCCTCTTATAGATGATACTGTCGCTCCAGCCAGGTTATCGCACAGAGCGATCGCATAATTCATAAAAAAAGGGATGATATCCTCAATCCCTTTTGCGAAAATAAATTATATCTGTAGTCAACGTAATTAAAAAACTCTAAAAATAAATGGATAACGGAATGGTTGATCTGGGTTAGTGAGACAGTGAAACAGCGCCCAAATTGTCAGTCCCCAGTGCAGGGCAAAGCCTAAAGCCACAACAGGGAAAAACAAAATTCCGCCCAAACCAAAGGTCAGCCAAGACAAAATCGCAATTGGTACTCCAATTACAGTTGCCCAAAACCAAACATTGAAGTGAAAATTAATCGATTCTTTGGCATTGCTTTTCACAACTGGGTCATCAGAAATTAAGTTAATTACAATTGGAACCCCAATCGATAACAATGTTGTACTAAAGAAAATCGCCCCATGAGATAGAGAGGATAGCAATTTACGCTTATCAGAATCGTATGTAACTTGCATCCTGGTGGCTCCTCCACTTGCTTTATAGCTTTAATTGTAACGGTTGCTTAATAGATATAGTATTGGAGTTTACCGTACTCAAGGTGTTTTACCGCTTTCCCTTGAGATAGATTAACTTTGACTCGTACTCATCAACTATAGATTATGAGGTTTACCGAACCCCTTACTAAAGTAAAGTTGAAAGCGATCGCCCCGTGGTCTATTATGTACTGAGTAGCAAGTTTTATGTTCGTGCAGCTTTGCTTCCAAAGGAGAACTCATTTGGCAAAGTCTTTCTTCTAGGGTATTTGGGGAATTTGATGAAGAGTAACTTTCTTTTTCCCTATACTGTATAGACGCACAATGGTTTGGCTTTAAATATGAAGTTTGAGTTAATATCCTGTGGGGTAGGAATCTTGCTTGTGATACAACTAACATGAATGTATCCAGTAGGGTAGGCAACGCTAAACCTACGAATTATTTTAGAAAGGTGGTAGAAAATGGGTCGCATAAATCCCTACACGCTACAGATGCAGATTACTCGCATGTTTGAGCAAGGGCAATCATTCTTCGCCACAACCAAAGTGCAGGATTGGTTGAAAGAACGCAATCACGATCCACTGGAATATGACATTATCTTCCATAAAAAACCTGCTCCCCCTGGTTCTAAAGAAGTCATGGTAGTAGAAATTGAATTACGTCGTAAAGATGGACAACCTGTAGACCCGTGGTTACAAGAACAAGTGAATCTTCATGCCTAATTTTGCCATAAATTAGGCATCCGGCTCATGTCAAATCTTCAAATGAAGTTTTCATTATCTTAATAATTTTTCTAAAAATGGAGCGTTCCCAATTATGGAATGCTCTTTGTTGTTTTTGAAGTTATAAATATTACGGTTTTCAGCGCTCACAATGAAAGTTAATCAGCCTTGGGTTTTTGCATTTTGGCTTTACTTTGGAATTTTGATGTCCATCTCTCTATCAGCTTATCTGAAAATTATCCCAACTGAACTATCAGAATTTCCGCATTACGATACAATTTTGCATTTTTTATTGTTAGGTATCGCAGCTTTTTTAAGCCATTT
Source organism: Nostoc sp. T09 (assembly GCF_002154695.1). GTDB lineage: Bacteria > Cyanobacteriota > Cyanobacteriia > Cyanobacteriales > Nostocaceae > Aulosira. The sequence continues at coordinate 41,317 of NZ_MTAV01000046.1, forward strand.
AGCGTTCAACAAGCGTAAAATTCAAATTTTAAATATTTCTCTGCCACTGGCACCAATGATTGTGATATTTTTTTGTGTAGTTGACGAGGTAATTCAATTCTTTGTACCCTACCGTTCCTTTGATTTAGTTGATTTAGCTGCTGACCTTTGCGGTATCGTGTTATTTACTTGGTTAGCAGAAAGGCAAAATTTGAACAAAGCCTAAAATAAAGACTAGAACAAAAAGCTTTTTGCTGGTTTTGTACAATCACCTAAGTCTATTGGCTGAGGTTAGTTTTTTATAGCAAATTGTAATTTGGAATGAGTAAGAGAGGCTCAAACATTTAGGAAAGTCAAAAATGACTAGAAACCAAGCTTGTGGACAATCACCAAATCATATTTGTGGCAGTTGTAGACAACGCCTATTTGCTTGGATGATGGCTAAAGGTAGCGACGGATATGAGAAAGCAGTAGGCGATCGCAAACGCTCCCTCTTTGCCAACCTCTACGGTAATGTTTTAGAAATTGGCCCAGGAACTGGTCCCAATCTGCTCTACTACCCTAAAAATATTCACTGGATAGGAATTGAACCAAATCCATCCATGCATCCTTACCTCCAGCAAGCAGCAGTAAAGCTGGGTTTAAATATCGAGATTCGTACTGATATAGCCGAATGTATAAAAGTAGAAGATAACAGTATGGATGCTGTTGTTAGTACTTTAGTTTTGTGTTCAGTTCCAAATTTAGCAAGTACATTACAAGAGGTTTTAAGAATTCTCAAACCAGGTGGAAGCTTCTTATTTATTGAACACGTCGCAGCACCCAATGGAACTTTATTGCGACGCTTACAAACTATAATTCGCCCAATTTGGAAAGTGTTGGGTGATGGTTGTAATCCAGATCGAGAAACTTGGCTAGCCATAGAAAATGCTGGGTTCTCCAACGTAAATTATCAGCATTTCGAGGCACCATTTCCGATTGTTAGCCCTCATATTATTGGTGTAGGAACAAAGTAATAAGACTACTTTAAATTCACTTGACCTCTGGCTATTGGTTCTTGGCTTCTTTCTGCCACTAACCCAGCTTGCTCAATTGCCTTTTGTCCCTGCTCTGTTGCTAAAAGTCTGAGATACGCTTCTCCTACTTGTTGTTCCTTACCCTTGTTCTGTTTAATCACCACAAATAATTTAGAGGTCATGGGATAACTACCATTTTTGATTGCTTCCGTGTTCAGCTGATTGCGCTTTTGTGGGCACTCATTTGGTGGTACAAAGGGTTCTTGATAGGGAGAAGTTAGCTGTGTGGAAGTAAGACCTAAAGGTAGAGCCTTGACCATACATTGATGAACCACTCCTCGCGCAGAAGCGTAATATAATCCACCAGGGGTTTGGTTAACACGGCGCAGTGCTTCCGTTGTGGAATAAACATACTGCACATTAGAGCCAAGGGCTTGCTTATCCAAAACCTGCTTGCCAGATATTAATACCACATCGGCATTTTCTGGATGTTGAGAGAAAGGAGTAATAGCAAGGTCTGGCCCGCCTACCTGCTTCCAGTTAGTAATTTGTCCCAAATAAATCTGTTGCAATTGGTCAACAGTTAAGCCTGGCACTTTGAGTGCTGGGTTGACTACTACTGCTACCCCATCAATACCAACCTGATGTTCCTCTAGTATGAAGCCTCGCTGTCTAGCTATATCTTTTTCTTCATCTGTGAGGGGACGGGAAGACTCAGCAAAATCTAGCTTCCCATCAAGCAACATACGAATACCAGAGCCTGAACCAGGGCTAGTGCTAGCAGGGTTAACGTAGCGCAACTGTAGCTCCGGACGACTAATCTGAATCTGAGAATCAACCAGTTGTCTGATTGGTGCCCATGCTGTGCTCCCACCGTAATTGAACGATCCTATGGGAACATTAGTTACAGTCTTAAAGTTTGAAGTTGCAAGAGCAGAAGTAGTTGCTGCACCTTGACCAGAGGAAGCAAAAGCACCGTTATCGACCTGGAGGCGCGGTCTCAGCCATAACCAAAGTCCACCAATGATTGCAACTGTCACTAATTCGCCAATAATCAGTCCTCTAATCATCTGTACGGCATCTTGGCTGAGTGGCACGCTTTTTTTGCTATCATTGGTCATTTTGCTTTTCTTCCGCTCATTTAGCTGGTTTTCAGTAAGATAGAATCAGGATTGAGCTTAAGCTTAACTTTATGGTTGAATGCTCATTTCTTCTATTTTCTAATTTTCTTGCAACAGCTAAATGCACTCTTCATAAAGTTTAGATAAGACTTCCAGTAAATTACGGTTAATTTCCTTAAGAAAACTATATATTCCTGCTATATTGTATTTTTTTAAGTAAAATCACTTAATACAACCGTCAGGGATACCGTAACATGTTAAGCAGCAAGTTACTAGGGGAGCGTTACCAGGTTGTTGAAGTTTTGAGTCAAGGAGCGTTTTGTCAAACATACAAAGTCCAAGACACCTACCTTCCCAATCATCCCACCCGCGTCGTCAAACATTTCTTACCTAGTAGTAAATATTCGATTCCCGTAGAAATACGCAGACGGCTATTTACACGAGAAGTAGATGCCCTAAAAAAACTGAGCAACTATGACTTGGTGCCTCAACTTTTAGCTGATTTTGAAGATAACCTTGAATTCTACTTAGTACAAGAGTTCATTGAAGGACATTCCCTGAGTGCCGAACTGTCGCCTGGTCGCTGCTGGTCGGAAAGCAAAGTTTTTCAACTTTTGTACGAGGTCTTGAGTATCCTAAATTTTGTTCACAGTCATGGGCTGATTCATCGCGATGTCAAGCCGAACAATATTATTAGAAGGAAGCAGGATAATCGATTAATTTTGATTGATTTTGGTGCTGTTAAGCCAATTTGGAATCAATTAATTAGAGGTCAAGAAAAAACTGCAATCTTTACCCCAATTGAACAATACACCACCATTGCAATTGGTACACCTGGCTATATGCCTAATGAGCAACAGCGAGGTAAACCACGCTTGAATAGTGATATTTATGCTCTTGGCATGATTGGCATTCAAGCCCTAACGGGTGTACATCCAACACAATTGCCAGAAGATTCCAATACAGGTGAGATAATTTGGCAAAACTTGGCACAAGTTAGTAGTGGGCTAGCCTCAGTACTGAATAAAATGGTGCACTATCACTTTCAAGACCGATATAAGTCGGCAAAAGAAGTATTGGAGGCGCTCCTAGCAATAAGTAATTTAAATATGCCAACGCAGGAGTCAGCTTTTTCTCCGGCATCGGTCAATATTAAACTAGAATATCAACTGCTTTTAGCTGGGCAGGATACGACGAACCAAGTTTCTTGGGATGAGGATGACTACCCCAGCGATATTACACTATCGGATACGCTGTTACCAGCAACTAATATCTACCAACCAATACAGCAGTCTGAAATCTCCTCATCAATAAAAGAGCATCAGCGCAATCAGACATCCAATACCACTGTTTCTGTTTTTTCTAAGAAGCCTGCTTTGCTGATTGGCTTAGTAGTAGGCGTGTTTTCTGGATTAGTTCTAATGATTGTTAGCTACTGGTCTGTGCAGATAGTTACTCCTGCTCCTCAAGTCCAAGATTTGCGACTGCAAATGCCAAAGGAGTAACGTTAACCTTCGGTTATAGTTGCCTTTGTTGGGTTGCTGGTTGATTAGGCTTAGATTGCACGCTATCTCTGTGAATCAAAAACGCTACAATCCCGACTACAACTAAGTTAGTAATTAGAAGTCCAACAGCGCTCCATATCCAAACCTTCGTCTTTGAGCTATTTCCTAAGTCAGTTGGGTTATCAGCTAAGTCAGTTGGGTAGGATTTGCGGTTCATGGTTTTTTCCACAATAACCTAATTTACACTACCTTATTTTACCGCTATTTTAATGCCACATTCTTAGCCGAAAAATAAGCAGTTAGGCAGAAAACTGGTTGAGTCAGCCAATGGTTAATGGGCAAGATGAAAGGCCATTAACCATTAGTCCATCCGCTATGTTTTGTTAATTTCAGTTGGTTTGTGGTGATGTAATCTAATTCCTAAAAATATATCGTAAACAAACTCAAAGAAATCTTTCTTTTGTAATAATCCTGAAGTTTGGTAACAACCTTTTTCATCTAACAGTGGTTTCATTAAATGGTAGGTAGGCTGATAATTGTACCAGGGAATTGAAGGCCACAAATGATGAATTAGGTGATAATTCTGTCCCAGAATCAAGATATTGAGAATTGGGTTAGGGTAGACCCGAGCATTTTTCCAGCGATCGCGCTCCTCAAAGGGACGATGAGGCAGATAATCAAAGAATAATCCCAGTGCTATGCCCACAATAAATGCTGGTATAAACCAAAAATTGAGAATGTAACCCAAAAAGTGGTACTGAACTGAAATATAAACAATTGCACCAATAATCAAGCGACTGATGAACCATTCTAGTAGCTCATATTTCCGCCACAGTTGCCTTTGAAAGAAAAATACTTCATGGTACAAAAACCTTACCGCAATCAGCCACAGCGGTCCGCCAGTTGAGACGTAATGATCTGGATCATCTTTGGGATGATTGACATGGGCATGATGCTGCAAATGCACTCGTGTAAACACTGGAAAGGCAAAGGCCAGCATTAGGGCACTACCATGCCCTAACATCGCATTAATTACCCGATTGCGATGGGCAGCTTGGTGGCAAGCATCGTGAATCACAGTCCCGGAACAATGCAAGGCCAAAGTATTAACACTAAAGCATAGCCAGTGCGGCCATTCCCACAGCCAGTAACCAAAGTTAGATAGAACTAGCATCGTCACTGCTGCAAAAAATAGCAGCATTGTCGGGTTAAAATCACCGGGAGGTGCTAAAAATTCCTTGGGAGGGACTGTCAGTGGCTTCTTTGCCTCCGACGTGAGCATTCTGATCTCCTTCTTTATCAAACATTACGAATATACGATAAAGATTAGTAAATAATAAACTTTTATAAAATTTTGTATAGCAAGCTTGATCAGCAGTTTTGCGGATAGTGTAGATAAATAACGCTATGATTCCAAACAAGACTTGAGTATTTGCTATTAGTAGGGGTGTAGCAATACTAAGAATTGAATGGAAGGATATCATCCTGGGGATGGATGGAACCAAGATTAGTGTACGATAACTAGTCTATCCTACTCCTTTGAAGCCCCCGTTAAAAGGAGTCTTTATTAGCCCACTACTAATGCAGCGCGGCATTAATAAATATACTATTCAAGACAGCGCAAAAGCCTAGAACACAAGATTTTAGGCTGTTGAGTTCCGCGCAGCGGGATTTTAGCCTTTATTCCCCTTTCTAACTGCTGCCATCTTATTGATATAGCAGCGACGGAAATGAAAATGCCCCTTAATTTACGATGGTTTCCTAGATAGATCCTAGAATCAGCCCCTATGCAATTAAGAGATTCTCTACGCCGCACAAAAATTGTCGCTACGATTGGGCCTGCCACTAGCAGTCCAGAAATGCTCAAAGCGATCATTGAAGCGGGTGCAACGACACTAAGGCTAAACTTCTCCCACGGAACTCATGCCGACCATCAGCGTAGTATCCGCTTAATTCGGCAAACCGCTTTTGAACTAAATCAGCCAGTGGCAATTCTCCAAGACTTGCAAGGGCCAAAAATTCGCTTGGGGCGGTTTGAAAATGGGTCTATAGTTGTAGCAAAAGGCGATCGCTTTACCTTGACAAATCGCCCAGTCATTGGCACACAAGACATTAGCTGTGTTACCTACGACTACTTGGCCGAAGAAGTCCCTGTAGGAGCAAAAATTCTCCTTGATGATGGGCGAGTAGAAATGCTAGTTGAAGAAATTAACCGTGATAAAGGTGATTTACATTGTCGTATTACCGTAGCAGGTAAACTTTCTAACAATAAAGGTGTGAACTTTCCAGGAGTTTACCTTTCCATTAAGGCAATGACCGACAAAGACCGCGAGGATCTAATGTTTGGTCTAGATCAGGGCGTAGACTGGGTAGCACTTTCTTTTGTGCGCAATCCTCAGGATCTCATCGAAATTAAAGAGCTAATTTCCAGCACAGGCAAGAATGTACCCGTAGTTGCCAAAATTGAAAAGCACGAAGCCATTGAACAAATGGAAGCAGTTCTGGCTTTGTGTGATGGCGTTATGGTTGCTAGAGGTGATTTAGGAGTTGAACTACCAGCAGAAGACGTTCCGGTGCTACAAAAGCGACTAATTGCTACAGCAAATCGCTTGGGAATTCCCATCATCACTGCCACGCAAATGTTAGATAGTATGGTGAGTAATCCCCGCCCCACTCGTGCCGAGGTGTCGGATGTGGCAAACGCGATTTTAGATGGTACAGATGCTGTCATGCTCTCTAATGAAACGGCTGTAGGCAATTACCCTGTAGAAGCTGTAGCAACTATGGCTAGAATTGCCGAGCGCATTGAACAGGAAGAACGGCAAAACGCCAATCGTCAGTTAAGAGATACGCGTCGTTCCATTCCCAACGCCATTAGTCAAGCTGTAGGACAAATTGCAGAACAGCTGGGTGCATCGGCAATTATGACCCTAACCCAAACTGGAGCAACTGCTCGAAATGTGTCTAAGTTCCGTCCTCAAACACCAATTTTGGCTATCACCCCCCATGTGAATGTAGCGCGACAATTACAAATGGTGTGGGGAGTCAAACCGCTGTTAGTCCTAGAACTACCTTCTACTGGTCAGACTTTTCAAGCTGCAATCAATGTCGCTCAAGAGAATAAGCTACTAACTGAGGGTGATTTGGTTGTGATGACAGCCGGTACACTCCAAGGTGTTTCCGGCTCTACAGATTTAATTAAAGTTGAAGTGGTAACAGCAATTCTCGGTCAGGGAATTGGATTAGGACAAGGTTCTGTAAGCGGTCGCGCCAGAGTTGCCCACACGGGTATGGATGCAAGTAACTTTAATCCTGGAGATATTCTAGTTGCCCCCCGCACGACTGCCGATTTTGTCGAAGCAATTCGCAAAGCTTCAGGGATTATTACAGAAGAAGAAAGTCTCACCAGCCATGCAGCAGTAATTGGCTTGCGTCTAGGTGTACCAGTAATTGTCGGGGTGAAGAAAGCGACGCAAGTAATTCGGGATGGGGCAATTTTAACGCTGGATATGCAACGGGGTTTGATTTACTCTGGGGCGGTGGGAACACCTTAAAAAATTCATAATTACGAATTATGAATTACTGAAAAATCTCTATTTCTACTCTGGTTCATTTTCAAACTTAACTCGTTCGTAAATCTGGCGATGGGGAATTTGGCAGTTTGCTGAAGCTAAAGTTAAAACTCCATCTTCATCGTCAGATTCTTTAAACAGCCAGTTACCCTCTGATGTTTTGCTAAATTGTTCAATATGAAATTGATATTGGTCAATTAAAATATATTCTTGGAATTCTGGAATTGAACGGTAATAAGTAAATTTATCTCCTCTATCTCGACTACTAGTAGATTTAGAAAGTATCTCAAAAATAAGACTGGGATTGATAACTGTGTCTGTGCGTCCTTCTTGAAAGATGGGTTCGTCTTTGATTATCAGGACATCTGGATATGTGTATTCCCGATAACGAGGAATCCATAGACGTAGATCGCTAGTGTAGACGAGATAATCTTGTTGTCTAAGAGCAAGTCCGAGAGCAATTATTAAATTAATCATAATTTGATTATGATTAATCGAGCCGCCAGTCATTGGTACGATTTCCCCGTTACGGTATTCGCTGCGGTACTCAGCACTCTCTTCAAGCGTTAAGTATTCCTCAATAGAATATAAGCGGGGGGCAGTTTGCACAACCATAAGATTTATTGGCTAAATATTTAGCAAGTTTACTTTAGCCTAGCACTCACAGATAGCGTGATAAAACTTCGGCGGTGGCTTGTCCTGTTTTCTCCCAACTGAACTGATTTGCTCTAGCAATACCTTGAGTAGAAAGATGCGATCCCAAGCTTGAATCATTTGCAACAGCCTGTATAGCTTCTGTTATTTCTCCTGGATTGTAGGGATTGATCAAGATTGCAGCATCGCCAGCTACTTCAGGAAGGGAAGATATATTAGAAGTAATGACGGGAGTACCACAAGCCATTGCTTCTAAAACAGGTAAGCCAAAGCCTTCCCATAAACTAGGAAAGACAAGCGCGATCGCGCTATTGATGATTTTTGGTAATTCGTTGTAAGAAACATAATCGAGGAACCTGACTTGATTAGTTATCCCCAGTTCCTGAACTTGTACTTTTAAATTTGGGGTGTAACGTGGATCAGTTGGCCCTGCTAACCACAATTCGTAGTCATATTTGTTAGGTAGGGCCGCAAATGCAGTAATTAAGCGCTCAAGATTTTTGTGAGGATTATGCCGTCCTAAATATAGAAAATAATTTTGTCTTGGTAAATCTAAAAAAGTAAAATTTTTACTGTCATACGCTAGTGGAATAGGACTAATTTTATCCTCTGCAACTCCCAAAAAACTACTTAAATCTTGAGCCGTCGTTATCGAATTACAAATAACGTGTTCTGACTGTTGGATAACAGCAGCAACATAATAACTGCAATAAATTTTCTGTACTGCGGAAAAATATTGCGGAAACCTTAAAGGAATTAAATCATGAACAGTAATAATATAAGAGCAAGAAGAAAATAACGGAGCTTCTGGAATAGGAGAAAATAATACTCTAGATTTAAGCTGAAGATAAAGCCTTGGCAAATAAAATTGTGTCCATATCAGGCGCTTTAAATGTCCTTTTATACCAAACTCTGTCGTAATATTAAGAGGAGATTGGTGACATTTTAGTTCTGTAATTTCAATTGGGCTTAATACGTCTATATCTAAATCTTTTAGCACTTTTAATAAATTTAAACTATAGCTTAGCCAACCTGTTTGTTGTGTTGGAGCAAAAGATAAATTGGCTAATATAGTCATAAAAAAACAATTCAGTTATTGACTAGACAACGATACTGTAAAAGCAGGTTTTTTAACTGTAAATAATAAAATAATAATTTTTAAACAATTAGGATTAGCTGTAGTGATAAACTCTCCAAAAAATTTATAAAAAAGATATAAACGCAATACTAACTGCTCCCATAAAGGACGATGTTTTTGATAATAGTAAAGTTGACTACGCCTATATTCAAGAGCCATTAAGCTTGCAGTTTTTTGGATTGAGTATCCTTTTAAATGAATTAAAGATACATGAGGTGTGTAGATTATTTTATATCCCTGATTTTGTATTCTCTGGCACAAGTCTGACTCTTCAAAATACATAAAAAAGTTTTCGTCAAACCCGCCTAAAGCATGAAATAGACTAGAACGAATAAAGAAAGCAGCACCCACAACAATATCTACTTCTTGTATTTCTTGGAATTTCTGCGCAATAAAATTTAATTTAGAGGCATTTTGATAAGCTTGGTGCAGCCGACGAGCTTGATATTCGCCTTTAATACCTAATGCTGGGGATACAGAAATCTGTAAGCTTCCATCTAAATTCAATAATTTTGGCCCAATAATTGCTACTTGTGGATTTGCATACATCAAGTCAATCAAATATGGCAAAATATTACTTATTAGAATTGTATCAGTGTTTAATAAAAATAAAAATTCCCCAGATGCTACTTTAGCACCAGCGTTATTCCCTGCTCCAAAACCACGATTTTCTGGTTGTTTAATCAGGTGAATATAGGGATATTTCTCTAAAATTAATTCTGGGCTGCCATCGTTAGAGCCATTATCTACGACAATTATTTCGTAATTAGATGTATTAACAAATGTTTCTATAGAATTCAAGCAATCTGGTAAAACATTGATGCCGTTATAGTTAACTATAATAATTGATACAGAGATTGGTGATTCTTGATTCATTATTTCATTAAAATTTAGTCATACGGTGTACTTTATCAAAGGAAGAATTTTTAATTGAAAAACTCTGTTAAGGGATAGATAATTTTTTTTACCATAATCCATGATAAATTAACACAAGTAATGGCTATTAAAAAATAGAAATTATTTATTCTTGAATTGTAAGTTTTTCAGACGCTTGAAATTAGTAAAGTGGTAATATAACCATTTAAAAAGAATAAATCTTAAGAAAATTGATTTTAACTTATATTTAAATCCAATTTGAACTTGGCTATTTAAATTAATTGGTTCGTTTGCTATTTGTGAAATAGATGTAGCCATTTTTAACTTTTTTTGCTTTTCTATAGCAATTGTGTAATAAGCATCTAAAGATTGTTTTCGTACAATCCACTCATCGAGAGTTACAGGAACTCGATACATAGATGTAGTCTTGTCAATAAATAAAAAATCATCTTTCAAAGAGTAACGAGTCCATAAGTTCCAGTCTTCGAAATTTTCTAGAGCTTCGTCAAAACCTCCATGATAATCATACAATTTTCTATCAAATAAAATAGACTGTATGGGAATAAAATTATGCTGAAACAACAAATCTCGAGAAAATGGTTGCTGATAAATAGTTTTATATGAAATTTCTATATATTTTAAAGGTTCTACGGAAATCAATTTTGTACCAACTTCCCAAGATGTCGAATAAGTAGCTGCAATATTTGGATTACTTAATAATTCATTAGCTAGTACTTCTATATGATCTGCAAAAAATAGATCGTCATCATCAAGAAACACTATAAATTTACCAGTAGTTTGGGACAAACCTAAATTTCCTGTATGACAGCGCCCATTCTTTGGTTCTGCTTTGTAGATTACTTTTAATTTACTGTTTTTTGCAAGCTGCTCTATGTAATCTTGGGCTGTATTTGAACCATCTTCTATAACTATCAACTCTATATGAGGGTATGTTTGATTTAGTACAGAGGTTACAGCTTCTTTGAGATATGAAAGTCTTCCTTGATAAGTACGAATAATAACGCTTACTAAAGGAAGAGAAGGATGGGCTTGCTGCGGATACTGATAAAAAGCACCATTTCTAGTTAATCCATAATCCCACTTGTGGATAGGAAATAATTTTTGGCTTTGTTTACGTGTGCTTAAAAAATATATCGAATTTTGCAATAGTTTCCATAGGTTCTGAAGTAAATCTGGTTGTACATTATAAATAAAAGATGTTGATAAGCATAATTTTAAATACATTAAAGGTATAACAACTATTTGTCTCCAAGAGCCATACCTGAGTCTGATATAACTATTTGCTAAAGTACTACCTAAAAATTGCAGTCTTTTAAATTGATTAGGGTATTCATAGGTATAATGCCAACATACAGACGCAGGGCAATATTTAATCCGAAAACCCTTATCTCGCAATCTATAAGAAAGCTCTACGTCTTCTCCATAAAGAAAAATTTTTTCTTCGTATCCTTTGACGCTTTCAAGAGCAGAACGACGAAAAAGTACACAAGCATGAGATGACCAGTAGGTCTCTAGAGTAACAGGATTATAATATTTTGGATGTTCAAACGGTTTTTGACGAAATTCCCAAGAAGCTACATCACTGTCATCTGCGATCGCAGTATTTATCGCTGTTAAAATAGCATCATCTGCAAACTCTAAATCAATATTAGAAACTAAAAAATAGGGAGAATTCCCTTGCGCTAAGTTGTAGTTATGTCCACAACCAAATCCTAAATTAGAGCGCTCAAATATTTTAAAACTATAAAAGCAGTCTGAATATTTTTCGGCAATTGTTTCACATAATCTAACTGTATTGTCTGTTGATTGATTGTCTGTTATTAAAATATTAATTAGATTGATAGGGTAACTTTGTTTTAAGAGACTGCTAAAAAACTGCTCTACCCATTTAGCTGAATTATAAGTAACTAGAGAAATATCAAGCAGAATTAAATGAGGAGATTCCAATTTATTCAAGCCTGTCACCTTGACGGTTAGAATAGGGATGATTGTTTTGTTTTAAACTTATATAGCAATCCCATCAAACAGAGAAAAAAACTGGAAATTAAAACTATGTGTGAATAGTATTTTCAGCTTTTCTTCCTTTCCCAAAAGCCTAGGATTGCTATAGCTTTTTATACATGAAGACAATCTTTCAACATTCTTGCTTCAGATTAATCAAACTCACTACACAGAACTGAAAAGGAATGTTATGCCGTAGTCAGGAACATATATACTTTTTCTAAAGCATCATCCCAGCTAAAATTACTTAAAAATTTCACACCATTATTAGATATCTCTTTGCGCAAATTAGGATTCTCTATAAGGCGGTCAATTTTACTTTCTAACTCCGAAATAATTGGTTTTGAATACAAACCATTATAATTGTCTTGAATTAGCCAATCTTTTGCATCTGATTTGTTAGTTACAACACATACACCACAAGCCATTAATTCAAGAGGTAGATAGGAGGTATGAGGAGTATACATAGTTACTAGTCCTATGTGACATCTTCTATACAAGCTTCCTGTATTTTCATAAGGCAGTAAACCCAGTTTACTAAAGTGATTAGGATATTGATCTAAAAGCGGATCGTTATATACACTTCCTGCCAAAACTATATCTACTCTATCTTCCCATTTTTCCTTAATTCTTTTTAAGGTAGATATGCCTAAAGAAAAGCCATTGCGCCCAGAATTAGGTCTACAGTAGTAAAATATTCTAGTAGGTAAACTTTCATTTGCGACTCTATTAGCTTCGTAGTGAAAAATATTTCTATCTACCGAAGGATTAAAGTAAACTCCTCTATCAGGATTGTGTCTTCTACTATAATATTCGTACAAACCCTGTGTATTTATTATGGGAATAAATCCCAAATGGTAAGTTAATTCAGCTAAACCTGAAATTGCTCCTGCTTGGTAACACAGAGGTTCATAGTCTTGAATAAAGTAGTATTTTATCTTGACTCTATTAAATGATAATGATGAATATGCAGAGGGCCAATCTGTTGCAAAGGATATATCAGAATCAGGAATTTTAGAAACATCGTCTATAGTTTTTTGAAAGAAAATCTCAGCCTGGTCAAGATTTGGGAATGTCTTGCAAATGCGCTCTGCATAATCGCTCTGTTCTGCTTGAGGACAGTCCCTAACCGACAATCTGACCTTAATACCCTTAGAAATTAAATAATTACAGAATCTGTATATTGTAAAGATTCCCCCATAATATGGAAATGGAATATAAGGTACAAACCAAGTAGCCGAAGTTATTTTTTCACCAAAATATTTTTCTTGCTTAGAAGTGACTTCTTCATTAGCTTGTAAATCCTCTAATGACGGATTAAATCTCTCTATATCCCCAACTTCACTAAAACTTGCAGATCTAGTTTCGATAATTTTCTGAGTAATTTTATTTTTGATTTTCTGTGGTAATAAAGCTTTGCCACGGCGTGCAACTGAATACAGTAAATTACTAAAACCCATTAATTTAATACTCCTGCCCAAGTTTACAATTCCAAGTTTTTAAATGTTTAGTATCATATCATTTTGCTAAGAATATGCCAAATTTATTAATTTATAATTAATGATTTGAGCCTTGCAGCAATAGATAAATAACCAAGCTATTAATGCTTAGCCAGCAATTGACAAGATACCAGTTTATAAAAAACAAGCTCAATATTTACACTGATTTTAAATAACAATCGACTACTTCACTAGCTTTGCCAGTAGTGCGAATTGTACCTCTATCTAGCCAAATTGCTCGTTGACAAGACTGCTTGATAAAACCTAAATCATGAGAAACTACTAAAACTGTCGCATCACAATTCCAAAACTTATCTATTCTTTGTTTGCACTTACTCCTAAAACTTTCATCACCTACTGATAACACCTCATCCAAAATTAAGATATCTGGTTGTATTTCTGTAGCAATAGCAAATCCCAAGCGTGCTACCATCCCCGAAGATAAACCCTTAACTGGTACTAATATATAGTCCTGCAATTCTGCAAATTCCAAAATTGACTGTGTTCTTTTTCTCATTTCATCCTGAGAAAATCCCAGTAACACACCATACAGTAAAATATTATCCCTAACAGAAATTTCAGGATCAAATCCTGCTCCCAGTTCAATCAACGGAGCAATTTTTCCTCTTACCCGTACTGTTCCACTTGTTGATTTAAGAATTCCAGAAATTATTTTCAACAGGGTTGATTTACCAGAGCCATTTGCTCCTATAATACCTACTTTTTCTCCCTGTTCAACAACAAAATCAATTTTGTCCAGTACTAATTTCTTTGCAGACTTGCGATATTTACCTTCAACAATAGATAGCAAAGTTTTCTTGAGGTCATAAGAAAACTCTTCTTGCGTTCGTCGCCAAAGCGAAACTTGATCCAGACGAATTACTTCCATTTACAGCAAATCCATAAATTGATGTCGCCACAAGTGAAAACAAGTCCATCCTAGTGACAAAATAATTATGCCACTCAATAGTGAATACGAGATTAAACTTAAGTCTGGTGAACTTCCAGATAAAGTAATTTGACGTAAACTTTCAATAATTGGTGATAATGGATTTAATCCTAAAAATTGCTTTACCTGCGGTGGAACAATAGCGGCTGGATAAAATACAGGACTACTGACCCAAGTTACAAACACAAGTAACTCATAAAAGTAAGGTAGATCTCTAAAAAAAACGTACAAAGCGCTTACTAAAAATCCCACTCCTGTACAAACTAAAACTAGTGCTAAAAAGGGAAAACCTAGTGCTAAAACATTTATTAGACTCTTAGACTTTACTAAAGTAATCACTGCAAGTAACGGTAAAGTTCCCACTGAAAACTGAAACACATTTGCTGCAATCATCGATACTGGAAAAATGCTTACTGGCAAATGAATTTTATTCAGAAGTGAGCCATTTCCAACTACACTAGTCAATGCCTGAGTAGTAGAAGCTGAGAAAAAATTGATCACAATCAGTCCTGTAAACGCTGCCAATACATAGTTGACTAAAGAATTACCATAATAGGATGCAAAAGTTGCTCCAAAAATCGCAGTATACAACCCCGTCATAATTAAAGGGTTTAACATCGACCAATAAACACCCAAGAAGGAGCCACGATAGCGTACCTTTAAAGTCCTGGCTACTAAAACTTGTAATAATTCCCCGTATCGCTGCACTTGCAACCAAGTTACATTACTTTTAAGCGAAAACTTCATCCCCGAACACCACTACATATTACTAGGCAGGCTAACCGCGAATTTTATCTTATCGGAGCGCAATTTTTCGCATAAATCTCAAGCAAAAAATTTAGCTTACAGTTTAAACTCATAAGCATATTTTACTATTCATGCAAGACTAGTTAAGTTATCGATTAGTTCCTAATGTCCTCTAGCCAAAAGTGAGCAATCTTTTCATCACTATATATATTCTAAAAAGTCAATATGATTATCTTTACTTATATCTAAATTTCATAAAATATAAATATCTAAGGGTCTAATTGCTAAGTTTTACTCACTTCAAGACAGACATTTGAAGCAACTCCCGGCGATCGCACAATAGTCTGCCAATCTCTCTGCTCGTTGCCGTTCCTGTTCTGTTTGTTCTGCCAGCGTCGGCACCGAACCTTGTGCATTATACCAACGCAACCATAAATCTGTTGCCTGCTGATAAGTTGGCCACAATCCGCATTCTAGTTCTAATACCCTTTCTCTTAAATCTGGCAACACATAAATAAATCTCCGTGTCTTTGCGTCCTGCTTCGGGTGACGCTCCTTATCCTGACGGAGACGCTACGCGTAGCTTGCTTCACTGTAGGAGTACTTCGCTACTGGTTCGCTCACGGAAGTTCGGACTCGACGGGAAGCGGAGCCACTACGTTGGACGGGCTCCCTGGTTTGTAGACGCCCGGAAAGCAGCTTCCCGCAGGGTAGCAAGTGGCGTCCAAGACTCCGACTTCGTCACCGCGTCCCCTTTTGTTATTTCCCGCATCCACCTCATCCCCCCTGTTGCTTTTGAAATCTATTACAGGTGAGCCACGGATTCAGCTAAACTGAGACTTGGTTTATTGCATTGTATCTAGGCATGGAAATCGGACAGAAGGTTAAGGTCTTTCGTTTGCGCGATCGCGTATCTCCCCCTGTTGTAAAAAGATTAGGTCAAGTTGGCATTATCCTCGGCTACAAAATGACAGATGCTAGCGGTGTTGGTGTAGTGGTGCAATTTGAAGACAATTTCTCCACTTGGTTTTTTGAAGATGAACTTAAACTCGTACAGTAGGCGGAAGCTGAGAAGATTTGCCGAGTGCTAAGTTGGAGTTGACAACATCGGCGGTAACTGGAAATCAAGTAATGACCCTGATATTGACATTTTTGGGCAAAGGCGGCATTGCTCGTACCAAAATTGCGATCGCGGCTGCCAAGCTATTAGCTAACCAAGGCAAGCGCGTACTCCTAGCAGGACTTGCAGAACCAGCATTACCTATCCTGCTGGATACTACCCTGACTTCCGACCCCCAAGAAGTTGCTCCTAATTTGCAAGTAGTACAGTTTCAAGCATCTGTTCTGCTAGAGCGCAATTGGGAAGAAGTAAAAAAACTTGAGGCGCAATACCTCCGCACACCGATCATTAAAGACGTTTACGCTCAAGAATTGGTGGTATTGCCGGGGATGGACAGTGCTCTTGCCCTCAATGCGATCCGTGAATATGATGCCAGCGGCAAATATGATGTGATTGTCTATGATGGCACAGGTGAGGCTTCCACCTTGCGGATGTTGGGATTGCCAGAGTCTCTTAGCTGGTATGTCCGGCGCTTTCGGCAATTATTTGTTAACTCTGATTTGGGAAAAACAATTGCAGAATCGCCCTTGATTCAACCGCTGATTAGCACCTTGTTCAATTTCAATTGGACAACAGATAACTTCGCACAACCTACTAATCAAGTTAATAATCTCCTAGAACAGGGTAAAGCTGCCCTTGCCGACCCCCAGCGCGTTGCTGCCTTTTTGGTAACTACACCAGAACCAATTGAGGTAGCAAGCACCCGTTATTTGTGGGGTAGCGCTCAACAAGTCGGTATTACTGTTGGCGGCGTTATCCTTGTCTCTTCCCAGAGTCACCACAATCTCACAGAGGAATTTACCCCTCTACCTATTAATGTGGTTCCTGATGTGCCAAGTGGTGAGTGGCAATCGCTAATAGATGCTCTACCCAACTTTGCGCAGCAAGCATTACAAGCTCCCAAACCCATTGAGATCGATATTCACAACCGTCAGGTACGCTTATTCTTGCCTGGATTTGACAAAAAACAAGTCAAACTCACTCAGTATGGGCCAGAGGTGACAGTCGAAGCTGGGGATCAGCGGCGGAATATTTCCCTACCCCCCTCTTTGAGTGGCAAACCCGTTACTGGGGCGAAGTTTCAGAATAGTTATTTGATAATTTCGTTTTAGGCTATAGGTAATGGCGACTGGGTAGTGGGATCGGGAGGGCAAGGGGAAATAACAAATGCCCAATGACGCCAGTTGTTACCCTACCCTTCTCCAGCGGAGACGCTATGCGTAGCTTGCTTCCCATAGGGGTACGGGAACGCTTTCAGCGAATGGAAAGCCGCCCTCCGGGGTCTACAACGCGCTTTCCCCACGCAACGCACTGGCTTCCCAGTGCCCCATACCCAAGGACGCCAGTTGCTACCGTGTGGGAAGCTGCTAGCCTGTGGCAATGCCTAACGGCGATCGCGTCTACAAGTCTGGTGACAGAACGCACTTGCTCCCCAATGCCCAATTCATAAATAGTTCTTATGTCTGATTCAACTCCCATTACTCCAAATTCCAATCCTGCGGAAGCAGTAGACTCAGTTAATACGAGTGAAGAAATCACAGCAATTGCCGATCGCAGTGCTAAAACTAGGCAACTGCTGGGAATGAAAGGCGCAGCGCCAGGAGAAACCTCTATTTGGAAAATCCGGTTGCAACTGATGAAGCCGATCACTTGGATTCCCTTAATTTGGGGCGTAGTTTGCGGTGCTGCTTCTTCTGGGAACTATACTTGGACATTGGAAAATGTGTTGAAGGCAGCAGCTTGTATGTTGCTTTCAGGACCACTACTTGCGGGTTACACCCAAACCTTAAATGATTTCTACGATCGCGAAATTGATGCCATTAATGAACCTTACCGTCCTATTCCCTCTGGAGCCATTTCTGTACCCCAGGTAATTACCCAGATAGTTGTATTATTGTTATCTGGTATTGCCTTAGCCTTTGTGCTGGATTTGTGGGCTGGTCATGACTTCCCTAATGTTACGGGTTTGGCTATTTTTGGAACTTTTATTGCCTATATATATTCAGCACCACCACTGAAACTGAAGCAAAACGGCTGGTTAGGAAATTATGCCTTGGGAGCAAGCTATATTGCTTTACCTTGGTGGGCAGGTCACGCTTTATTTGGAGAACTGAATTGGAAAATTGTTGTTCTCACCCTAATTTACAGTTTGGCTGGATTAGGTATTGCCATTGTCAATGACTTCAAGAGTGTAGAAGGCGATCGCCAACTGGGATTACAGTCACTACCTGTAATGTTTGGTGTTAATACTGCGGCGTGGATATGTGTAGTGATGATTGATTTATTTCAGGGATTAATTGCTGCTTATCTAGTTAGTATCCATGAGAATTTGTATGCAGCAATACTTGTACTGTTAATCTTGCCGCAAATCACCTTCCAAGATATGTATTTCCTGCGTGACCCTTTAAAAAACGACGTGAAGTACCAAGCCAGTGCTCAACCTTTCCTCGTCTTGGGAATGCTTGTGACTGGTTTAGCACTGGGTCATGCTGGCGTTTAAGTTATACTTCCTGAGCAAGAAGTTAAGAGTAGGGGGTTAGAAGTTAAGATTACTTCTAACTCCTAATTTTTAATTTTTATCAGAAACTACCATGTTAGAACTAATTTCTTCCCTGATTTATGGGATTCAACTTTTCTTAGTCCCTATTTGCTTTGTTGTTGCTTGGTCTGTGATCGGTCTCTGCGCTTGGAGTCTATGGTCAGCAGCGCGAGATAGTGTCAGTAAAGCCAAGCAAATGCATCAAATACCTTGTACTGGCTGCCAATTTTTTACTGAGGATTACCGCCTCAAATGCACAGTACGTCCCTCGATCGCTAACACAGAAGAGGCTATCAATTGTTCTGATTATCAACCTAAAACCAACCCTATGTTTTACTAAACAGATAAGGGGGATGAGGAAGACAAAGGAGAAATAACTACTGGCTCTTCACCAATGACAACTGACCAATAACTATTGACTAATATCTAACAAAACTTTTAAAACACCTCGACTCTGAGCGTGTTTAAAAGCTGCAAGCCCTTCGTTGAGGTGATAACGAGCATGAATTAAGGGTTGTACATCCACTTGTTCTGTTGCAAGTAATTGGAGTGCAGGTGCAAAAGGACCACAACGGGAACCAATCAGAGTGATTTCGTCGACTACCAAAGAAGAAGCATCTAGGCTTAGATTACCAGCATAAGTACTTTTAAGTATCAGTGTGCCTCTAGAACGTAGGGCACGGCGAGCGATCGCAAATCCCTCGGGATTACCAGTACACTCTACTGAAATATCGAAAAATCTATCTGTAACAGTGTCGGCTAAACCCGTTTTTATGCCTCGTGCCTTTAGGTTGGCAAGTTTGTCTTGATGACGCCCTACGACCAAAAGTTCGCAACCTGTGAGAGCTATTGTTTGTGCCACTATTTGTCCCAGCTTACCATCGCCCACTACCAGTACCCGGTCATTGGTACCTAATTCTACTTGTTGCTGAATTTCTAGAGCTGCTGCTAAGGGTTCGGTAAATGTTGCTACTTCTGTTGGCACATTCTCAGGTACAGGATGTAGGTTTTCTATCGGCAAACAGAGATATTCAGCAAATGCTCCGTGGCGGTTGACAATACCAAGCACAGTGCGATTTTCACAGTGAGACGGTTGTTTACTGCGGCAAAATCGACAATGTCCACAAACAGCGTTAATTTCTCCTACTACTCGCTGGTTAAGTAGGTTTTCTGGCCCTTGTTCGACAACACCAACAAACTCATGTCCTAAAATACCACTGTAGGGATAGTAGCCTCTTAGCAGTTCTAAGTCAGTATTACAAATACCTGCACGCAAAACACGCACAAGAGCTTCTCCTGGCGGTGGTTTCGGGATGGGGATGTCTGTGCGTAATTGTAATTGGTTGTTTTCGAGCCAGAGTCCTTTCATTAGTATTTGACCAATAAGATTCAGGACGGGTAGCGGTCGAACTAAAAAGCAGTAACAGCTATATTTTACATTTGAGACCGCAATAATTACTGAGCCAAGTCAGTAAAAAATAAAATTTAAGTATCAAATTACTCTCTATTTTTCTTAGGAATTGCAGTATGGGTTGCATTATTGGAATTTGGCTGAGTTTTGCTTAGCCAAGTTACTATGTCATCTGCATGTACTGCTATCTCATTTCCTAGAGTCTTAATATATAAAAGTCCGTCGCTAATAGTTAAATCCCTAATCGGATACCATGCATCTCGTGTGCGTATCAGCAGTTCTAATGGAATTCCTAATTGTAAAGCATATTTACGATATTTCCACCAAGCTCGCCATAGGTAGACTGATTTAGTGCCATGCATCTTATAACCATTGGGTACTTGGCAGTAACGATACTCATAGAAACCCCGACGATCTATCTCACCTGTGAGAATATAGCTATAGTCCGCTAATACTTCGTTGATCACGTCCCAATAGGATGAAGTTGCATTAATAGAGAATACTGATGCTGTGTCCGTGAGTTCTGAAGTAGCAATAACACCTTCTATTTTGGCTATTACTTGGTTACTTTTATATACTGTTTGCGCCGTC
Organism: Nostoc sp. T09; assembly: GCF_002154695.1. GTDB lineage: Bacteria > Cyanobacteriota > Cyanobacteriia > Cyanobacteriales > Nostocaceae > Aulosira. The sequence goes on from NZ_MTAV01000046.1 coordinate 62,056, forward strand.
AAAAAAGGGTTTGACAGCAAGACTTCTTGCTTGTGGATGGAGCTATAAACAAAGACTCGCATCAAATCTAAATTGGACAACATGGCTATTTATGTACTCAGTGCCCCACTGCAACATTATGGGAGTGTCAACACAGTATAAATTAGCTGCACATAATTGACTCAACTCTAAATATAATGAAACCCTTGTTTGCCAATGGTTATACTGGTATACTTTGTAACTAAAATATTTTAATACTTATTTAAATTTTTACACGTGCTAAAAACGGTGTAAACACTGGAACCAATTCTGAACGGCTGACAACAAGGGTAGGAAAAGAGCGATCGCTGTAATCTTCCCCTGCTAAAAGCGGAAATGGCTCTGATTTTAAAGATAACCAAGTTCCGCCAGCCGCTTGGACAATTACCCAAGCGCCTGCCAAATCCCAAACTTTGGGTGTGGCTTCAATACCACCCAAAGTAGCCCCAGTTGCCACTGTCAGGAAGTTATAGCTAGCTACACCTAGCATCCGAATTTTACAGGGAAAGTCTGGTTGTATAGCTGCCGTACTGCGAGAACAGAGATTAAAAAAATGATTATTGCTGGGAGCATCAGCACTTGTGTGGATGGGGTGGTGGTTAAGAAAGGCCCCAGTTGGTGTTGCTAAACCAGACGAACCTTCCCAAAAACCATGAAAAGTTTGACTCAGTTGAGGCACGTAGACATAGCCAAAAATTGGTGTCCCTTGATATAGCAATCCCATCGAAATCGTCCAGATGGGAATGCCTCGTGTAAAGTTAGTGGTACCGTCCAAAGGGTCAATTACCCAGCACCATTCTGTACCTGGAAAAACGCGATCGCTTTCTTCGCTTAAAATGCCGTAACCGGGGAAAGTAGAAGCGATCGCATCTCGAATTGTTTGATCTGCCCATTTATCAGCTTGAGTCACCAAACTGCCATCTGCTTTTTGTAAAGCCTGCACCCGCCCAAAATCTTGCATTAGCTGCTTACCCACTCTGGTAGTGGTGGTTTGGGCAAAATCGAGAATTGTATTCCAAAAGTCATTCATTGATTAATTCTCGCGCAAAGCTGCTTCTAAGCCAAGCAGTCGGGGGGATGAGGGAAGGGAGACAAGGAAATGTGGGAGAAATGGGACAAGGGGGACAAGGAGGACAAGGGAGAAATAACTAATAAGTCTTGACAAATGACAAATGACAATTTAATCTAAATCACTTTCCAAAACAGAAGCGATCGCTTGTTTGGTACTAGTTTGAAATTCGTTCACATTCACCCGATTGAGGAACCAAATCGAAACCAATATTCCCACAGCTTCTAAGACAAATACTAGTCCATAGGCTAATTCCAAGCTAGGTAGTAGCTTGCGACCTGTATCTAAAATTGCACCACCGATTACTACTGCCAACCCTCTAGAGATAGACTGTGCTAGTCCCCATGCTCCAATAAATGTACCGGCGGCTTCAGCAGCTGTGAGATCTAGCATCAAGCTAACTGCTGCCGTTGTTAATACACCAGTAGCTAAACCAAACAAAACTAAACCTAGCTTGAGAAACGCTGGATTAGCAGAGAATCCTGATAGTCCTAGTAGTAAGGAAGAGAATGCCACTAATATGCAACCCAGTCGTGCAGTTTTGCGTTTACCCAAGCGCGGCACAATCAAAAATCCAGTGATGCCGTAGGCAATGAGTATACCTGTGCCGTAAAAAACATTCAATTTAGTACTTTCAGCCAAAGGCATCCGAAAAACTTGACCTGCATAAGGTTCCAAAATTGGATCTTGCATAAACAAGCTGATAGTCATCACTAATAAAAATGTGAAAAACAAGCCTGTTTGCGGGCTAGCCGTCAAGATTTCCCATGCTTTATTTAAGGTGATGCTGTCTTCACGATTCACTACTCTAGAACGTCTAGAGTATTGGGAATATTTTTTCTCCACACCCAATGTCGCCGCGATCGCCAGCCCAAATACAATTGCTGGCACAATCATAAACAGCTTATTGACGGCTGTCTGCAAAGTCGCAATGTTAGCTTCTGGCGTTAATTGCTTCAATAAGCTGGAGCTAATAATTGCCCCAACAATAATTCCTACCATTAGCATCGACCACACAACACCAACCACTTTGGATCGGTTATCTTCTTCAGACACATCCACCAACAAAGCAGCAAAGGCGGTACCACTGGCACAAAGTGCTAGACCATAGACAGCAAAAACTAAGGACAGAAGTGCAGTCCAGCCAATGGTTTGGGTTGTCCATGCCCAAGCACCTGCATTCTTGGCTGCAATATTCAACTGCCACATCACTTGTACGGCTAAAAATGCGGCGATCGCAAATATTGCTGCTCCTGCCCAAACATAAGCTGTACGATGATAACCCCACATTGGCTTTGCATCTGATATCTGACCAAACCAGATGCGTGAAGGCGAAACAAATGCTGGTAATGCCAGAACTAACGACACTAGCGTTGCTGGAATTGCTATTTCCTGAATCATGACTCTGTTAAGTACCCCCAGAGTCAAGATGGACATCATGCTCAACCCCATTTGAAACAAACCTAGCCTAAACATGGTCAGCAGATTGACCCTTGGCAAAGCTAGGGAGTTGGTTGGGGAATCAAATGCGTCACTGCTTGCCATAGCTACTTTATTTATCTGGAATCTTATTCTCCCATTTACTCAAGATAAACCCTGCTGATTCCCTATTTTTCTAAAATTCATCCAGTTTATAACATTTGCCATTTGTCATTTGTCATTGGGCATTGCTAATTGCTATCCTCTCCTTGTCTCCTACATCCCCCTCATGCCCTTCCCCTCGGTTGATTACGCGCCGAATGTGTAACGATACACTAGAAATGTAAATAAATGTAACAAAATTAAATGTTGACAAACGTGGAAACCATCACATTGGGGAAAAATGGACCTGTTGTTACACCCTTATGCCTTGGGACTTGGGCATGGGGTGATAAACTTTTTTGGAATTATGGCGATGGCTACGGCGTAGAACAGTTAAAAGAAGCCTTTACCGCAGCTTTAGAGGCTGGTGTTACTTTTTTTGACACTGCGGAAATTTACGGATTAGGAACCAGTGAAGAGTTTTTGGGGCAGTTTTTGCAACAAACACAGCAACCTGTACAAATTGCTACAAAATTTGGACCTCTACCGTGGCGCTTTACAGGTCAATCAGTCTCCGATGCTTTAACAGAAAGTCTCAAGCGCTTACAACTAGACCGAATTGCCCTGTACCAAGTCCATTGGCCGTTCACCTTCTTTTTGAGCCAAGAAACACTGATGAACGCCCTAGCAGATGAAGTGCAGCGGGGCAGAATTGGCGCAGTTGGTGTGAGTAATTACTCAGCAGCACAAATGCGAGAAGCACAGCAGATTTTGGCAGCTAGGGGAGTATCTTTGGCTGTAAACCAGGTACGCTACTCTTTGCTGTCTCGCCAAATTGAAAGCCAAGGTATTCTCGACACGGCTCGTGAGTTAGGTGTAACAATTTTGGCATATAGTCCTTTAGCCCAGGGTTTACTCACAGGCAAATACACTAGCGATCGCAGCGAAACGCCTACTGGTGCTAGAAGGATAGACCCACGATTTAATAAAGAAGGGCTACAAAAAATTTCACCTGTAATATCTTTGCTCCAGCAATTTGGAGAAAAATACGATTGCACCCCTGCCCAAGTTGCCCTTAATTGGTTAATTGCTCAAGGTAATGTTATTCCCATTGCTGGTGTGAAGACAGCCCAACAAGTAAAACAAAATGCTGGCGCTTTGGGCTGGAGATTGAGCGACGCTGAAATTAGCGAATTAGAACAAGTCACTCGCCCTTGGCTGTAAGATTTTTTTTGGCAATAGTCAGTTTGAGTTGAGTTTAAATTCTTAACTCAAACTTTACAGCGTTCTTCTTTGCGCCTTTGCGTCTATGTGCAAGGCAAAAAAGATGTGGTTTATTTACTTGAAAATAGCTGTAATAACTAATAAATTTTTTAATCAAATACAAAAACCTACAGTTCTAATACTGTAAGTTCTCAACCAGGTAATAAGTCTGGCAATGTAAGTTTATCGTCGTTTGGTAAAATTATTTCTTCTTGGTTAAAACCGTAAACTGTTAAGGTCAATCAGGATACTAACAGTAGTTCCTAGTTCTAAAAATTGCTGAATTTTTTCTGCCAGTGGTTTAAGGCGATCTGACTTAGATTTTATTTCTACCATCAAGCCTGGAAGCAGTTCTCCAAACTCGCGTTGACTTTTTTTGAGCCAATCAGCACTAACAAAAGAAACATCAGAAGCGCGGAGATTCTTTTATTTGGTTATAGATGCTTTCGCGGTTTTAATTTCTAAATAAAACCAGCGCTACAACCAGTAACTCACTTTAATTTTCTTGTGCCTACCCAGTTAGCTAGGAATTTGATTAATTCCGCACCAATTTTTTCTGAAACATAATCTGATGGACCCATAATCAAGGTACTATCAATCCACCAATTCCATCTGCCATTCTAGATGTCCTGTTTGGAGATGTGCTTAATCTTTAATGGTGAACATAAGACTACAGGCAATCCATCTTTATTATGTTTTGAAAAATAGTCAAAAAGTCCAAAGTCAAAAGTCAAAACCGTGAAGCAAACACCACCAACTTAGTTGTTATAGTAGAGAACTTTTTGCCGACTCTAGTTAATTCTAACTCTTGACTCTTGACTCTTGACTGCCAAACGCCAGTACTCTGCGAGAAGCCGCCCTAGCTGCGGCAAGCCGCTAGCCTGCGGCAACGCTCCGCGAACGTGTCTACACTCAACGGGGGAACCCGGCAGATGACTGGCTTGTTTAACTTACGAAGCCGATTCTCTAGCTGTAGATGAACCTAGCTTGTGATTAACAGGAGATGCATCACGACGGCCTGTCCGTAGCTTTGGCTTGGGACTACCACGTCTGTCATCTTCGCCAATGTTGCTGTCTGATTTACTCCAAGAGGAACGGTTGCGCTCGCCAGAACCATCGCGACGCTTGACTAGCTTGGGTTTCAGACTGGGGGTATTTTCTTCTTGGGGAATTTCAATGTCTGAACTTAGCCAAGCAGGACGAGTTTGATCGTAAGCGATTTGCAATGCCGCAGCTGCAATCGCCTGAGCATCATATTTTTCGATCAATTCGCTGACTATTGGTAAAAATGAAGCTAGGCGTTCGCCTGTTAATGCTTCTCCTACCTGTTGTTGCAATTTATTGATGTGCCGCGCTTCAATTTGTGCCCTGGTGGGAATTGATAGTAATTGCCAATTTTGACGGTTATGACGTTCAAATATCTGCTGCTTGCGGCGCTCAAATGGTTGTACTAGTGAGATTGCTGTTCCTTCCTTACCAGCCCGACCAGTACGACCAATGCGGTGAACGTAGGTTTCTACGCTATCGGGTAAGTCGTAGTTGATCACATGAGAAAGTTGATCTACATCTAACCCACGTGCGGCAATGTCAGTGGCTACTACCCAGCGCACCTGACGATTGCGGAATCGGCTGAGTAAGCGTTCCCGGGCTTGTTGGGACAAGTCACCGTGGTATTCATCGACACTGTGTCCGGCTGCTTGCAGTTGACTTGTCAGTTCTGCGGCTGTGCGTCTGGTACGGACAAATATCAAAGCTGATTCTGGGTCTTCCATTTCCAGAATAGGCTGTAAAGCTTTAGCTTTTGTCCAGTGACGGGGTATCAGGTACGCTACCTGATTAATTTTATTGGGCGCAGCTTTTGGCTGTTCGACGGTGACTGTCGCAGGCGATCGCAAAAACTTGTTTACCAATTGCCGAATCGATGGCGGCATTGTGGCTGAGAATAAAGCTGTTTGACGATCTTCGGGTGCTTGGGACAGGATTTTGATCACATCGTCGATAAAGCCCATGCTCAACATTTCATCGGCTTCATCCAACACAAACCACTTGACTTGATCGAGTTTGAGACAGCCGCGATCTAGCAAGTCAATTACCCGTCCTGGTGTACCCACAACCATGTGGACACCACGTCTGAGTTGTAAAATTTGGCGGTCAATTGATTGACCTCCGTAGATTGCTAACACTCGCAATCCTTCATCACCAATAAATTGGGTGATAGCATCGTGAACTTGCATGGCTAACTCACGAGTTGGAGTTAAAACCAGTGCTTGCACGGCTCTTTGATTAATATCTAGCCGTTCTAAAATTGGCAACGAAAATGCTGCGGTTTTGCCGGTTCCCGTTTGGGATTGTCCAACCACATCACGACCTGCTAGCAATTGGGGAATTGCTTGGGTTTGAATATTAGTTGGGGTGGTGAAACCGATTTTTTCTAGTTGCTCAACGCGTTCTTGTGAGATGCCTAATTCTTGAAACGAAAGATTCATCAATTCTCCTAGATTTTATTTTGGATTTTTGGAGCGGTGATTAGCCATTGGTTATTTGAGAAACAACAAATGACCACTTAGTTATTGACAATTTGACCGTAGAGGTCGTATGTATCAGCACTTTGGATTTCTACTGGCACGATTGTTCCTAACTTTGCCTTGCCAACCACATAGACCTGCCCATCAATTTCTGGGGCAAATCTTGCAGAACGACCAATTAATTCTCCAGTTTCAGGATTTTCTTGCTCAATCAGGACATCAACAATTTTGCCTACTTCCTGTTGATTCTTTTGCCAAGCAATTGGTTGTTGGAGTTCCATGAGGCGGTGTCGGCGCTCATCCATCACGAATTGAGGCAACTGATTTGGCAGTTTGTAGGCAGGGGTTTCCTCCTCCGGAGAAAAGGTGAAAACGCCAACATGGTCAAATTCGTGCCGCTGAACAAACTTTAGTAGATGTTCAAAATGCTCTTGAGTTTCTCCAGGGAAACCAACAATAAATGTTGTTCTCAGCACCGCAGATGGTAGCGCCGTCTTGATGCGCTCAATAATCCCATCATTTACCCGCCCTTGCCAGGGACGGTTCATAGCGCGGAGAATTTCCGGATGAGAATGTTGTAAAGGCAAATCTAAGTAGGGAAGGACATTCGGTATTTCTTGGATCGCTGCTATGACATCAGGTGTCAGTCCGGTGGGATAAGCGTAGTGCATCCTGATCCACGGTACATCTACTTCTCCCAAAGCGCGGAGTAATTCGGCTAACTTTGGCTTACCGTAAATATCCAAACCATAATTAGTGGTGATTTGGGAAATCAGAATAATCTCTTGTACCCCTTGACTAGCTAACTGCTTGGCTTCAGCGACAATGGATTCAATAGTACGCGATCGTTGGTTTCCTCTTAAATGAGGAATAATACAAAACGCACAACGATAATCACATCCTTCGGCCACCCGCAGATAAGCTATGCCCTCAGTTGTAGTGCGGTAGCGCGGTGTAGTTTCATCGGCAATGTAGGTTGGTTCAATACTAACCTGCTTGACCCGCTCTCCTTGTTCTACCCGCTCAATTACATTTACAATTTTGTGATAATCGCCTGTACCTACTACGGCCACTGCTTCTGGCAACTCTTCCAATAATTGTTCTTGGAAGTGCTGAGCCATACAGCCAGTGATCACGATTTTTTTATTCGCCTCTGCCAACTCTACCAAAGTTTTAACAGATTCTTCTCTTGCTGCTTCAATAAAACTACAGGTATTGACAATAACGTAATCTGCTAACTCTTCATTACTATCTACGCCATAGCCTGCTTCGACAAGCATTCCTAGCATATGTTCTGTATCAATTCGATTTTTCTCGCAGCCCAGGTGAGAAATTGCTATTGTTGGCTTGTCACCCATAGTTTGCCAAAATTTTCCATTTTTTTCTTGTCGTCATACACATACAGCGCTTGCTTGCCTCTGTTTTCATCTGCACCCACATGCGGACAGTACTCAAGTGGAAGGGTACCATTGCCCGTCGCCATCCGCAAACCTATGACCCTAATCAAGTTTAAGGTCATGTTATGATGCTTTTATTAATCCGTTTTCCCAGGGTAAAATGGAGTGTCTTGGGGTATATTTGACACTTGTTATGTTTTTTAACGATTCGCCTGTTGGTATTTTACATTACCGTAGCGTGTGCGTTGTTAATTTACCCATCGGGAAGCCGCCCAAAGGGCTGGTTGTGAGAAGTCGCTACCCTCAGGGAAATCTCGCTCTCTGCGAGACGCTGTGCGAACGCGACTATGCCTAATCAAGCAGTAATGCTACCCTTCAGATCAGGCTTTGCCTACGAAGATGCGCAGGTGAGCAACCTAAAACCGTGGGAAGCTGCCTCGCGTCTTGTGAGTTGCAAACTCCTCTTTGTAGTCAAGTTTTATCTTAACATATCTTATGGAAGGTTTTACAGCAATTCCCGCCCTAGGGAGGAGGCGGTAATCCACCCTACATAAAATCAATTAGTCATTAGTCATTATCAAATCAATTCTAGATTCTAGACTGATGTACTCTGGGTTCCGCAAAGCGGATTAAAGACGTGGACTTATATCAGCTATTTAAAACTCGAACACCGATTATTGGGGTAGTTCACCTACTACCACTGCCCACCTCACCCCGCTGGGGAGGCAGCCTAAAAGCAGTGATTGACCGCGCCGAACAAGAAGCAACAGCCCTGGCAAGTGGTGGGGTTGACGGTATTATTGTAGAAAATTTTTTCGATGCCCCTTTTACCAAAAACCAGGTCGATCCAGCGGTTGTCAGTGCCATGACTGTGGTGGTACAACGAATACAAAATCTGGTGACCTTGCCTGTAGGCTTAAATGTTTTGCGGAACGATGCTAAAAGTGCAATCGCGATCGCCAGTTGTGTGCGGGCGCAATTTATTCGCGTTAACGTCCTCACAGGGGTAATGGCCACAGACCAAGGTTTAATTGAGGGAGAAGCCCATCAAATACTCCGCTATCGGCGGGAATTAGGCAGTGATGTTAAAATTCTGGCCGACGTGTTGGTCAAGCACGCTCGCCCTTTAAGTTCCCCAAATCTCACAGTTGCTGTTAAAGATACCATCGAAAGGGGTTTAGCAGATGCAGTAATTTTGTCAGGCTGGGCTACTGGTAGCCCACCTAACATAGAAGATTTGGAACTGGCCTGTGGTGCAGCAAATGGCACGCCAGTATTCATTGGCAGTGGGGCTAATTGGGAAAACATAGGTACACTGATGCAGGCAGCGGATGGTGTAATTGTTTCCAGTTCCCTAAAACGTCACGGTCGGATCGAACAACCAATTGACCCAATTCGCGTCAGTCAATTTGTGGAAGCCGCACGCCGTAGTTGGAACTCTAAAGGTGAAACTAAATCAATTTCCTCAGTAACTATACGTTCTTAACTTGGGACTGGGGACTAGGGATTAGGGATAGGAAGGACAGGGAAGCCAAGGAGGATAAGGGGAAATAACCAATACCCCATGCCCCTCAAGAGTGCTGAGTGCTGAGTACTTAGTACTGATTTACTCACTTGTTTACTCATAACTCGCAACTCGGAACTGTTTTGCCTCATGCCCATTTCCCCATGCCCCATAACCAATTCCTAATTCCCAATCACAGTTTATGATTCGCCGTCGTTCTACTCCTTGGATTCATAAATGGTCGCGTCCATTGATTGCCGCGATCGCCGGACTTGGTGCCTTGACAACAGGCTATCTCACTATCGAAAAGTTAACAGGAGGTAGTGCAGCTTGTGTGGCACAAGCTGGTGTCAAAGGCTGTAATGATGTACTTTCCAGCCCTTGGGCAACGGTGTTTGGTCAGCCCTTAGCTTTGTTTGGGTTTTTGGCTTACACCAGTATGCTGATATTTGCTTTGGCTCCCTTAGCATTAAAATCAGCGGAAAACAATAGCCGTAAACAAATAGAAAACTGGACCTGGTGGCTGCTGTTAATAGGGGCGATCGCCATGTCCATCTTCAGTGGCTACTTAATGTACTTGCTGGCATCTCAAATCAAAGCCGTTTGTCTTTACTGTATTGCCTCAGCTTTGTTCTCTGTGAGTTTTTTGGTACTGACGATTCTCGGTCGTACTTGGGAGGATGTTGGACAAATCTTTTTCACTGCCATTATTGTTGGGATGATTACCCTGATTGGCACTTTAGCAGTCTTTAGTAATGCCAATCAATTAAGTAGTACGCCTGAATCAACTTCTGGTAAACCAGTACAAATCAGCTTTACCCCCAAAGTTCCACCTAACCCAGCATTTGGTTGGGAAATCACTACTACTTCCAGTGAGGCAGAAATAGCCTTAGCAAATCATCTTGTCAAAATAGGTGCTAAGGAATATGTTGCTTATTGGTGTCCCCATTGCCACGAGCAGAAGCTGATCTTTGGTAAAGAAGCTTACAAGATTATTAACGATAGTGTTAAGGTAGAGTGCGCTCCAGATGGACTCAAAGGGCAACCAGATCTGTGTAAAGCTGCCAAAATTGAAGGCTTCCCTACTTGGATAATTAATGGAAAAAGCTATAGCGGAGTTCAAAATTTAGAGGAACTAGCGAAAGTTTCTAATTATACAGGTGCTCGTAACTTCAAATATTTCAAGTAATTAGCTTCAGCAAGGTGATTTCTAGCAATTTAAGCTGATATCTGAGATTGAATAGTCAACTGGAGGCAAATTTGCTTCCGGTTGACTATTTTATTTTTAGTAATAAATAATTAGAACATCAGTTATTATCGTATGTATTATTTATTAGTTAGTAATTTTCAGCGCTTATTTCGTCTACGGTAGTAATCATTGAATAATTAAAGATATAAAAAATTTAATTCCTCAATTAATTTAAGTAAACTTACTAATTTCATAACTAGTTTTTTATACTTTATATAATAAAATATACGCAATTGTGTAAATATTTTATCCCCATATTCAGCTTTTAAAGCTTCCTATAGAGAGACTACTGTTCTTAGCAAACACTATTTATACTTAACTTGTGCTATGAGGCGTAAAGGTTTCAATTTACCATTTCATTGGATAATGAGTACCCAAGATTAATCTTGAGGAATTCAACAGATCTGAAGAAATTCCTAGCAAGTGAATATAGCTCACCTATAAGCTATATTCACCAGGTATTTGATAGAGATCGCAAATCAAGAATATTTCTCCCCACTAGGTAATGGGAATGAGTAAGCAGCTAGGCAAGCGTATTGTGCGGTTCATAGTTGGACTGAAAAAATCGCTTGGTCGAGGACACAGGGAATTAATTACCGCCTCCAGCGTTGCAGTCTGCATTTTGCTTGTACGGACTATTGGATTATTCCAATCCTTAGAATTGGCAGCTTTGGATCAATTGTTTCGCTTACGTCCAGATGAACCGCCAGCAGAGCGGATCACGATTGTAGCGATTGATGAAGCTTCTCTGCGTCAAGTTGGTTCTTGGCCAATTCCAGATGATGTGATTGCCCAGTTGTTACAAAAATTAAACGTTTATAACCCTCGTGCCATTGGGTTAGATATATACCGAGATTTGCCAGTGGAGCCTGGTTATGAAAATCTGGTGAAGGCTTATAAGTCGATGCCAAATTTGATTGGCATTGAACAACTGGCAAATAATAAAAATGCCAGTGTTTTACCTCCGCCAGTGCTGAATCAACTCGATCAAGTGGGTTTTAATAATGTTTTATATGACCCTGATGGCAAAATACGTCGCAGCTTGTTGTATTGGCACATTGATCATCAGGCACATGAAAGTTTTGCTTTGAAGCTGGCTTTAGTGTATTTGAAGCCATATGGCATTACTGCTCAAACCGCAGCCAACAACTCTGAGTATTTGCAGTTGGGTCAGGCAGTGTTTACTAGATTTCAGGCTAATGATGGTGCCTATGTAGGCGCTGATGCTAGAGGCTACCAAATTTTGTCCAACTTCCCCAAACCAAGTTGTCCTAGTTCATTAGCCGCATCCTGTAGCTACCGCCAAGTATCGATGAGGGATGTGCTAGCAGACAGAGTACCAAAAGAATGGTTCAGCGATCGCATTGTACTTATTGGTTCTACAGCCCCCAGTCTTCAAGATTTTGTTTTCATACCGCAATCCAGCAGGTTGATGGGTACAGCACAACCCATTGCTGGAATTGAACTGCAAGCTCATTTTATCAATGAGTTAATTGCCGCTGCTTTAGAAGGACGACCTTTACTTCAAGTCTGGCCAAAGCTATGGGAATACTTGTGGATTTTTGGCTGGTCTTATTTGGGAGCTACAACAGCATGGCGAATTCGACACCCAACTAAGATATCTATTAGTATTCTACTTTTTTGCTTGTTGTTAACTTTGTGTGCCTACATTGCTTTTTTGTCTGGTTGGTGGATACCTCTGATTCCTTCACTGCTGACATTTGGCAGTGCAGCTATTTGGATTACCTATTATCTTGCCTCTATGCAAGAAGAGTTGAAACGCTCTAAAGAGTTTTTACATCAAGTTATTAATACAATTCCTGATCCCATTTTTGTGAAAAATGAACAACATCAATGGATTGTTTTAAATGAGGCTTATTGCCGATTGATCGGTTATCCCAATCAATTGTTAATTGAAAAATCAGACTATGAATTTTTCCCTAAACATGAAGCTGATGTATTTCGCCAGCAAGATGAGAAGGTTTTCCAGACTCAGCAGCCCCAGGAAAGTGAAGAAGAATTTACCGATGCTTATGGTTCAACTCATTTAATTGCTACTAAGCGATCGTTCCATAAAGATGCTGCGGGCAATTACTTTTTAGTTGGGGTGATTCGAGATATTACTCAGCGTAAGCAAATGGAAGACCAGCTCAAGCGTACTGCTGCCGAACTCTACCGTTCTAACAATGAATTAAAACGCAAAGAAGACCACTTGCGTTTTCTGGCATATCACGATCCCTTAACTGGTTTATCCAATCGGAAATTTTTCACCGAAAAACTTCTTGAATCATTATATTGGGCACAAGATAACAATTTATTACTAGGGCTATTATTTATTGATTTAGATGGGTTTAAACAAGTAAATGATACTCTGGGACACGAAATTGGCGATCGCCTTTTGGTAACAGTTGGACAACGGCTCAGTAACTGCTTGCGCGGTAGTGATACGGTGTCTCGCTTAGGTGGTGATGAATTTACTGTAATTTTACGGGCAATTCCTAACGTACAAGTAGCTGCTAAAGTTGCCGAAAAAATTTTAGGTACTATAACTGAGCCAATTGTTTTAGATGGATATACTACTAAAGTCTCTGCTAGTATTGGTATTAGTATCTACCCTCTTAACAGCCGCGACAGTGAGACTTTGATTAAACAGGCAGATACCGCTATGTACCGTGCTAAAAACCTTGGTAAGAATCGCTACGAGTTTGCTTAATGATGATTCTCATTTCCGCAACTTCACTTCTCAAGGTAGACGTTTTGTACTACTACAAATAGTTACTTTTATGATGGACCTCTACAAGAAGGGAGATAATCCCAGATGAATCTTGAGTTGTTTTTCCAACGCACGGAAGTTTTACACAAGCGGTTAGCTGATTTATATCAAACCGCTACTGTCTTGCCTTGGGTTCCATCAGAAATGCTACCACAAGCTTTTGAGGAACTTCATAACAGCTCAAAAACATTGCAGTTAGCAGTAGAAGAACTATATCAGCAAAATGAGGAATTAATCCGAACGCAAAATTTTTTAGAAACAGAACGCATACGTTATCAGGATTTATTCGACTCAGCACCAGATGGTTATTTAGTTACTAATGCATCAGGTACGATCCACGAAGCTAACCAAATGGCAGCTAAATTACTGAATGTTTCCAAGCACTTTTTAGTAGGCAAGCCAATTACTAACTTCGTCCTCTTGGAAGAACGTCAACAAGTTCGTAGCGAAATCAACCGATTGTCGGAGTCGGATAGAGACACAGAATTGTTAGTACACTTGCAACAACGTCATGGTGAGTCATTTGATGCTGCTTTAACAGTGGCAGCTATTCGCAATCAACAGGGTCAGGTAATATCTCTACGGTGGATAATACGTAATATTACTGAACGTAAGCAATGGGAATTGCCAGAAATTAAGAGTGTCAGCAGCATTATCAGAGATCGTCGCTTATATAAATATTCTAAAGGAGACAATATCTCTCTCAACCCGCTACAAATTTTACATGTTTGTCAGGGTTGGGTAAAACTCAGTACTTTCTGTGAAACAGGTGAAGAAGTGCTAGTAGGCTTGGCAGGAGCAGGAATGATCTTTGGCTCTAGTATGACATCTCTGAAGATTTACCAAGCAATAGCCCTATCTGAGGTGGAGTTAGTATCAATTCACGTGTCAGAGATAGCCGCCTCTCCTAGCCTCAGCCATAACTTTTTACCAAAAATAAATCAACGATTACAGCAAACAGAATCTTTGTTAGCCATTTCTGGAAAGCGACAGGTACAAGAGCGTTTGCATTATCTTTTGGAATTTCTCAAACAAGAAATTGGTGAACCTGTACCAGAGGGAACGCGCCTAAGTGCTCGTTTGACTCATGAAGATATTGCTAGTGCCTGCTGTGCTAATAGAGTAACAATTACACGATTTATGAGCAAATTAAAACAAATGGGGTTAATTAGTTTTGATTCTCAAAAACATATAATTTTGAGAGATTTTAGTTAATCGCAAGAAGCTTGTAATCGCAATTGAAAAAATCTAGATTCCACCCCACCACCAGACTCACGACGGGCGAAATCGCACTACTGTTTTTATAGTTTTTACTGTCAAAGAATTGCCTTGTTCCTGAGATTAAATCTTCTTCATCTCCTTGGCTTTGCTTTGTTTCTTTAGCCCTTCCCGTTGCTGCGCCTGCGTTAGAGACTCACTTTAATATTTAAGCAAAAACTCATAAAAATTTTTGTAGCTTTCTCGTTACAAGAGAAAGCTACAAAAAAATATTTAATTAGTATGGATTATAATTTCCAAGGCGAGGAAATTTCCTTTCTTGAGAGAACTTTTAAAGCCATTAACTTGATTGCCATTTTGTCGCAAATAGAGCTTAACCTCAATTTGTTGCGGAGGTAACCCTTCTATCTCACTCAGCAATCCTTGACGATAATGCCAACATTCGTAAATAGCTAGATTCACTGAGCGATCGCAGGCGATTATTTTAATATGCTGGCAATTCGTAGTAAATTCTGATTCGAGTTTTTTAGCTTAGGTCTGTCTGGCTTTTTTTATGTCTTTATCATGCATTTTCTCAATAGTCTCATCTCCATATTAGTTTCAGCAGATAAGAATGGAAATTACCTTTAGAAGGTGTTAGCCACTTATTGACCAATCCCCAGTTCCTTTTTGCTTTGCTTTAACTGTTTCCAAAGTTCCTTAATCTGGCTGTAGGCTTCTTCTGGAGAAAGTTTTCCTGCTGTTTCTAAAACGCTAATATAACCAACTTTCTGAGCAAATTCTTGGAGATTAGCATTAAAGGTAAAGCTTTCAGGCGTGAAAGAACCATAATAGCGATTGTAAGGATAGATAAATCTGTTAAGCTCTTCGCGATTAATCTGTGTCATCAGTGCACTCCTAATAAATTTTTATTAGCCTGAAAAAACATAATTGATTAACTATTAGTAGTTATTGGAATGAACTAAGGTTTTCTCACATATTTCCAAAAAATAGTTATACAGATAAGTAGCTAGCATCTAAACATTATTAAATGATTAATAAATCAAAAAATAATATTTGCTTGTTAAAACAGGCCAATTAGAGATAGCAATGAAAATTGCCCTTTTAAAATCTATCTTTTATCAATTGTTAAATAAATACTTCAATAGAACTATTTAAAGTTAAAAAAATCTGTGATAAATGATACGTATAAGCTTATTTATCAGTAAATAAAATCTTAGACTTTGCCCGTTACCTGACTTCTGTGTTGAAAATCCAGCAGTCATGATGAATTAAAATTCGCCGCTTTGCACCAAGCCACTTGCTAACTTGTCTTAGAGGTTGTTTGAAAAGTCCAAGCAGGTAAAAAATCATGCAAGTCGTCTAACCATA
>NZ_MTAV01000047.1 GCF_002154695.1 Nostoc sp. T09
GTTGCAAACGCTACCTTCAGTTCCTCTCAGTATTTTCTCATGAATCATTCCGGATTGCTAAAGTATATATAGCGTTATATATTAAGATTGTCTATTTAAAAGTAATATTTGTTTTATGTTTAATTAAACAATTTTATAACAATAACAAAATTAATTATTAAAAATATTAAAGCTATGAATAGGGTAAGGACAGTAATTTAAAGTAAACTCGTTTAGCGCCAAACTTTGATAACTTTGGGTGTAATAATTATCAAATTCCATCTTTTTAATCAACAATGTCTATTACTCTCCAGTCACCCCTTTAGTTTGTATAAGTTTTGAGTGTTAGTCTAAAAGTAGTATCAATCTAAAATAGCTGTTATAGGCTTTAGGTTTTGAGGTTAATTCCAACCCTCAATAAGGACGATTTCTTGAGGCAAGAAGAGAATTACCTAGTGTCTACTGGAGGTTAGACTAAATAACAATGCGTTCCTGGGTAAATAGCATACTATTATCTAGCCTTCGTACTCGTCTGGTACTTCTCGTTCTCCTAGCCGTCGTTCCGGCATTGGGGCTAATTCTCTACACTGCTTCCGAACAAAGACATAGCGCAACGCTGGAGACGCAGCAAAACACACTACGGTTGGTGAGATTAGCAGCTAATAACCAGAGACAGGTGGTTGACGCAACCCGCCAGATTCTCACAATCTTGGCGCAGCTTCCAGTAATTCGTAAGGGCAACTCCGCAGAGTGCGATCGCTTGCTTGCCGATCTCCTTAAACAGTATCCTAGCTATGCCAACTTTGCCGTGCTTGATAGGCGAGGAAACACAATTTGCAGTGGTCTTTTTAATAGTGTCTCAATTAATTTAGCAGACCGCCCTTATTTCCAGCGTGCTTTGCAAAGCAGCAAATTTGCAATTGGTGAGTATCAGATTGATCGTTTTACCAAAAAAGCAACGGTTAACTTTGCTTACCCGATTTTAGACAAGCTGGGGCGAGTTCAAGTTGTGGTGATCGCTGCCCTTGATTTAGCCGAATTGAACAAGTTAGCGGCTCAAGTAAGGTTATCCCAAGGAGCAGTGCTGAGTGTAGTCGATCACCAAGGCAGGCTATTAGTTCGCTATCCCGAGCCGCAGAAGTGGGTAGGAAAATCTATACCAGAAGCAGCCTTCTATCAAATGAAACTCGCTCAAGGTGAGGGCACATACGAAGCGAATAGCTTGGATGGTATCCCTCGTCTGTTTGCTTTTGCCGCAGTAGGTGATGATCCCCTCAACCCTGATGCTTACATTAGGGTTGGCATTCCTCTGTCTTCTGTACTTGCAAAGGAAGACAGGCTATTAGTTCGCAATCTGATTGGGTTGGGTGCTGTTACTATCTTGGCATTAATTGCGGCGTGGGTAGGTGGAGACATCTTTCTGATCCGGCAGGTGAATTTGCTGGTGCAAACAGCTCAGAAACTGGGCAATGGCGAACTGAATACACGCACCGGACTCTCTAATAAATTGGGGGAAATCGGTCAACTTGCTCGTGCTATTGACGAGATGGCAGAAGCGCTGGAAGTGCGGGAAGTGGCGATCGCTTCTCTTAACCGAGACTTGAAAACTTTGTTTGAGCTAATTCCTATTGGCATTCTCGTCGCTCAAGACCCCGAATTTAGGCAGGTGAAAGCAAACCCAGCATTTGCGCAGATTTTGGGTATCTCATCTGAAGACAACATCTCTTATACTCCAGTTGATGCACCTCGTCCATCCTACAAAATCTTACGGGATGGTAAGGAACTTACTCCGAATGAATTTCCGCTGCGCTATGCTGCCATTCATAAAGTTGAAATCAAAGGCACAGAGGTTGATATCGTCCGAGGAGATGGCACTGTATTCAACTTATTTGGTTATGCTGCTCCCTTACTTGATGAGCAGGGTAAAGCCAGAGGTTCAGTAGCAGCGTTTTTAAATATTAGCGATCGCAAGCAGATAGAGGAACGCACACGTCAGTTAATGACTCAAATCCAAAACCAGGCGAATGTATTACACGCGATTCTCTGTGCTTCTGTCGATCACATTTATATCTTTGATCGGCTAGGCCGCTATCAATACGTTAGCGATGGCGGTGCTACAGTCATGGGCATGAAACCTGAGGATTTTGTGGGTAAGACTTGGCGAGAACTCGGCTTAGCCCCAGAAGTTATAGAAACTATGAATCGGTTGGATGCTCAGCGAGAAGCAGTGATGGCAAATGGGCAACCGCTCACGGCTGAGGCTGACTATCTAGCAGCAGACGGAGTACACTACTATGAATACATTCTTGCTCCTCTACAAAGTTCAAATCAAACAATTGAAGGTGTAATTGCCGTATCTCGTGATATTACTGACCGCAAGCGGACAGAGCAAGCGCTTAGAGATAGTGAGCAACGGCTACGGTTGGCACAACGGGCGGCCAAAATTGGTACTTGGGAATGGAATTTGAAAACTGGAGAGGTGTCTTGGTCAGAAGGGATCTGGGACATTTTGGGGCTGGAGCGAAGTATTGAAGACCCCAGTGCGAAGGCTTGGGTAGACTTTATTCATCCTGACGATCGCCAACGGACATTGCAAACTGTTGAAAATTTATTTGCTCAAGGTGAAGAATACTACGATGAATTCCGGATTATCCGCAATGATGGCACCGTCGTCTGGCTGTCATCCAAGGGGCGGATTACCCGTGGTGTAGATGGGCAAGTCGAGCGGTTTTTGGGAGTCAATATCGATATCAGCGATCGCAAGCGTTCAGAAGCAGAGCGCGAACAACTACTAATTCGGGAGCAGGCTGCAAGGGAAGCCGCAGAAGCAGCAAACCGAATTAAAGATGAGTTTCTCGCCGTCTTATCCCATGAATTGCGAACTCCTCTCAATCCCATTCTTGGCTGGACACAACTGCTGCGGGCAGGCAAATTAGATGAGGCAAAAAAAGCGATCGCATTGGAGACAATAGAGCGCAATGCTAAGTTGCAAACTCAACTAATTGGAGATTTATTAGATATTTCCCGGATTCTGCAAGGAAAATTGACACTCAACATTTGTCCGGTTGATTTAGCTGCAACTATTGAAGCAGCCAAGGAAACTGTACGTTTGGCAGCTGAAGCTAAGTCAATTCAAATTCAGACTGAGATTGTTTCTACTGTCAAGCCTTTCATGGGTGATGCTAGCCGCCTGCAACAGGTGGTGTGGAATTTGCTCTCGAATGCAGTCAAGTTCACTCCTATTGGCGGACAAGTAAAAATTAAGCTGGAATCTGTTGGCACTGATGCTCAAATTCAAGTCAGCGATTCAGGTAAGGGAATCAGTCCAGAGTTTCTGCCTTATGTATTTGAGACATTTCGGCAAGCAGATAGTGCCACTACGCGTCAGTTTGGCGGATTAGGATTGGGATTGGCGATCGTGCGTCACATCGTGGAAATGCATGGTGGTAGAGTCTGCGCAGACAGCCCTGGGGAAGGACAGGGAGCAACGTTTACAGTCAAATTACCGCTAATGTTGGCAACAGCAAAAGAACAGCCGCAGGAACCCCAACGAGAAAATAGATTAGATTTGAGTAGAGTCCGCGTACTGGTAGTTGATGATGAAACTGATACACGTGAGCTATTGGTGTTCATCATCCAACAATATGGTGCTGAGGTAACCGCGGCATCCTCAGCAAGAGAGGCATTCAAGGAGTTAAAACAGTTTCAGCCAAATGTCCTTGTTTGTGACATTGCCATGCCAGAAATAGATGGATATACACTGATACGCCAAGTGAGAGCCTGTCCATCAGAGCAAAGCAAACAAATTCCCGCGATCGCCTTGACTGCATTCGCAGGTGAATTCAACCAACAACAAGCCTTGGCAGCAGGTTTTCAAAAGCACCTAGCCAAGCCAGTAGAAGCAGATCAACTTGTACAAGCGATCGCGAGTTTGGTTTATGCAAACTATTCTTAATGATTTCCTACCTCCAGCAATGAATTTAATTTTGTCCAATTACTTATCAACACAAGTTTGACCAATCTCCTCAGTTCTTTGTCCGGAGATTATGCCATCTTGTCTTCAATTAGATACTATTGATGCTAGATAATGGGAAAGCTTTGACATTTACTTGCCCATCTAGAGCGGAAGAACAGAATTAACTACTATGCGAACTCACTATTGCGGCGCACTCCGAAAAGAACATATTGGAGAAACTGTTACCTTGTACGGATGGGTAGACCGTCGCCGCGATCATGGGGGCGTGATATTTTTAGATTTGCGCGATCGCTCTGGCATTGTCCAAATTGTTAGCGATCCCCAACGCACCCCAGATTCCTATGAGCCAGCAAATGCTCTGCGGAATGAATACGTTGTCGAAATCACTGGTAGGGTGACGCAACGTCCTGACGAATCTCTAAATCCTCGCATACCTACAGGTGAAGTGGAAATCTACGCGGATAAAATTGAATTACTCAACGCTGTCCGCAAACAGTTACCTTTCCAAGTTTCCACAGCTGACACTGAGACAGTGCGGGAAGATTTGCGGCTGAAGTATCGTTACTTGGATTTGCGACGCGAACGTATGGCGCGGAATATGCAATTGCGTCATCAAGTTGTCAAAGCCATGCGCCGCTACTTGGAAGACGTAGAAGGTTTTATTGAAATTGAAACCCCGATACTTACTCGTTCTACCCCAGAAGGAGCGCGGGATTATATCCTCCCCAGTCGCGTCAACCCTGGTGAGTGGTTTGCGTTACCACAATCACCACAATTATTTAAACAATTGCTGATGGTATCCGGTCTGGACAGATATTATCAGATTGCCCGTTGCTTCCGCGATGAAGACTTACGAGCGGATAGACAACCAGAATTTACCCAGTTGGACATGGAAATGAGTTTCATGTCTCAAGAAGAAATTATCGAACTCAATGAGAAGTTAGTTTCTTATATTTTCAAAACCGTTAAAGGAATTGAGTTACACCATCCTTTCCCGCGTCTTACCTATGCCGAAGCGATGGAACGCTACGGTAGTGATAAACCAGATACTCGTTATGGTTTGGAATTAATTAATGTTTCTGATGTCTTAAAAGATTCTGGTTTCAAAGTTTTTCGGGACGCTGTAGCCAACGGTGGCGAAGTGAAAATCTTGCCAATTCCCAATGGTAATGATGCAATTTCTAATGTCCGCATCAAACCAGGCGGCGATATTTTCAAAGAAGCCAGTGAAGCGGGTGCTAAAGGTTTAGCTTACATCCGCGTTAGGGAAGATGGTGAAATTGACACCATTGGCGCGATTAAAGACAACCTCAGCGTTGAACAAAAAGCAGAGATTTTACAGCGTACAGGTGCAAAAGCCGGTCATTTGCTCCTATTTGGGGCTGGTGATGCCGCTACAGTTAATAAAACTTTAGATAGATTACGGCAGTTTGTGGCTAAAGAGTTTGGGTTAATTGATCCAGAGAAAATCAACTTGCTTTGGATTACCGATTTTCCCATGTTCGAGTGGAATGCTGATGAAAAACGTCTAGAAGCGCTGCACCACCCATTTACTGCACCCCATCCTGATGATTTGCATGATTTAAAAACCGCCCGCGCCCAAGCTTACGATTTAGTATTCAACGGCTTTGAAGTTGGTGGCGGTAGTCGGCGGATTTATCAGCGAGACATTCAAGAACAGGTGTTTGAAGCCATAGGTTTGTCTCCCGAAGAAGCACAAAATAAATTTGGCTTTCTCTTAGAGGCGTTTGAATATGGTACCCCGCCTCATGGTGGCATTGCCTACGGTTTAGATCGTTTGGTAATGTTGCTAGCTGGAGAAGATTCTATCCGCGATGTCATCGCTTTTCCGAAGACACAACAAGCCCGTTGTGTATTGACTGATGCGCCTTCTGGAGTAGATGCCAAGCAGTTGAAAGAATTGCACGTTACTTCGACTTACAAGCCAAAAACTTAAGACGGCTGATAGACAGTATTGAGAGTTAGAGTAAGCCTTTATAGCTAAGTTCTTCTCTAACTCTTCTGTTATGTTGATTATGCTCCCTTTGCCTTTCATCAATGGCTGGACTGTATTCTAAAGGCGGTTCTAAACATTCTAAGTGTTCTTTTTCACCATTCTCATAAATTCTCATGTGACGATCATTAGTCATTCTGTGCATGGCATAATACTCAAGATACTCAATATCTTCTTTAATTCCGAAACTAAAATTTATCTTCCAGCCAGCTTGCAAAATTGAACCTTGATGACGCTGTTTTAAATTATCTTCTGGCAAGGTAATTTCCCATTTGGAGAAATGCTTATTGAATTCAGTGTGAATTTTGTCCATGTACAAAAAATATATTGTTTAACAAGCAAAAAAATTGCAAGTTGCTGAAACTTACAAACTAAAATTTTACTAATATTCAAGGGAATGAGCGATGCTGTCACAATAGAATCAAGCCGCTATTTCCAGATTCCCTATGAGTGAAGCTATCACCTCAACAGAAGATTTGTTGCCAGATGTTAGTCTTCTGGTAACAGAGGATGACGAACCCTTGGATAATTTACCATCAGAAAAATAACAACGGCTACTGACAGAAACCCTTTATAGTTCTTGGAATGGAGCAAGTAATGCCCAAGGGTTTATCGTTGCTGCTAATGTGGGATTGTATCCCAGTAGCAAGCAACCGCCAATTGTCCCCGATGTGTTTTTAAGCCTAGATGTACAGGTAGCCGAAAACTGGTGGGAAAAAAGACATCGCTCTTATTTTTTTTGGGAGTTTGGTAAACCACCAGAAGTGGTGATAGAAATTGTCTCTTATCGAGAAGGTAATGAAACCGGGCGAAAATTATTAGACTATGCCAGGATGCGGGTCATATAATACATTATCTTTGACCCAACTCAGCAACTTGGCGGTGAAGTTTTACAAATGTATGAGTTACACGGGCGACAATATGTGCCCATGAGCGACCAATGGCTAACTGAAGTTGAGTTAGGTTTATGCTTGTGGTCAGGTGTATATGAAGGCAAGCGAGATGTTTGGCTGAGGTGGTGTGATGCTACTGGTAATGTGATTTCTACAGGTGCAGAACGTGCTGAACAAGAGCAACAGGCTAAAGAAGCCGCTATGCAACGCGCTGAACGTTTGGCAGCACAATTACGAGCATTGGGATTTGACCCTGAGGAGTAGGAAAGGGGCGCAAGGAGCGGGGGAAGGAAGAAAAAACTTGTGACTGTTGACCCTTGCCCAATGCCCAATGACTAATGACAAACAAAAACCCGCTACAGCGGGTTTACACACAACAAAACTATAAATTTGAAGACTTGATTTAAGCACAGTATCTCATTTCGTCTTCCAATTGGCGAATTAGCTTGTCGTCGCCCTTGGCTCTGGCTACTTGCAAACGACGTTCGATATCTCTTTGAATATTTTGTCTGTGAGCTTCTTTAGCTGTATTAGCGGCTTGTAGTCTAGTTGTATTCATAATGATTACCTGGTCATCTGTCATCATCTTTGTCTCGTCTTCTTAATATAGCACAAATTTCGTAGTCTTTGTTACAGAAAAATCTGCTTTATTATATATTTATAGATACACATCGTGTATATCAATGGGGCAATCACAAATCCTTGATGCCAAAACAAGTATCCTGACATTGTTGAGCGATTTTGGCGATCGCGATGTCTATGTGGGTGTAATGAAGGGAGTAATTGCTCAAATCAACCCCAAGCTGACGGTAGTAGACTTAACTCACCAGATTCCGCCGCAAAGTATCGCCGCCGCTAGGTTCTGCTTAATGAATGCTTATCCTTATTTCTCAATGGGGACAGTACATGTAGCTGTGGTAGATCCGGGGGTGGGAAGCAGGCGAAGGGCGATCGCAGTAGAATTTGTCCAAGGATTTCTAGTAGGGCCAGATAATGGCATCTTTAGTGGAGTACTCAGTCAAAAATCAGCGATCGCAGCAGTTGAATTAACAAATTTTAACTATTGGCGAACTCCTCAACCCAGTACCACATTCCACGGTAGAGATATCTTTGCACCAGTGGGAGCTAATCTTGCTAGTGGTGTACCCATCCAAGAACTAGGGCAAGAAATCGATCCAGCAACTTTGGTACAGCTAAATATCGGTGAATGCAAAGAGACAAGCACTGGTGTAATGGGTTGTATTCAATATATTGACCACTTTGGCAACTTAGTCAGCAATATTCCTGGGAGTTATGTGCAAGGTAAAACCTGGTGCGTGCAAGTTCGTGGGTTGACTATACCGGGGTGTGCAACTTACAGCGATGTTCAGGTTGGAGAGGCGATCGCTTTAGTTGGAAGTCACGGTTGGGTAGAAATTGCCATCAATAGCGGTAATGCACATTCCCGATTGCAGATCAACTTGCAAGATAGTCTAGAAGTTATTAGCAGCGCAAACACACTTTAAGCTGGCAAAAAAGCACATAATACCATTTTGGATTTAGCTTTTTTGCCGCTCTGCGTAGGCGTAGCCCGCCGCAGGCATCGCCTAATTTGCAGGACAAGTAATAATACATCCTTGCGGCCATATCGATAGCAGATCTTCTCGCACCCAACCAGTAACATTATTTGGGAACTTGATGCGATACCAACGATATTGACCCGCCTGTTGATACGAATCTTCAACCGTCACCAAATCACCTGACAGCGCGTTGTACAGAACCTTGCTTCTTAAGTTGGGAGAGAAACGCACGTTAATTTTATAGCCGCGATTGCCCGCTATGGTAGCATAACGCTTGTTGCTCGGCTTAAAGCTAACTAAATCGCTTCGTATCCAACCGCTTGCTGTTCCTTCCACCGTTGGTTGCACAAAGTACCAGTAGTCGCCATCATCTCCCCCTGTAATATTCAAAACCTCCACATTACTGCCCGATGGTAAGATTTCTTCTACGGTTGCTGTCAAAGATGCACCTGTTCGCAGATTACTTCTACTCGTCAAGGTCGCCGGACGAGCCATTGCAGGCAATACTCCAGCCATCAATGTTGCAAAAGTCAACAATCCTGCTGTCAACTTTGTCATTAAACTCATAAATTCTCCAGAAGATAGTTGATAAAAAAGTATAAAATTAAACTCGCAAGCAACTTTAACTACATATAAATACAGAACCAATCAGAGATTTTCCGAAAAAGTGAGTTTTCTTTAAAATGCATTTACCCTGAATTGAAGAGGACACAGGGACACGGAAACAAGCCAAATGTCAAGCTTAAGGATTCAAATCAGCAATAGATTTTTTCGTCTCCACGGCTGTAGCTTGCTTCCTGTAGGGTAGTCGGGAGCAAATGACTAAGTGCTTCAATTTTGAGAAGTGTACGCTTTGCGTCTTCTTGGCTATTAGTCATTAGTCATTTGTTATTAGACTAGAAGGGACTAATTATCAATTCAGTCTCATAACTGATTTATTATGACTACGCAAACATTATCAGCCCCAGAAGTTTATCAAGGTCAGTTTGGAGAATTTACAATTACTCAGAGCGATCGCACTGGTGTAATTATCTATCGCGCTGGATTAATGATAGCTGCACTCAGCTTTGCTATAGGTAGCGCTTTAGTATTGTTCAACAATCACCCAACAAATTTTGCGGTACTAACTCCGCTATTTGCCTGTTTTACTCTTGCTCTTGGTGTTAGTTTGTTAACCATCCACATATACATGGCAATACTGCACCGATTTTTACAGGTTTTTTGGGCGATTGGTAGCATTGCATCAGTGGGATTGGCGTTTTCTAATAGTGAACCTTTAGCTGTTACCATTTACAATCATCCTTTTACCTTATTCGGAGTAGGATTTACCTTTGTAGCCTTGACTGGTATTTATTTCAAAGAGGCTTTTTGCTTTAATCGCCTAGAAACTAAAGTCTTAACTTTTACAGTACCGCTGTTGTTATTAGGTCATTTGCTGGGGATTTTACCAATT
This sequence comes from Nostoc sp. T09, assembly GCF_002154695.1. Classification (GTDB taxonomy): domain Bacteria; phylum Cyanobacteriota; class Cyanobacteriia; order Cyanobacteriales; family Nostocaceae; genus Aulosira. The sequence continues at coordinate 9,875 of NZ_MTAV01000047.1, forward strand.
CAATTAGAACAAGTTTTATTGGGAATTTGGGCAGTCTTGTTTTTAGTATTTGCCTTGCGTAAGACAGTACAAGCAATTCCTGCGGATATTGGAGATAAATCTGTGTTTACTTATTTGAAACAACAGCGTTCACAACAGGTTTAATGCAGAACAAAAAAAATCGCCAGCGGCTAAAAATTCCCAAATTCAGATTAATCAAACGCCAAGAAATGTGGATATTGACGGTTCAGGGTTGGATAATTGCGATCGCATTACTTACTGCTTTAATAATTTTCACGATTACTCATATCCACCCATTTCTGGCGGTTACTTCTCCCATCAAATCAGCAGAATTATTAGTTGTGGAAGGATGGCTACCAGACTATGCAATACAACAAGCTGTAATTGAATTTAAAAGTGGTAATTATCGCCAAATAATTACTACAGGAGGCACTTTAGAGCGAGGAAATTATTTAACGGCATACAACACGTTTGCAGATGTAGCAGCAGCCACCTTAAAAAAACTGGGTTTGGAACCAGAGAAGGTGGTAGCTGTACCTGCACCCTACGTAATTAAAGATCGTAGCTATACATCTGCTGCCGAATTTGGCCGCTGGCTATCTAAGTCCAATTTACAACCTAAATCAATTAATCTTTTCTCCTGGGATGCTCATACTCGCAGGAGTTGGCTGCTATTTCAAAAAGTACTGGCTCCTCAGATTAACGTAGGTGCGATCGCAGCCAAAACACAAGATTACGATCCTAAAAAATGGTGGCGTTATAGCCAAGGTGTACGTACAGTGATTGATGAAGCGATCGCTTATATTTATGCACATTTTTTTAATTGGAAAGCGTAAAAATTAACTGAGATTATTTACCAAGGATTTGCAATAATGCTCCTTGGTAAATCTTGAGTCCTTCTGCATTGAGATGGACACCATCAGTTGTTAAATTCTGTTTCAGAACTTTATTTTCATACAATGGTGCCACACCTGCTTCTACAACTGATACTTTTTCTCTAGCTGCAACTTGAGTAATTAAAGCATTAATTTGTTCAACCTTAGAAAGTGGTGCTGCTAAATTGGGATTTGAGCTAGCTGCAACCGTTGAGTAAAAGGCTGGAATCAGAAAAACCTCCTGCGATTCCAGTTTGCGGACAAGCGCGATCGCCTCTTGCAGATTTTTGCTAAATAATTCATCATTAATTCCATACAAAGCATCATTTGCTCCAATAGCAATAATCGCTTTTTGGCATTTCACCTTATTATCATTTAAACTTTGAAGTTGGGGAATCAATGAAATAGAGCTAAGACCATTAAAGCCAAAATTAAAATTCTGATTACCTAATGTATTACCCAATCCAGCCGAAATAGAATCACCAAACAAACAGCCTGAATATTGCTTACCCTGGGTGGCAAATATTTGATATTGAAATGCAAGTTTACTTAAAACTGAAGAATCTAAATTATCCTTTGGTTTTTCATTAGAATCACTAGAAAATAAGTTTGACATACTAACTAACTTGAAAGCTTTTGGTAAGTCAACAACTAATCTGCTACTGGGGTAAGCTTCTAAAAAGCTGACTACACCCAGACCTTCTGGAGATTTAGCACCTAAAATAATTGCAGATCTTAATGCTGAGACACCAGCTTGATCGCGGCGGTCAATTGCTTGAGATGCAAAATATAAAATTTGCTTACCAACTATGGTATCTGCTAGTTTATCTACAGCAGAAATATCAAGAGACATTTTTATTTGCAAAGCTGCCTGTAACTGTTGCTGTTGTTCAGGGCTAAGATAACGCAGAAAAGATTGAAGATCTGAAGAAACTTGTTGGTTTTCAGCGTACTTACGAATGTCTGCTATAGGTAGGGATTGCTCAAACAAACCATATCTAACAATAAGTTTTTCAGATGCCAAACTTGGCAATGAAACTGTCAGAGCATCAAGAATCAAAAATATTAAACACCCAGATAGGGATAACAGCAATCGTCGGAAAAATTTCATGGCTCAGGAGAATAAGAAAACCAATAGTTAATACTCAATGCTCATGTGCCATTAGTCAAGATTTATCAATAATTTAGTGCTGTTCTGGTTAATTTATTCCCAGCAATAATCAATCAACCGAATTTGGGAATACTCAATCCAGTTGGTGTGAGGATGGATAAGTGGCAGAAGAACGCGCATATTGGTTAGCTTGGTCACAAATTTCTGGGATTGGACCAGTATTGCTACGACGCTTGCAACAGCATTTTGGCACGCTGGCAATAGCTTGGAAAGCGACTGCGGCTGAATTGGCACAGGTAGAGGGTTTTGGTTTTCAGACATTGGAAAAAGTAGTAAAACAGCGATCGCGTTTGCATCCAGAACAACTACTCCTCAAGCACGAACAGGAAAATCCCCATTTTTGGACACCAGCAGATGCAGATTATCCTCGCTTGCTATTAGAAACTCCCAGTCCACCCCCCAGTTTGTACTATCGCGGTGAAGTGGAACTGCAAGAAAATCTCGGAAACAAACCTCTAGTTGGCATTGTCGGGACTCGTCAACCCTCAGATTACGGCATTCGTTGGACTCGCCAGATTAGTACAGCTTTGGCGAAAAACGGCTTTACAGTTGTTTCTGGGATGGCTGAGGGAATTGATACCGAAAGCCACATAGCAACGATGAAAGCAGGTGGACGGACGATCGCAGTTTTAGGTACAGGTGTAGATGTCATCTATCCACCCAAAAACCGGGATTTGTACAAACAGATTTTGAGCGCGGGATTAGTTGTAAGTGAATATCCTGCCAAAACGCCACCAGATCGCAGCCACTTTCCACGCCGCAATCGCATTATTGCAGGTTTAAGCCGTGCCATCTTAGTTATAGAAGCACCATTAAAATCTGGTGCTTTAATTACCGCCACATACGCCAATGATTTCGGCAGAGATGTCTATGCATTACCTGGTAGGGTAGACGACCATCCATCCCAAGGGTGTTTAAAATTAATTAGTCAAGGAGCTTCTATAATTCTTAAAGAACTAGACGAACTTTTAAAAATGCTGGGCGCAATACCAAAACTGGATGTAGTTGCAGAATCTTCAGCACCGCAGCAGTTGACTTTGCCAGATTTACCACCAGAATTGCAACAGGTAATAAGTACTTTTGGTGTTGATGCCTTACCATTCGATTTTATTGTCCAAAAAACAGGCTTGGCTGCTGGCTCAGTTTCCAGCGCTTTGTTGCAGTTAGAACTTATGGGTTTGGTTTCGCAACTACCAGGAATGCGATATCAGAAAATATAATCTTTATCAGACATATAGCGTCAACCCCTAGGTGTTTTGCTAATATAAAATTTTATACACAACAAGCTCATAGCACCAGGGTGGCACTATTTATGACTAGTAAAAATAATATTAGTTTAAATGCAAAATTATATATAAATATTGTTATCAAATTTTTGGAAAAGCTTCAGTAGGCTTTGAAGTTAACATAGTACTGATAAAAAATAGTTTTCATCAAAGACAATGCTGTAACTGCCTAAGATAATGAGCTTAGCGGTTTTTTGACTATTAGTTATCGCATATAAAATTTCGTCACAATCAAGCCCTGAAAGTTAAACGATAGGTAATCCGTTCCCTAATCTACTGTATGAATTGACAACAATATACTAGTAAATGGATGGCCTCATATGAAGCAAAGCGGAACAATAATCGGAGAACGTTACCGAATTGAAAAAAGGCTGAAACAAGGAGGATATGGTATCACTTACCTGGCTGTTGATATGCATCTACCAAGCTCTCCTAAATGTGTAGTTAAACAACTCAGCCTACAAAGCAATAACCCTATTATTTTATTGAAAGCTCGAAAAATGTTTGCCAATGAAGCCAAAGTCTTAGAGCGATTAGGAGAGAAGCATGATCAAATTCCTAAACTATTAGGCTACTTTGAGGAGGAAAATGAAGAATTTTATCTAGTTCAGGAATTGATTGATGGCTATGATCTGAGCCATGAAATCACTCCAGGTAATCATCTAAGTGAGAATAAGGTAATTACTTTATTAGAGGATATTCTCAAAATCTTAGAATTTGTCCATCAGCAAAGTGTGATCCATAGAGACATCAAACCATCGAATTTAATCCGGCGAAGCTCTGATGGCAAAATTGTCATGATTGACTTTGGAGCTGTCAAAGAAATCAGTACTCTAGAAGTTGATTTAAATGGGCAACCCAGCATAACCTATAAAGTAGGAACCTTTGGTTATATGCCCACCGAACAAGAAAACGGTAACCCCCAGCCAAGCAGTGACATCTACGCTGTAGGAATGATCGCCATTCAAGCCTTAACTAGCTTGCACCCTTGTAATTTAAAAAAAGCAAACTCTGGAGATTTTGTCTGGCACAAACATGCACCCAAGGTAAGCAAAGCTCTTGCTCACGTTCTAGACAGAATGGTGTGCCAAAATTTTGAGTTACGCTATCAGTCAGCTACAGAAGCATTAAATGCACTTAGGGAAGCAACGGAAACTACATTACAACTACAACCTGAGCTTAATCAAAATTTAGTTAGCAATAAATTACCACTAGTAAACCCACAAAGGTTGCATCAAAATTCAGTACTTAAGTTATCTATAAATCCGGCTGATTATCCTTTTTTTATTGTTTTATTTTTATTGTTAGTTATTTCTGGTTTTAACATTTTCCAAATTATACAAAGAAAAAATTTGGCATCAAGATACCAATCTTATGAAGCCAAAATTGATTTGAATGATGTATGTACAAAAGACTTTATATATGAAGAGACTGATGAAGTGAAAAACAATATCCCTATTCAAAAATTAGGAATAGATTACAAAAATCAATACAAGAATGTTTGGCCTATCTTTCGTTGGGTTTGTTTATATAAACCTATCAAAAAAGGTAAGAATAATTCTTTTGTTATTGGGGAACCCATACCAATTGGCATAAACTTGGATAAGTATTGTGAAATCAAATACCCAGATGACAAAACAAAGGCTAGCCATCACGACTATAACGATCCTAATTCATTATATTGCACCCGCCCTCACCCATAAAAACATTACAAGTACAGCAGATTGCAGGTTTGTCACTTAATCCGTATATTAGCATTAATTATTATATAGCAATCCTAAATGAGTTGTGAAATTACTCATTGAGCCAGGGAATAGGAAAGAAGGATCTACAAATGTACTTTGTTTTTTCACAAATGAAATAGGACTGCTATAGTTGCTAAAAAATGCAAAATACAAAGGTGGTTGCTACATAACATAATGACGCAACCGCCGCTATTATATCTTGCGACAGTGGGGCTGTTAATATGGCCAAAATCACCTAAAATTCCGAGCAGCGATCGCAAGCAACATCTAACGTTCCCCATATTCCATGCCATTAGCCTCAGCATAGCGATGCATAAATCGCATGAATCTGTCCCAACGGTCATCCTGCTCAATTTCCAATTTACACTCGACTCGCTGTAATTCATCCCCTTCATCACCGCCAAAAATGAATCGAGTAGAAGCAGGAGTAAAATTAATTTCACCTTCTTCATCTGTTAAACGCAAGGAATTCAAAGATGGTTTGGTAAAGCTATTAAACCCTTCCAAAGCTTGCAATTTCTCGAAAAACATCACAACTATGCGTTTACCAGTACGGACTTCGCGTCGCAAACTTACATTACTCAGATCTTCAAAAAGTCCAGCAAAAAATTCGATTGAAGGTGTAGTTGATTCCATATTAAATGAAGTATCAAATGTAAAGTATTAATGATGAAATTTGAAATGAACCATTCCATTTTTATTTTCAACCTTTAGGCTAAATACTTCACCTTTTTTTCATACTTCATTATGTTTTTGTTAACTTGTAAGTAGTCCGGTGAGCATTGGGCAAGTCTTATTAATTACTTCTCCCTTGTCCTCCCTGTCCTCCTTCTCTCCCTGCTCCCTTGCATTCATAGCTGGAAGTCCCCAACTGCCCTGCACTTATCTAGGTGGGTAATACTGGGGATTCATGACTGGAGATGATGGATAACCAGTATTAGGCATAGGGTTTACCATGCCGTTGGGATAAGGAGCCATGATTGGGGGTTGATAACCATTCATGGGTACAGTACTGCCTGTATTGTTGGGCATGGGTACAGTATTGAATGTACTGTTGGGCATGGGTACAGGAGGAGCCATTACTGGCGACTGATAACCAGTTGCAGGCATAGTGGTTGTAGTGCCACTGGGCATAGTGGTTGTAGTGCCACTGGGCATAACCGCATTTTGGCTAAATTGTTGGTAAGCGGCACGAGAAATGGCGCTAATGAGTTTTTCAGCGCGGAGGTCGTTATTGGGACGCTGTACCATAACTGCGGCTATGTAGCGCTTACCAGTGGGGATATCAACTAAACCTGCATCTGCCAGCATTGTGCCGATATCGCCTGTTTTGTGGGCAATACTAGCGCCTGCTCCTAAACCAGATGGCAGCAAAGTGTCTTTTTGAGTTTGGCGCATGATATCAAGCAGCCGATCGCGCGATCGCATATTTACCAAATTCCCCTGATTTACCATCGCCATCAAGGTAGCTAATTCCTTGGGACTGGTGGTATTTGTCCCTTGTAAATCTGGAAGTTGATTGCGAATTGCTGTAGTTGTCAAACCCCAACTGCGGAAACGCTGGTTCAACGCTTCTATCCCTCCCAGTCGAGCAATCAGCATATTTGTTGCTGTATTGTCGCTGATGGTAATCATTTTAGTGGCGACTTCTAAAGCCGTGTACTGAGTACCCGCCGGCTTGTATTGCATATTTCCGGAGCCACCAGCAATCATCTGTTGCTGCATGGTCAGCATTTCATCCAGGCGGATTTTCCCTGCATCTAAATCTTGGAAGAAGGCGACCAAAATTGGTATTTTAATCGTACTGGCCGCTGGAAAACTAGTAGCGCTATTCACATCTACATAAGCACCTGTATCCAAATCTACTAATAAAACTCCCGGTGTCAGATTTGGATTTGCCGCCGCCAGGTTTTGCACGGCAGTTTTCAACGAGGTAATTTCCTGAGATAAATATAAGCCAGAAGGCGTTTGAGCAGTTGGGGTAGGTTGGGATTGGGATTGCCCAACATTAGTATTAGATGTTGAAGAAGTTGGTGTCATCCGAGTAGCTGGGTCTAATACAGATAAAACCGTGCCCATAATCGCGCCGATACCAACTCCCACAATCAACAGCCGCATGGTATACAGCAGTGTTCTTGCCATTGGTTTTAAACGTGTCTTACGCGATCGCATGGCTGTTTTAGGCGACCCATGCCGATCGACCCGTACTGTCTTCAACTTTACAGTACTGGGTTGTACTTGAGGAGCCGTTACCTTCGTTCTGGGGATTGGTTTCACCGCTGCTGGCATTACCAGCCCTGGTCTTGACCTTGATACCCCAGCCGCCATTGGAGAGTTATTAGCACTCTTGGTTACCCGTGTAAGCGTGGCTTCTTTAGCGACAGCACGCTTTTGGTTGGGAACTTTCACTTTTTTGGGTTCCACTTTTTGCACTTTGGGTGGACGCTGGCGGCGGTTTACGGGTTGACGCCGCGAGAAAGCTCTAAGTTTTTCACTCGATTCTGACACCGCTACTCCTTGTGACCCAATCGATTTTTTTCCTGCTGACTCCCGGCCCAAAACTCACTCCTCAAGCAATCTAATACTGAAATCACTTTTTGCCACTAAGTAGCATTTTTGTGTTTAGTTTAGGCCATATTATCTATTTTGGGGGGATGAATGCGTACATATTAATCGATGAATTACAAGATTTCACGATCGCTATGGTTTTTCAGTGCCCATTCTACTTGCCGCAAAATCCCTCGCAACATAGCTACTTCAGTCGTTTGCAGGTGTGTACGATTATATAGTTGCCTAAATTTTTCCATTCGGCTAGCTGCGGTATGGGGATAAAGATAACCTATCTTCAGCAGTAAAGATTCTAATTGTTGGTAATAAGCTTCCACCACATCCCAAGGTGCGAGTTCTATTGATGGTGACTCAGTTGCAGATAATTCTGTAAATTGTGCCAGTTCATAACAGCAGATGGCCACAGCCGTAGCCAGATTGAGAGATTGATAACTCTCATGTGTGGGAATCATCACAAACCGCTGAGCATAGTTTAATTCTTCATTGCTTAATCCCCGGTCTTCTCTACCAAAAATTAGCGCTACGGGTTTTTCTATTTCTTCCAATAACCAAGGTAGTGCCGTGCGGGGGTTTTCTAAAGATGTTTCTTGACTGCGAACCCTGCCAGTAGTGGCTACCACTCTTACACATCCCTGCAAAGCTTCGGGTAACGTTGCAACTAATACGGCAGATTCTAAAATCTCTTTGGCATGAACCGCCATTTTCATAGCTTCCATTGACAGCGGATCGCATTGGGGATTGACAATTACCAGATGATTTAGCCCAAAATTTTTCATTGCCCTAGCGATCGACCCCACATTCATTGGACCAGCTGGCTCCATCAACACAATTCTTAACCCAGCTAATCCCATTTCTTGCCTTCCTCCATTCGACCCGAAAAGACTTGCAGAACAATTCTCGGTATTATAGCTTTTGCTAGAGAGCTTCCTGGAAATTATTGTAGCTGTGTTAAAAATTGTTTCTCAAAAAATGCCAAGCAAGCAAACTCAGGCAATAATTACTCGCGCCCTTATTTTTGAATTTCTCATATTTTCTTTGGATTTTAGTTTTACCATTGACAGGGCTAGTAAATAGGTTGACTCTAAAAAAATGTCAAACTTCTGTTTGTTAGGCAGAAAATTTTTTCAACCAAGGCATTTGAGGTTTAATTAAGTCGGTATAGCTGGAAAATAGGCAGGTAAACATCAAGGCTGCAATTCTCTTGATTGATTGGCAAGTTCTTTGATGAGTTACTACTTAGGAATGTGGATTAAAATACCTACAATTCTTCTAGAGTGCGTTACGCTTCTAACGCAGCGGAAATCTGGGATTGTGGTTACGCCACCATACTTCGCCACCTAACTATCTCAAGTTTTGCATTTTATTTACTCCACGTTTCTGAGCAAATCGATTAATATATAGTTTTTTCCAAAATGGATACAAAACTATATCCTCTTTTTTCAATCTTTACATTTGTTTAAAAGTAGCTTCTAATGCACTAACATCTCACCCGAAGGTGTAAACTCCTTTTTGAACTATTGAATTTTTAATATTTATGGAGTTAGAAAATTTACATAAAGCTATCTTGTTTTTACGGTTAAAAGATTTTGAAATACTGGTGGCGATCACTATCAGCATTTATTATGGGGGTACAAGCATCTAAATTTTTATTGCAACATGGTTGCTCAGTTATGTCTCAGAAATTATTACTGAAAGTACTGAGCTTTTAATACCAGTAACATACTGAGTGATTTAGTATATAAGCTAGTATTGCTATCTACAAGCAGAACACAGGGAATTAGTTTAGGTAGCTTGATAATCAAAGGAATTTTAACTTTTAGTTGTAAAGCTTTTGTATAAAATATTGGGAGTTATTCAAAATGTCACGTAGAAGCAGACCATCTGGTTTGATGAAAGATACTGCTAAAAAAGTTGCTCGTGCGCAAAGGCAGGCTTCAATTCAAATGAAACTTGCTACCCCTGAAAACGAAAAAGCTTTACAGCAAAGGCAAAAGCAGACTAAGCATAATTACTTAGATCAACGTTGGGCTGATGTCGATGATATTAATGGGGAACTAGCAGAATGGATACATGAGTTGCAAACGCTCTTAGCGCATAGTCTCAAGGTGGAAGATACAATCTCATTTGAAGACTTGCGGATTCGGGAGACATTTCCTGCAATAGAAGTACCGCAGGAGTTATTAACAGCATCAAAACTGACACAATTTTACAAGCCGAAATCTCCTCCTCAGTGGCTCATCCGACTGCTGCCTTTTTTAGAAGAGCAATATATAAATAAGCTAAAAAAAGCAGAATTAGATTATCAAATTGCCAAGAAAAAAGATGAAGAAGCAGAAAATAGCCGTCAAGTAGCCCTAGAGCATCTTAAAGCAAATTATGAATGGAAAAAACATAGTTTTATTTTAGATATTAAAAAGCGTAACGCTGAGGTAGATGAGTTAGAAACAGCTTACGAAGAGGCGGAAGAATCTGCTGTAGCAATCTATAACGAGATGGTATTAGAACGCTCAGAATACCCATCCTTGGATGAGTACCAATACATCTCCTATACAAATCAAGACAAGGTAGTATTTCCCCAAGAATTCCAAGTAGCCTATGTACCTAAATCTAAACAATTAGTTATTGAGTATGAACTGCCTGCTGCTAAAATTATTCCAACAATAGCAGAGGTCAAATACGACCATAATAAAGATGAGATTCACGGCATAAGTAGAAAGCCAATCGAAATCGAGGAGTTATATCAAGATATAGTAGCTGCTATCACTTTGCGAACGATTAGCGAAGTTTTCGCAGCCGATCTAGCTCAACACCTAGATATAGTTGTATTTAATGGGTTTGTTCAAACAGTTGATTCCACTACAGGAAAGCATATTCGAACCTACTTAATATCCATCCGAGCTACAAAGGATAGTTTTAGCAGTATTAATTTCAGTAATATTGATAAACTAACTTGCCTGCGAAATTTGGGGGCACAGATGTCATCTTATCTGACTGCAATGCAACCTGTGCAACCAATTCTTGATTTTAAGATGATGGACGTGAAATCCGCACCACAGGAAAACATTCATTTAGCACGGGAGTCATCTTGACTAGTGTAGGCTAGGACTTACGCAAAATAATGAAAAAACAAACCACAGTCCTCACTCACCCTTTGATCAAAAACCTACATTTGTAAAAATTAGAGAGCTTCACAAGCGTACTCCAAGCAGTACAATGTCCGGTGGTTTGATTTACAATGCCACAACCTACGTAAATGAGAAGATCCCGGAAAGTTTGGTTGCCCAAGGCACTAAAAAATCTCGTCATTGTCATACTAGTGTTGGGTTTATCACTAGCGGGATTTGGCACCTATACTGTGCGGCAATCCTTTCCTGTAGAAAATGGGGCGATCGCTCTTTCTGGATTGAAGGCTGAGGTAAACGTCCAGCGCGATCGCTGGGGAGTTCCCCACATTTACGCAGCTAACTCCCACGATCTGTTCATGGCGCAAGGCTATATCCACGCCCAAGATCGCTTTTGGCAAATGGATTTTTGGCGACACATCGGTTCTGGGCGGCTCTCAGAAATGTTTGGTTCTTCCCAACTAGCAACTGACAAGTATTTGCGGACAATGGGTTGGGCAAGGGTAGCGCAGCAAGAAATCACACAAGTTAATGCAGAGATGAAGGCATATCTGGAAGCCTATGCTGAAGGAGTAAATGCTTATCTGGCAGGGCATCAAGGCAGCGCCTTAAGTCTGGAATATGCTGTATTAAAATTGCTCAATCCTAGGTATAAACCAGAACCTTGGCAAATGCTGCACTCCCTAACTTGGGGTAAGGTCATGGCTTACGACTTGAGCAGAAACTTCGAGCGCGAAATTGAACGTACCATTCTGCTCAAAACCCTAAACCTGGCTCAGGTGGAGGAACTTTTTCCACCATATCCCCAAGACTTACCAGTGATTTTACCCGACCTGCAAACAAGGAAAACAGGAGAGCAGAAGAATTTTGACGAAACAGAATTGATTGCCTCTAGTATTCAGGAAGCAAACGCGGCAATTACCCCAGCCTTGGAATCAATTACCAAACCAATGCTGGCATTGCAAGAATTAATCGGTTCTAGGGGAATTGGTATTGGCTCGAATAACTGGGTAATCTCTGGAAAACGCACGACTACAGGTAAGCCAATATTAGCCAACGATCCGCACCTAGCTGTACAAATGCCTTCTATTTGGTATGAGGTTGGTCTGTACTGTACACCCAAGAATGAGGAATGTCCCTACAATGTGACAGGTTTTTCCTTTGCTGGAATGCTGGGAGTAATTATCGGTCATAGCGATCGCATTGCTTGGGGTGTAACCAATGTTGAACCAGATGTCATGGATTTATACATTGAGAAAATCAACCCAGATAACCCCAACCAGTATGAGGTCAATGGTAAATGGGTGGATATGCAACTTGTGAAAGAGACGATTCAAGTTGTTGGGAGTCAGCCAATTATCCAAACAGTGCGTTACACCAGACACGGCCCCATTCTTTCTGATGTCTCACCCAAGTTACAGCAGTTCCCAGTAAATCACGGGCTAGAAATCCCACCGAAATACGCTGTTGCCTTGCGTTGGACAGCCTTAGAACCTGCAACCTTGGGATATGCTATTCCCTTACTGAATCGTGCCCAAAACTGGCAAGAGTTCCGCATGGCGGCGAAGAACTTTGATGTTCCTGCCCAGAACTTAGTTTATGCTGACATTGATGGCAACATTGGCTACCAGATGCCTGGTAAATTACCAATTCGCTCTCAAGGGAATGGGCGTTATCCTGTTCCCGGTTGGACGGATGAATACGAGTGGCAAGGCTATATTGACTTTGAGCAGTTACCCAAAAGTTTTAATCCACCTCAAGGTTACATTGCTACCGCTAATAATTTAGTACAAAATCGATATCCTTATTTGATTACTACAGACTGGGTTTATGGCTACCGCGCACAGCGCATTGTCGAGATGATTTCACAGCCAAATCAACCTCTATCTTTGGTAGATGTGCAGTCGATGCAGGGGGATAACCGGAATTTGAATGCTCAAACCCTTTTACCACTATTTGAAACTATCTCTCTGGATAGCCTACGTTTGCAAGCAGCTAAAAAATTACTACTAAATTGGAATTTGCAGCTAGGAATGCGATCGCCTGCGGCTGCCCTATTTGAAGTATTCTGGAAACATTTGCTAGCAGATACTTTTCACGATCAGTTACCTAGAGAGTACTTTCCCGATGGTGGCGATCGCTGGTATGAGGTAGTAAAAAATCTCGTCAAACAGCCAAATAGTAGCTGGTGGGATAACCACAAAACCCCCAATGTTGAGAACCGCAACCAAATCCTGCGACAAGCTTTTACAGAAGCCGTTGATGAACTCGAACGGATTCAAGGCAAAAACCCGAAATCCTGGAACTGGGGTAAGTTACATACCATTACATTTCGCAATGGTACTTTAGGTAAATCTGGGGTGGCAGCAATTGAAGCTTTATTTAATCGTGGTGCCTTTCCCACTGCTGGTAATGGCGAAACCGTGAACGCTAATCGTTGGCAAGCAAACAAATCTTTCGAGGTAACTGATATTCCTTCCCTGCGGATGATTGTAGATTTAAAAAATCTTGATAATTCAGTAGCAATTCATACACCTGGCCAATCAGGTCATGCCTTCCATGTTCACTACACAGATATGATTGACCCTTGGCGCAAAATTGAATATCACCCCATGCTTTGGGAAAAGCAGACTGTGAATAGTAACACTGCTGCTTCACTAAAGTTAATTCCCAAATTAGGTACTTAATGGACAGTTCAAAACTGAAAATCAATCCAAGATTGTTCGTTTCTATGTATATTTAATTGTCTTAATTTTTTTGATTTGTAGCATACAGTTTTAAACTGCTATAGCAATTTTAAATGAGTTGTGAAATTACTCGTTGAGTCAGGAAGCAGGAAAGAAGGATCTACAAATGTACTTTTTTTTCACAAATAAAATAGGACTGCTATATATTCAAAACTTATGTAAATTTAGACGGGAATAAATTAGTATAACTTAATACTCTTTATGAAGAGTATGGAGTATAACGTATCATGACCAATCCTAACTCTGGATTTTGCAGAATATAGTCGAGACAATAAAAAATGCAACGTATGATTAAACAAAGTATTATAATTTCCGGAACTGCTGCGATCGCATTACTATTTGCAGGTTGTGGAGAGAGTAAGGTTGCTCAATGTAACAAAATAGTTAAGGTAGCAAATCAGGCAGTTACAGTAGGTCAAGATTTTGGCAAAAATCCTAATCCTCAAAAAGGTTCTAAAGCTTTGACTGAAGTAGCGGCGAAAATAGACACAATTACGGCAGACATGAAAGGGATAGAAGTCAAAGATGAAAAATTACAGGGCTATCAAGGGCGCTTTCTCACCCTCTATCAAAGTACTAGCAAGGGGTTGAAAGATACAGCTACAGCCATAGATAAAAAGAATTTAAAATCTGCAAATGGCGCTTTGGCATCTCTGAAAAAAAATAGTAGTGAAGAAACTAAACTAGTCAATGAAATTAATAGTTACTGCTCTGGGAAATGATAGTTAAATAGTCGCTCGTCGCCCACCAAATACTGCAAAACTAAAATTTTTGTACCAGCAATCAATGTCTTGAAACCCTGCTGCTTCTAGCCAATTAATTTGAATATCAAGAGTTGCCATGCGGTCATATTCCATACGTTTTTGTGCAGCTTTTAACTCCTCATTAGAAATACCTTGAGCATAAACAGAATTCAACCACTGTTGGCGATAGAGTTTTTCTAAATCAGGAGTTTTTCCTAAAACTTGATCGGCGTTAACAAACATTCCTCCAGGATTCAGAACTTTGTAAATTTGCTGATAAAGACGTTCCTTGTCAGCATTAGATAGATGGTGAATTGATAAAGCAGAAATCACCAGATCGTAGGGACCAGCTATATCAGTCTCAACGTAGTCACCTATGAGAATTCTGGGTGATTTACCCATTTTGCTAAATCGAGACTTGGCTTTTTCTAACATCTCAGCTGCTAAGTCCAGCAAAGTGAATTCTGCATTAGGAAAGACTGCTTGAACCATACCTGCATAAAGTCCAGTTCCAGCACCCAAATCCAAAACTTTCAATGGTGCAGTGTAAGATTCTGGTATGATTTCAACTGCTGTTTTATAAAAATCATCAAAACAAGGAATCAGGATGCGGCGTAAGCGATCGTAATCTGCCGCAGCAGTATTAAAAGCTTCTTGAATATCCATCGTTTAATTTTTAATCTGTAATAAAGGTAGCACCTTCTGCTTTAACAATTTAATTAAAGCTGGCTCCATATACTCATATTCATCTGGAATATTCAAACATATAACTCGCTTATCTTTGAGAAAGGGCTGAAAATTTTTTGCTAGCTTCTGTTTATGGGACTTTTCCATCACAAAAATTACATCAGCCCATGCAATTGCTTCTGTTGAAACTGGTACTTCCGCATAGCGATCCAAACCTGCTGAATCTGTTTCCAGCCCTTCATATTCAGAAAATACAACCTCAGCGGTAGGGCTTCGCAGTCTATTTTGGCTACATACAAATAAAATTTTCTTCATTAATTAGCATTTGAAACCACAAAATTGAAGTTTCTGAACTTGAGCGATCGCACTTATTTCTACACTGCAATATACATTTTATTTACCATAGTTAATATATATATTACAACCAGATATTTTAGATAAATTAACTCATTTTAAACCCGGGTATTCTCCATACTTAATCATCCTTCTCTAATTAAACTCTAAAAAATAAATATTAGAACTGAACATTTGTAATCGTATTTATGAATAGTCTTTTTTCTTTGTTTTCCCAAGAAATGATGCAACTGCTATAGCACATCAGGCTCCACAATTTTATTGCCTTTTTTGGGTATTTGTTGAATTAAAGCATCACACTCAGGTTTGTATGGTTGCTTAAAAGCTTACTTTGCGATTTGTTTCTTGGTTTTAGACCAACTGATAGTATCCATTCGCAATGTCAGTCTGAAGTTTATACGGTTATCTTAGCTCGCTCCATGTTTACAACCAATTGACATGGGGTAGCAATACACGATACATCATGAGTCAATCGTTAAATTGTTTAAGATGCCAAATTTCTTTAATTGCCAGTTTCATCAGCATAAGGAGGGATGTATATGGATAGTAGTTTAATCGTATCCAACTTCCTAAATCCGCCAGTCCTGTTTTTCTTTCTTGGGATGACTGCTGTTTTTGTCAAGTCCGATTTAGAAATACCTGCCCCTGTACCCAAACTTTTCTCGCTTTATCTGCTGTTTGCGATTGGCTTTAAAGGCGGGGTAGAATTGATTAAAAGTGGCATTACTCAAGAAGTTGTTCTGACGCTCTTGGCAGCGATGTTGATGGCTTGTTTTGTCCCAATTTACACCTTTTTCATCCTGAAACTCAAGCTTGATACTTATGATGCTGCCGCGATCGCCGCAACTTACGGTTCTATCAGTGCTGTCACCTTCATCACCGCTAGTGCCTTTTTAACTGAGATTGGTATTCCTTTTGATGGCTACATGGTAGCAGCCCTTGCCTTGATGGAATCTCCAGCCATCATTGTTGGTCTAATCCTGGTGAATATATTTACGGTAGATGAGAAGCGGGATTTTTCTTGGGCGGAAGTGTTAAAAGAAGCATTTCTCAATAGTTCCGTCTTTCTTCTAGTTGGTAGCCTCGTGATTGGCTTTGTAACAGGAGAACATGGTTGGCAAGTTTTAGAACCCTTTACTCAGGGGTTATTTTATGGCGTTCTCACCTTCTTTTTACTCGATATGGGACTGGTCGCTGCCAGAAGAATTAAAGACTTGCAAAAAACCGGAGTTTTCCTGATCTCATTTGCCATACTAATTCCAATAGTCAATGCAGTTCTGGGGTTGCTGCTTGCTAAATTTATTGGTGTGCCTAAGGGAGATTCGCTTTTGTTCGCTGTACTATGTGCCAGTGCCTCTTACATCGCTGTCCCCGCAGCTATGCGGATGACTGTTCCAGAAGCAAACCCTAGCTTGTACGTTTCTACCGCCCTGGCAGTGACATTCCCGTTCAATATTATTGTAGGAATTCCGTTATATCTGTACGGAATCAACCTATTTTGGAGGTAATAATATGCATTTAGTTAAAAAGATAGAAATTATTGCCAACTCGTTTGAACTTGCCAAAATTTTAGATACTTTGGACAAGTCAGGTGTACATGGTCATGCTGTAATCCGAGGTGTTGCTGGTAAAGGATTACGAGGTATGGCAGAAGATTTAGACATGACAATGCTCGATAATGTATACATCATCGCGTTTTGTATGCCAGAGGAAATTAAGCCTGTTGTCGAAAACATTAGACCACTGCTCAACAAATTTGGAGGAACCTGTTACATCTCTGATGTAATGGAGATTCGCTCTATGAAATGTGTAGCGTCGTTGTAAGAGTCGCATAAATCTCATGAAGCATTCTATCGAGCGTCGTGACTTTTTGAAGTTGGGCATCACAGGGGGATTTGGACTGATGGTAACTGCCAGCGATTTACTCTGGCGAGTTAAACAGGCTAAAGCCGCAGCATTGCCTTCAGATACCCCCCAATCCCTCACCCCTGATGCCGCACTACAAAAGCTAATAGAGGGAAATCAGCGCTTTATCCAACATCAACCCCAATACCCAGATCAATCGGCAGCGCGGTTGCAGGAAGTTGCACAAGCTCAACATCCATTTGCAACCATCCTCAGTTGTGCAGACTCAAGGGTACCCGCAGAAATTGTTTTTGATCAAGGCATCGGAGATATATTTGATGTGCGGATTGCCGGCAATATTGCTACACCAGAAGCGCTTGGCAGTATTGAATATGCAGTTACCCTGTTAAACTCACCACTGCTGATGGTGCTGGGTCACGAGCGATGCGGAGCAGTCACCGCCGCAGTGCAAAAAGAAGAGCTGCTGGGTGATATTAGTACCTTTGTCAAAGCAATTAAGCCAGCTGTAGACAAGGTGAAGAATCAGCCAGGTGATGCAGTTGAAAATGCTGTGGTGGCAAATGTGCAATATCAAATTGAACAGTTAAAGCGATCGCGTCTCTTAACTGAACGCCTAAAGTCCGGTCAACTAAAAATCGTCGGAGGTCGTTACGACTTAGATACAGGAAAGGTTGGTATTATCACTTAGAAACCTAAACTAGCCGTCTGGTAAAGTGTTGAAGCATTAGAATTAATAGAACAACATTGTTCACTTGTTACCTCTCTTTACCCATGACGGCAACATTAATTCAAAGTCCCGATCGGGTTTTACTCAATAATATTAGCTGGCAGACTTATCAGTTTTTAGTCAAAGACTTTGAGCAAGAATTACACCCAAAACAGCATCAGCATATTTATCACCATCTCTTAATTAATTGAAGTTCAGCAAAATACTTTTGGAGTAGTGGGTAAATAAAACGATAAGATCCACCTACTCTTTCCATCAGCTGCTTTTGCCTAGTATGTTCAAGAAAATAACCATAATTCCAAGGAATATATTCATCATGAAAAAGAATAATGCGTAATACAAAATGTTGAATGCAAGCAATACCTGGAACAAAACCACCAATAAGTACACCTGCTAATCCAAAAAATTTTGCAAATTTCAAGCATAGACTAGGCTTGATAATTAAACCGATCAACCAGCCAGTTAGACCCAAAAATAAACCAAATACTATAGCAAAAATTATAGCGAATTTTGCTGATCTTTTAATACCTTCATTTATAGATAACTTATTATCTATATTATCTGAGCCTCCTAATTGCCTTACAAAAGCTCCAAGTGGTATTCCAACTAATCCCCCAACTAATCCATTCATTAATAGGGCTTTAAAGTGTTCTAATTTAAACAATAAATTCATTTGATAATTATTTCTAGTATCAATATTTGTGACGTTAGAGATTGTCCCAAAAATTATACCTTCACTTAGACCGACACATCGTAACCCATCTTTCCAGCTTTGCTCTCTAGATTTCATAGTAGGCCATTTAAAAACCTCAACTGGACTAATTTCTCTAAAACTAATAATTAGCGCACCTATCAAAGCACCAAATACTATACCTAATACACTGTGATGCAATATACTTCTCAGTCCCTGAACTAAACCACTGAGCAGTCCAATAATTAGCCCAACCATTAATCCTACTGCAATACCATATTTTAATCTTTCAGATCTATCTTGCAACCAAGTAGGCTGCATATCTTCAATCGAAAAATAAATATTAGAATCTTGAGTTAATCTTTTAGCCAACCAGATTAACATATATTTAGCTTTTTCTTCAGTTAGTTGCTGACCTGGAGATTCTGAATTTATTTCTTCTACTAGAAATTTTAATTTCTGGCTGACATAGTCCCTAAACAATGCTCTACTTATTTCTAGTTCTGAATTAAAATTTTTATATTTAGTAATTGCTATTTCCTGAACTATATATATCGAAATTAAAAAACTCAACATCAAAGGTGAGTTTTTTATCAAATTTAATAATTGAGTGCTTTGTCCAATAATATCTACTATTTCTTGGCATCCTACTTTTATCAAATATTTTTCAATTTGTATTTGCTGCAAAGGTTGTAAATAGACTGCACCATTGAGATGAAGCTTTGAAGAAAAATCTATTTTTTCATATGCCAGTCTACGGCTGCATACAACTAAGTGCTTTGGTTTATATTCTCCTTGAATAAAAATATTGATTGCCTTTACACAGCGTTGCTGATTTAGTGGTTGCATTTCATCTAGACCATCAAGTAAAAGCAACAGTTTTTGATTTTTAATCCACTGTAATCCAGTTTCTACAGCAACGCCATAAATCCTATTTAGTTCATTTAGCAGCCATTTAAGGAAGCTTTTTTCATATTGTTTATCGGCTTTTCTTTCTTTACTTCCTTTCCAAGATGACAGTTCAAAATAAGCTGGTATAGGATAACTAGAATCACCTTTAGCACGAATAATTAGTTCACTAGCCAATTGCATTAAAGTTGTGGTTTTTCCAGATCCTGGCTCACCCAAAATTAACAACCAACCTGCAATATCTGCCCGATCAAAAACTGTTACAATATTCACGTCTTCAGGCAGCTTACGCTTGTGCCTATAGCTTCCTTTATAATCCTCATCTCCAAGTGGTCGAACCTGGTCTGGTTGTTCTTCCATTGGCAAATTTATTGACTCATTATTATATAACAAATTGATCTTATGACGTGCGACTTTTGCAGTCATCTGTTTTAATACTTCACTCCGCTTACCTTCTTGATTTGTTTTTGGGCTAATTAGTTTTTTTTTAGCGCACCTTTAAATAGTGTTTTGATAGGCTGAAATGCTCTTCTTAATGAACTTTCTGTATCCAGTTCTAACTCGTAAGACAAAATTCCAGGTATGAGAGGCAAAGCTAACTTCGCTTTAGCCATAGCAGGTGTTCCTGGTTGGTTTAGTTTATCTCGAATTTCCAGTAGTAACTCCATGAAGTCATCAGGATAGTTCACATTCAGCTTTTTCTTAATCAGTTCAACTTCCCGCACAACTTGAACAATACTATTACGTGCATCTACTTCTTCCACACTACACAATTGTGCCTCTTGAGCCAGGAGATTCCAGTACTCAACCTCATACTTACGGAGTTCTGGTAAAATCTGTTCCCGAATACGTTGTTTGATTGCAGTTTTGTCAAAGGTGTTTGTCGTCATGGCGAGATCCATTTCCGCTTCACCAAGTGTCTCATATCGCAACTGTAAGATTTTTTCTAATTGAGTCAATCTGCTGCTTGGAGACATTCGCACCTA
Organism: Nostoc sp. T09; assembly: GCF_002154695.1. Lineage (GTDB taxonomy): Bacteria > Cyanobacteriota > Cyanobacteriia > Cyanobacteriales > Nostocaceae > Aulosira. The sequence goes on from NZ_MTAV01000047.1 coordinate 30,352, forward strand.
ACTCCTACAAAATTAAATTATTATCGTTTTTAAAAGTAGGGGTAAATAGCAGTTTTACAGTAATTTACGCTAAGGGTAAAACTCTTACTGACCAATCATTCGGTAAATCGCTATTGTTTGCGCTCATTTACCCCAAAGTGAAAACTTTATTGTTATTTTATCGGTAATATCACTTAAATCTGTTTTGGTTTCGTTTTTTGTAACAAATAAAGAGAGTAGGGGACTTTTTAAAAGGCTGATTTTAGCTTTGTTTTGACAGCCAGAGCCGACTTAGCAAGAAAGTTTCTCGCTAATAGCTTCTACAATGCTGTTGTTTCATGGCTCTCAAGTAACACCCTCAACAGCTTCTGATACTAATTTGAAGAATGATCACTACAGATGTAGCGACTATCACATTATTTTTTTGAATTAACGGGACTTAGGCAAAAAACACCAATCAAATAGCCTCAAACATATATTTCAATTGGCTTTGACATCGTTTTGATTGGTTTGTTGGTATATCTGGATTTCAGAGGTTTTTAGACATTTGGTATATTTCCCTGACCCCGCGAGGGCTTGAGACTTATTTCTTTCTCAAAAATGTTTAAGTCCCGTTAATATTAGTAGTTTTTACCTGTTTAATTTAGGTATATCCTTTAAAAGCAAAAAGCAGTCAAGAAGTCTGAAAAAGTTAGACTTCTTGACTGCTTTTTCTATATGTATCCGCTATTTTACAGGCTGGTTACATCAGATATTCAACATCTGCTGCTTCAGTGTCAAACCATTTCTGATGATGTTTGCACTACTGGCTGCGGCTGCGGCTGGAACATGAACAGGGAGTAAACTACATCTCGGCGGATGTTGACCATCATATCCAAGAAGAGTTCGTAACCTTCGCTCTTGTACTCAATCAGCGGGTCTTTTTGACCGTAACCACGCAATCCTACTGATTCACGCAAGGCATCCATTTGTTGCAGGTGTTCCCGCCACAAAGTATCAATCCGTTGCAAGATAAAGAAGCGTTCGGCTTGCCGCATTAATCCAGGCTGAATTTGATCGATCTGGGCTTCCTTGATGTCATAGGCAATTCTTACCTGTTCATGAAGGAAGGCTTTAATCTCGGCTACTGCCATATCTTCTAACTGATTTGCCTGCATGTCTCCCAACAGATAGACAAATTCTTTGACTTTATCCACCAACTTTTCTAGTTCCCACTCTTCTGAGGGTAGATCTACGTTGATGTAGTAGTCAACGATCTCATCCATCGTTTTTTCGGCGTAGGTAATTACCTGCTCTTTCAAGTCCTGACCTTCTAGCACCCGGCGGCGTTCGGCGTAGATAGCGCGACGCTGATTGTTCATCACTTCGTCGTACTCAAACACCTGCTTACGGATGTCGTAGTAGTAGGTTTCAACTTTTTTCTGTGCGCCTTCCAAACTGCGGGTAAGCATCCCCGATTCGATGGGCATATCTTCTTCAACGTTGAAGGCATTCATTAACCCAGCAACGCGATCGCCACCAAAAATCCGTAGTAAGTTATCCTCTAAACTTAGGAAGAATCTCGTTGAACCAGGGTCGCCTTGTCGTCCAGCCCGTCCGCGTAATTGGTTGTCAATCCGTCGCGATTCGTGGCGTTCTGTACCAATAACGTGCAAACCGCCTAATTCTACTACTTCTTCGTGTTCGCGAGTGGTGAATTGTTCGTATTCCTGCTTGATCTGTTTATAAGCTGCCCGCAATCTTTGAATTACAGGGTCATCAATGGGGCCTTTTTCGGCTGCTACAGCTATTTTTTCTTCTGCTTCTAATTCGGGTAAACTACGTTCGCCATACTCACGCACCGCCAATTCCACTGCTTCTTTCAATTGTTGCTCTGTCTGTTTGGTCAACTGAGTGGGGAAAATTTCTGGCGAAGCTTTCCAAGTTTTCACTTTTTTGCCAGGGACAAAGCCTTGACCACCACTAGTTCCAGTTGGCAGGCCAGCAGCTCTTTGGATACCAAAAGTATCCTCATCTTCTGGCTGGACAATCCGAGGCATAAAATATTCCCGCAATTTTAGACGGGCCATGTATTCTGAGTTACCACCGAGGATGATATCAGTACCTCTACCAGCCATGTTCGTGGCGATGGTTACAGCGCCTCTGCGTCCTGCTTGAGCGACAATCTCTGCCTCACGTTCTACGTTTTCTGGTCGGGCGTTGAGCAACTCGTGGGGAATCTCCATCTCCTTGAGCAACTCGCTCAGATACTCAGATTTTTCCACACTTGTGGTGCCCACCAGCACAGGTCTGCCCAGTTCATGCATTTCTGCACATTCGCGCGCGATCGCCTTCCATTTGCCTGGTTCTGTCTTAAAGACCATATCAGACAGGTCTTGGCGTCTTCTGATTTGGTTGGTGGGAATTATCGTTACTTCAAGTTTGTAAATTTTTTCAAACTCTGCTTCTTCTGTTTTTGCTGTTCCCGTCATCCCACCCAATTTGGGATAGAGCAAGAACAAGTTTTGATAGGTAATCGTCGCGAGAGTTTGAGTTTCTGGCTGAATTTCTACGTGTTCTTTGGCTTCAATTGCCTGGTGTAGCCCATCACTCCAACGTCTTCCTGGGAGCACTCGACCAGTAAATTCATCTACAATCACCACTTCTCCGTTGCGGACGATGTAGTTTACGTCCTTGAGGAAGAGTTCTTTAGCTTTAATCGCATTGAACACAAAATGCGCCCAAGGATCTTCTGGGTCAAATAAATCTGTTACACCCAAAAGCTCTTCCGCTTCTGCAAAGCCTTCATCTGTTAACAGTACGTTACGAGCTTTTTCATCCACCTCGTAATGCTCATCTTTTTTCAAAGTGAATGCGATTTCGGCAGCTTGCAGATATTTTTCTGTCGGTCTTTCTACCTGTCCTGAAATAATTAGCGGTGTCCGCGCCTCATCAACTAAAATTGAGTCTACTTCGTCTATGACGCAGTAATTAAATGGGCGTTGCACCACATCTGCCATTGATGTGGCCATATTATCCCGCAGGTAATCAAAACCGACCTCGCTATTAGTAACATAAGTAATATCACAGTCGTAATTTTTCTGGCGTTCACTGGGAATCATGCTCGCCTGAATTAGCCCCACGCTCAATCCCAAGAAACGATGCACCTGTCCCATCCATTCCGCGTCCCGACGAGCCAGGTAATCGTTTACGGTAACAACGTGTACACCTTTACCAGTCAAGGCATTTAGATAACTCGGCAATGTCGCAACTAGGGTTTTACCTTCCCCTGTCTTCATTTCAGCGATTTGCCCAGTGTGCAGAATAATACCACCCAACATCTGTACATCAAAGTGCCGCAAGCCTAAGACTCGCCTTCCTGCTTCCCGAACTACTGCAAAAGCTTCCGGCAGGATATCATCTAAGGTTTCACCTTTGGCAAGCCGCTGTTTAAACTCTCCTGTTTTGCCTTTTAACTCCTCATCGGAAAGAGCTTTAATTTCGTCCTCTAAGAGGTTAATTTCCGTAGTGTAAGGTTGGTATTTTTTAAGTTTACGAGCGTTGGGATCGCCCAACAAGTTCTTTAGCATGGCAGGTTATGGCACTAAATAAAGGGGGATGGAAATTAAAGTTTCGGCATAGATTATAAAAATTTAACCCAACCCAGCCCTCTTGGTTGTTGATGGGTATGAAATGAAAATTAACTCACAAACAGCAAAAAGGCTGGCCAATCAGTTTACTAAATGATTGGTTTTATTTCATATCTTATGTTGTCGGGTAAGGCAGGGGCATTTCTGCCCCTTTCCCCCCTAAGAACCGTGCTTACAAGTTTCCAAGTACACGGCTCAAGCAAGTCAATAGCTACCATATTAATACTTCCTCTGATTGGGAGGAGTGTTTCGTATGGTTGGAATGGATTTGTTGATGGCAGTAGTAATGCACCAATTGTAGATTGGCAAGATTATTTTTGCCGTTCTGGTGTCGGGGGGTGATGTGGTGTCGGTGAAGAGTTTCACCATTAAATAGGGATTCATGACACACTGGGCAGAGATAGTCTTGTTTTTTTGCTATCTTTTGGTTGCTGGGTTCTAGAGTTTGGGATTTACTCTTCTCTCTTTCAACCCAGTATTGCCTTAGTTCCGGGTCATCGGGTGAGGATGTACCTTTTACTAGGGTGTGTCTTTTAATATTGAACCAATTAAATTTCAACAGGTGTTTATTGGATGCTTTGTCACCAAATACCCAATTGTCCATCCTGTCTAGGTTCAATCTTCCCCAGTATCTTTTCTCCCGCCACTTGTCTGATTTATTTGGGTGCATTCTTTTGGTGTATCTTCTTTCCCTGATATACATCCAGTGGTCAAGACTACTGAATGCTTCTGTGGACACCCCTATGCGGAGATAATTAGCTATTCCCCTGATAATGGGGTTTAGTTTGTCTACCAGGTAATCAACGCTCTGGCTTTTATTTTCCAGCCATACATACCTGATTTTGTTCCGCACATTCTGCATGGTTTGTTTACTGGGTTTTATCAGTAACTTAAATCCTGTCAGGGTGTTGGATACGGGGTATTGTCTGACGTTAAAACCAAGAAAATCGAAGCCTTGTGTAAGGTGGACGATTTTTGTTTTCTCATCAGAGAGGGCAAGACCTCTGTCTTTCATCCATTTATTTAGGATGGTTACTGACTTTTCTGCATCTTCTTTAGTTTCGCAGAATACTACAAAGTCATCAGCATATCGGACAATAGCGCGTTTACCTGTTAGTTCGCCTCTATTATTGTGTTTTATGCCTAGAGCTTTTTCCAGTCCATGCAGGGCTATATTGGCTAAAAGTGGACTGATGATTCCGCCTTGGGGAGTTCCAGTTTCGGTTTCATAAAAAGTCCCTTTATCCACGTATCCCGCCTTTAACCATAAGTTGATTAATTTCCTTGCTGGGAAATTACCTATGATTTTAATTAGGGGTTCATGGGCAATGTTATCAAAACAACCCTTTATATCCGCATCAACTACCCACTTTTTCGTCTTATTGGGACGCGCAATGTTGTATATTTTTCCTATTGCGTCGTGGGCACTTCTACCGGGTCGAAAACCGTAGCTACTGCCTTCAAATTTGGATTCCCAGTAGGGTTCCAATGCGTTTTTTACAATCGCCTGTAGGCATCGGTCTATTATGCTTGGTATTCCAAGGGGTCGTTTCTTGCCATTAGCCTTGGGGATATACACCCTCCGGGTAGGGTAGGGTTTCCAGGGGATGAATTTTGTTAGTATATCTACTAATAATCCTCTGGCTGCTGGTGTTTTTATCACCAATTTATCCACACCTGGAGTGTTTTTGCCCTGGTTGATTTGCGTCACTCTTCTTACCGAGATAAGGATGTTTGAGTAGCTTCGCATTAACAACCTTTGCAGATTGCGAACCAGTTTCAACTTCCCAGACCTTGTAGCCTTGAATATTCTTAGTCTCAATCGCCTGACTACTTTATTGACTTTGCGCCAATTGACACAATTCCATTGGGTAGTTCTCTCAGTTACGTTCGCATTCCTTACGGACTGCATCCAACTTTTCCTTTTGAGTTCGGTAATTTTACATCGGTATTCAAGAGACTCACCTGCCATACGTCAGCACCCTTTCGGGTTGGGTATTACCCTATCTGTCCGGTTATTTATTCCCGTTGCCTTTCGGATGACAGCATTCGCTTTTTATGGCATCCTTTTCCCACTGGGAAATTCGGGTTGGATTACTCCTTTGCTTACTAGTGCCATAGGTCTAGGCTCTAGATCCCATTGGGCTTACTTCGTTCCACACGTATGAGATGCGATTGGATTAGGTACTCTCTATATTCCGGGGAATTTGGTGTCCTAGCATTGACCAGTCCAGGGGTCATTGCCTTTTGCCTAGCAAATAAGCGTTTCCTAGGTCTTTTCCCATCACTGTCGTTGTACCAATTGATTGGTTCTAGCCACTTACAACAGCCTGAATATAACGGAACCTCAATGAGAGTTCATTTTCATTTACCTTACCAATCTTCCTCTTGCCTCCTCCCGAATGTGGTTATCAGGAACGGTTGGGCTTTTCTCTTTAGCTTTGAGATAAGGTAATTACTTACCTAACCCCTTTGAGATGAGGACAAGCGTTGGACACTCGCTTGTAAATATCCTTCGGAATCGGTGCATTAATCATGCTTTATTTAAAACCTTATCCAGTAGAGATATTTAACTCATTACGTGCGACATCGAATCGCACTGGACTTTATTCATAGTATCATTTCACCCCCAGCTGGGGCAGAGAACGCCGACCATGCTCAAGTAGCAATTTCCGCCATTTAGGGAGCAAGGGAGGCAGAGCAATACAAGCAAGTATATTCTTCCTTGTCTTACTGCCCTCATCCCTTCACGGCGAGTTCTCCGATTCTGGACTCAAGCGACGAAAATTGTAGTCACTTGCGCTGGGATGACAGCTAACACAACTACTTATCTGAACAGGGCGTGGTAGCTTAACTTTTGGATGCAAAGCTTTGAAATAACGCGAGTTGTTGATGCGATAGGGTGTTTCTTCGTCTTTTCGTTGGGAACGGGAGAAAGTTTGGATATACTTCCAAACCAAGATGCGCGGTGGATCAACTAGAGGCTGTAGCTGTGCGCCGTAGTGCTGCGTGTCTTCCAAGAGATTTTTCCAAGTTTGGGTAGGTAAAACTGCTGGCGGTAAAGCTATATGACAAGTTGAGCAGTTTTCCAAATATAATTCCTGCCCCAGTTTATATTGGGCAGGCACTACATCAACGGTGCCAATTTCCGCGTTAGAGATAGCACCTTGGGCGTTGCTAGCTAGGGCTAAAAGCCAACCCATAGCCAGACTCCACACCAAAATTATCAACAGCAAACCGAAAGGTTGGCGTTTGAATTTGCTATCGCTTTTAGGGCGAGATCTACGCTTCACAAGATTTGACATTCCTCACATTCCCAAATTCTTAGATCTAGCACTGACATCACTGACATTGAATTATCAGTAATTATTGTGCGACGCTCAAATTTTTGCTTATGTTCTCTCTGTATGAGAGATATAGATGATTGAGCAATCTGAGTTACTGCTATTAGAAAAATAGCCATGCAATATCATCTTAAATCCTTCACCCTGTTTACTTTAATATTTTCTTTAATTTGTCCTCTAAGATTTTGCACATCGCTACTCATACCGTATTTGTACCAGGACGCTAGAATGATTCTTATTTAATATTCAATACTGGTGAAAAGTTACTAATTCCTAAAATTGATAATTTAGAAGACTTAAGAGATCTACATTTAGTAATGCTATCTGCTTGTGACACAGTACTCGGTCAAACTGCAAAAGACGGTATAGAAATTACCGTGTTTTAGCTTTTATTTTCTCAACCAAGAAAAGCTCAAGCCCTGCGTCAAGCGTAACTAAGTTTGCTGCATAGCAACAATTCCTTAACCGTAAATGTTGATAGAGGTGGAATTAATGTTAAACCATTACCAGGCGCAGCTACAACACCAAAAAGGAAACTTACTGACTATACCCATCCATGATTATTGGGCATCGTTCATTTTGATTGGCAATGAGTGTAATTTAACTTAAATCAAAAACTTTTCGTAGTGAGGACTGTAGTCCTCATGACAAACTTAGGGAATGGGAACCGATCGCAATAATCGCTCTACAACACTTCTAGCACTACGACCGCCCCTAGCGATGAGGCGATGGCAAAGAACGTGAGGGACGAGAAACTTCACATCATCGGGAATGGCGTAATCACGCCCTAAAATAAAAGCTAGTGCTTGGGTAGCTTTTTGTAAGGATACTGTACCGCGAGGACTAACACCAAGAGAAATTTCTTCATCCTGCCTTGTAGCCCGTACCAATTCTAAAATGTACTGTTGCAAAGAAGTTTCTACTCTTACCTGAGAGCAGAGTTGGCGCAATTGAGCTACTTCTGCCAAAGTAATGCAAGGGTGCAACTCATCAACTTTGATACCATGTGCCAGGTTTTGCAGCATTTGCAGTTCGTCTGTCTCCGAAGGATAGCCCAAACTCAAGGACAGCATAAACCGATCCATCTGCGCTTCTGGTAGAGGAAAAGTGCCTTGATACTCAATCGGGTTCTGGGTAGCAATCACAAAGAAAGGCGTGGGAACAGCACGAGAGACGCCATCAACTGTTACCTGATGTTCTTCCATCACTTCTAGCAAAGCTGACTGAGTACGGGGTGTAGCGCGATTGATTTCGTCAGCTAGCAGCACATTGGCAAATATTGGACCAGGGAGAAAGCTAAATTCGCCGCTTTTTGGGTTCCAAATGTTAGTACCAGTAATATCAGTAGGCAGTAAGTCAGGGGTACATTGTAGCCGTTGGAACTTACCATCAACTGAACGAGCTAAGGACTTAGCGAGGAGGGTTTTACCCACACCAGGAACATCTTCTAGTAAAGCATGACCACCGCCTAAAAGAGCGACTAGCACCAAACGTATTGCTTCGGTTTTACCAACGATGGTACGAGACAGGTTTTGTGTTAGAGCGTCAATTTTTTCTCTCATGCACCGTGGGATTGGGGAATTGGGGTTAGGGGTTAGGGACAATTTCCTAGTCCCTAGTCCCCTTTAGTGTTCCCAATCACTGCTCAGAACTCATCACTCAGAAAGCAAAACTTCTTTAGCGACAGTACAATCAAGTTGAATTTGCGTTTTCAGAGCTTCTAGAGAAGAAAATTTTTGTTCGGGTCGTAAAAATTGTACTATCTGCACAGCCAGCTTTTTGCCATACAAATCTCCAGACCAATCGAACAGATGGACTTCCACAGATGTATCAGTACCATCGACTGTGGGACGGTTACCTATATTCATCACTCCCAATTGGGGGTGAGCAACATCTGGTGTTTCATCGAGAATAAAAACACGGACAGCATAAACACCTAAGCGCGGCAAAAACTTATCTTTTGGTAGTTGGATGTTGGCCGTGGGAAAGCCAATAGTTCTGCCAAGTTGTTTACCTTGAACCACAACACCAAAGAGAGTATAAGGGCGTCCTAGGAGAAGATTTGCGCTTTTGATATCCCCATTTTCTAGTGTTTGGCGGATCAGTGAAGTGCTAATTGGTGGCTCTTGAGTTGGTGGAATGTTGAGACAATTACTGTCTGCTGGCAAGTTACCACTACCTGTATAGGTTTCTAAGGCAACGATTGTTACAGGGATATGATACTTTGCGGCGAGTAATTGTAAATCCTTTGCTGTACCAGTGCGCTGTTTGCCAAAACAAAAATCTTGCCCAACACTAAGTTGCTGACATCGCAGTTGCTGCACGAGAATCTTTTCAACGAACTCTTCTGGTGATAAAGCAGATAATTCCTTATCAAAGGGCAATAGTACCAGCTGTTCTATTCCCAGCGATCGCAATTTTTCAACTTTTTCATCAAGTGGAGTTAACAAAGCACGGGGTTGTCCCGAAAAAAACTCCTGTGGATGGGGATGAAAAGTGACAACAGTTGAGTATGTATGCTCGTGTGTTGATGTTGTGGGGTTTCCTTGTTGGGGTGTTGGAGTAGTGGAGTCAGAGGGTGAGAGTTCTAGTAAATTCTTCTCATCTGCAACCAACTTTTGCTCGCCCAAAGCAGTCTCTGGGACTTGTCTTTTTGCCTGCTGTAAAACCGGTTGAATTACTCTTTGATGACCAAGATGCACACCATCAAATTTGCCAAGAGCAACAGCAGTTGGCGTTAGCAGCCCTTCTGTCGAAGAAGCAACCCACACAGAACACCCATTTGGAGACAAATTTAGCACGTGGATTCTGGGATTTTAGGTTTATTTAGCTATCAGCCTCAAGCTACCCTATGGGTAACCGCCTAGAGGAGGACACGCCTGACGAACGGGCTACGACTTCACTGATCATGAAGCTGGAGCCTTTTCGGCTCTGACCCTAACATTTTGTGCCATCAGCCGAGGTGTTTACACTACCCCTTTAGCTATTAGCCAAAGCATACCCCACGGGAAGTCGCAAGCGAGGGCGTCTTGTGCTGTCGCTTGACTGCTCGTTGCTGAGTCCAGAGAACCCCACACCAAAGCCAAAAAGGCTCTAGCTGTAAATTTTGGGTTTTGCGGTATTTTACCCGCTCGGCCCCAATAGAGGCAGTCTCCGGGCATTTACGCTACCCTGGCGAACTCGCAAAGCGTGTCCTCCAGTTTTCGCAGTTTACCCCAAAGGTAACCTCTCCCGCTGAGAGCTTCTGATCACCAATCTAATCTAAAATCTACCATCGCTTCGACTGCAACGTTTACACTGAAAAGTTGCTCACAGGACAAGATTCTGAAAAAGAAACAGAAACAGGAATATTGAGTACCATTCCTTCCCTGGCCATGATTGCATTCGGAAATTGCTCAACCGCTTGTTTACCTATACCATCCAAAAAATCATCATTGTGTGCGGGGTCATGGTGAAAAATTACCAGAGTCTTGACTTTAGCGGCTATAGCTACCTTAACAGCTTCTTGCCAAGTAGAATGTCCCCAACCAATTCTGGGCGTTGTTGGAGAATGATACTCGTCATTAGTATAGGTAGAATCGTAGATCAGGATGTCAGCATTACGAGCTAGCCAGAGGACATTTTCATCCAAGCGATCAGGAAAATGTTCAGTATCGGTAATATAGGCAGCAGCACCATCACGCCAGTTAATTCGATATCCTACAGCTTCACCTGGATGGTTGAGTGGTGCTGTTTCTACGATAATGTCATTTATGTGTATTGCCTGCCCTGCGGTGATGTCACAAAAATTCAAGTTTGCCTGCATAATTTGCAAAGGCACAGGAAAATTTGGGTGAAGCATTTGGTCATTGAGACGCTGTTCGATTGTGGAACCATCAGGAGCAATTGCGCCGTAAATCTTAAAATTGTTCCCCTTGATAAACCCCGGAGCAAAGAACGGAAATCCTTGCATGTGGTCCCAGTGGGAGTGGGTGAAGAATATATGACCTTCTATCGGCATTTGGTGCAATAAAGATTGCCCCAAAACATGTAGCCCGGTTCCACCATCGAAAATTAAGCGTTTACCGCCCACTTGCATTGCAATGCAAGGGGTATTACCGCCATAACGCACGGTGTGTGGTCCTGGACTGGGGATGCTGCCGCGAACGCCCCAAAATTGCACGGTAAATTGGTTATCTAACCTAGACATGGGTGTTGCTTGCTGGACTGAGCGGGCGATCAATAAAACAAATTGTTACTTATTTTTATTCAGTTTATGCGGTCTCACCATTTTGGTAGAAGAGAATTTCTTGGTAAAACAGCATACCCTTTTTAAGGCTAGTTTTGTAAACCTGAGTGAGATATTACTAAGCACAAGCCTTAAGTTGTTTGGGCTTAAGTTTAGCAGTGGGATCAAGAGCGTTTCTACTTTATAGCCTAAATTTGGCGATCATGTATTTAACTACCTCCAGAGTTTCAAAGTTTTCTTTAGATAACAAAGTTTTCACGGAAATTTAAATTCCCACTCCGACAATTGAGTAATTCCACTTGCGTAGGTGAGATTGTATTGTAATGGCGTTATGCTAATGTAGTTTTTACGGATAACATGCACGTCTATAGGTATGTTTTGAGGTAAATTTAAGCCTTCGGGCGCTTCTACATCCTCCAAAACTTCACCAGTTAACCAGTAGTAGGTTTTACCACGAGGATCAACTCGCTTGTCAAAAACATCAACGTAGCGCCGCACTCCCTGACGAGTGATTGTAACTCCAGCAATTTCTTCCCACTGTACTGGGGGAATATTGACATTGAGCAACATCAACTCTGGCAGGGGTTTTGCTGCCAGTTGTGCTACTAAAATTTGGGCAAAGCGAGCAGCAGCTTGAAAGTCTTTAGATGTATGACTGGCAAGACTCAAGGCGACGCTAGGAAGACCTTCAATTATACCTTCCATAGCAGCAGACACAGTTCCGGAATAAAGAATTTCAGTTCCCAAATTGGCACCTTGATTAATGCCAGAGAGCACCAAGTCGGGGGGTGATTCCAATAAAGCCCAAATTGCCAATTTCACACAGTCTGAGGGAGTGCCGTCGCAAGCCCAAGCTTTGACTGCGGGATGAAAAATGGACTCTACAATTTCCGCACGAATTGGTTGGTGTAAAGTTAATCCATGTCCAGTCGCCGATCGCTCTCGATCTGGGCAAACTACAGTCACATCATGACCTGCCTCTGCCAAGCTGTTGGCTAAGGTACGAATACCCAAGGCAGAAACTCCGTCATCATTGCTAATGAGTAATTTCATCGTTATTGGTTATTAGTCATGGGTCATTAGTCATTAGTGATTTGTTATCAGTCATTTGTCAATGTCAGGTGTCACAAGCCTAAGCAAAAAAAACATCCTCACACACCTAATCACCTCTAAACTGGTAAACAGAGGTTTGGTTTTGACCCTTGCCTTTGACCTGTTAAGGTCATATTACTAAGGTCACTGGTAATTTGTTCTCAATTGTGGGACTAATGACCAATAGACCTCTTGCAAAAATATATTTTTGCAAGAGGGGGGAAAGGGAAAAGGTTAAAGGGAAAGGGTTTTGAGTTCCTTTCCCCTTTTCCCCTTTCCCTTTTACCGACTTCTGCAAGAAGTCTAATGTCGAATGACTAATGATTAATAACTAATGACTAGCAATTTAGAGGCTCAACTTTTAGCACTACGGCAGGAAGGAGAAAAAGCGATCGCAGCCGCTGATACCTTAGAACGCCTTGAAGAACTCAGAGTCAGCTATCTGGGTAAGAAGGGGCAACTTGGGGCACTGTTGCGAAGTATGGGGCAGATGAGTGCAGAGGAACGCCCAAAAATTGGAGCGATCGCCAATACAGTTAAAGAATCCTTACAGAATAGTTTAGATAAGCAGCGCACTGCCCTAGAAGCGGCTCAAATTCAAGCCCAGTTAGAGGCTGAAACTTTGGATGTGACCATGCCGGGAATTTACAGCCCCCAAGGTCGTATCCACCCTCTAAATGGCATCATCGACCGGGCACTGGATATCTTTGTCGGTATGGGCTACACCGTGGCTCAAGGGCCAGAGATGGAAACAGATTACTACAATTTTGAGGCGCTGAATACTCCGCCTGACCACCCAGCCCGTGATATGCAGGATACTTTCTACCTGCCAGATGGCAATCTCCTCCGTACTCATACTTCTTCAGTGCAAATTCGTTACATGGAAACTGAGGAACCACCTATCCGGGTGGTTGCGCCAGGTCGAGTTTATCGTCGAGATAACGTAGATGCTACTCATTCAGCGGTTTTTCATCAAATAGAGCTTTTAGCTATTGATGAGGGACTGACGTTTACAGACCTCAAGGGTGCGATTAAAGTATTTTTACAAGCCATGTTTGGCGATCTGCCAATTCGCTTCCGTGCTAGTTATTTCCCTTTTACAGAACCCTCAGCTGAAGTCGATTTGCAGTGGAATGGGCGCTGGCTGGAGGTAATGGGTTGCGGTATGGTCGATCCAAATGTGCTGAAATCTGTCGGTTATGATCCAGAAGTTTATACTGGGTTTGCTGCTGGTTTTGGTGTCGAACGCTTTGCGATGGTTCTACATCAAATTGATGATATTCGTCGCTTGTACGCCAGCGATTTGCGGTTTTTACGGCAATTTTAGGCAAAAGTTAAAAGTCCAGAGTGATGTTAAGTTTTGGCTCTGGACGACCCTAAAAAGTCAGTATGCAAATAAAAGGATTGACTAAAAATAGACGAATCAAAGAGGCACAGAGAACACGCACAGAGGATAAATAGAGATTAGTGTTTAGAAATGACTAATGATAGTCTTCTCCTGTCGAAGACGCTGTGTGAACAAGAAAAAAGTGGAATATGTCAGCGTATTTGCTGATCGCATATCTATGACAAACAGCGATCGCAATGTCCACAACGCCAGTTAGCAGCTTCTTTGTCAAAACCAAAGGCGTTGAGCAGAAACTGCCAGCGGCACTGTTTGGTATGCAAATACTGATTCATTTGCTTGGCAGCTTGTAGTTGGGTTGCAGATTGCTTATCCACTCCTTGCTTAATGATGTAATGGAAAGGGTCAAGCCAGTTTAACTGACCGCTGCTGTGGAGTAAAGACAGTGCCATTGCGCCTTCGGGAAATTGTCGTGCGACTGTATTCACTTCTCCCTGTTTCGGCAGTTTTTTCGCCAATTCCTGTGCTATTTGCTGTTGCGATCGCATTTGTTCCTCAAAAAAATGTTGTCTTTGCTTATCCTCTGAATCTAACCACCCCGTAGGTTCACTTACCAAAGTCAGCGCTTCGGCTGGTTTACCATCTCTGCCGGCGCGTCCAATTTCTTGCACATATTCCGAAAGCAGCAGCGGCGCGTGAAAGTGAATTACCCAGCGCACATCAGGTTTATTTATCCCCATACCAAATGCACAGGTACAAACGACAAATGGCATCTTGCCACTTAACCAGCTTGCTTCCACAGCACGGCGTTCTTCTGCACCTAATCCTGCATGATAACTAGCTGTGGCATAACCCATCTCTGCTAACCATGCTGCTAACTTCTCACTATCTCGCCTAGTACGTACATATACTAATCCAGCTTGTTGCGGTCTATTTTGAATAAATTTAACTAATTTTTGCTTTCTACCCCTTGGAGTCCAAGCTATGCAGACGTTGAGATGCAGATTCGGACGGTAGGGATTGAGGCGATAAATATCGGGCTGTTGTAATTGTAAAACTGTAGAAATGATTTTTTGAGCTAAAGGGTCAGCAGTCGCCGTAAAGGCTGCAACGCTAATTTTTGTCCCTGGTGGTTTTGATTTAAGTAATGCCGAGCGCACTGCCCCTAATCTGCGATAAGCTGGTCGAAATGTCTCTCCCCACTGCACTAAACAATGAGCTTCATCCAAAATGATGCCGTTAATCTGCAATTGCGGCTCGCACAATCTTTCCCAAACTGGGGTACTCAGTAAAGTTTCTGGTGATAAATACAGTAATCTGAGTTTTTGTCTATCCAATGCTTGCAGAGTCAAGCGACGTTGGGATGCAGATAGTTCGCTATGTAATAGTGCTGCACTTAGGTTTAACTGACGTAGTTCTTGGACTTGGTTTTCCATCAGTGCCACTAACGGAGAAACTACTAAAGTTAATCCTGTTTGTAAAAGTGCGGGAAGTTGAAAACAAATCGACTTACCGCCACCTGTTGGCATAATAATCAGTGCATCTTTTTGCGACAATAAACTACTGACAATTTCTCCCTGTGGCGAACGAAAATCGTCGTAACCCCAAATTTTTTTAAAGGTAGCAAGAACTAAATTCCAAGATGTTGTTATTGGTTGATTCATAATTAATAGTAGATGTACCCCTATCCTTGCTGAATATAGCCTCTCTCATTCAGATAACGTTTCAGTAATTTCATCATCTTATGCTGCAAAGATTTCAATTTTGTTTTGAATGCCCAGCACATGATTGGATATTTGTTAAAGTTTTAAGTCAAGAACAGCAACTATCCTTCATTGCTTCTTATACACCTTACAATTCATTTATTGAACTCATAGATGCACTGCTAATTTTTCTGAAGAGAAGCGATCGCACAGTTGTGAGATGGAATACTGAACTAATTGAATATGACTTTCACTTCTATAATAATGATCAGCAGGCAATGTTAGATATTGTAAAGCTTACAGATTGCCAGATTAATAGTTTAGCAAATGAACTAGTTTTTAGAATAAATAGCTCACCTATATTTATAGCCTTATCATTCTGGCGAGCTTTGCGTCATCTGGAAACTGATAGCAATTTTGAACAAAAATGGGGAAGAGCTTTCCCCTAAGGAGAAATGAAACTGTTAGGAGAGTACATTCAAATCTATAAAGCCCATACTTTATAGATAATTTAATTGAGTTTAGTATCAAATATATTGAGCCACAATGAACGAAGAATTAAAATATAGATTTTACATCAGCACAGATAAATCAAAACTCGATATCAACATGATTCATAATTTTCTGCGCAGTTCTTGTTAGGCAGAAAATATTTCCTTAGCCATATTGAAGAAGGCAATTTAAATTTCTCTGTGCTTTGGACTTTCCGAAAATACTCATACCAATTCACGAAAATCTTGATGCACATAAATTTTTCGTAGGGGTTTAGCAATGCTAAACCCTTACTCGCGTATTTGTATCATTATTAAGGTGAAATGGTATCAGCAAGTTGGTTTTGCTAGAGTAATTACTGATTGTGCTAATTCTACTTTGTTGAAAGATCTATTTATTGTGGAGCCTTATCGAGGGCAACGATTAAGAAAATGGTTTGTGCAATATATTTTGGAAGCAGCAGAACTCCAAGATGTCCAAAGGTGGTTGTTAGGAACAAAAGATGCGAATGGACTGTATCGACGCTACGGTTTGAAAAATTTGACAGAATCCGAAAAAATGATGATGCGTATACATCTCAATGGTTATGAAAATTAAGGTTTATTTTTGCTAAAAGACGTTTAAAGCTTCAGTATGCGTGTAATTCCTCAAAAAAAATCCTTGCAACTCTCCACAGGCGGAGAATGTGCAAGGGTTACAGACTTAAATGTATTTAGACTTTCTGCGGAGTTCCTTTTTCTGTCTTCTCTTTTGATTGCAAAGATGCGTACAGCCGATTCAGTGCATTAACGTAGGCTTGAGCTGATGCAACGATGATATCTGTGTTGGCTGCATGACCGGAAAAGATTCGTGATTCATGTCTTAATCGGATAGTCACTTCCCCGATCGCATCAATACCTGCTGTTACTGACTGTACAGAGAACTCAATTAACTGGTTGGGTACGTTTACTACTCGGTTAATTGCTTTGTAAACAGCATCTACAGGCCCAGTACCAATTGCTGCGTCGGTTAATTCTTCGCCTTCTGGAGTGCGCAGAGTAACTGTGGCGGTAGGTTTGGCATTGCTACCGCAGGAAACTTGCACTAACTCTACCCTAAACAAATCTGGTGCTTGTTGGATTTCATCATTGACAATCGCTTCTAAATCCCAATCAGAGATTTCTTTCTTTTTATCAGCAACTTCTTTGAATCGAATAAACGCTTTATTTAATTCGGTTTCTGATAGTTCAAAGCCCAATTCTTTCAAGCGGGTGCGGAAGGCATTTCTGCCAGAATGTTTGCCCAAAACTATTTGATTGTCTGTCAAGCCAATCAATTGGGCATCCATAATTTCATAGGTGAGCTTGTTTTTTAATACACCATCTTGGTGAATGCCAGATTCGTGAGCAAAGGCATTTGCTCCGACGATCGCTTTATTTGGCTGCACTAGCATCCCTGTTAAATTGGAAACCAGGCGTGAGGATCTGTAAATCTCGCGAGTGTCGATATTTGTGAGTGGTTGTTCTGAATCTGCTGAGCGTCCTAAGAAGGGATTGAAATATTGTCGCCGGACGTGCAAAGCCATTACTAATTCTTCTAAGGCTGCATTTCCTGCTCGTTCACCAATACCATTGATAGTGCATTCTAATTGTCTGGCACCATTCTTGACGGCTTCTAAGAAATTAGCAACTGCTAAACCTAAGTCATTATGTCCGTGAACTGAAATAATTGCTTTGTCAATATTTGGGACATTTTCTTTTATCCCCTTAATTATTGACCCAAATTCGCTGGGGGTTGTATAGCCAACAGTATCAGGAATATTAACTGTTGTGGCCCCGGCTGCGATCGCTCGCTCTAATACTTGATACAAAAATTCTGGATCAGAGCGTCCTGCATCTTCGGGAGAAAATTCGACATCATCAGTGAAAGTTTTAGCATAAGCAACCATTTCTTCGGCGATCGCTAAAACTTCTGATTTTGTCTTTTTCAGCTTGTACTCAAGGTGAATATTAGATGTGGCAATAAAGGTATGAATTCTGCCTTTAGCAGCTGGTTTGATCGCTGCTGCTGCTGCTTTGATATCATCTTGCCTGGCTCTTGCCAAACTACAAATCACAGGGCCATTTTCTGTGCCAACAATTTGGGCAATTTTGCTGACTGCTTCAAAATCTCCAGGACTGGCAAAGGCAAACCCTGCCTCAATTACATCTACGCCCAGACGCGCCAGCTGCTTGGCGATAACTAGCTTTTCGTCTATATTTAGGGTTGCTCCTGGACACTGCTCTCCATCTCGTAATGTAGTATCAAAAATTATGATTCGTTCTGGTTGGGTGCTCATTTTTTGTTATTTAGTTTAGGGTGGACTTTTCGCTATAAATAACTGGGATTTTAATTTTTTTATTTTTACATTTGTAAATAATTGTTAAGTATATTAACCTTCAGTTTTTTCTATTCTGTCTCTAATATCATTCAAATCTATATATCTATCAGTAGCATTACGTAATTCCCTAGCTATCATTCCCTCTGTCGAAACTACTGTAATGTGTGTATTTTTTGAGCGTAATAATTCAATTGCTCTTTCAAAATCTCCGTCACCACTGAATAAAACTACTCTATCGTACTGATCTACTGTATTAAACATATCTACAACAATTTCAATATCTAAATTAGCTTTTTGCGAGTACCGCCCGGATGAATCATCATAATATTCTTTGAGAATTTTCGTTCGGACTGTATATCCTAAACTAATTAGAGCATCTCTGAAACCTCGTTGATCCTGTGGGTCTTTTAAGCCAGTGTACCAGAATGCATTAATTAATGTTGTTTCTGATTGTTCGTTTTTAAAGTATTCTAATACTCGCCGTGGGTCGAAAAACCAGCCATTTTTTTGTTGAGCATAGAACATATTGTTTCCGTCTACAAAAATAGACAGACGATTCATTGGAGAACCCATAGAAAATTACACCTAATAATAGAAAAGAATTTTAGATTGAACAATAGATTATAGCAATTATCAAACGCTCAATTTGCTAATATCTATAAAGTATAACTTCATGTATAGCTTTTATCTTAACCTCTTTTAATTCATAAAAATGGTGGAAACATGAGAGCAGATCCTGGACGCTGAAACTTTTTCATTCCAGACGCTGCAAGACTTACCCTGTGATCAAAATCTACCAATAAAATTGACTTAGTAACAGCATTCTTAACTGTATAACAGTCAAGTTTACTCCTAAAGAGGTATGGTAGAGGTTCCAAGGTAGAATGTAGGCTAATGCCGATCTCTAGGTTTTGCCATCAACAACAGCACACACTTTTTGGAAAAAATCGCCGTTACAGCAGTGGCAGAAGTTGTCCAAGAGAAACTTCTGGTAAATGCTCTACTAGGGGCATACCTGTTGAGTTGGGTAGCTCTTCACATCAACCAAGTGCGCAAACAAAGCATCTCTGAATTTAGGTCTGTGGAACAATCACAGATTGCACCTGTTTCAGAGAATCAGGTCGGCAGTGTTTAAATGGGGAGACTCCTGCACAGACGCCATAACAATACAAATTTGTAGAGGAATAATGGATAGTTTACAAATGTATAAGTTTTTCATTTAAGTCTTATTTCAATGTGGTTGCACTAAAACAGGGTCTGAATAAATAAAACTGTTGTACCTAAATTAATCAATAACACGATATGGCAGAAGAACCTACATCTAGGCTAACTAAAAAATATGTCTCTGCTGCCAATAGTCGGTCAGGCAAACCGACAAAAGCAACTTCGACCACATCAACCTACCATTCCCATCTGATGACTTGGTTTGGTCATCTGCTGGCTAGTGCTTCAGTAATAGGAGCAGCACTGCTGAGTACTTCTGGGATGGGCATGGTGCAATTGATGGAAAGTCAGGCGGTTTCCACTTTTTTTCAACTGCGCGGGTTGGTTGTGCCTCCAGAAGACATCGTGATTTTAGCAATTGATAATCAGTCTGTATCAGTCCCTGAACAGTACTATAAAACAAATTCACAACAGTATGCTTACCTGGAACCACTGAAATCTTTTCCATTTAAACGTGCTGCATACGCCCAAGTCATAGAAAAATTGATGCAGGCTGATGTTAAAGCTGTTGCATTGGATGTAGTTTTTGATACACCAAGTAGTTATGGGGTTGCAGACGATCGCCAATTCCAAGCAGTCTTGCGAAAATATGGCAGTAAAGTTACCTTAGCAGCGCTATATGAAAATTCCGAGTCACATCAAGGAACTTGGAATCAACTAACGCTACCTCAGCCAATGTTTCGTGTAGGGGCTGTATCTATCGGTACAGTTAATTTCCCTCTAGAGGTAGATGGAAAGATTCATCGATTAGCAAGCGAGTTTAATAAGTCATTAGATCAACAAGATGTCTTAATAGATAAAGTGCCGTCCTTTGATGAAGCAGTATTAAGGGCAGCTAAAATTAATTATTCTCGACCAAGAGGCGATCGCATTAATTTTTGGGGACCAGCCGGGACATTTGAGCCAATTCCCTTTTGGTACGTACTCGACCCGCAAAACTGGAAAAGCTATTTACAGCAGGGAAAGGTTTTCAAAGATAAAATCGTGGTGATTGGAGCCACAGCACAGTTAGGCAATGATTATCATCCAGTAGTGGCTGGCAACAATGGGTTTTATCCTGAACGCATGTCAGGAGTAGAAATTCATGCGAATGCGATCGCAACTTTGATGGAAAATAAAGCGATCGCTCAAGGAATTGTCAGTCCACCCATGCGAGGTTTATTTGTGCTGGCCATAGTCGGAGGTGCAGTGTTCCTCTGTACTAGAAGCAAGCGAGGCGTAAATAGATTTATATCTAGTATTTTCCTAGCCAGTATTTGGGGAGGGATAAGCTATGTATTATTCGTACATGAGCAGCTAATTTTCCCCACAACTATACCAATGGTAGCGATCGCCTTAAGTGGATTGTCCTACCTCGGAACCGAAGTAGCCAGAGAAAGCATTAAAAAGCGGCAATTAGTAGATATATTTCAGAAATATAAATCTTCTCCGGTTGTCCAAGAAATTATCAGTCAACAAGATGACTTGCAAGATCTACTTCAGCAACGAGATTTAGCCGTCGCCGGGAAAATACTTGGTGGACGCTACAAAATTGTCAAAGTTCTCGGTTCTGGTGGATTTAGCGAAACCTATATTGCAGAAGATATCCAACGTCCAGGCAACCCTCGATGTGTAGTTAAACAGCTAAAACCAGCTAACACTAAATCGACGGGATTACAACTTGCTAGACGTTTATTTAACTCCGAAGCAGAAACCTTGGAAAGATTGGGAAAACATCCCCAAATTCCTCAGTTATTGGCTTATTTTGAACAAGACGAAGAATTTTATTTAGTTCAAGAATATATAATTGGCCATCCTCTCAGTCAGGAATTGCCATCAGGTCAACTCCTTGTAGAAACTACAGTTATCGAGATTTTACGAGATTTATTGCAAACATTGGCATTTGTGCATCAAAACAGTGTGATTCACCGCGATATCAAACCGAGCAATATTATCCGGCGACATTCAGACTGGAAGCTAGTATTGATTGACTTTGGCGCAGTCAAACAAGCCACTGCACCGCAAATGGAAAATCAAGAACAGACCCCATTTACTATTGGTATTGGCACTAAAGGTTATGCACCCAACGAGCAATGTTTTGGACGCCCCCAATACAGTAGCGACATCTATGCAGTCGGTATGATTGGGATCAAAGCTTTGACTGGTATTGCACCCCATGAGTTCGATAGAGATGCTGATGGAGAGTTGCAATGGAGAGATCGGGTAATGGTCAGCCAACCCTTGGCAAAGATTCTCAGTAAAATGGTTTTGGAAGACTACAAGCAGCGCTATCAATCTGCAATAGAGGCTCTAGTGGCGTTTGATCAGTTGGTAAGTTATTCAGATAGAAACTATGTAAACGAAAACGACTCATCAATCAAAACTGCACCTTCAGACGATCCAGATGCACCTACCACACCTTGGGAAGGACGATCTTAAAAAACTCCTCATAATTTAGTCTTGATAAACTGTGTAAACCAATAATATGGTGTCTGGTTAAATACTCATCATTAGGACTGTTCGCGTAGCGTGTCGAAGGTCAGGCTAGGCGTACTTTTCAACTGGTTAGATCTCGAAAAAGGAGGCGATCGCACGTTTAGGCAAAGCCGTCACAGATTAGGAATTTATCCATAATATATTTAAGAATATTAACAATTTTGGACTTATAACCCTGCCTTCCTGTCTCTGGTAGGGTTTATTTTTCATATTTAATTGCTAATAAAGAGCTAAATTCCAGTAATGCAAGGACTTAAAACTTGACATGATTTGGATTGCGATCGCAACAAGAAAGAGTATTAATAATCAATACTATCCATTAAAGTTCATAGCTCACAGAGGTTTCAAGGGGTAGGGAGCCAACACGTGTATGTCAGATGTATGGAATATTTTTTTTAGTTCCGGACCTTTTATCCCGCATGGGCACTGCTATCTATGGAAAACTGATTTAGTTTGGCTACACATCTTATCTGACGCCCTGATTGGACTAGCTTATTATTCTATTCCAACTACACTTTTCTTCTTCGTTAACAAGCGGCAGGATCTACCCTTCCATTGGATATTTCTACTTTTTAGTGGATTTATTGTAGCTTGTGGTACAACTCACTTCATGGAGATTTGGACGCTTTGGCATCCAACCTATTGGCTATCAGGATTAATCAAAGCTGGCACCGCAACCATATCTGTATTTACAGCCGCACAACTTGTACCGTTGGTTCCACAAGCCTTAGCACTTCCTAGCCCGGCTCAATTAGAACAAGCAAACCTACAACTGCAAACACAAATAGCCGAAAGGTTGAAGATAGAAGCAGAACTAAGAAAATACCAAAATCACTTGGAAGATTTGGTTGCTCTGCGCACTAATGAAATTACTAAAACCAACGAACAATTACAGCAGGAAATCACTGAGCGTCAGCGCATATTAGAAGTTTTACGGCAAAGTGAAGAGCGTTACCGTTATTTAGCTGAGGCAATTCCTCAACTTGTATGGACAGCTGATACTAACGGTGAAGCTAATTATTTCAACCACAAGTGGTGTACTTATACGGGGCTAACATTCGAGCAATCCTTGGGTTCTGGTTGGGTCGCAGCATTGCATCCAGATGACGTACAAACTGCTCATGAGGTGTGGTTAAATGCTGTTAATAATGGCACTTTATATGAAATAGAATACCGATTCAAACGGGCGGCTGATGGTTCTTATCGCTGGCAGTTAGGGCGAGGTTTACCGCTTAAAGATGAACAAGGTCATGTGGTGAAGTGGTTTGGAACTTGTACTGATATACACGAACAAAAACAGCTACAACAAGAACGTGCCCATTTACTAGAATTAGAACAAGCAGCAAGAGCTAAAGCAGAAGCCGCCAATCGAATTAAAGATGAATTTCTTGCCATACTTTCCCACGAACTACGTACCCCAATGAATGCGATTCTTGGCTGGTCAAAGTTGTTGCAAAGTGGCAAATTAGAACCAGAAAAGATATCTCAAGCGCTAGCAACAATAGAGCGCAATGCCAAGTTACAGGTTCAACTAATTGAAGACTTACTAGATATCTCCAGAATTTTACAAGGCAAACTGACGCTTAATGTTACGAATGTTTACTTAGAATCTATCGTCTTGTCTGCACTAGAAACAACGGCTTTAGCTGCACAAACCAAGTCAATACAGGTGAATACAGTATTTGAAGCCAATGTCGGGATAGTCTTAGGTAATTCTACTCGCTTGCAACAAGTCGTTTGGAACCTCCTTTCTAACGCTGTTAAATTTACACCCAATGGGGGAAAGATAGAAGTACGATTGAGCAAGGCGGATGGCTATGCTCAAATCATAATTAGCGATACAGGTAAAGGAATTAGCGCTGAGTTTTTGCCTTATGCATTTGATTACTTCCGCCAAGCAGATAGCAGTTCAACAAGAAAATTTGGTGGCTTAGGTCTGGGATTGGCAATTGTCCATAATATCGTTGAAATGCATGGCGGTACAGTCACAGCAGCCAGCCAGGGCGAAGATCTAGGGGCAACTTTTACGGTCAACTTACCGCTTGTGCAAGACAAAAGCGAAAGTTTGAATGAACACAATTACTCCTCTGACTTAACACCTAAGTCTTTATCCCTGGGAGGTATGCAAATTTTAGTTGTTGATGATGATGCAGATTCGCGAGATTTTATTGCTTTTGTATTAGAGCAAGATGGGGCTGAGGTAATTGCAGTATCTTCGGCATTAGAAGCATTACAAACCATAGAACAGAAAAAGCCAGATGTATTAGTCAGCGATATCAGTATGCCTGATATGGATGGCTATACTCTAATGCACCAAGTGAGAGCTTGGAGTACAGAAAAAGGAGAACAAATTCCGGCGATCGCTCTGACTGCCTTTGCAAGACAATACGATCAGCAGCAAGCACTCCAAGCCGGGTTTCAGATGCATTTAGCCAAACCTGTTAACCCAGAAGAATTAGTTGCAGCGATTGTTAGACTGGCTGGGGTACGATGAGAAAATTGCTAATATTGCTAATTTTGGAATTAAAGTTTTACTAATTTATTTATAAAGCAGGCGATCGCTTTATATTTTATGATGAAACAATTTTATTAATACTAATTAAACGTTGAATTTCTGCTAATAATACGGTAGGTTCTACAGGTTTATTAACGTAACTTTGAAAACCCAATGCTAGAGCCATGCTGCGACTTTCGTCAGCACTAAGAGCAGTTAGAGCGATCGCTGGCATCTGTCGTTGTTCAGAAATGCTGCTTTCTCTAATTTTGCGAATGAACGAATAACCATCGACATCTGGCATAGCAATGTCAGAAATTAAAATATCAAATTTTAACTGTTTAATTATTTCTAAAGCTTGTGAGACTGATGTTGCTGTTTTTACCTGCAAGCCGTTATGTTCAAGGATAAACGTAATTAGGATCAAGCTATCTTCGTTATCATCTACTAATAGAACTCGCAAGCTATCTAGAGATTGAACGTTTTTTATATCTTCTTGGAGATGTGGAGCTTCAGCGTTACTTGTCATGGTTAATATGTGCCTCCTTAGTTGCCTGCATCAATTACGGAGGAAGTCCCACGAGACAGCTATTACATAACTATCTCGTGGGAATCTAACAACAAGCTACCACAACATTAGGCTTAAGCCAGGGGAAATATTTTCATCCTTCATGTTTCAGCCTTTTTACAGTTCACCTGTAGCCAGCATCTGGATGATGCGCGGTGTTCCAGGGTCGAACCCGGCCAAATCCCAGGAAAGTGGATCTTGAGGATCTACCAAGGTAATGTTGTAAGGTGCAAGGGTAACATACACTGCCTTGGCATTGGGATTTACCTTCTGACGGTAGTGTGCTAATGCTTGACTTGGATGCTTAGACCCAGCCCATGACTCATTATCAGTCCAAAAGCATACTACATCTGCTTTGAACTTGTTCTTAATCATCCAGTCGTAAGCTACAGAAGCATCTGTTCCACCAAAGTTTTGGTTACTAGCTTTGCGAAGTGCAGAACTAAAACTATCTTTGGCAGTGATACCTAATTCCCTAAATTCGGTAGCAAAGCCGCGAATCATGTAGTTTTTCTCTGCCTTTGCTGTTACCAGCGCCATTGCAGTAGCAATTTCACAGCAACTTAAGCCTACTGAATCAACCGCACTCCAAGACATGGAGCCAGAAACATCCACAGCGTGCATGAATACTTTGCCTGTAGGTTGCACGACATCAAAAGACAGTTCCACTGCCTTTTCTAAGATGTCTACAATCCGAGATACTGGTTCCCAATTCTTCTGGCTACGTCCTAATTTGCCACCAGATTGATAAGTTTTGAGGGCTTTCAAAACATCAATTGGATGTATGCGACCTTTACGCAGATGTTCTTTGTTGTTGAGAACTGCTTCTACTCGTAAAATATTGGCACTTTCATCAGCTCGTAACACACCCAGTTCTGTCAAAGAACCAAGATTACGCAGCATTGCACCTATTGGCATTTCTTGGAAAAGCAACTGCCAAGCTTGTTTATCCATCTTGCCCACAGGTGCAGCCATTTCATGAGTTAGGCGACCTTGAGCGATCGCTGTATGGGTTTCGTTAGGATTCCGTTTGAGCCACTCATACCACCAAATCTGCGCCAATGCTTCAGAAGGGATATCTGCTGGCAAATCTTCCCAACCTTTAACTACCCACTCAAATAATTCACGGTGAGTTTCTGTAGGTGGTTTGACATGGAACAACCGCAATGCATCTCGGTGAGAGAAGCCTTGACGCTGTTGATATTTCAACAGTTGATAAGCCAAACCTTTGACATCTTCCCGCGAAAGCCAAGTTTTCCCAGCTTCGCGCACTACCTTACCAAATCCCCGCAGCGATTTGGTATAGTTCAGCCATTCGTAGAAGTGGCTACCTGTGCGGATAACTTGCCCAAAGATTTCACCAAACGCCTTTTTGGCTTCTGGTGTTTCACCCATCGACAGCAGCACTAATGCCAAGATAGGCGCACTGTTATTGATGGCGCGGCCATCGCTAGCATAGAGAATTTCCTCTGCAACATGCCCCGGATTCTCTGCAACAGCTTGTTTAACAACCATTACAAAATCTTCAGTTAATTCTTGCTTTCCCGCGTAGTAAGTGCTTTTTGCTGTGCCAATCAACAGACAACGGCGCAGCATTTTCCAAATACCCGCATCAAACATATACCCGCCGGAACGTCCTTTAATCATCTCTGCTTCCCGTCCGGGGATAGGCTGAGTTTGCGGTGTATTTGCTTTCTTTTTAGTAAAAAAATTGTAATTCATGACTTCATCTCCCGGCCCTTGCGGGCAAAAATGAAAGGTGGCAGGGCAGGATTTGTAGACGCGAAGCGGCTTCCCGAAGGGTACCTGCGACATCCCGCTTGGAAGGCGATAACCCTCATTCTTGGGCCTTTACAGACAAGGGGTGAACAAGGATGTTTTAGGCGCTCTACCACTGAGCTACCTGCCACATAAAGAATTTTGGATTTTAGATTTTGGATTTTAGATTTTGAAATTAAATCTCAAATAAATTAAAATTTTGGCGGGTGGGGCAGGAATTGAACCTGCAACCTTTGAATTAACGATAACCCTCAACTCGTCGGCCTTTTCAGGCAAGGTTGTGAAGCAAGGACTATGGGTAATTAACCCGTTCACTGCTCTACCAGATTGAGCTACCCACCCACATAAAAATTTCAATTTAGATTTTGGGTGGTGGGGCGGGACTCGAACCCGCGATGCTCGTCTTGCAAACGATAACCCTCAATTCTTCGGCCTTTGCAGGCAAGAGGTGAATAAGGATATTAAGCGCCTTACCACTTGGCTACCCACCACATAACAATTCAAAATGCAAAATTAGGTTTGGGTGGCGGGGCGGGATTTGAACCCGCGACCTCTCGAACCCAAATCGATAACCCTAATTCGTCGGCCTTTGCAGGCAAGGGGTGAACAAGGATGTTTAGCGCTCTACCACTGAGCTACCCGCCACATTAAAAGTTATGAGTTGTGAGCTATGAGTGCTGAGTTTGGAATTTTTAACTCAGTACTCAGTACTGATTTTGGTGTGGCGGGGCAGGATTTGAACCTACGACCTTCCCGATTATGAGTCGATAACCTTCATTCTTCGGCCTTTTCAGACAAGGGGTGAACAAAGATGTTTTTGGCGCTCTACCACTGAGCTACCCGCCACATTAAAAGTTATGAGTTATGAGTGCTGAGTGAAAAATTCAAAGCTTAGTACTAATTTTGGTGTTTGGTGTAGCGAAGCAGGATTTTCACCTGCATCTCCAGAAATGGATCAAGGGTGTTTAAGTTATTTGCGATAACCCTCGATATTGTCGGCCCTTACGGGCAAGGTGGGCGCTCTGGTATTTGAGCTATCCGCTACAGAAGAAAGCTTACTCCTTTTGGAACATCGGCTTGTATTATTAATGTAGTATGCGTGTTACTAGATGTCAAGTATTTAGGAAGCTGAGTTTGACATTAATTGTCTCAGTCAAAAAAACTATCTACAACTACTGGAGCGTCACTGCGCTATCGCTATCACTCCACTTAAATAAAGAAGTATATATAATTACTAAAAATTTTACTTTTGCCAGACTGGCATAATTAGCACAAGCTGTTTTTTTGGCAAAAATCTTGATTTAAAAGAATTACAGGCTGAATAATTTGCCAATACTTCAGGTAGCTTACAGTGCATAAAAATTATTAATGTTATATTTTTCCAACAAATTTGCCGTAACTTTGCCAAAAGATACAAAAAAATGTCACAATTTTTGCCAAGATAATAATTATTTCTTTTCTAACAATTCACTTGGCAGCAATGAGCATGAGTGAAAAGACACTAGAAGGCAGCGGGAAGGCTTTTCTCGTTCTGCTTTTGCCAATCTCGTTTTTGATTATTTTCCTTGTTTCCACTTGGAAATTTTTGCTGGCTTTAATACTGCTGCTTATTGGTTTCAATGTTTGGCAGTGGCATCAATGGCAACAGTGGTGTCAGCAAGTTAATCCTATTTTCCATCGACTGCTTCAGGACACTCAGGGCAGAGTGACACCGATGGACTTGGCAATCAAGGGTAATTTTTCTGGAACAATAGCCAAACGCTACCTAGATACTAAAGCCAGCGAATTTGGTGCCAGTATTCTGAATTCTGAAGATGGCGGTCCAGTTTATTACTTTATCAATGCCACCATTTTGGGAAGCATACTCGAAAGTAGTGAGCCTGCTAAGGAACTTCCTTCTCAATCAGTTGCCCAAGCTGCTCCTATACTACTGGCACCAACGCTAGCACAGCCCCAGCCTGAAGAAACAGACGCTGAATTATTGCCTCCAGCAACTCATGAAGAAGTCAAAATACCTTTGGAAAAACAATTAGTTTTTGGCTCACTGATTCAATCAGAACTTGCTAAAAGGCTCAATGTTTATTCCAGTACGGTATATAAACGGCGAAATGACCCTGACTTTCCTGAATGGAGCCGCAGTCGCGATCCAGATGGTATTGCCTGGTCATTCTCTCGAAAATCTAAGGAGTTTTTCCCCTTAGACGAAGATAAAAGTTAAAACTAGAAACTTGATTTTCCTGGCTTTTTGCCAAGGAAAAAATATCAACAATCAGTCGACAGTGAACAGTGAGGAGTTTTTCAGATGGGATTTAAATTAGCCCATTTCTGGAATTCGTAAGTTTGAGTTGAGGTCTAAATCCCAACTCAAACTTTGAGAACTAATAATTATTAAATGGTTTTAATTTTTAGCTTTTGCTGCTAAACCTACAGCTGCATTGATGGAAGTTAATCCGCTTTCTTCTAACTTAGAAAGTAAACCTGTGAGAATGCGGCTTACCATCATAGGTCCTTCGTAAATCCAGCCTGTATAGACTTGAATCAGGCTAGCACCAGCAGTAATTTTTTCCCAGGCATCTTCTGGGGTAAAGATGCCACCAACGCCAATAATCGGCAATTGCCCTTGGGTTTGCTGCCAAATAAAACGAATTACTTCAGTAGAACGATCGCGTAATGGTGCGCCGCTAATTCCACCAGCTTCTTCTTGCACAGTTTTGCCTGTTTTTGCAATCACCTGAGTTTTCAGCAAATCACGGCGAATAGTGGTGTTAGTAGCAATTAACCCCGTAATTTGGTAGGTATTGGCTAAAGCAATAATATCAGCGATCGCTTCCCATTCTAAATCAGGTGCTATCTTGACAAAAATCGGCTTTTGTGATTTATTATCTTGTTGCAATAAATCTAAGATAGAGCCGAGCATGGCTGCATCTTGGAGCGATCGCAACCCTGGCGTATTAGGGGAAGACACATTAACTACAAAATAGTCTCCCCAATCTTTAAGTAAACGAAAACTATTGAGGTAATCGTTTGCAGATGCTTCTAAAGGGGTTACTTTAGACTTGCCTAAATTTATACCTATAGGTATTCGCTGGTTTAATTCTTGTTTCCCTTGCGCCAATCGTGCTGCCAATGCTGCTGCACCGCTATTATTGAAGCCCATGCGGTTGAGGGCAGCTTTATCTAACGGCAAACGAAACAAGCGAGGGCGGGGATTTCCTGGCTGGGGAATAAATGTCACTGTTCCCAGTTCTGCAAAGCCAAAACCAAGGCTTGACCAGATCTGGGAGGCAATGCCATCCTTATCAAACCCAGCTGCTAAACCTAGAGGGTTAGGAAAGTTTAGCCCAAACAGATTTTGTTCTAAACGGGGGTCGTATAAGCATAATGACTGCTTAAGGAGGCCATTAACCCATCTAGCAGGTGGGCGATCGCTTCTTTGGGAGAGCCAGCCAAGAGTGTTAATCGTCTTTTGGTGTAACCACTCTGGATCTGTTTTGAGCAGATTAAACAACAGTGGACTAATTGCTATTTGATAGATATCCATTCCAATCACAGTTGCCATAGGGCATTGGGCATGGGGCATTGGGCATTAATTATTTCACCGCGTCCCCGCGTTCCCTGTCTCCTTGTCCATCTTACTCATCTTTTTATTCTGCCCTCTGCCTTCTGCCTTCTGCCTTCTGCCTTATTTTTAGATGCTAATTTTAAACGCAACTTATTATCAGGGTGCTTTTCTGGGCATCTTATATATTACAAGTTATGTTGACTAATAATCAGATGGGACCGCCAGAAAAACCAATAGCTGCTGAAAAACAGATAATTTCCTTGGGGCGTGTCCTCCAGAAACTCAGGGAAGAGGATAATGTTGAAGTTTTAATTGAAACTACTATTGCTTACATTAAAGAGCAGTTTGACTACCAACTAATTTGGATTGCTCTTTACGATCGCCTGAATCATACATTGTATGGCAAAGGCGGCATGACGCCTACTAAAGACCCTAATTTCTTACAGCAGCGCTTAGTTCTCAGTTCAGGAGATTTATTAGAACAAGTCGTAATTGAACAGCGTCCCTTAGGTGTAGCCGATTTAAGAGATGAACACCGCGCTGATACATTACAGGAAGTAGCGAAAAAATTCCAAATCCAAGGAACGATTGTTTTACCGATTCGCTATCGAGACCGCTGTTTGGGTTTGGTATTACTAGGTTCGCAAAGCTGGGGCTATTTACTAGCTGGAGACGCAAAAGCAAGGCTATTAATGGTTTTAGCCGAACTGGGGGCAGTACTTTATCAACATGAGATAGATTTGCAGCAAAAGCAAACCAAGCGGATTGAGGAGCCTTTGTTGCGATTGTTAGAAAATTTACGCTCCCTAAGTAATTTAGATAAAAAACTAGAAGCCGTAGTAGAAGCAACTCATCAATTTGTTTCCCCATCTCGAACAAATATTTACTGGTTTGAACGAGAAGGGCGCTACTTTTGGTGTCGGATGAGCAATCAGCTGCTCAACCTCGGTCGCAACTCTGGTCCCCAGCAACCAGCAGTAGGAATTTCTGTGCAGGACTTGAGTGAATTTTATTACGCTTTGGTAGTCAATCAAGTTGTCTCGATTGGTGAGTCACGTAGTTCTCTCAATAGCCATGTTACAGGCAAGCTACTCCAACGCCTGCGGGTGCGATCGCTGTTGGCAGCTCCCATCATCTGTCAAAAGGAATTGCTGGGTTTTCTGGCAGTAGAAGGCAATCAACCTCGCATCTGGACAGATACAGACAAAAATTTCGTCCAAGGTGCGGCTGGGTTAATCTCTTTGGTTGCCCCCACTGATAACATGGAAAGTACCATCAAACAAATTCAAGCGGATGCCCAGTTAACTAGTCAAGTTGCCCAAGCTATCTATAGTGAGCATGACCTTCAAGAAGTACTACGTATCTGTGCTCAGAGAGTTTTAGATCGACTTGGTACCACCCGCTTTTTATTGTTGCGTTATGACCCTGACCAAAATCATTATCAAATTCTGCACCAAAGCCAACTCCAGAATCGCCGACCTTTGACATTTACACTCAATGCTCTCAAAGATTTAGATAGACAGCTTTTGCAGCGTGTCACTGAGGCAGTGGAGATTGAGAATTTAGATGAAGATCTGCGATTTTTTAATTGGCGGCCATTTTTTATCGAAAATGGTGTGCATTCTCTACTAGTTTGCAACTGTGCTCAGGGTAATTCCCCAATAGCCCTTGTCGTCATTGCTCATGAAACGCACCGCTGTTGGACGACTTTAGAAAAGGAACTGCTATGGGTTGTCAGCCAACAAGTTGGTGTAATTGTTCGTCAGTGGCAACTGCAAGGCAATAACGAGCAGCAAAAAACAATCTTACACAGCCTACAACAATGCTTGCGTATCTTGGCACAAACCCAGAGTAAAACAACAGATACAGAAGAACATCATCTAGAACGCACCGCACTGCAACAAATAGCATCTGTTCTGGGTTGTCCTTTAGCATTAATGCTATCTTGGGCACCTGGCCAGAATCAGGCAGAAATTATCCCAGGAGTCATTACTAATAAGGGATTTGAGATTGTTGCTAATACATCGATCTCTGTTCAGACTGAAGTTCTCATCCAATGGGCACTTGCCCAAGAAGGTTACCTCAGCCTCAGAGTAGATGATTTGCCTCCAGAAACCAGAAATTGGTTGAATGGGTCGGATATTGGTCAAATTTTGGTGATGGTATTACGTACTTCCAATGCTTATCAACCCACAAGTGTGGTGTTATTTGCAGACCATCGAGAGCGTTATTGGTCGGAGCAAAGCCTCAGTGCGGCTGAAACTCTTGTTTGTCAATTAGCTTGGTTGCATCGTCAAAAGCAAATTACCCAACTTCTAGAGTTGGCAACCGAGGACTTACGACAACTCAATTGGTACAAGCATCGTCGTCTAGAAGAAATTCAC
The DNA here is from genome assembly GCF_002154695.1 of Nostoc sp. T09. Classification (GTDB taxonomy): domain Bacteria; phylum Cyanobacteriota; class Cyanobacteriia; order Cyanobacteriales; family Nostocaceae; genus Aulosira. The sequence goes on from NZ_MTAV01000047.1 coordinate 63,009, forward strand.
AGAGCAGCAACGCCGTTACTCTCTCAGATTCATGATTCGGGCATTTCTGCCCAGGAAATACGAGAAACACGCCCCCAACCACTAATGCGGCAGTTAGAGCACGCAACAGCCTCGATCGCAGAACTGCTCAAATATGAGCAATGGCAGTTACACATAAAATCGGAAACTATACCTGTAGCCAGTTTGCTGAAGCGAGCCATCGAAAAAGTGGACAATTTACTTAAACAACATAAGCTATGGGTAGGTGTGCATGGCTTAGGACAGTCTGTTGTAACTCAGGAGTCACCAAAAAATTCTGCGGATCTTAAAGGTACTCAAACTTTAGGAAATCAATCCTCAATGGCGATCGTCGGTGACAGTAGAAAAATTGAACTAGTGCTTCAGGAATTATTGGTTGTAGCCTGTCAACGTTCTCAGCCTGGAGGCAGAATTGATATCTGGTGTCGTCGCTTAGATGAGGGAATGTTAGATATTTCGATTACAGACAGTGGCCCTATAGAAGCGCTGCTACTAGAAGAGCTAAATCAAGATCAACCCAAGGATTTGCTTGCTGTCTCTAGCCTAGATCAACCACCAGGTTTGCACCTTTTAATCTGCAAAAATCTCATGCGACAAATGCAAGGCGAATTGCATTTCTATCAGTTACCAGATAATCGAGTAGTCAGCCGATTACTGCTACTGTTAGCTACACATATTTCACAGTAATTTTTAGTCTTTGCCTTCCTACGCAATTCCGCCTGCTTGAACTCAGTAATTACCATTACATAGCTAAGTTTTTAGCATTACATAAATTTTTAGCATATGTTGTGAGGGGTATAACCCATAAATTTGCGGGCTGATTGCAGGTAGCAAATGCCTGTAGCGATTGATAATTGTCTTGGCTTGAATTACTGATAATGCTGCTACAATCTTGCTCTAAATAGGTCTCGCCGCCTGAGCTTGAGTCCAAATAGCAGTGAACATTTCTAAAATACTCGCTAAGTTAACCTGGAATAACTCTCTAGGGGGATTGACCCCACATTTGTTCGTAAAAAGTATCCTGCGGTTGTAACAATCTGGTTATAATTATTTTCCAGCGCTCTCGCAAATTTTTTCTCCAATCTGCACAGTATCAAAATGGGGCGTAAGCGTTCTAAATCTGACTTACCTACGAAAATCTGTCCGGTATGCGAACGTCCCTTCACCTGGCGCAAGAAATGGCAAGATTGCTGGGACGAGGTGAAATACTGCTCAGAACGTTGCCGCCGTCGGCGTTCTGAGGTTAAAAATGAAACTGACTCAAACTAACACCACTGAGACGCAAATAGCGCAAGGGATATATGAAGTTACAGGTGCAGCCAAAATTAATTATTCATGGAGGAGCTGGTAGTTCACTCCACGGGAAAGGAGGGGTGGAGGCGGTGCGCCAAGCGCTCTATACAGTGGTAGAGGAAGTGTACTCTCTACTCATCTCCGGAGCAAATGCTTCTGAGGCGGTAGTGCAGGGTTGTCAATTATTGGAAGATAACCCCCGCTTTAATGCTGGCACTGGTTCGGTACTGCAATCTGATGGTCAAATCCGCATGAGTGCTTCTCTGATGGATGGATCATCAGGGCGCTTTAGTGGTGTAATTAATATCTCGCGGGTAAAAAATCCTATACAGTTAGCAGAATTTTTACAAACCTCTCCAGACAGAGTACTGTCAGATTACGGTTCAGCTGAACTAGCACGGGAGTTGCAAATCCCCAGTTACAACGCTTTAACAGATTTGCGGTTGCAAGAATGGATACAGGAACGTCAAGATAATTTTAAAAGCACGATGGCTGGGGTGGTTGCAGAACCCGAACTTGTGGAAAGCAGCAATGCTCGACGTGGCACTATAGGAGTAGTAGCTTTGGATAGTTACGGTAGATTAGCTGCTGGTACTTCTACAGGCGGTAAGGGGTTTGAGAGGATTGGCAGAGTTAGCGATTCTGCAATGCCAGCGGGTAATTATGCAACAAATAATGCTGGTGTCAGCTGCACTGGAATTGGAGAAGACATCATTGATGAGTGTTTAGCAGCCAAGATTGTAGTACGTGTGACTGATGGAATGTCTCTTAAAGAAGCCATGAAACGCTCATTTGCTGAGGCACACAACAACCAACGCGATTTAGGAGCGATCGCCTTGGATGCAAGTGGGGCGATCGCATGGGGTAAAACCAGCCAAGTCTTACTCGCTGCATACCACGACGGTAACAGAATTGGTGATACTTTAGAACTACCGATTGCGACAAATGTTGGCTGTATCGTTAATGCTGAGTCTTCAGTAGTGAGTGCTGAGTAAGTTATGAAAAACTCAGCACTCATCACTCATCACTCAGCACTCTTCTTACGCCAACCAGGTTTGACTACCTGACGTGCACGGGCAATCACCAGAGCATCATCAGGGACATCTTCTGTGACAGTTGAACCAGCTGCCACATAGACATCATTGCCTAAGGTAACTGGAGCAACTAAGACGCTATTAGAACCAGTTTTAGTGCGATCGCCTATTTTAGTTGGGTGTTTTTTCACACCATCATAGTTAGCTGTAATTGTGCCTGCACCAATATTGACCCTAGTACCAGCAGTGGTATCGCCTAAATATGACAAATGTGCCACATTAGTGCGATCGCCTAAGCGAGTATTTTTTAATTCCACAAAGTTCCCAACACGGCAGCCAGCACCTACTTGAGCCTGACCGCGTAAATGGCTATAGGGGCCAATCTGGCTTTCTGCTTGCACAATGCTATCCCTAACTACGGAATATTGTACTGTGACATTCTCACCCAACTGGCTATTTTCAATTAAACTCCCAGGGCCAATGCGACTTCCTGCCTTAATCACAGTATCGCCACGCAGGTGAGTTTGGGGTTCAATAATCACATCTGGCTGTAACTCGACAGTGTCATCAATGGTAATACTGCTAGGGTCAATCAGAGTGACACCTGCCACCATCCATTTTTCCTTAACTCGTCTTTGCAGAATCTCGTAAGCATTTGCGAGTTGTAAGCGATCGTTGATGCCAAGAATTTCTTGATAGTCTTCCACATCTACTGCCATCACTTGCCCGACTTGAGTTACGGCATCGGTGAGATAGTATTCTTTTTGATTATTATTTGCTTCTAGGTAGGGCAATACCTTTGCTAAATTTTGCCAACGGAAGCAGTAAACCCCAGCATTAACCCGGCGATTTTGTCTTTGAGCAGTGGTGCAATCCTTATCTTCGACGATTTGTTGCACAATATTTTCACTATCGCAAAAAACGCGCCCGTAACCTTGGGGATTAGGCAAATATGCTGTGAGAATAGTAGCAGCGTTCTGATGTTCTTGGTGAGTTTGCCAAAGATTTTTCAGGGTTTGGGTACTTAACAATGGAACATCACCGTTTAACACTATTAAATCACCAGCGTAATCCTCCAAGTGAGGAAGCAATTGCTGGATGGCATGACCCGTTCCTTGTTGTACAGTCTGTTCGACAAACTCCAAATCAGGGATTGACTGCATGGCTGTTTTCACTTCTTCAGCCTGATATCCCACAATCACTAATCGCCGTGAAGGCGAAAGTGGTTCTACACTATTGATAACTCTCTGTACTAGCGATCGCCCACCCAAAGAATGTAAAACCTTGGGCAGCTGTGATTTCATCCTTGTGCCGCGTCCTGCCGCTAGAATTGCTACAACTACCATAACTTAGCTATCAGCTATTAATGAATAGCGCTTGTGCGCTTGGTATTCTGAGATTTAGCCTCAAACAATACCAGCTAATCATCATAGACTGAAATCCCTAGTCATAATTAATTAGATCAATATCTAAGCTATTACCAACTCAAAAGCTACTCATTTTCACCGCAAAGCTTGATTCGCCACTTCAATTACTTGTTTTGCTGCTTTCTCCTTGCGTTCGTTTTAGCGCTTGTCGCGTAGCAACAAGGTCAAGTGTAGGAAGAGATAAAAAAAGGACACACATCAAAAAGTCACTTGTCAAATTGCCAAAAACTACAAATCACATTCACTCATGTTGCCCAGACGAACTGAAAGAGCGCAGGGACAGGCAAAAAACTCCTAGTCGTGACAACCTCATCCGCAAGCCCGCCCCCGCCACGCCGCATAATTGTCTTTCAGTTCTCAACCATTCTAAAAAATACACTCAGTATTTTTGAAAAAACAAATGAAGAATTTGTTTAAGCCTTTATTTAAAAGGCATTATGGCATTCGAGAAAGTGCAAAATTTGCTAAGTTCAACAGCAACTTACTTAAAAGCAGAAGAGATCGATACTAGTCTTAAACATTTTATTGTCCAAGTAATACATGGGCTAAATATTAAATTTCAGAATTTGAAGTTTAAAAATTCACAATTCAGCCAAGTAATACATGGAAAAGTGAGATACAGTTATGCTACACAGGAATGTAAGCTGTCTAAAGGTGAAAGAGATGACTAGCACAATCGCGGCTAGCCTCAATGAACTCGAAAAACTAGAACAAATAAGACAACATTTAGAAAACTGCTTAACCAAAACTAAACAAATCGACCAAACAGCAGAACTAATAAAATTCTACATCGAGTTATCTGAGGTAGAAGGTATAAGCCTAGAAAAAATAATTGATGAGCTTATTAGCATAAATAAAAAATCATCTGAAATTAAAACTTTAATTTCAGAATGTTGGTCTGCTAAGTGCAAAAGATCACAAATAAGAATTTTAATAAAAATATATCGACTCTTTACGGAGTTAGTAACTGATCACTGGGATTATTTACCGCCAAAAGCTATTGAAAGTTTAAAAAACATAAAAGAGGAAATTGAAAAATCTGGCGGGACAGTTGAGTTAAGTATGGTGCATACTATATTATTAGTACTTACTCGCTCAAGCAACGGTGAAAACTTGCAAAAAGCTTATAAAGAAGCATCTTTAGGCTTAGCGAATGCAATCTCCGAAGCGATAGAGCAAGATATAGAAGATGCCCTAGATCTGGAGGTTGCGCGTGCCGCCGAACAAGAAGCAAGAAGAGAAGGCACAATCCCTTGGGAAGTTGTCAAAGGCAAATACGGAGGCAACAAATAACGATGGCAAAATCTACAAAATAGAATTTTCGCCAAAAGCAGAAAGGGCGTTTTCAAAGCTCTCAGAGTTAGTGCGTGAAAAAATAACCTTAAAAATTGATAACCTTACTTTTGACCCCAGACCTCCTGGGGTCAAAAAGTTAAAAGGGGGTAAAAATCAATACAGAATAAGAGTAGAAAACTACAGAATCCTGTATACAATTGAAGACTCAATTCTATTAATACTCATAGTTGATTTGGGAGACAGAAAAGAAATATATAAAAATATGTAAAGATTAATAAGAAAAGTTTTTAAACATACTAAAACCCCCTACCATGTAATACATGGTAGGGGGTTTAGAAACCTATGCGTAAAAGAGATGAGTATGGGCAATTTAAGCAAAAATCCAACGAACCAAGAGAGGTTAGAAGCATAAGGCTAACAAACTCCACATGGGAAAAGCTAGGTGAAATAGCTCAAACAGCAGGAGTCACGCGAGCAGATATTATAGAAGCTATGTTTGAGACAAACACATCAGTCCAAAAATTTTCTAAGGCAGAAGTGAAAAATTTAGTAGAAGAAATTTTGAGTGACCAAGAAGTTACTAGGACAGGAAAAGACAGAGGATCAGTAAAACGAGGACTGGAAGCATTACTTCAAAAGCTACCTGAGTAGCCATGTATTACTTGGTTGAAGATTAAAATTTTTTGCCTACGCTTTTCTAATTACATCCTGTAGTTCCTCTTCTAACTCACGCAAGTAATCGCGGAGTACTCCACCAACTGCGATCGCCTGAGTTCGGTGCAGTTGCCTAGTAAGTTCCAAAAAACACTCACGGTCAGTCATCAAATGAGATTCTTTGACAGAGTACTTAATAACTTCAGCAAGCAACCCAATCAATATACCTGCCTTGAAAATAGAGGCTGAAACTTACGCACACCTGCCATAGATCCTGCTGCATTGGTTTGGATTTTAGTAGATACAAAGCCTTATCCCACAGGCATAAATTCTGCTGTTAGTGATTCGATGAGTTGTGTCACTCGTTCTTTAATCTCATCGCGCACTCTGGGGAAAATTTCTGGCTGTTCAGCTGGATCGTCTAATTGCCAGTCTGCAAATACTTCCCGTTTCACCCACTCGGATGGCAGATTCACGCCACAACCACACAGAGAAATCACTACATCAAAGTCTTCCGCTTGGAAGTCACTCAGAGGTTTGGAGTGTTGATCGGTAATGTCGATGCCAACTTCTTTCATGGTAGCGATCGCCTCTGGTCTGACAAGACTTGCTTCTAATCCAGAACTAGTCACTTCAATCTTTTCTTTACCAAGTGTTTTGGCAAAGCCTTCAGCCATTTGGGAGCGTGCAGAATTCTTTTTGCAGACAAACATTACACGTTTCATGCTTCAATTCCTCTATTAATGTCGTTAAATTTATAAAGTTCTCGATTCAGGTGCTGAGAAATAACGTTTTTGAAACCAGAAGGCAACATTAACAAGACTAATCAACACAGGCACTTCTACTAAGGGACCAACGACAGCGGCAAAAGCCGCACCCGAATTAATGCCGAACACTGCGATCGCCACCGCGATCGCCAACTCAAAATTATTTCCTGCGGCTGTAAATGCTACACTTGCGGCGCTGGAATAGTCCGTCTTGATTCGCCACGCCATGTAAAAGCTGACCAAAAACATGACGATAAAGTAGATAATTAGCGGAATTGCAATCTTAACCACATCCAAAGGAATTTGAACAATTAAATTCCCTTTCAAGCTGAACATGACGACGATTGTAAATAACAAAGCAATCAATGTGATGGGGCTAATTTTAGGAACAAATTCCTCGTGATACCAGCGCTTGCTTTTCGCCTTCACTAAAAAGAAACGAGTCAAAAATCCGCCTAAAAAGGGAATACCAAGATAGATGAATACACTTTGAGCAATCTCGGCAATACTGACGTTAACGATACTACCTTGCAATCCAAATAGGGGAGGTAGCACAGTAATAAAGAACCAGGCATAAGGACTGTAGAAAATAACCTGAAATATGCTGTTGAAAGCAACCAATCCAGCTGTGTACTCAGTATTGCCTCGTGCTAGATCGCTCCACACAACTACCATCGCAATACAACGGGCTAATCCAATCAAAATCAATCCCGTCATGTATTCTGGATAATTACGTAAGAAGATAGCCGCCAGCGCAAACATTAGAATTGGCCCGATAATCCAATTCTGAATTAGTGACACACCGAGAATTTTTCCGTTGCGAAATACATCCCCTAACTCTTCATACCGCACCTTGGCTAGGGGTGGGTACATCATTAGAATTAACCCAATGGCAATTGGTATATTAGTCGTTCCTACCTGAAACTGATTAATAAATGCTTCGACTCCAGGCAGCAAATAGCCCAAGCCAACCCCAACAGCCATTGCCAAAAAAATCCATAAGGTCAGGAAGCGGTCAAGAAAAGAAAGCTGTTTGGAAATGGTTTTCGTCGTCATCACTTATTCCACAGAAACTTACCACTGCTTGCTAAAGCCAGCGTCAAGAGCGCGAGAGCCAATTTCTTGACTTTTGCTTCCATTGACTTCTCCACCCTGTGTGGTCGCTAAGTTTGTAAACCTCTCATTTCAATAAAAATTGATATATGAGTGTATTGTCAACCACAGGATATAAAAATTCATCAAAAAAACTTGATGGATTATTTGAGAGTTTAGCAGGGGCGGGCAGGTAAGATTTTAATTAAGCGGCGATAATCGGATAAATATTGCTCTAAGACAACAAATTGAGCCAAATTCAGGCTGTAGTAAATCCAGCGTCCCTCTTGACGCGAGCGGACTAAACCAGCTTCTTTGAGAGTTTTTAGGTGAAAAGACAGTTTTGACTGAGTAACTCCTAAAGTCGAGCACAAGTCACACACACACAGTTCTTGCTCGCGCAGCAGTTCCAAGACCTTCAGCCGCAAAGGTTCAGACAGAGCATGAAAGCCTGCAACGATTGCATCGGAAGTGAAAGTAGAGAGAGAATCCATCAAGTTTTATTAAAATATTTTTTGATGTTTATCATACTCTAAGCTAAATTCAACCTAGACTTCATTGCACCTGATAAGCTAATAATCATTTAAATTGCATCCCCGCGTCTTTTTGAGGGTCAGGCTAGAATAGCCATACCTAGAGGCCTTTACGCAGCAGTAGCATAGTTAAGCAATTTCCAAACCCTTGCGATTGTTCCACTTTGTTACACTCGCAATGACATATCAAAAGCAATTTGCCACACATAATATGAGTTGTGAATTAAACAAAGTTTTGTGGCACTACTATGCTTGATAACACAGCGTGCGACCGGGTTTGATATAAAATTTTTTAAGGTCAAGGAAAGGATCAATAGTCGATATTCAATAGTCAAAGGTCATGTCTTCCTCTGCTAGCTGCTCCCTTCTTCTTGGTACTGCTTTCTAGCACTAATAACCTTTTGTTTTAATAAAATCTGCAAACTGTAGCATGAGTTCAGGATTCCGCCAACCAGAATTAGTTTCTTCTAGCATGACAGTAAGTGCTTCCTCTGAGGTAAAACTCCTTTTGTATGGTCGTTCGCTTGTCAGAGCATCATAAATATCGAGGACCTGAAACACTTGTGCTAGGTAAGGAATATCATCACCTTTGAGTCCATCAGGGTAGCCGGACCCATCCCAGCGCTCGTGGTGATGGCGAATAATCGGAATTACACCTCGCATACTGCGTAGTGGCTGGCAGATTTTTTCCCCAATGGAAACGTGCAGTCTCATAGTCTCCCACTCTTCGGTAGTGAGTTTGCCTTTTTTTAGTAGCACGGCATCAGGTATACCTACCTTACCAATATCGTGGAGATAACCACCCCACATCAAATCTCTAATTTGGTTACGTGAGAGATTAAGGTATTCACCAAAAGCTTGTCCTAGTTTTACTAACCGTTCACAGTGGTCGCCAGTATTAGGATCTCGACTTTCAATTGCCCTAGCAACGGAAAATAGTACTTGTTCTGCATGGTCTAAATCTTCATTCAAACGCTTTTGCCGTACTAAGGATTTAACACGTGCTGCTAGTTCTACACGATCAAAGGGTTTGGTGAGAAAATCATCTGCTCCTACTTCGATACCCCGGATACGCGATCGCCTATCATTTAAAGCAGTAATAAAAATGACCGGAATCAGCCTGGTATGCTCATTTTGTTTGAGGATTTGGCAGACTTCAAACCCATCCATTCCTGGCATCATGACATCGAGCAAAATCAAATCTGGTTGTTTCTCTGTCACCAAATTCACTGCCATAGAACCACTGTCAGCTTCAATGACTTCGTACCCTTCCATACCCAACAGTGCAACAGCAGTCATCCGACTGGCAGCGTGGTCATCAACTACTAAAATTTTCGGCAGATCCCAATCCCAGCCATTCACTTTAGAACCTTGGAATTGTAGCGCTTTTGAGTCTAATGATTCTTCATTAGTATTAACATTTTGCTGTTTCATCCAAGAAGGCAATGCTGGGGTTTTTTCAAGCATAAACTCTCCTTTAGATAAGCCCATTGAATCACCCTCTACATTTTGTAATTCTAAGGCATGATTTGAACTTATATTCGCCAATTTGCTTAGGGGGTTAGACCCTCCAGCATTTTTTTCTATAGAGTTTGTATGCTTGGGTTCCCATTGAATCACAAAACTGCTCCAGTTTTTTCAATAAAAGTTAACAGTGTCAATTTTTCAAAATTGTCAGTTTAGTAGTTGCTTATATTCAACGAATATTCCACAAACTTTATGCAATCATGATATACATCTTTCTTTGCATCAGATACATTATGTTTTTTAATAATTTTTGAAAAAATTAAATAGTTTGTTAACCCTATTAATTTTTTCATTGATATAGCAGCAATTTACTTAAGTTTTCAATCCTGTTTTTACTGAGATTTGTTAAGATAACATCCTAAAAAATTGCTATATTTTTTCAATTCCTTTCTAGGTAAGGTCTATAATTTATAGTTTTTATTTTTCTCTAAAGCTATAAGTAATTGCGCCAATTGGGTCTAGTGCATTATCTACTAAATAATATCTAGGTTTGAGTGATTTAGAACACAAAAATTAATGATCCTGATTACTAGAAAAAAATTTAAGTCGCTTCACAGATTAATGATTCCGTGGCTTTTCTTCAACCATAAGGAATGTAGTTTACCTTAGTCAAGAATTCAAGCCTCTTATTTTCTAACGAGAATAAATTATGTAGCAAAAAACCCATAAATCAGGAATCATTTTTTTGTAGTGGCAAATTAAAGATAAGGCAATACCTGCGATAGCACGACAAATTACGAATCTGCTTTCGTAAAATCTTTAGCAATACTTCCACAAAGCCACCTTTTCCGCCAACGGGATGTAGGCTCTAGTGAAGAAGCTTGTTGCTCTTGTTGTCGTCGCATCAATATAACATCAGCAGGGTCATTCAATTGAGGGTCGCGGTAGGGAATAGCAGCACGAGTGAGCAAATGCTCTTTTTCTGACTGGAAAAGTGGAGGAAGTGCTAAGTTGCCAGAAGATCCCTGATGAACCGCTACTGTTCCAGGCGATCGCCTTCCTACTGGTGGGGTAGAACCTATCGTTAAGCTAGCAGTTAATAATGCTGCACGTACAGAAGCCGCACAGGAATAAGTCGCGAGAATACCATCTGGGTGCAAACACAAAGATATTTGCTGAATGAATTCTAAAGTCCATAAGTGAGGACACTGAGGTGGTGAAAAGGGATCGAGAAAAATTGCATCTGCTTGAAAGCCTCGCTCTTGTACAATTTTAATTGACTTTCTAGCATCGCCAATGATTAACTCAGCCTTCAGATACTCTTGTTGCACTTGATACTCAAAAGCTAACTGAGTCATAATATCGGTATACTTGTAGCCCCAGTTATCAAATAAGTGATGAGCGATCGCAGCTTGTGGTACAGCCCGATTGAGTTCTAAAGCCATGAGTTCAACATCACAATTGGGATTCACTTCCCAAATTGTCTGCAAAGCCGCTGCTGTGTTGTATCCTAGACCATAGCAAATATCCAACAGCCGCAAGACTGGTTTTTGAGCACGCGCAGCCAATTGAGTAGGTACTGCAAACTTGAGGAAACTCTCCTGCTTGGCTCCATAATGACTGTGAAAGGCTTCGCCAAACTCTTGGGAAGTAAAGGTGAAGGAACCATCTGCCGTTGGTTGTGGTACAAATATGTCAAAATCTGGCATGATACTTTTTCACCTGATAATAATTTGCAATTGTTTATGTCTGACTCCCAAATAGTTGTTTCGCCATCATGGTTGTTAGAACACCTTAACGATCCGCAAGTTGTGATTGTCGATTGTCGCTTTTCGCTTGCCGATCCTCAACTAGGACGACGGCAGTACCAAGAAAGCCATATACAGGGATCTTACTATTTAGATTTAAACCAGGATCTTTCCAGCCCTTTAGGAGAGCATGGTGGGAGACATCCTTTGCCTAATCCCATCGATTTAGGTCACAAGTTATCAGAAATCGGAGTGAATTACCAAAAAACCTTAGTTGTAGCTTACGATGATTCCCGGTTTGCTTTTGCAGCGCGTTTATGGTGGCTGTTACATTATTTAGGGCATGAAAATGTAGCGGTATTAGATGGCGGATTTACCGGATGGCAAAAAGCTGATTATCCTGTTACAAATATTATTCCTCAACCTCAAACTGCTAGCTTTGTTCCTCAAATCCAAACCAATAAAATAGTAGATATTAAAACTGTAAAAAATAAAAAAGATTTACCAGAGATAGTTTTGGTAGATTCCAGAGAGAGCGATCGCTATCGAGGTGAACGAGAACCAATAGATAAAATTGCTGGTCATATTCCTGGTGCTGTAAATTATCCTTGGCAGGAAGTCACAGATCCTTCAGGATATTTACTTTCCCCTGTAGAACAACGCCGTCGCTGGGAAGAGCTAGCAACTGCTGAGGAAATTCTAGTTTATTGTGGTTCTGGTGTTACTGCTTGCGTGAATTTACTTTCTTTAGAACTAGCAGGTATTTCTAAAGGTAAACTGTATGCTGGTAGCTGGAGTGATTGGATTAGTTATATGTAGTTTTGACTCCAAAAACCTGTGAGAATAGGCATTTGAAAAATAGATAATTAGAATACAATAAAGAGAATTTGTAAAGTGTTTTTTATCTATTTGGGGAAATCTGCACAGCTTAAACTGTAGCAGAATTATTAGGCAATATCATTAAAGCTAAGAGCAAATGAGCGAAAATAGCCAGCGTCGAATTGTAATTGGGGATGTGCATGGTCACTATGAAGGATTAATGACTTTATTGGCAGCCATTGCTCCAGCATCAAACGATCAGCTCTATTTCCTAGGAGATTTAATTGATCGTGGACCTCAAAGTGCACAAGTAGTAAATTTTGTCAAGAACAATAACTATCCCTGTCTGCTGGGAAATCATGAGCAGATGTTATTAAATGTATTGACCAATGGCAGCGCTTCTACACCAGCGATGCAAGCATGGTTATACAGTGGTGGGCAAGCGACCATAGCCAGTTACCAAGAAGCGACAATCCCCCAAGAGCATATTGATTGGTTCACAACGTTACCGACATATCTTGATTTAGGGGATGTTTGGTTAACCCATGCTGGTGTTGACCCTTTAATGCCTTTGAATAAACAAACTGCCGAGCAATTTTGCTGGATTAGAGAAGAGTTTCACGGCATTGAGAAACCTTTCTTCCCTGATAAATTAATTATTGTTGGCCACACGATCACCTTTACCCTACCTGGCGTTAGTCCTGGTCAGCTAGCACAAGGAAAAGGGTGGCTAGACATAGATACTGGTGCGTATCATCCCCGTAGTGGCTGGTTAACTGCACTGGATGTCACAAATAACTTGGTTTATCAAGCCAACGTTTTTAAGAAGCGCGTCCGCAGCTTGCCTTTAGCAGAAGCAACTGTCATCATCGATCCGTCCGAAATCAAAGGTGCTCGCCGCAATCAGCAGCGAGCATAGTTACAAATGGGGTAATGGAGAGACTTTTGAGTCTGCACAGGTTTGTGAAATTAAAGTAATGCTCGGATATTAGCCTTATAAGCGGCATTATCCAATCCATAACGCCCATTGCTAGGTTGAGAACTAATAGCACGTTTGAGGGCAGTAATGCGATCGCCTGTTGCGGGGTGAGTACTCAAAAATGTTGGAGTAGAACCCTTTCCGAGCAACTTTTGCATAAAGGAAACCATCCCCGACTGGGCATAACCACTACGAGTCAAAGTTTTTAACCCTCGTTGATCGGCATCAAATTCATCTTGACGACTGCGGGGACGGTTAAGTGCTAGTTCAACACCAATTCCTACTGCTGTATTGCGATCTAAACCTGCCGCTGTCGCTACACCACTAGCAAGCGCTCTTTGCCGCATTTGTTTGACTAAATGTTTGCCGCCAACGTGACCAATTTCATGGGCGAGTACACTTGCTAGTTCCGCTTCATTGTCTGCGGCTTTGAGCAAACCTGTGTTGACATAAACGTAGCCTCCCGCAGTAGCAAAAGCATTAAGAGCCGGATCTTCAACCACTTGGAAAGTATAAGGGAGTGATGGGCGATCGCTATTAGCTGCCAAGCGCCGACCAACTTGTTCTACATAGCGATTAATCTCAGGATTGCGGTTAAGTTTTACTTGACTACTTAATTCCTGATTCATCTGCTTACCAAGCTCAACTTCTTGGCGATCAGATATATTAGATAGCTGAAGTATCTGAGCACCTTGAAAAAGAAGTGGCAATAAGTCAAATGCCCTTCCAGGAAGGGGTGCGCTCAAGCATACACTTAGGGCGACTACCAGCGAAATTAACGGATAAAACCAGCGACGCCGCCACAAACGGTAATTTGTTAAAAAGGCTTGCCAAGCAATCATAATCCGATTGTTTTGAAGAATCATGAAAGAACATAAAATTATGGGACGAAATTAATGCGTTTTAAGTTGCATTTTTAACTAAAAACTGAAATTGTGTAGATCCGTAGCAGCTTAATTCCAAAAGTTGGCTGCCTCGTCCCGGAATTTCAGAAGTCGTGATAAACTGTCGCTTGACTGCACCCCCCAGCCGCTTCTAGCGCTTACTACATAGGGAACACTGCCATCACCCTAGTAAAGCCTGCTGCTACAAACTATTACTCTGCTCTTATCTGGGAAAACTTGTTATGGCTCTTTTAGATTCCAAAGGTCGCTTGTTCGGTAAAATCAATCTCCTCGATTTAGGTGCTGTACTAGTAATTGTGCTAGTGATATTCGGCATATTTGTCTTTCCTGGTACTTCCGGTTCTGTGGCCCAAGTGGGTGCAAAAACAGTACCTATGGAAGTAGATTTAGTAGTTCGTGGTTTGAATGTCCGCGACCCGCAGCAGTTATTTGATAAAGGATTGAAAGCCAATGGTAAAACTAATGTAATTATCCGCAATCAACCTCACGGTGAAATCGCTATTAAATCAATTCAACAATTACCAAGAACAGTAAATGTTCCCCAACCTGACGGTTCTATTAAAGAGTTACCAGATCCAAAAGCCAACAATTTTAGTACAGATATGCTGTTGACCTTACAAGGCAAAGCACAAGTCACTGCAAACGGTCCAGTTTTAGGCAACAGCAAAGTCAAAATTGGTATGCCATTTGAGTTAGAAGGCTTCAACTACAACTTTAATGCCACTGTCATCGATTTAAGATTGAAAGATAAATAAATAGATTAGTTTTATCGACAACACCAATAAGCTCGACTTTGTCCACATCAAACAAACTAACTGTGTCTTTACAATCTGGTGGCAGCAAAAAGGCTAAACCTACTGTTAAATAAGGGTTTTACTGTATGCATAAACGCTTTTTAAGTAGTTGCCGCAGGCATCACAAATATGGAAAATGGATAAGGTCGAGCTAGGTGCTAATTTGGCAATGAGGATCTAGTTAGTTCCCTAGTTTGCAAGCATTGAAAATGTATCAAATTATCAGAAATCTGTGTAGAAACTACCGATACAGGGTAGGATAGGACATCGACAATTAAAAATGAAAGTGTTAAAACGCCAGTAATAGATGTAAGTTGAATAGACCTATCCTACCTAACCTTCTATACTTCGAGGGAAGGATGAAATATAAAAATCAGGGTTTTAAGCTTTTACTTTGATAATCCAGAGGTCAAATCAAATTCATCGAACTTAGGTTAATTGAGTTTTCACAAGAAAAATATCCAAATTTTTATTTGGGTAGATTTTTGGAAAACTTCCTAGACTAAATAATTATTGTTTTCTTATAGTTAGAGAAATTTTGGACTCAGTAGACGAAGTAATAGAGCCTTGAATAAGCTATTGTTTACAGGTAAATCTTTTCGCTTTATGGCTGTTGCCGTGCCGCTATTAATGTGGTGGGGATACAAGGAAGTCAAAAACCAGATTGTGCAGCCGCAAGCGGTCTTAGTGTTAGGCGGTTCCACAAAAAATTTGGAGCGAGAAAAGTTTACAGCAAATTTTGCTAAGAAGCATCCAAAATTACCAATTTGGATTAGTGGCGGTAGCCCACCTAGATCGACTCAAAAGGTGTTTACTAAGGCAGGAGTTGATCCCGACCGTTTACACTTGGATTATGAAGCTGTAGATACAGTTACTAATTTTACAACGTTGGTCGATGATTTGCAAGCTCACGGCATCAAGAGTGTTTATTTAATTACCTCTGACTTCCATATGCGTCGTGCTAGTGTCATTGGTGAGATTGTTCTGGGTAGTCGGGGTATTGAGTTCAAAACCGTACCAGTTCCTTCAGAAAAACCGTCGGAACCTATTGAAAAATCTCTCCGTGATGGGGCTAGAGCTATACTTTGGGTAGCAACTGGTTACACGGGTGCAGAGGACACGAAGCATAAATAGGGACAAGGGAGTGTGGGAAGTGGGGGAAGTGTGGGAGAGGGTGGGGAGAAATGGGACAAGGTGAGACAGCGCTGCGGGAGGGTTTCCCTCCGCAGGCGACTGCGAATCCGAAGGAGAGACAAATGACTCTTGACTTTTGACCCTTGACTCTTGACTCGCCAAAGTGGTTTCAAAGCAAATCCTGATGAGTAAATGACTTAGCATTTGCGCCAGTGTAGGTAGCTACAATATGACCATCGCCAGTCATTTGATACTTGTACGTTACCAATCCTTCTAAACCAACAGGGCCTCTGGGGGGCATTTGTTGAGTACTGATCCCAACTTCTGCACCAAAACCGTAGCGAAAACCATCAGCAAAGCGGGTAGAACAGTTATGGTAAACTCCTGCTGCATTCACCAATCCTATGAAAGTTTCAGCAGCCGCTAAATCTTCAGTGACTATGGCTTCTGTATGGCGCGAACCATATTCGTTAATATGAGCGATCGCTTCTTCTAAGGAATCTACAATTTTAATTGCCAAAATCAAATCGCTGTATTCTGTTTCCCAATCTTTTGCTGTTGCACTATTAATATGATGCAAAATCTTAGCAGTGCGTTCATCGCCTCTTAATTCCACATGATTTTCTTGTAAAGCGGCGGCTAATTTGGGGAGAAATTCTGGTGCAATACTTGCGTGAACTAGCAAGGTTTCAATGGCATTACAAGCTGCGGGATATTGAATTTTAGCATCAACGGCAATGCTTACTGCTTTGGCAATATCAGCGGCTTTATCTACATAAACATGACAAATACCATCAGCATGACCAAGTACCGGAATCCGGGTATTTTCTTGCACGAAGCGGACAAAAGAATTAGAACCTCTGGGAATAATTAAATCTACATATTTATCTAAATTTAAAAGCTCTAAAGTTTCTTCCCTAGTTGTTAACAACTGCACTGCATCTGGGCTAACAGCAGTGTGTGATAAACCCTGCTTAATTGCTTTGACAATAGCTTCGCAAGAACGTATGGCTTCTTTGCCACCTTTGAGGATGACACCATTACCTGATTTGATAGCCAAAGAAACGATTTGAATTGCTGCTTCTGGACGTGCTTCAAAAATAATACCCAAAACGCCCAAAGGACAAGTAATTCGCTTGAGAATCAAGCCTGTATCAATTTCGCGGTGAATTTGGACTTTCCCTACCGGATCGGCTAGCTTACCGACATCTCTAACTCCCGCGATCGCATCTCTCAATTTGTGTTCATCCAACTGCAAGCGTTTATACAGTGGTTTAGCAATACCATCAGCAGTAGCGGCTTCACAATCAGCAATATTTGCTTGCAAGATTTCATCTCTTGCCGATTCTAAAGCTTGGGCGATCGCTTCAATAGCATGATTTTTTGCTTCAGCCGAGAGAACTGCCAGCTTACTTGCTGCTTGGCGGGTTTTTTGAGCGATCACAATTAGGGGAGAGGCAGCTTGGAGAGTAGTCATATCACACAATAACCGTCAAGTATGGCACAAATCTTTAGCTTTTACTCATCCTATCAACCTTAGTTAGTTATTTGTCATTTGTCATTGGTTAAGAATCAAGCTCAAAAGTCATAATTTTTGACTTTTGAATGGATTGTCTTTCCTTGCTCTCCTCATTTGCCAATCACTTAAGATAATTTATACCACTGGTATTTGAAGTTTTACGAAATAGCGATGACGAGTGCTGGATCTATTGAGTATTGATCGATCAATTACTACTCCTTTGCCAAGGAGATACTATGTCATTGCAATCTGGATTAGATGCCTTTAACCAAGGACGTTATCAGGAAGCCGTTCAAATACTCGAACAATTCTGCCGGAATGCTGGAGATCAAAATTCCTCAGATTATCTTTCAGCACAGATGTGGCTGATGAAAGCCTATCAAGGCACAGGAGAAATCGAAAAAGCGACAATCCTGTGTCAAAAGTTGATGATGAGCGACAATCCCCAGGTACGGAGTTGGGCAGAACAAGCTCGCCAATCCTTCTCCCAAGCACCAGCAACCCAGTCTAGACCAATGTCCCAAGCCGGACGTGCGGCGACGGCTGGTGTCACATTAGCAATGGGTGGTGTAGGAGGAAGCCTAGTATTAGCTTCTGGCGTCACCATTACCTTGCTGTTTGGGATGGTGTTAGCTTTAGGTTTGAGTTTAGTATTTATTTTGGGTAGTAACGATCCACTGCAAGGGTTAGCGATCGCGATCGCGATCACTATAGTTTTTAATCTTGCTGCCTTTTTCCTGTCACCCTTTCTCTTGGATTTAACCCAACGTTGGCTTTACCAAACGCGCTGGGTAGATTTGGCAGAAATTGAAAGCCTCAGTCCCGAGACAGCAAAAGTTATTCAGCAAGTCTGTCAACAGAAGAACCTGAAAACTCCTAGATTGGGCATTATTAACGACCAAAACCCCACAGCTTTTACTTACGGCTCACTGCCTAATAGCGCCCGGTTAGTCGTCAGCCAGGGGCTTTTCACTTATCTAGATGATGATGAAATTGCTACTGTCTACGCCCATGAATTAGGGCACATCGTCCATTGGGACTTTGCAGTGATGACAGCAGCTTCTACCCTAGTGCAAATTTGCTACTTAATTTACAGTACAGCCAACAGATTTGGTCGTGGTGGCGGCGATAGTAAAATCAAAGACGCCTTGCAGACGGCTGCCCTTGTTGCATATATATTCTATATTGTCGGCACTTATTTACTTCTGTATCTTTCCCGTACAAGAGAATACTTTGCTGACCATTTTGCTGCGGAAACCACGGGCAATCCCAATGGACTGTCCCGCGCTTTGGTGAAAATTGCCTACGGCATTTTAGAAGAAGGCTCTCGGACGCAAGAACCTAGCCGTTTAATTGAAGGAACGCGCGCCTTAGGCATTTATGACCCAAAAGCTGCTGCTTCCACTGGAACCGCCTACCGCATCGCTTCCGATCCCCAAAAAATTGGTCGCGTCTTTTTGTGGGATATGTTTAACCCTTGGGGCTGGTGGATGGAGTTAAATTCCACTCACCCACTCACTGGTAAACGAGTTCGCGCCCTTAGCACCTATGCAGAACAATTGGGGTTACCAATTGAGTTTGATATGGGGCGAGTCATGGGTGAAGGAAAGAATCTCAATCGGAGTAAGCTTTACGGTAATTTCTTTTTAGATGTAGTGCTGTACGGTGCTGAAACCATCGGTTTTATAGTTGGCTTGGTCATAGGCATTATTCTATTGTCTAGTTCCCCCCATTCCGGTTTGGTATTTGGCGCACCACTTATTGGCTTAGGCTTAGGCATCGTGGTCAAAGCCTTGGTGATGTTCCCAGACTATAAACAAGCACCAGAAACGGACATTTTAACTCTGATGTCAGACCCCTACGCCAGTCCGTTGCGGGGTCAACCTGCAAAACTGCAAGGACAACTTATAGGTCGCGGCGTCGCAGGGAATAAATTTGGTTCTGATTTAAAAATTCAAGATCGTAGTGGGATGCTTTATCTACACTACGCCTCACGTTTTGGACCCATCGGCAATTTCTTGTTTGGTATGAAGCGAGTGCAAAGCTTGATTGGTGAACAAGTGGGGGCTGTGGGTTGGTTCCGTCGTGGGGTTGCTCCTTGGATGGATCTGATTCAACTCCAGAGCGATAGTGGTACGGTTGTCAATAGTTACCACCGCTTTTGGTCATTTATTCTGGGTGGTGGAGCAATTATCTTGGGATTGGCCTTGACGATATTTATAAGCAGCAGTTAGCCTGTTCCCAGAGCATTTCTAATTTATCCAAGCTGTAATTTGCTAGGGGCAGTGAATCACTGCCCCTATTTTTTTGTAGCAAATTGCCTTTTACCTCCTGAAGAAACTACGGTAGTTGCGATCGCCTTTAAAACTCTAGCTTAGATGCTAGCAACGCACTGGTTTTTTCTCTATCCAAAGGACGCGAGAACAAGTAACCTTGGGCTTGGTCACATTCCAACAATCTAAGTTGTACCAACTGGTTGATCGTTTCTACCCCTTCCGCAACTACACTCATCCCTAGGTTGTGCGCCAAGGTAATAATGGCTCGAATAATCGCCAATTGGTCACCATCGCGATCGATTTGATTGACAAAAGAACGGTCAATTTTCAGAACATCAATAGGAAAATGGTGCAAATAAGCTAGGGATGAGTAACCTGTCCCAAAGTCATCAATACATAATTGCAGACCAAAAGCTTTGAGTTTTTCCAGAACACTAGCAGCCTTTTCAGGGCTAGTGATAATTGCACTTTCAGTGATTTCTAGCTTTAAGCTGCTGGCATCAAGACCAGTCTCTTGCAGAATTTGGTCGATTTGCTCAACTAGATGGGGTTGAGAAAACTGTTTACCAGAAAGGTTGACATTGATCGTCAAGGGCGTCATTGCTGGAAATTGTAGCTGCCACTGCCGCAACTGTTGGCAAGATTCACGCAGTACCCATTGACTAATCGGGACGATTAGCCCGGTTTCTTCGGCTACTGGAATAAACTCACTTGGTGAGATGAGTCCTCGTTCTGGATGCTGCCAGCGAACTAGGGCTTCAAATCCTGTAATCTTCCCTGTGGCAACGGACACAATTGGCTGATAGAAAACTTGTAATTCCTGGCGTTCAATTGCCCAGCGTAAGTCGGTTTCTAACTGCAAAAGCGCTACTGCTCGGTCATACATAGTAGTGTCAAAGACAATATGCCAAGCTTTACCCTGCTCTTTAGCACGGTACAGGGCAGTATCAGCATCTCGGAGCAAATCAGCAGGTTGATTATAGCCAGTCGTACTTAAGGCAATGCCAATGCTGGCAGTTGTAAATACTTCATATCCATGTAAGTTGAACGGTAACTTGAGTAATTGATGGATTTGTTCTGCTATCCGGGTAGCGTCGTCAATGCTTTTAATGTCGGAAACCAAGATCGTAAACTCGTCTCCGCCTAAACGAGCCACAATATCTTCAGGCTGTAGACAGCTTTGTAGGCGTTGGGCAAATGCTACCAGTAGTTGATCGCCAACCAAGTGTCCGAGGCTATCATTGACAACTTTAAAACGATCGAGGTCTAGAAATAGGACGGCAAATAAGTCATCTGGGCAGATCTTTACTCTTTCTATGGCTTGTCCTAATCTGTCCATAAATAAAACTCGGTTGGGCAGCCCAGTAAGGGCATCGTAGAACGCATGGCGGACTAACTTTTCCTCCATCTGTTTGCGTTCGGTAATATCTGTAGCAATTCCCTCGATGCGAACAGGCTGACCACTAGTGTTATAGGTCAAATGGCTGCGGTTCAAGAGCCAGCGTACCTGTCCATCAGGTCTGACAATCCGGTATTCTAGTTCTTGATTTCCAGTCAAGAATAACGGTTGAATTGCAGCCTGAACCCGTTGTTGATCCTCTGGGTGAATGACTTCAAACCAAAGGTTCAAGTTATTAAAGAATTCAGATGCCGGACGACCATAAATTTTTAGGACAGCAGGATTGAGATAGAGAGTCTCAAAAGTATCGGCTGAAATCGACCAGACGACATCTTCAATAGAACACAAAATTCCATCCAGACGTTGTTTGCTTTCCTGTAATGCGGCTTCTGCCAGTTTGCGATCGGTGATGTTAGTAATCATCCCTAAGACGCCAGCATAATTCCCTTGCTCGTCAAACATTGGGGCACAAGAAACGATCGCCCACAAATCTGAGCCGTCTTGACAGCGGAATTTGAAATCATGTGTTTCGTTAATACCTTGATGACGACGTTCAAGGTTGGTTTTAGCAATCTCCACTCCTTCTGCATCCATAAAGGAGAACAGCGTCGCACCCAGCATCTGGTCTGTGGTGTAGCCCAACATAGTTGCCATCTGTTGGTTGACAAAGGAGGTCTGGTTATTCTCATCAAGTACCCAGATGCCTTCAGTTGCCGTTTCCACAATGCGGCGATACTGTTCTTCTCGCTGCCGTAAAGTCTCAAGAGCCTGCAAATGCTCGGTAATATCGGTCTGAACACCAATAAAGTGAGTTAAATACCCAAGGGCATCAAACACAGGAGCTAGGTAGAGTTCATGCCAAAACAGAGTCCCGTCTTTACGATAATTGCGTAAAATAACATGGCATTCTCTTTGTTCTTGTATGGCTGTACGCAACTCACTTAAGGCTGGCTGGTTATGGTCGGTTCCTCGTAAGAAGCGGCAGTTACGTCCAATGACTTCAGCAGCGGAGTAGCCTGTAATGGTTTCAAAAGCTGGATTGACGTAAATAATTGGATTGTCTGGTTGATTGGGATCTGTGAGAATAATCCCGTTACTGCTAGCAGCGATCGCACGTTCCATCAGATGTAAGCGTGTTTCTGGCTGCTGGAGTGCGATCACTGGTGCTTGGGCAAAAGCAGGGTTTACATATTCCAGCTTTGCCTGAACATCTGTAATTTCAATTGCATCTCCTAGCTTTTGAGTGTTCATATCCATGAATATGAACAGCGCCGCCAGCTTACCCTCGTAATTAACGACTTTGGCAGAAATTTTAGATGCAAAGGTATCTCCGTTAACTCTTTTGAGTTGTACTGCACAATTCTTAACGTAATTGCCACTTTGAAGCTGATTAGCCAACTGATTCCATTCCGCAGGATTGGCGTAAAAGTCGGGGGTGATTTTGTCGAGGGTTTTGCTCGACTCAACTCCAAAAAAAGATTCTAAATTCTGGTTTTTAAATAAAATTTGATTGCTTTCCAAGCACACAATCGCGACAGGTAATGGGCTGAGTTCTGCAAACGAGTTGAGTAGTTCTTGCCAATCTAGTTTCGACTGCTTACAAGCCTCCACTTCCGCAAGTAACATTCGACTCAAATTTTTGCACTCAGCAGTGCACTCCTTAATTAGGGGTGCCAGGTTTTTGTTAAGATTGCTTAACCTATTCTGATTTTTATACACGTAGCCTTGAGTAAAAACCATTGTTATAGTTTTATAAATTGCCACAAAAAATCAGCCAAACTTCAACCCTGCCGACAAGCTCTGACAACTTAACTTACAGTACTCATACACCAGTAGAAGAGAAAGGCAGTGATTTTGCTTTTATAAATCTAGAAATTTAATTGATTCTCAAGGAAATTTTGTAGCATAAAGCACAGCTATCCGAAAACAGCATAACTGCTTCGGGTTAGGCATCTCAGAATTTATAAGTGCTAAGTATTGTTTGTCAAAGTTAATTCTTAAGCTATTCTTAACTTTACTTCTTTAGATAGATTTAATTATATTTTTCATAAAAACTTTATATATTTCTGGCATTCCTATTTGATTTGTGAACTTACTCTAGAGGCAGGGAACACGAAAAAAGGAAAATATAAGAATAGGTGATTTTTTCAAAAATCAAACTGGATTCTAAATCTATAGAATTTCTTAACTTTTGCTGTTGTTCTGGCTAAAATTATTTAATTCTGCAAAAGTGCGAATTTCATCTACCAACCATGCTTTCTCTGGCTGGCTTAAAAATAGTCCAAACCGAATTTGTTTCCAGCCGATCGCTAGGGTACAAAACGAGTTGAGATTTTTGAATAAAGGAACTGAGTGTTGGATCTGAGTTAAACTTACCTGGAGTTTGTTACTACTTCTAATTGGTAGGTTTTTCACACTCAACAAGCCTAAAAACCATGTCATCTGAATGCTCCAGAATGGCTTGATTTCAATCCGAGTACGAAAAGCACTGCTGAATAGCAAACTCTCAGCAGCAAAGAGGCAAACAAATATACCTACAGGGTAGACACCCATCAACAGAATGCATAAGCGGAATAATAGTTCCCTCCCTGGCTCAACTTCAACCAAAGGTTCTAGCACTTGGGCAATCAAGGCATTAAATATGCAAACGCTGAAGATACCCGCCAACAGCAGAGACAATCCCAAGCATAAGCTTTGCGGACTATTGAGCAGTGTCGGAGGAATATCAACGATCATTTTGTCAGTTGCTTTGATTAATTGAATTTTGCTATTTTTGGGTTGCTTAAAGGTGGAAGCGCGGGGTGGGAGTGGTTGTTTTCCTTGTAATACAACTAACGCTTCTACAGCTGAGGGAAATCTTGCTGTACTGATTGGTTCAATCATCCGTTCTAACCAATCTGCAAAGCGTTTAGGCAATTGGATCGCAGAATGAAAGTTGATGGTGAGTTGACGGTGTGGTAAATCTGCGGGTGATTTCCCAGTGAGCAAGAATAGCAGCGTTGTTCCCAGTCCATACAAATCGGTAGACAACACCGCCTGTCCGCGAAACTGTTCGGGAGCCATATAGCCAAAGGTTCCTACGACAGTAATCCCACCAGCAATGCTGTTATTGTAGGTATCTTGAACTGCACCAAAATCCACAAGAAAAATTCTGCCATTGTCTTGGCGAATCAGATTTTGCGGTTTAATGTCGCGGTGAATTACTGGTGGAGTGAGCTGCTGCAAATACACTAGAATTTCTAACACTTGAGCAGCAATAGTTTGCACTTCCTCGACACTTGGTAGCCAGCCTTGACTAACTAAATCAAAAAGAGATTTTCCTAATGCTAATTCTTGCACAAGGTAGAAGGCGCGATTGTCATCTGATTCAACTTCAAAGTAGTTCAAATATTGAGGAATACCAGGATAGTTGAGATGGGCAAGAATTTTGGCTTCTCGTTCAAATAATTCCAATACTTTCCAGTCTTTGATGCGATTTAAGGAAAGTACTTTTAACGCTACAGATTGATTTGTTTGCAAATCTTTCGCTGCATAAGTAATACCCATACCACCATGACCTAAGATTTTGAGAATCTCATAGCGTCCGGCGATCGCATCACCAGGATTGTGTAATGTATTCATGCTTACCTCTATTAATTTTTGCGGTTGTTGATTTCTCGCTGCCAATCACGAATGCGCTCGGAGTCGGGATCGCGGTTGGCAACTGCACCTTTTTCCAACAGCATTAAACCAATCTTGACTTCATAACGTCGAGCCGCTACATCCAGCGCTGTTTCTTCATCACTGCTTTTGGCGTTGACATCAGCACCATTGTTAATTAATAGTTCTGCAAATTCCTGTTGACCATTTTGGATGACTGCCTGAAGTATGGGATATTCGTTAATACCTCCTTTATGCCTTTGACTAGTAAGTTTGGCGTTGGGATTTGCACCATATTTCAACAGTAATTTCATTAAATTTATGTCATTGGTTGCTTTGTACAGTATCGGTTCGCCTGATTCTTGGCTATTAGGATTAGCTCCATGCTTTAGTAGTAATTCTGCACTTGTAAGTGAGGAAACACAAAATAATAGCGGCCATTGACGACCGCCACGCCAACTAAAAGTCCGGCTATAATCAATGCGAAAATTAGGATCGCCGCCTTGCTGGAGGTAATTTTGCAACACGGTAATGTCGTCGCAAATTCTGCGCGGTGTCATGCCAAAAGCATTCAATACTTTCCACTTGAAAGCATTGCCTAACCAAACAGCAGCAAAGGTTCCTAAAATTCCGGCAATTAAAGCAGTTCGAGGCGATAGTTGGCTGGGTGGTTGAACAACAGTAGGCGGTTGTCTTAAAGCTGTGAGGGCATCTTGCGCTGATGCAAAGCGATCCTTGGCATCGGGTTCTAGCAGTTTTTCTAACCAATTAGCAAAAGCATCAGAAACTTGAATGCGATTGCGAAAATCCAAAGTTAAGCCGTTCTGAGGTAGTTCGGCTGGCGAACGGTGGGTTAACAAAAATAATAATGTTGCTCCCAAACCATACAAATCGGTGGCTGGTAATGCTTGCCCGCGAAACTGTTCAGGAGCCATGTAGCCATAAGTGCCAACAACTGTACTACCTCGCATCAAGGTGCTGTAGTAGGTGTCTCGCACTGCACCGAAGTCTACTAAAAATAACGAGCCGTCTTCATGGCGAATAATATTTTGCGGTTTAATATCACGATGAATAATTGGTGGATCAAACTTTTGTAAATAAATGAGAATCGCTAATATCTGCTGGGCAATTTGTCGCACCGTTATTTCGTTGGTGCGCCATCCCTGTTGCACCCATGTAGCTAGAGATTTTCCTTTCGCCAATTCTTGCACAATGTAAAAACGGCAATCGCGCTCAGTATCAATATGAAAAGAATTCAGATAGCGCGGAATTCCCCGATGCTGAAGCTGCGCCAGCACCTTAGCCTCACGCTCAAATAACTCCAAAACTTTCCAATCACTTGTTTGCTGAAGAGATATAACTTTTAGTGCCACAATGACACCTGACTCAGTTAAATCTTCCGCAACATAGGTAATACCGCTATTTCCTTCACCCAAAATATCAATAATGCGATAGCGATCGCTCAGGGGTTGCTTTGCAGCATCGACGATCACATCACCTGGTTGATGCAATGACACGCCCACAATGGTTCCTGCCCACTTAATACTGACTTCAGTATTCCCAAAATCAGTTTTGTAATTTTAGTTCTAAGCACAAATCAAGAAAAAATGGCAGCATGTCCTAACATTAAAAAGCCTAAAAATTTATAAAGAAACTCACCTAAAGTACTGTATCCGAGGAAACATAATTAATAGATTTAAGCAAATTTTTTCTGAGCTTAAGGAGGACCTGATGGTTACAGCAACAGTACCAGGACAACAGGTCAAAATCGGCCCAACCCAGCTGCTGATTAATAACGAGTGGGTAGAAAGTGTCAGCGGCCGTCGATTTGAAACTATTAACCCAGCTACAGGCGAAACTACCTGTACAGTAGCAGAGGCAGACGCTCCAGATGTGGATAAAGCTGTGCAAGCAGCCCGTAAAGCTTTTACTAGTGGCGACTGGCCCAAGATGTCTGCAACTAAGCGCGGCGAGTTACTTTACAAACTGGCTGACTTAATTGAGCAGAATATTGATGAATTGGCACGACTGGAAACTCTAGATAATGGCAAGCCTGTACATGATGCTTTGGGTGACTTGGGATTAGTCATCGCTTGCTACCGCTACTATGCAGGCTGGGCGGATAAAGTGCAAGGCAAAACAATTCCAATTAACGGCCCTTATTTCTGCTATACACGCCATGAGCCTGTGGGTGTGGTTGGTCAAATTATCCCGTGGAATTTCCCACTATTAATGCAGGCGTGGAAACTAGCACCAGCTTTGGCTACGGGTAATACTGTGGTGATGAAAACGGCTGAACAGACACCTTTATCAGGACTGCGGGTAGGGGAGTTGATTGTTGAGGCTGGCTTCCCGCCTGGTGTGGTGAATATGCTATCAGGATACGGCCCAACTGCCGGGGCGGCGATCGCTCGCCACATGGATATTGACAAAGTAGCGTTTACAGGGTCAACTGAAGTCGGGCATCTGATTATGGAAGCAGCTGCCAAGAGTAACCTGAAGCGCGTCACTTTGGAATTGGGTGGTAAGAGTCCCAACATCGTCTTTGCTGATGCTGATATGCGTCAAGCAATAGAAGGTGCCCACCAAGCTTTATTCTTCAATCAAGGTCAATGCTGCTGCGCTGGTTCGCGGTTATTTGTGGAAGAACAATGTTACGACGATTTTGTCGCCTTGGCTGTAGAAAGAGCTAAAAAGCGAGCTGTTGGCGATCCTTTCGATAAAAACACAGAACAAGGCCCGCAAGTAGACAAAGAACAATTCGACAAAGTAATGGGTTACATCGAGTCAGGAATGCGAGATGGTGCCCAAATGCTTTGTGGTGGTAGCCGTGTGGGAGATAAAGGTTTCTTTATTGCACCTACAGTCTTTACTGATGTCCGCGATGACATGAAGATTGCTCAAGAAGAAATCTTTGGCCCTGTGATGAGCATCATCAAATTTAAGAGCATTGATGAGGTGATTCAACGGGCAAACAACACCATGTATGGACTCGCCGCCGCCGTGTGGACTCAGGATATTACTAAAGCCCACGCGATCGCAAATAATGTTCGTGCTGGTACAGTTTGGGTCAACTGCTACGACGTTTTCGACGCCGCCGCACCCTTTGGTGGATTCAAGCAGTCTGGTATTGGTCGGGAATTGGGCGAGTACGGCTTGCAACAATACACCGAAGTTAAAACCGTCACCATCAAATTGTAAATTTGTTTTTTCAAGGCTTTAGCTCAAGTTAAGCCTGAGCCTGATTTATCCCCCCTTATCCTTTTGAAAAATTGGGTGTAAGGGGGGTTATGAATGTGATATCTGTTATGGCTTGGGAATGATAAATAGATATTGCATACAACCCCAAGAAAATTCTTATGATAACTGCGATCACTAGTAAATTTCGCCGATTGATGATCGGGTGGAAGAGCCAGATTCCTTACTTTTACAAAGGTTACGGTAAAAACAAAAGCAAGCATTCCCCAAAACGGCATATCTGGCTAGCATTATTAAGCGGACTGATGGCGATGTTGCTGGTGCTGTCGGTAGTGAATCCAGGACTCGCTCAAAAACCACCTGAACCATCAACAAAATCATTTGTAGTAGCCACACGTGTGATCCCACCCTTTGTATTTGCCAAAAAAGATGAACTATCCGGCTTCAGTATTGACCTCTGGCGCAGCATTGCTACCAAGTTAGGTATAGAGTCTAAATTTGTTGAGTATTCAACTGTACCGGATCTGCTTTCTGCTGTTAAGGATGGCAAAGCGAATGTAGGAATTGCAGCTATCTCTATTACCGCCGAACGGCAGGAAAACTTTGATTTCTCTTTACCAATGTTTGCGGCTGGGCTTCAGATAATGGTAAGACCCCCAGAAGCAAATGGCGGTGCTTTTTCTAATATTTTCCAATTGTTGTTTTCTACGACTCTTTTGCAGGTATTTGGCATTGCTTTGCTGCTGATTGTAGTAGCAGCTCATGTTATTTGGTTGTCTGAACGCAATCACAAAGAAGGGATGATTGATAAATCATACTTCCCTGGAATTTTCAAAGCCTGTTGGTGGGCAGCTGCAACATTAGCAACTCAAGCCGACGAAATGCCCAAGGGTGTGCTGGGACGGGTAATAGCTATTATCTGGATGTTTATCGGCGTTTTGTTCGTTGCCTACTTTACAGCCGCCGCTACCACTTCGCTAACTGTGCAGCAGCTTCAAGGAGACATCAGGAGTGTAGACGATTTACCAGGTAAGGTAGTAGCAACAACTGCTGGTAGCACAGCAGCAAAATATCTGCGCGAACAAAAAATTCCAGTCTTAGAAGTTCCCAAGATTGAGCAAGCTTACGATGCTCTACAAACTAAAAAAGCTGATGCTGTAGTGTTTGATGCTCCCGTACTTCTGTTCTATGCTGCTAATCAAGGACAAGGCAAAGTAGAAGTAGTTGGTAGTGTCTTCCGTGAAGAAAACTACGGTATTGTTCTGCCTAATAACAGTTCCTACCGCAAACAAATTAATAGTGCATTGTTGAGTCTCAAAGAAGATGGCACTTATCAAGCACTTTATGATAAGTGGTTCGATGCGAAGAAATCTTAATTAGCGCATAGGGCATGGGGCATGGGGCATTGAGTGTCTAAAAATAGTTGAGATAAGTTGGATATAAATGCCCTAAGTTTTAGAGTTGGGTG
Source organism: Nostoc sp. T09 (assembly GCF_002154695.1). Classification (GTDB taxonomy): domain Bacteria; phylum Cyanobacteriota; class Cyanobacteriia; order Cyanobacteriales; family Nostocaceae; genus Aulosira. Next base: position 92,468 of record NZ_MTAV01000047.1, read on the forward strand.
AAAGCGATGTCTACGACAAGCCGCTCTGCGTCTACGCATTGCATGACGATACAATTCGATTGCAGGGCGATGCATTAACATAACAAGCCGATGCAATTCGATTGCAGGGCGATGCATTAACATAACAAGCCAATGCAATTCGATTGCAGGGCGATGTATTAACATAACAAGCCGATACAATTCGATTGCAGGTCGATGTATTAATATAACAAGCCGATGCAATTTAATTGCAGGGCGATGTATTAACATAACAAGCCTAAAACTTATTTCTTCCCATCTGCCCTCTGCCTTCTGCCTTCTCAACCTTCCTGAGCAATTTGCGCTTTTGCTTGTTGCCACAAAGCTTCTAACTCTTCCAAACTGTAATCTGAAAGGGGGCGGTCAACAACTGCCTCCATTTTTTGTAAGCGTTGGATAAATCGCTGATTTGTGCCTTGCAAACCTGCGCTAGGATCGAGGTCATGCCAACGGGCTAGCTGAATTGCTGCAAATAGTAAATCGCCTAATTCTGCTTGTTGTGCTTCTGGGGTTTCTTCGGCTAAAGCTTGGCGAAATTCTTCCAATTCTTCATGGAACTTAGCCCACACCCCATCTATGTTTTCCCACTCAAACCCCACCGCCGCAGCTTTTTCGGAAATCTTCATCGCCGCCATTAATGGAGGAAGGCTACGCCCATAGCGACTGAGTTTAGCACTGAGTTTTTGATTTTCTGGAGATGGTTCACCTTTTTCTGCGGCTTTGATTTCTTCCCAGTTTTGCCGCACTTCATCTACACTCGCTACCGTTACATCACCAAATACATGGGGATGACGGCGAATCAACTTTTGGGAAATGCCTTCAGCGATTTCTTTGAGAGAAAATTGTCCTGATTCACTAGCGATTTGGGCTTGCAGTACTACCTGTAATAATAAATCTCCCAACTCTTCTGCGATCGCCTTTTGATCTCCACTCTTAATCGCATCCACCACCTCATAAGCTTCCTCGATTACATAAGGTGTCAAACTCTCCGGTGTTTGCGCCAAATCCCAAGGACAACCACCATCAGGCGATCGCAATTTTGCCACCACCTCAATTAATTCCTGCAACGCCGCTAAAGTATTATTCATAGTCATTTGTTATTAGTCCTTTGTCATTAGTAAAGAGTTAATAGGTTATTTCTCCTTTGTCTCCCCTGTCCCCCTTGTCTTCCTTGTCCCCCCTGCTCCCTGCTCCCTGCTCCCATTCCTCCCCTTCACCCCTGAAACCCGCCGCCGACCTGTTTTAGTTGATTTACGTTTCTTAATTTTGCCACTGGGAAGCAAAGCACGGATGCCTTGTTTCTTGACACGCTTGTATGCAGAACCGCCCCAATCGCTGAGAGAATGGCTCATAGCACCGAGTTCCATACCCAAGAATAAGGCGAGAAATTCAGTACTGTAACTCGTTAGCGATCGCCCGACTGTTCCACCAACGTTTTGCCAAATAAAGGCGATATTCCACAGCTTTTCGGCAATTGCTAATACGAAAATTGCCACAATAGCTAGCAAGCAGCTCAGATAAAGTACTCGTAGCGTCGTCCCAATAATCGGCCCGTGGGATAAGAAAGAGCGATGGCGTAAACTTTTTTGATAAGGTAGCCAAATCCAGCGCAGGAAACCCCAGCGTTGGTATTGAATCGAGTAAATATCCAAATCCGGGCCGAACATCAGCCCACCAAACAGAAACCCGCCGGAAACGAGTAAAGTCACATTGCTACTGCGAGTCTGCCAGAAAGTCACACCCGCCACAAACGGCAGAGCATACAGCGTAATGCTATCGTGCGTTCGACCAGAGGGCATCTGAAGGTTCTCAAAAATTTTTTCTCAAAAATACTAGCGCGATTAGAATTATTTTGCTATATTGTTTAATTGTGAGTGCAATGGGCGGTTAGCTCAGTTGGTAGAGCGCCTGCCTTACAAGCAGGATGTCATCAGTTCGAGTCTGGTACTGCCCATCACACTAATTAAGGCTAGAGACAGGTTGAAGGCTGTTTCTAGCCTTTTTAGTTGCCTTATAGATTGGATAATATAACATCGCGCTTACTGTCATTGCAGGTTTCTGCTATTGAGTGCGGTGAGATTGGGTTTTTATGTGCGGTAAGGGAAGCTATGCCGTTAGGCTTATCGCCCTGATTTGATGAAAAATCCTGAGAGGAAAAAGTTGCATTAGCAAGAGCGATGGCGCAACGTTGAAGCTAGGCGATCGTACAGCTACAACTGAAGAAATTGCATAAATTTGTTTACATCATGGTTTAAACCAATTCGTTAAGTCTCGATTTCTATTGCTGGTGCTCAATTAGCTCACCCAAATGGGTGAGGGATAAATCAACTGAATGGGTGACCTGAGTGCAGGAAGTTGAGACTGATAAAAAATAAGACGCTATTAGTTAATAACAGTAATTAAACTTTACTTTAAGTAAGGATAAAGCTATGAAAGTGGCTAGCTTGATCAATTCTGCGTTTCTTGTTACCTCTATTGCTCTATTACCTGGAATTTCTGGTGCTCAAACAGATGCTAAAAACATCAATGAACCAGTATCTATTAACTCTAACAATTTATCCAATCACTCCACAAACATCAGCTATCTTAAACCGTTTAATGTAGTTTTTCTAGCTTATCAAGGTAACTTAAAAGAGCAGGGCATTCCTAGTGGTAGCACTTTGGTATCTCAATACCAAACTCGAAACCTAACTGCCCTAGATGTGGTTAAAGCTGCTGTTAAAGCTCATAAGATACCATCACAAGTTTTGAACGATCAAAGTTATTTATACGCTGTGGAGTTGCAGCTTCAATCATTCAATAACAATTTCTCTGAGTAAGTGCAGTAGTGCTCGAGTTCTTTACGAATTTATGAAATGCTGTACTATGACTCTCACTGCATGATCAAGAAATTATCCTCAACAAGGAAAAGCGGCTACTTGTTCCTGACTACCATCTTCTTAGACAAACCCTTCCAAGCTTGGAGGGGTTTTTAGTTGCTGTGTAGGATAATACTTCTAGCTCATGGTTTGGAAGCTACAGCTAGCACCACAGAAGCAGGAATTTCAACACCACTGTCTGTAGCGTACTTTTTTGCTCCCTCGATAATTGCGTTCTCAATATTTTGTCGTTGCTCTTGGCTTTGCATTGCTAGCATTGGCCCAAGGCGCGCTGTACTTGAAACTACCGTTGGTATTAACCCAAGTTGCGGGTTATCGAATGATGTGTGCTTGTCACCCCTCAACAATTTAT
>NZ_MTAV01000048.1 GCF_002154695.1 Nostoc sp. T09
TTTATCCTCTGCCGCTAAATCTGCAATTGTCCGTGCTACTTTGAGAATGCGATCGCTTGCCCTAGCCGATAAGCCTAATTTTTTAATTGCTGCTTCTAATAAATTACGGCTAGCATCATCTAGCCTGCACCATTTCTGGAGATGACGACTCTGCATTTGCGCATTGCAACGCAAGTTTGGTTCTGCTTGAAAGCGGATAACGGCGCGATCGCGTGCTTGCTGCACTCGTTTGGCTACGCATATTGATGTTTCTCCTGTAGGTTGTTGAGTAATTTCTTCTGGTTTCAAACGATTCACTGCAACTTGCAAATCAATTCGATCCATCAACGGCCCGGAAAGCTTTGCCCAGTAATTTTCGCGTTGTCTTGGGGAACAGGTACACTGTTGGATGGTGTCGCCATAGTAACCGCAAGGACAGGGATTAGTACTCGCCACTAAGGTAAACTGTGCCGGAAACATAATCGATTGTCTGGTGCGGGAAATTGTCACATAGCCATCTTCTAAAGGTTGACGGAGAAATTCCAACACATCGCGTTTAAACTCTGTTAGCTCATCCAAAAACAAAATACCTCTATGAGATAATGAGATTTCCCCTGGGCGCGGAAAGCTACCACCACCGACTAAAGAAGGCCCAGAAGCCGAGTGGTGCGGGCTGCGAAAAGGGCGATCGCGCACCAAGGAACCGCGATTTTTTAATAAACCACTAACAGAGTGAATACGAGTTACCTCTAAAGCTTCCGCAAAGCTAAGTGGTGGCAGGATACCGGGTAAGCGTCGTGCTAGCATGGTTTTTCCACTTCCCGGCGGCCCCACAAATATTAAATTGTGTCCGCCAGCCGCAGCAATTTCCAAAGCACGACGGGCATGAGCTTGTCCTTTCACATCCTTCAAATCTACACTGGCAGAATGTAGAGAAGCTCCATGACCAGTCTCTACAGTTTCATCCAGTTGTACTGGTTTGTGGCGTAAGGGATTATTTAATAAATCAGCCACCTCAGATAGATTTTTGCAGCCGTAAACAGTTAATCCTTCCACCACTGCTGCTTCTTGAGCATTATCAAACGGGACAACTAAACCTGCAATTCCCATTTTTTGAGCAGTAGCAGCAATGGGTAAAATACCAGCCACAGCACGCAAACTACCATCTAGAGAAACTTCTCCGGTGAATAAATAATCACCTAACAAATCGGCGCTAACTTGCTCAGAAGCCGCTAGAATGCCTACACTGATAGGTAAATCGAAGCTGGGTCCTTCCTTACGTAAATCAGCAGGAGTTAAGTTAATCACAATCTTACGCATAGGAAAGGCAAAACCAGCATTCTTCAATGTCGCTTTCACCCTTTCTTTCGATTCCTGAACTGCTGAATCTGGTAGTCCCAAGACAACAATTCCTGGCAAGCCACCGGATACATCGACCTCCACACCTACTTTGATGGCATCGATCCCCACAATTGATGCACTCCAGACTCTAGCAAGCATTTCTTATATCAGAGTAAACCTTTAAAATCTCTAGCAGATGAGTAAGTAAATTGACATGAGTGAAACCACAGAGACGATTTTCAGCAAAATCATTAATCGGCAAATTCCCGCCGACATTATTTATGAGGATGATTTGGCTTTGGCTTTCAATGACATCCAACCCCAAGCGCCAGTTCACATTCTCGTCATTCCCAAAAAGCCCATTCCCAAACTAGCTGATGCGGAATCTCAGGATCATGCGCTTTTAGGACATCTTTTGTTAACAGCCAAGCGCGTTGCCGAACAAGCTGGACTAGAAAACGGTTATCGGCTTGTGATCAACACTGGTGCTGATGGCGGACAAACTGTGTATCACTTACATTTGCATATTTTAGGAGGACGGCAGATGAAATGGCCTCCTGGTTGATTTAGCCCGCAGGCTAGAACACCGATTCAGTAATGCCAAAATCCGAACGTTAGGCGGGATGGGGGAATGTGGGAAGAGGGGGAAGCTTAATATTTCATTCTTCCCACACCTCCCACACCCCCCACACTTAAAAGGTTTGATGTGGCGATCGCATTCAAGCATTCAAATTGAAGAGGTAAAATCAGGTAATTCATTGGATTTATTCAAAATGAATAAACTGCCATCCCCGCCCCGCCCAATTCTTAAGGTTTCATCCAAATAAGTAATGTCGAGTGTGGGAATTCTATCCCTAGGATTATTTGCTGGCACAACCTTAAATGGGTTAAGTTGAGGGGTGTTAATGCCGACAATCTTCTCAATTGCTAAATAACGTTTGTCGAAATAGACGTTGATGCGTTTGTGTGCTGGTGGCGATATATCTTCCTTAGCAGGCTCAAAGCTGGCTGTTACTTTGACATATCCTGAGATTAGCCCAAGAGGATGTTTAACATTAGCGATATTAAAAAACGATTTATTAGCAACATCAATCACTTGAAAGACTTTACCCACTTTCAACCCCAATGGTAGGGAAGCTAAAGAACGGATTTCTCTAGCTGTGGAGTATTGTAGTTGCCAAACTCCATCCAGCAAGGCAGTAGCATGAAGTAGTGGATAAAGATTGGGATTGACGCTTTCTAGTTCCGTCGTCAATTGTTCAAGTTCAGCGGCTAAGGTTTCTTCTAGCTGCAAATTCGTTACAGGGCCATCGCTGTTGGTTTGAATCTTCTCAAGCGAGGCTTGTAATTTTTCCTTCAAGAAGAGTCGATTGTTCAAGGGTTATTGATTTTCCTTTGATAGCCTATAGATTTTATTAACCACCATTTCTTTGCTTTTTGGAGGTTAACTTTTTTATTGTCCCGCTAAAACGGCATCTCGGCTTTACGCTTGCTATTCCTGAGATTGGCTCTAAGAAAATACTACTGCTGGGTGCTGTGGTAAGCAATCAGAATTTTGACTTATAGCAATAATTGAGGGTTGAGATTTAAACGCAAAGGAACGCAGAGGTAAGCGCAGAGGAACGCAGGAATAAACTTTTTCTTCCCTGTCCTCCCTGCCCCCTTCTAATGCTAGAAATTGGAAAGTAGCATGAAATGGGTAGAACAACTATGATTGCACAGGGGCCACAAGCACAACAAATACATCCGCGAGATTGGTCATGGCCGTTTTGGCCTGCTGTACCACTCTACCCCTACGGCAAACGGCGGACAGTTTGCACTGAAGTAGTAAAGGATACTATCTGGACATTCGACCAGCCCCACGGCATTCTCTACACCATCGTGCCAATTCGGATGACTGTGGTCAAATTGGAAGCAGGTGGCTTGTTTGTCTATGCACCCGTCGCGCCGACTCCTGAGTGTATCCGTCTTCTCAAGGATCTGGTGGCAAAGCATGGTAGTGTTAAATACATTATTCTGCCCACTAGTTCGGGTTTAGAACATAAGGTTTTTGTTGGCCCCTTTGCCAGGCGCTTTCCCCAAGCGCAGGTTTTCGTCGCCCCCCACCAGTGGAGTTTTCCCATAAATCTACCCTTGAGTTGGCTTGGCTTTCCCCAAAGCCGTACTCAGGAAATCCCAGAAGACAACAGCCAAGTTCCTTTCAGCGATGAGTTTGACTATGCGGTGTTAGATATCAACTTGGGACGGGGATCATTTGGTGAAGTGGCAGTTTTCCACAAGCGATCGCGTACTTTATTGCTCACTGATACCATACTTTCTGTGCCGGAAGATCCACCTGCGATCGCCCAAATAGATCCCTACCCCTTACTATTTCATGCCAGAGAAAATGGCTTGGAGGTAATTGAAGATAATCAAGCAAACCGCCGCAAGGGATGGCAACGCATCTCTTTGTTTGCCATTTACTTTCGTCCCAATGCCCTACAGGTGGCTGGATTGAGGCAGGTATTTGCCGATATTCTTAAAGCACCAGATCGCTCAAAAAGAGCTTATTTTGGGTTATTTCCCTTTCGATGGCAAGAAAATTGGCAGCAGTCATTTGCAAACCTTCGAGGCGATGGACGTCCATTTGTCGCGCCGATTTTGCAAACTCTGATTCTTCCCCAAGGGCCAAAACAAGTACTTGACTGGGCTGACAAGGTTGCAAACTGGGATTTTGAGCAAATTATTAGCTGTCATTTTGACTCGCCAATCAAGACAAATCCGCGCCAATTTCCCCAAGCATTCGCTTTTTTGGAGAAGAATGCATCTATAAGCCAACCCCTACCAGAGGAAGACGTGCGATTTATCAAAGAACTGGAGGCTGGTTTACTTAAGCGTGGTATTGCTACACCACCTAAAGAGAAAGTATGAAAGTAGGCTACCATCTTCCAAAAAAGCGATCGCACATCACCCCGACCTTGAGCATTTTGCATTCCACGTAGCGAGTTTAGGGTTACACTCATATATTGCAACAGATAACGTTTAACCCCATGATTGGAGAACGATACCTTGGGAATAGAACTACGCAGTTTCGTATTTCTCGACAACCTGCAACCTCAACATGCAGCATATATGGGAACAGTAGCTCAAGGTTTCTTACCATTACCAGGGGATACATCTTTGTGGATTGAAATTTCACCTGGGATTGAAATCAATAAAATTACAGATATCGCTCTGAAAGCTGCCTCTGTGCGTCCGGGAGTACAAGTAGTTGAGAGACTTTATGGTTTATTAGAAGTTCATTCTAGCTCCCAAGGAGAAACGCGATCGGCTGGTCAAGCTATTTTGGCGGCGTTAGGCGTTAGAAGAGAGGAATGTATCAAACCGCGTGTTGTTTCTAGCCAGATTATCCGCAACATTGATGCTTACCAAACACAGCTTATCAATCGCACACGGCGGGGACAGCTATTATTAGCAGGGCAAACTCTTTATGTCTTAGAAGTTGAGCCTGCTGCTTACGCTGCGCTAGCTGCAAATGAAGCGGAAAAAGCAGCCTCAATAAATATTCTTGAGGTGCAAGCTGTAGGTAGCTTTGGTCGGCTGTATTTAGGCGGACAAGAACGAGATATTCTTGCAGGCGCAGCCGGAGCATTAACAGCAATTGAAAGTGTTACAGGTCGTACAAATCCCCAGAGTGGTCGTCAGGAGTAAAGGAGAGACAATGGCCAATCGAGAGCATCTGGCTTTACTCAAAGCTGGTGCAGTCCAATGGATTGAGTGGAGAAATCAAAATCCCCAGATTGAACCAGATATTAGTACCGCAAACCTCTCTGGAGATAACCTTAGAGGTGCAAACTTCCAAGGGGTAAATTTCACTAGGGCAGATTTAAGTCATGCTTTACTCGTGCGCGCAAATCTCAGTGGTGCTGACCTGAGTGGCGCTAACCTTCATAGTGCCAAGCTGATAGAAGCTAACTTGAGTGCAGCTAACTTGAGTGTTGCTAACTTGAGCGGTGCTACTTTAACACAAGCAGATCTCACTCATGCCAACCTAATTGGCTGTGACTTGAGTGCGGCAAATCTTAAAGGTGCGGCGATCGCAGATGCTAATCTAATTGGGGCTGACTTGCATGGTGCTGACTTAAGAGATGCCGATTTAGGTACAGCAAAGCTAATTCGAGCTAACTTTTGTTTTGCCAGCCTGATTGAAGCTAACTTGATTGCGGCTGATCTCAGCGAAGCCAACTTGCACGAAGCGGAAGTTATTGGAGCTTATCTTTACAAAGCTGACCTTTATAAAGCTAATCTTAGCAAGGCTCATCTAAGTAGTGCATATATGTTTCGAGCTAACCTTAGTGAAGCTGATTTACGGGGTGCAAACTTGGCATGGTCTAACCTTCAAGGTGCAAACCTAGCAGGGGCAAATCTTAGAGGTGCTAACCTTAGAGGAACTAATCTTAAGGGAGCTAACCTCAAAGGTGCAATTCTTGAAGATGCTATTATGCCTGATTCTTCAAAGTGTGATTTTAGAGATTGAACAGTTATTTACTCTCAAAAACTATTGAGGTTTTCAAAATCTCTGCAAAACTTCTCTACAAATGACTTAAAAAATTAATTTGAGTCAATTTTTAATAAATGTACTTTCTATTGCCTATGACAAATAACCAAGGGCAGCCTTTAAGAAAAAGCTTATAACTTTACTCTGACTACTATATGTCAATTTACAAAACTATTTTTTGGTTCAATAGCTTAGGTTTATTACTAATTATTTTTCTCATCTTTTTTAATAAAATATTTGAGGTATCAGCAGAAGGATTATTTTTACCACCTCCATCTCCACAATATCCTAGCGCAGGGTTACTAACGCACACTTTTCAACTATTATGTTGTGTGCCTCCAATAGTTTGTACTTTTAGTTTTGGCTTGCTCAGAAAAATTAAACCTTTGGGTAAAAATAATAAATTTATTCTTTTTTCTGCGCTTTTAACAGCAGGTTATTTAATTAACGAAATTTATCGTATTCACATTATTGCTCTTCAATTTCAGATTCCTAAACTAGTAACTATCTTGATTTATTCTAGTGTTGCCTTATCCTATGGAGTAGCTTTTAGACGACAAATAAAGTCAACTCGTTACATCATAATCTTGGCTAGTGTAGGCTTATTATTTATTGCTGTTACAGTGGATTCACTACACTTGAGTGGTAATGGAACGCCTAACCTACTAGAAGGGATACCTAAGTTGTTAAGCGGTCTGAATATGGCACTTTATTTTTGGTTTGTCTGTTATGAAGAAGTACTACATTCACTTCAGTCTTCTAATAATTAAGTTTTGGTAGTTGCTCAGTACTGTTGCGAGGAAGGCATGTTGTGCTTGGGAGATGGTTCCGAATGCCTTTATTTTTGATGCGCTACATAACAAATAATTAAAGGCGGAAAGTAGAATATACATAGTTAGAATTTCGCTAAAGCAAAGAAATGAATTTACCCAACCTCGATTCTGCAACCATCGATCGCATCATTGAAATGGCATGGGAAGATAGAACACCGTTTGATGCCATTGAAGCTCAGTTTGGGCTACTGGAAAAACAGGTAATTGCCTTAATGAGGCGTGAAATGAAAGAATCCAGTTTCCGGATGTGGCGAGAGCGAGTTACCAAACGCAAGACCAAGCATATAAACAAGCGAGAGTTTATTGCAGGTAGGTTTAAGTCGCAAAATCAAAAAGCATGAATATGAATGAGTGACGAGTGTAACTTCTTCTACTGGATTTTTCTTGACCGACACCGCGAGCAATACAAGCTCAAGTACGAATGAGCTTTATCTTGAAAAATTTGGATAAAATATTCCATGAAGAATTACAGACTATCCGCCAACAAGCCCAAGATTGGTACACTCGGTAATGCCTAGCCCTCATCTCCAGCCCTTGTAGTCAAGACAGCTAGAGTATGCAAATCTGGCACTTCTAAATCAGGTTGAGCAACTACTGGTAGGTTTGCACCAATCCCTTCTTTTCCTGCTCTTCGGTTTACCCAAAGTGTGGATATTCCTAAAGATTGGGCTGGAACAATATCATGATAAATACTACAAGCAACGTGCAATATCTGGTCTAGAGGTAGGTCAATTCTCTCAATTGCAACTCTAAAGTTGTTGAGAGAAGGTTTATAACTTTTTACTTGCTCTGCTGTAATAATCCAGTCAAATTCAACCTTTAAATGTTGTGCAGAAAAAGCAAAGAGATTGTCATCTACATTAGAAATAATTGCCAGCTTAAAGTTTTGCTTGAGAGATTTCAACGCCTCAACTGTATCTGGAAAAGGTGACCAATACTTAATAGAATCAGCAAGAGAATATAATTCTTGAGAAGCAAGGGTAAAGCCAAAATATTCACTAAACTTTTGGGCTACTCTTCTGAGAACTTCTTTATATGTTATGTATTCTCCTTTCTGAATTTCTGCCTCAAATTCTGCATAAAGTTGCAGAATATGTTCATCATTTAAGTTATGACCGTAGGTAGACAGAAGTGGCTTTAGGGCTGCTAAAATCCCGCTTTCCCAATCAATTAGGGTGCCGTAACAATCGAATGTTAAAACTTTGTAGCGATTGAGGTTAATCAATTTCTCTACTCCGCGCTCAGTTTTCAGTTGTCAGGGACATACGTACTAGAAGCTTCTTGCCTAGAAGTACTTTAGTATTTTTTACCATGATTGCCCGTATGGATTTCTTTGATTGTTCCAACGGACTGCCATTGGCTTGAACTTCTAACTGAAGATAAGCTCTAAATTATCGGGCATTTGCAGAAAACGCATCAAATAGTAGCAATGGTGCTAGATGGCATTAACGATGCATCTGCTCTAACTCAGGCTGTAAGCATTGCAATGGATGTATCTGGCAGTAATGTCGTTTTATAAACAGCAGATGTCATGCTGATGGCAGATAGATTAGAGAAAATTGTTGTAGCGATGTATTTGAATAAGCGATCGCAATGTATAGTCAAACAGAATCTAACTGTAACCTGGGATTTAATTCTCTTGCTGCTCATAAGCGACTTTCTCAGCAATATTAACTTAGCTATCGGTATCATTGGGCATAAGGGTTCTCTGATATTAGTGACCCTTGGTGGGTTAAGACTGCTTAATTAAGCTAATATCGGCATATTATAGAGTCCTTTTTCTTCAACTTACTGGCATCATATTAGACATGCAAAAATCATCTAGCAAAAAGCAAAATTACACACCAGTAAAAGCACGAATAGCATAAGTTAGGACTACTTATACTAACGGTTAGTTTCTTGGCTCAGTCAATTTATCGAACTGTCACAATGCGGCTTACCCAACAGTTAAAGATGAACCTATAATACACACCTTAGATGGCTTGTTAAGCGATTGCTAATAGTAGCACTTAAAAATAGGCTTTTAGATATATTGTATTAAGTTCATTTTTTATAAAATAAACATATCTTTCATTTTTTTGACTAGCCAATGGTGATGTGAAATACCTGTAATAGCAAGTGTTTCCACAGCTATGGCTGAGGGCGTAAAAAATTTACAACCTCACTATGTCGCAGTTATCTCAAAAATTTAATAATTATTTCAATTTATTAGAGCCAAGCTACTTCTGGAGTAATTATTCATCTACAGACAATGAGCATGTTTAGAGCGAAATTTGCATATAAATTTTATTATGTTACGCAATTCAACCAAATATATATATTCGTAAAATTTCTCACCTTAATAGGTGAGAACATGAGTTATTAATAAAATCTATCTATAGAGTGATGAAATTAGGAACGTTTATATTAGCAGTAACGTCTATGCCCACTGTTGAGACTGCATCAAAGTCGAGACAACATAGAAAAAGAGCGTACTGCTCATCGAATTTCTAAAAATTGGATTTTATCCTACCTCAAGCTAGCCTCTAAATACAGGTATGTTTACTCATGGCCAACTTATCCGTTCACGATTTTCAACACAATCAGGCGCTGATTGAAGCTACAGACTGGAACGTTATTGAAACAGAATTTGACCCGGCACAGCTGCATCATAAAGAGACAGTCTTTACCCTTAGCAACGGTTACTTAGGAACGCGGGGTACTTTTGAGGAAGGCTATCCTCAGGATTCTACAGCAACACTCATCCACGGCGTGTATGACAAGGTTGTAATTGCCCATACTGAACTTGTTAACTGCCCAAGCTGGCTGCCATTGGTAGTAAAAGTGGCAGGCGATCGCTTTAGTATGGACAGTGGTGAAATTCTCAACTACGAACGACGGCTAGACTTGCGTTTAGGTATAGTTAGCCGTGATGTCCGCTGGCGTTCTCCCAAAGGACATACTCTAGACTTTCATTTTGAACGGTTTGCGAGTCTGGCAGATCAGCATGTTTTAGCAATTCGTGCTCAGGTTACATCCTTAAATTTTGAAGGCGAAGTCTCTTTTACAGTTGAGTTAGACCCAGAACCCCATACACAAGGCGTACCACATTGGAAAACCCTCAATCAAGGTGGTGTAGAGCAGATAATCTGGCTGTATAACCAAACTCGCCACTCAGAAATTAAGTTAGGGATGGCAACTAAGTTGGTGGTAGAAGGTGAAAATCCTCCACCTGTCAGCCTAGAAAATGCTGAAACTTCTCCCAGCTTAACAACCACCTTCCAGGTAATACCAGGAAAAAGCGTGACTGTAGAAAAGATTGTTACCGTGTTTACATCACGGGAAACAGAAATTCCGATCGCAGCAGCGCTACAGAGATTAGCAGATGAACCCCGTTACTCAACCCTGCTAGCAGCTCACATTGCAGCATGGGAGCAAGTATGGCAAGACAGTGACATTATTATTGAAGGCGATCGCCAGGCGCAGTTAAGTGTCCGTTACAACTTATTTCAATTATTAGCTGTAGCACCGCGTCACGATGACCGTGTTAGTATTCCGCCCAAAACCCTATCTGGTTTTGCCTATCGCGGACATATATTTTGGGATACAGAAATTTTTATTCTTCCGTTCCTGACCTTAACTCAACCTGACCTAGCGCGTAACTTGCTCACCTATCGCTACCACACTTTACCAGGAGCGCGACGTAAAGCCCAAGAAGCGGGATATCAAGGAGCCATGTTTGCTTGGGAAAGTGCCGATACTGGTGATGAAGTTACTCCTCGCTGGGTACCTCATGCTAGCGGTAACGGTGAATTGATCAGAATTTGGTGCGGTGACATTGAAGTACATATCAATACAGATGTCGCCTATGCTGTTTGGCACTATTGGCAGACTACAGATAATGACGATTGGATGCGAGATTATGGCGCGGAAATTATTTTAGATACAGCAGTTTTCTGGGAAAGTCGGGTTAGTTGGAATCAAGAGCGTAACGGTTACGACATTTTGGATGTGATTGGCCCCGATGAAAACCACGATCGCGTTAATAATAACGCCTTCACCAATTTAATGGTACAGTGGCATTTGCAATCAGCTTTAGCGCTTTGGGATTGGCTGAAGCAAGCTTATCCGGAAAAATCCGCACAACTGGCGCAACAACTCAACTTAACTACAGAACGCTTGCATCAATGGGTGGATATTCAAGAGCGTCTATATGTTAATGAGGATAAATCTACTGGCTTAATTGAGCAGTTTGAAGGCTTTTACCAACTCGAAGAAGTTAATCTCGCTGACTACGAACCACGCAGCCAATCCTTACAAGGTTTATTGGGAATTGAAGCGACAAACGAAAAGCAGATTCTCAAACAGCCGGATGTATTGATGCTCCTCTATTTGCTAAGAGAGCGCTATGACTATAAAACCTTAGCCATCAACTGGGATTATTACACCAAACGCACCGATCATACCTATGGTTCATCTCTTGGCCCAGCAATTCATGCTATCTTAGCCTGCGACCTCAATCAACCAAGCCACGCCTACACACATTTTCTCCGGTCAGCATTGGTAGATTTAGAAGATGTTAGACGGAATGCAGCCGAAGGAATTCACGCCGCAAGTGCTGGAGGCGTATGGCAAGCTGTAGTATTCGGTTTTGGCGGCATTAGAATGACTCAATTTGGCCCGGTTGCTTGTCCTAATCTGCCTCCAAGTTGGAAACGCTTGAAATTCCGGTTGCAATGGCGCAACGAATGGTATGACTTCGACTTGGGACAAGAAACAGAGATAGAAATTGCTGGCAAACAAGCAGATGTGAATCTGCAAACTTCACACCCAGAAATTAAGGCTGTCATCTTTGACTTGGATGGTGTGTTGACTGATAGTTCTGAGTTGCACTATTTGGGTTGGAAGCGAGTAGCCGATGAAGAAGGCATTCCTTTTGACCAAGAAGCCAACGACGCCATCAGAGGATTGCCTCGTCGAGAAACCCTGCTACAAATTTTAGGCGATCGCTCCGCCACTGAAGAGCAAATTCAGGACATGATGGAGCGCAAGAACGGTTACTTTTTGGAATTAATTCAGAAAATTACCACAGACGATTTGCTTCCTGGAGTCAAAAACTTGTTGCAAGAACTACGCACTGCTGGAATTAAAGTCGCTTTGGGTTCTTCTAGTAAAAATGCTCAGACAGTAATTCAACGCTTGGGTATTGGAAATCAATTCGATGCCATAGCCGATGGCTACAGTGTCTTACAACCAAAACCTGCTCCCGACCTCTTTCTCTTTGCTGCCCAACAACTTGGTGTTTCACCATCTCAGTGTGTTGTTGTGGAAGATGCCAAAGCTGGAGTAGAAGCAGCTAGAGCCGCTGGGATGTGGTCTGTTGGGCTAGGACCAGTAGAGCGATTGGGTAGAGCTAATGTAGTATTATCCAGTCTAGAAAGAGTAAGTTGGCAAGACTTACAACGGTATATAGCCAACAGCGAAAAGCAAGCCGTGTTAGTAGAAGCAGGCGTTTGACGATCTCTGTTGTAATACAGGCAGAATCTCCCAAGAGGAGCAATCCATCAATCCCATAATTCATTTTTCAGTTCATCCCACTCTGTGTAAGGGTGGGATTTCGTTTCAATCCACCTTGTAGCGTCAAGAACAGTTATCCAGATTTACATTAACAGCAGGCCAGGAAAGGATATTAATAACGATCGATACCCAATATGTGAACAAATGTAACAATATTAGCGTCAAAACGTTTTGCAGTCTTGACAACTCAGAAGGGAACCGATAACGTAATATACATACCCGGGTAAGGCCGTCAAAGAGTTATATGCAAACTAAGCAAAAGGTTACTTTGTATTTGTCACCAGAACTGCACAGAAGGCTGAAGATTCGATCAGCGGTTGATTCTGAGCCAATGTCAGATCTTGCAGAACGCGCCCTATTTTTTTACTTATCTAATTCAGAATTAGTTGAGGAATTTGAAGCTTCCTCTTATGGGAGAAGTCATAGAGTATATTCTTGTCCCAACTGTGAAAGTTCGCTGGTGTTACGTGATGGAGAACTAATTACCTTAAATAATCAACCAGGGGTAATTGGTCAAGAAGATATTTCCATTGATGAAATGGATAAAGAAAAAACCCATCCTCTGGGTGAGGAAGAGTTAGTCCCTTGCTAGATATGAATTATGAATAATTAAATTCATAATTCTGTTGTCGTTACCAACAAAACGATGTCTGTACTGTACTAAGGTCTCAAGTAGGTCGATATGAAAGAAGAGCTCAATATTCTAATTCAAGCTCAATACCCTCTAATCTACCTTGTGACCTCCGAGGAAGAGCGGGCTGAGCAGGCAATCTCCACAATCGCCCAGTTATTAAAGCCCCAACGCCGAGTATTTGTTTGGACAGTAACTCACGGCATCGTGGAGTATGGTCAACCCCGGAATGTCACCCAACACAATACTGTTTCTCCAGAGGCAGCAATTGAGTGGATTATCCGACATAAAGAACCCGGTATATTTATTCTTAAAGATTTACATCCATTTATAGATGCGCCTGCGACAGCAAGATCGCTACGTGATGCGATCGCTAGCTTTAAAGGCTCACCGAAAAACATTATTTTAATGTCGCCGGTTCAGCAAGTACCCATCGAATTGGAAAAGGAAGTTGTAGTTCTCGACTTTCAATTACCAGACATGGCTGAGTTAAATAAAGTTTTAACTCACCATTTAGATCAAAATCGTGGGCGACGGCTGACAACAGAGGCGAGAGAAAAGCTTCTAAGAGCGGCTCTGGGTTTAACTAAAGATGAGGCTGAAAAAGTCTATCGGAAGGCACAGGTAACTACAGGGCGTTTGACGGAAGATGAAGTAGATATAGTTTTATCTGAGAAAAAGCAGCTAATTCGGCGCAATGGTATATTAGAGTACATTGAAGAAGATGAAACCATTGATGCTGTAGGTGGCTTAGAAGAACTGAAAAAGTGGCTCAAGCAACGCTCTAATGCTTTTACTGAGAAAGCTAGAGAGTATGGTCTACCTCAACCAAAAGGAATGCTAATTCTGGGAGTTCCAGGTTGTGGTAAGTCCTTAATTGCCAAAACTACTTCCCGACTCTGGGGGTTACCAATTTTACGTTTAGATATGGGTAGAGTTTACGACGGCTCAATGGTGGGTCGAAGTGAAGCCAATCTGCGTAATGCCCTGAAAACAGCAGAATCAATTTCTCCAACGATTCTGTTTATTGACGAGTTGGATAAATCTTTTGCTGGTAGTGCTGGCTCTGGTGATTCAGATGGCGGTACTTCCAGTCGGATATTCGGTTCTTTCCTGACCTGGATGCAAGAAAAGAAATCTCCCGTGTTCGTTATGGCAACCGCTAACAGAGTGGAACGCTTGCCTGGGGAGTTCCTGAGGAAAGGTCGCTTTGATGAAATTTTCTTTGTGGATCTGCCCACACCCGAAGAACGTCAGGATATTTATAATATCCACCTGACGAAACGTCGTGAAGATATCTCGCGGTTCGATCTAGGACAATTAGCTAAGATGTCGGACGGTTTTTCTGGGGCAGAAATTGAACAAGCGATTGTTGCGGCAATGTACGAAGCTTTTGCCCAAGAGCGTGAGTTCACCCAATTAGATATTATTGCTGCACTGAAGGCAACCCTGCCGCTGTCTCGTACTATGCAGGAACAGGTCACAGCTTTGAGAGACTGGGCCAGACAGCGTGCACGACCCGCAGCATCCTCCGTTGCTGAGTATCAGCGAATGGAGTTTTAAAAGCTTTCTCCTGCTAACCCAGGGGGAAAGGCTAGCAGTCAATGCTAGCAGTTATAGAAAAAAGCCGCTTTTAATTTAAGCGCGGCTTCCCCAAAAACAAACCGTTGTCGTTTTTCTCAATCTTCTCTTTGGAGGAAACCCAAATGTCTCACTTTAGCACCCTGCGCACCAAGATCACCGATGCAGAAATCCTCAAAGCATCCTTGCGCGACCTAGGTATCAGCGTAAAGACTGAAGCTGATGTCCGTGGTTATAACGGTCAGCGTGTACGTTCTGACATCGTTGCCGTGTTAGAAGGCGAATATGACCTCGGTTGGTCTCGCAACAGTGATGGTTCTTTTGACCTCATCGCTGACCTGTGGGGCGTTGCTAAGAAGCACAATCAAACTGAGTTGATCAACTCCATCAACCAAAAATATGCAGTTAATAAGACCTTGGCTGAAGTAAAACAGCGCGGTCTGCAAAATGCCAATGTTAAGTTGGTATTGCAATAGTAATTTCTCTGCGCGTTCCCAAAGCTGCACGGGTTAACCATGTAAATAGCGGTTAGCCCGCTTTTTTGGCACTAGGTTAATTATTTAGCCTTTGTCAACCGTCAACTTTCAACGTTAAAATCCCCTGTACTGGAGTTAGTCAGGGGATTTTTGTGTTATTTGTACTTGAAACTCTACTGTAGAGATCTAGTAAATTAGCATTTAAAGAATAGAGATTTTGTAATTGCTCAAATTTTGACTGTAGACGACTTGAGGTGATCGCTGTACATTCACAATTAATAGTTCATATTTCACTTATTCTCTAATCAAGGAAGGGCGTTGCTGAGTGAAAGTATGAATATGAATTAGGATCACGCTCCAGACGCAAAGACACAGAGAATAAGAGTTTGAGAGATTGAATTTTTGAGTTTCATACTCATATTCAGCGACAGCCAAAAAAGTATTATCTATGTTGTTGGCTAGCTGACTCAGGATTTAGGTAGAAACACCATGCAGACAAAACTTTTCTGGTTCATGCTAGGAATATTGCTCTGGCTGGGCTTTGAAGCCTTAATCGCAGGCTTGGGGGCAATGATTGTCAAGTATTCCTGGGTTCTTTCCGTTGTGGGTTATGGTGCCACAATTGGAGCTATGTCCGGATTCATTATCACCTCGCTTGGGCTAGCGATCGCAGCCAGGGTTAGATCACAAGATGTCATATTGTGGGTACTACTTGGCTCTATTGTTGGCGCAAGCATTGGGTTTATAAGTGTGATTGTATTTGGCGATTATCCCAAGGGAACTCAAGCCGATTTAACTTTTCCATTGTTAGCTTTGATGGGTTTGGCGATTGGTACGCTCTTAGGAATTGTTGTCGCTGTAGGAATCTGGAAATTTCGTCATCTTTGATTAACTGAGCGCTTAGGTTAATGTTGGTGCGGCTGTTATCCGAGAAAGGAAGCGTATAGTCAATTTGCTCAACAACGCGCAGAACGAGGTAGCATAAATTTTTGCTTCTCTGCGGCAAATTTACCACGCACCATCAATACAGCTTCATCAATTACATAAGGAAATGCTTGCACATTATTAACATTGAGAAGTTCTGGACTAAAGTAAATCAACACCTCTTCAATGGGTTGAGGTAGCCTATCAAGGATTTTTTGCAAAGGATATATCTGTGTTGTAACTAAATCAAATAGATGAAGTCGAGTATCTTCTATCTCCATACAGGCGATCGCATCTAAATCTTTTGCATAATACAAAGGACGACTTCCTTCATTAACCAAGAATACGGCTTTTTCCTGGACTACTCCAACTATATTAGAGACAGGAACGCGTGTTTCTAAAAGTCTGTGCAGTAAAGTCAAATCCTCGACATCTGCAAAATCTAGTGTTCTCCAGCCATCAATGCTACCTATAGAACTACACTTGACTTTGAAGATGTGTTCTTCAACTACGCGAAAACCAAAAGGTAGGTAAAATTCTGGTTGCGATGTTGTCAGTACCAGAGTTTCATAAATTTGATCGCAATATTCCAGTACTTCATTCATGACTTCACGATAATAGCCTCTTCTGCGAAATCCCTGGCGGGTAGCTACTGCATGGATTCCAGCAACAGTCACTCTTTGTCCCATAATTTGCATGGGAATTTCTACTACTCCCACATGGGCAATTGCTTGAT
This sequence comes from Nostoc sp. T09, assembly GCF_002154695.1. GTDB lineage: Bacteria > Cyanobacteriota > Cyanobacteriia > Cyanobacteriales > Nostocaceae > Aulosira. The sequence continues at coordinate 16,595 of NZ_MTAV01000048.1, forward strand.
CATCATTAAAGCGAATAAAAGGAGTCGAAGCAGCTTCCCAAGATGCACCTAGTTTTCTGCCAAATTCTGCTGCACTGCTGATTCCAGGAAATGTGTTTTCCAACAAGTCAAAAAGCCTAGCGCTTAAGGAAGGGTCAACAGCAAATGATTTTTTGAAGCGATCGCAACTCATAGTGCAAATGTTATGATCAATTCACTCTTTGATACTACAAGTGCTACAAATTCAATTCCAGCAAATTCAGCACAAGAAGCGCAAGAACTTTTGCCCTTAAAAATATCTATAGGCATTTGCAATTGATTTAACTAGTTTCAAACAACACCAAGCCAAATTCCTCACCAGTAGCTCGAAAACCAATACCGCGATAAGCTGCTTGTGCTGCCAAGTTGTCTCGATTTGTAAATAAGATAGCGCGTTCTACTCCTTGCGATCGCGCTTCTAATAATGAGCCAGCCACCACGCTTTTAGCATAGCCATTACCCCGCAAGGCTGGCGGTGTCCATACTCCACCAATCTGTACAATATCAGGTAGGCGAGCGTTGAAGCCACTATAAGCAACTAGTGTATCTCCAGCTACCAATACCCAATGCATAGCTTTAGCTTGACGCGCTTCTATTTCACGGCGGCAGGATGCCTGTAAATCAGTACTTTCTGATTTTTTCAGCGCTTCGATATTAAAGGCATACCACCATTCACTAAGTAAATCAAATTCTTCGGGATATGGCAATCGGCACTTTAATTTTCCCGATGCTAAAGCTGGGGGTATCTGCAAATCTCGCAACTTCAAGGAAAATAATATTTCATGCTCATTTAGATGAGTTGGTCGGTTAGCTAGTCCCAAGACTTTCTTTGCGGCTTCGACTTGTGCAGCTGGGCCAGCAATTCCAGAAATAGCGCGATTAGACTCTGCTACCGCTGCTTGCACTACTTCTTTGAGATACACTGGTGCTTGCACAACAACCATCCCATTCCAGTAGTGAGCGGCGACTGCGACTATATTTGCATTTGCGATCGCCGCTACGTATGTTCCTTGAAACCTTGCACCTTGGTCAACCAACCCCGCCTCTTGCCAATTGCAACGCAGAAACATGGAAGTATCCGTATGTTGCACAAGAAAACTCTCTAGCAACATTTCATCGCCAGGTTGTAAGGTTCTCAGAATAAGCACAAGCAATCCTCAACTACGGTTTTAATCCCGATTAATCCGAATTAACTCTGTCAAAATGCTATCCAAGCTACCATTAACTTGAATTTTCTCAATCTTCTCTGCAATGCGTTCCAGTACTTCCAATTCCTTCAAACGCAACGCGACAGGGTTATCCTCCATTACCTTAGCTGTATTCAACATACTGCGAGTAGCAGCAGTTTCTTCACGACGGCGAACTACATTGGCTTGGGCCGCTTTTTCTGCTTCCACAACCTTGCTCAAAATAGTCTTGATCTCACCAGGGAGAATAATATCTTTCACCCCAACCGAATCTATCTCAATTCCATAGTCTGCGGTTTTCTGACGAATATATTCAGAGATACTTCTATCAATCGCGCCTTTATCCTCCAGTAAAGCATCCAGACTTCTTTCGCCAACAGCACCACGCAAAGCAAACTGTAATTCTTTATACAAATAGGCAGTAATATCCGCTAAACTGTTTTTGGCTCTCAGTGGGTCGAGTATACGGAAGCCAGCAGTTAAATTCAAGCGCAAAGGCACTTTATCCTTAGAGAGGATATCTTGACCAGACACTTCCATAGCTTGTTGACGTAGGTCAAAGACTTCCGTTTGCAAAGAACGCCCAAACACCCACCAGGCGTGCTTTCCTGGCTGGAGTTGTGTTTGAAATTCTTGATTAATATATAGCAAGCCAACGTGTTGTGTTGGCACTTCGCAAATATGCAGGCTACTGCGGCTGAGAGTCAAAGCCTCTGGTAAGCCGGAAACTAACTCTGCAACTAAGCGAGATGGCAATTTAGCATCATTACTGATGTCGATCGCCTCTACCTCAACACCTTGCCAGAACAGCTTACGGCTACATGGCGGTAAGATGGAAATCACTTTACCTTGATAGCGGACAATTGCTACTTGCTGATTCTGTAATTGAACTATTTCACAGTAATCTGATACAAAGTCCGGATGTCTTTCAATTAAGACATCTTCCAAGGGAAAGCTGGGATTAGGTACAATCCGACTGAAAGTCCGAACTGAAACATCCCTATCAAAAGACCAGAAAGCGTACTCACCTGGTTCTAGAGGACGTACAAAGTTATTCTGTACGTACAACAAGCCAATTTCATACTCAGAAATTTGAAATTTCTTGATACCATTTAACGTAATTCCCCGTAGTTGCTGCACAAATTCAGCAGGTAATTCTAAGCTTTCTTCCAAGTTGAATAGATGAGTTTCTACCTCTATAAAACCACGCCAAAAAGCGCGTAATTGATTTGGCGCAATACTGATCCAATTTTGGCCCAAGCGCACTAAAGCCGCTTGATTGAACCCTGTACGTACAACTACTAGGGCTTGCTCTAACTCTGAACTATGATTGCGCAGCAATAGTTCCAGGTTCTCAATCTTAGCTTCTGGTTGGTTAAGGTCAAAGGTTCTTACTTGCCAATGCCAACCAAAATAAGTATAAGTACCAGGCTGCAAGATTTTTTTAAAATCACTGCGATGGTATAAAATTCCAATTTCGTTAGGTTTGATATAGAAAGTTTGCCACAGAGAAATTTGCATAGATAATTTAGGCAGTCGTAGCCGACGCAGAAAGTTTAAGAAAGACATTTATCACTTTGGGGTAAAAATTTACCTTGATTATTTTTAATTCAATATCGTATATAAACAAGAGATATAGCCGCTTGTGCTACATTGTTCCTTGCTTTAAAAACAAAGTTAATAACTATTCAACACCCCTTATATAATACATATACTACATTATATTTTTAAACTCTGCAAATGTTGGTGTTTACAGTTCAGTTGCGGGCTAATTGCTCTCCAAAACTGGATTAAGGAGGTAGGGCACTCATAAGTTTCCTTTTGAGTGACGCTGCTGCTACTTTCCCTCAGACTACCCAAAGATAATCCGGAAAAAGATAACATCTCTCAAATATGCCGTTCAGTTTGCCAGTTCCAAAAAGTTGGATGTATCAAACGAAGGGACATACTCAAGTTAGGGAGGAAACAATTGCACTGGCTTCTTAGCTGTGACTACTGAGTATCGCGGGTGATAAACGGTAGCAGAACACCAAAACCGCAGAGTTTACCAAACAAAAATAGTGGTTGCCTTGTCCCTAACAAGGTGCCCGTACCCAGGGCGAGGGTGTGTGCTGAAAGTACAGGAGTTTACCTGTTACCGATCGCCGATACAGCGATCGCTCTCCCAAGAGAGTTAACTTTCAAAGGGTAGTAACATATCGTTGGGCGGTATACGCTCAATCCAAAGGTTGGCGTACCAGTTGGGCATACAGAACCCACACTAGTGCTTTGCAAAATGTATTCCTACCTCGCTACTCAATGTAACCCAAGCAGATATGAGGAAACACGCGGTAATTACTTAATGAAAAGGTAATTGTTAATTTTTTTATTGATTTTCACTAGAATGTTTTATTTCATATTTTTTTTGAATACGTTTAATTTGTTCTTGAAACTCTGCACCTTTTTGAGGGTTTACCATTGCCACATAGTTTGCAAATCCCGTTATTGAGGCGATAAGTTTACCTGAGTTCCCCCAATGCTTACCTTCAAATCCTTCATTTTCAATTTGATATAGAGTTGCACGGAAGCTTTTTAATGTTTTTCGGGATATATTAATTTTTTCGTTGACGACAATACCTGTAACTTCTTGCTGTTGAGAGTTTCGCAAAATGCGGGTTTTTTCTTGGTTAATTGCAAAACCTTCATCAGCAACAATTGATTGAGTTTGCTTGATGATATTACTGATATGTTTAACATTCTCAGCTGAAGCCGAAAATGTTAAATCATCAACATAGCGTGTATATGTAAAGCCGTATTTGTCTGCGATCGCCATTAACCGACGGTCTAAATTACGACAAATAATGTTTGTAATTGCGGGACTTGCAGGCGAACCTTGGGGAAGCTGGCGGTGTTTGAGTTCAACGAAATATGTTTTGCCGTCTAATTCGCGTTCTTCAACTGCGGCTGTGATACACAATAGCCCGAAGATTGCCGCAACGGCTGGAGAATAACCAAATGATTGGAATAATCCTTTGACACGCTGATATGAAATTCTTGAGAAGAAATCTTGCAAGTCAAATTTAATAACTACTTCTGCACCAACATGAGGAGTTGCGTTCGTAACAATGGAGCGATCGCAGCAAAAACCATGTGCGGCATCATGGATTTCAATTTTTTGCAGGATACTCTTCAAAATCCAATGTTGTGCGCGTTTTAAGTCAGGTAATGGTGCCGAGATAATCCGTTGCCCTACATTTTTTTTAGCCGTTTTGAAGTGAATATAGTGCGAGACTGTTGAGGTTTTGCCATTAAATGCCAAAAATCGAAGTTTATCAACACTAATTTCCATTGCTGCTGCAATTTGTTCGGCAGTATTATATGCGTCTAAGCCATAATTATTTAAGTAGTCGATGTTTCCTTGTTTGTTACTTTGCAAACCCATTGAAACATCCTCATTAAAATATTTACTAATTTGTAATATGCAAACTCTATTTTATTTTAAAACTCTGCAAATGCAGGTGTTTACAGTTAAGTTGCGGACAAATACATCTCCGGAACTGGATTAAGATTGCTGCTACTTATCCCTAAATTACCCAAGGGCAATCTAGAACAAGAAAACAGTGCTCAAATATGCCGTTCAGTTTGCCAGTTTCAGAGAACTGAATAGGACAAACGAAGGGACATACTCAAATTAGGGAGAAATGCATTTGCGCTAGCTTCTTTACTGTTACTACAGACATCACATCGTGATGGCCAGTAATAAGCACCTACATCACAGAGTTTTGACTAAAGTTAAATTGGCTACCGTGACGGGGTAGTGTCTTTTGACCCGGACAGGGTTGGTGGCAGAAAGTGGATTTGAACCACTGATCTTTGGATTCTAAGTCCAACGAGCTACCCGACTGCTCTATTCCGCGAATTTGTCTTTTGACCCGGACAGGGTTGGGTGAAAGTACAGGAATCGAACCTGTAACCAATCGATTATGAGTCGATCGCTCTACCAGTGAGCTAACTTCCGGAGTTTGATGTAGGACTCGAACCTACGTCCCACCGATCGCGTCGGCTGCTCTACCACTGAGCTAATCAAACGATGGAGTAGTGACGCATTGCGCAGCGGTATACGCTCAATCCAGCGGTTGGCGCACCAGTCGGGCATACTGAACCCGAACCTTAGCTTTGCTTATGTATTACTATACCACTACTTAATGTAGCATATAAAAATCTAACGCGGTAGTGGATAATTACTTATTTCAAAGATTCAGCTAAAAACCGTCTCATCTTATGGCTAATGATACGTAGTAAGGTAGCTCAAGTTTTAGCAGGTTGTTCCCTGAGAAAATTGGGATATGGGAATTGCTACTCAGAAATGGGTAGCAACCTCCAGTGTTCCAGAACTGGCAAAAATTAAGGAAGGGTGAGAAATAACCCACCCTGTCACATTATTTACTTTGCAGTGCTTTCAGCAGCTGTAGCAATCATTTTCGCAGCATTTTCTTCGCTTTCGAGAATACCGAATTCAATCAACAATTCTTCTAGTTCTTCCATTTCAATTGGTGTAGGAATTTGAAGATTCGTGTTGTTGACGATTTTGTTAGCCAATATGCGGTATTCGTTACCTTGGTTACTGTCGGGTGCGTACTCGTTAACAGTCATCCGACGCAACTCAGCGTGTTGAACAATATTGTCGCGAGGTACATAGTGAATCATTTGGGTGTTTAAGCGTTTTGCCAGAGTTTCGATCAGTTCGATTTCTCTGTCAACGTTACGGCTGTTACAAATCAAACCACCCAAACGTACACCACCAGTGTGCGCATATTTGAGAATACCGCGAGCGATGTTGTTTGCAGCGTACATCGCCATCATTTCACCAGACGTAACGATGTAGATTTCTTGGGCTTTGTTTTCACGGATAGGCATAGCAAAACCACCGCAAACAACGTCACCTAGTACGTCGTAAGATACAAAGTCAACATCTTGGTAAGCACCGTTTTCTTCTAAGAAGTTGATGGCGGTGATGATACCCCGACCAGCGCAACCTACACCGGGTTCAGGACCACCAGACTCCACGCAACGAACGCCCCGAAAGCCGGTCAGCATAACTTCTTCGAGTTCTAAATCTTCTACAGCACCACGTTCAGCAGCCAAGTGCAAAACGGTAGTTTGAGCTTTACTGTGCAGCATCAAACGAGTGGAGTCAGCCTTAGGGTCGCAACCGACAATCAGGATGCGTTGACCCATCTCTGCCATAGCTGCCAGAGTGTTTTGAGAGGTAGTAGACTTACCAATACCGCCTTTACCGTAGAAAGCTATTTGTCTGATTTTGCTATCGATAGCCATGATTTGTGTTTTCCTAGAATAAGTTGGTTGATAGGACTGAAGGTTTACCTGAAACTTAACCCTTGGTAGTGTTGGCACATAGCATTTGCCAACAAACGCACCGGGCAAAAACAGTAAGAGGTTGCATAGACGAGGATTTGATTTGTGTTTAAGGAATATTGCAAGTACTACCAGACGCACAGTAAGATAAATCTCCTCAGCTTCCCATCGGGTATGCTTGTTGGGTTTTTATATCAGAAGAAATATCTGTCTGCTGATGCTGACTGAAGCTTAAAAAGCTTGGCATAAGCATTGTAGGTTGTTGTAACTAAATCCCCATCGGTTGCTCAAGCCTTAAGAGTTTTTACAGTAGCAATTTCAACTTGTCCAGGGTTTTTGCCCTGAAGCCAACCAACCAAAATTGCAATTCACCTCAATGGTTGCTACAACTTTCCTGATGTTGCTTGTGCCATAGCTGCCCAGAGTTTCGATATTCTAAAATACCGAGCGATCGCTTCTTGGTGTTTCTTCCAGTTATTCCTAAAAAATCACTTAATCCTATCGCTATTAATGCAGGCAAATAAGTCCTTAGTTACAAGGTAAATCTCTGCATTCACAACCTTTAACATTATGGTTTGGGCAGTGTATTGGTGAATTTTGACAATCTAGCTAAATTCCTGAATTTTGCAAAACGGTATCTGCTCTGCTTGAAGTTTTCATTTTCAAAGTAAGCAACTACTAGAACTTAGTTAGTGCGATTAAAAATAGTTAACCTCGCTTGTACCAAGTTTAGTAACCGTTCTAATTTCTTTAGGATTGCCAGGCTGCACTAAGAGTCTTTCTCCCTAGGCTCTAAGAGTAATTGGATCTGGCATTTAAACTAACTAGGCTAGCCAAATACAAATGGCTATTACCCAAGCAAGCTATGATTGACTTCAAGCCTTTACTAAGGTGTTTATCTTGCTTATCTGGCTTTTGTTTATCGTTACTAAAAACCATAACGATATTGAAGCGGACTTACCAGAGCAAAAGGACTTTATCGAGTTAACCTCAATATTGTCTTGAAGTCTTTTTGCATTCTTACTTTTGATTCCTGTTTTTAGATTAGCACAGATTCAATAAATTTATTTTTCCTGAATCAAATTATTTTTTATTTTGTCATAATATTTATTTTCAATTTTGGAATTATTGCTTATATCTAACTTATTTAGATTTTATTAACCTTATTTAAATATATAAAGTATGAATACTAGCAATTTTTATTAGTGAAATGCTTTAGCATCACGCTCATCCAAACTGAAAGAGGCAGAAGATAGGTTATATATAATACTGTCTGCATACATGGTCAATATAGTTAATTTTTCCAATATTTTGCTAAAAACCTAGGTATGAATAGAAAAATTATCTTGTAAATCTATGTAATATCTGGTACTCAGACTTTAGAAAGATATTCTGTATAGTAACTGAATATCGTGTTAAGGTTGAAGATGAGAATAAAAATCGGACACAAATTTTGTTTTTAGTATTAACAAGCTTTTACTCTTTTTTATTGACAGGCTTGTCTCCGAAATTTAAATCTTTACACACTTTTAATTTTGGAAACAATTTAGGGAGTATGTCAACTTTGCTAGAACAGATGAACTATTGAAGAGTGGCAGAATCAATGAAA
>NZ_MTAV01000257.1 GCF_002154695.1 Nostoc sp. T09
GGGTGGTGTTGATTGGCCCTTTGGATGAAAGCGGTTTGCTGAATAAGCTTTCTAATAAGTTTCAGCGATTTGCCGATGTCCCTGCATTGTTGAACGAACCAAAGGTATCTCTGAAAGGACGGTTGCAAAACTTCTTTGCAGCCATTGAACAAGAACACAACCAACCTTTGCTGCTGGTGCTGGATGACTTCGAGCAAAATATCCCCGATGCTAATATTCAGGATGGCTCACTGCGGATGACGGCTCAGGCTTACGAGATTTTAGCAGCGATTTGTGCGGCATTAGCGGAGAACGGCGGAGAAAGCCGGCTGATTGTTACGTGTCGCTATTTAAAGGAAGATACCTTACCACCTCACCGCCTGCACTTGGAATCTTTGGCAGCGATGAGCAGCAGTGATATTGATAAAATCTGCTTTGCTTTAGATAAAGAAGTTAGGCAGAAGTTAAGAACTCAACGGATTCTTAAGATTGCTGATGGTAATCCCCGTTTGCTGAAGTGGTTATTAGAAGTGATTGAGCAGCCAGGATTGGCGGCGGATGAATTACTGAATCGGTTGGAGGCGACTAAGCAGAAATTCCGCGAGCATCTTTTGGCAAGAACCCTGTTTGATGCTTTGGAAACAGAGGAGCAAAATTTTCTCGCACGGTTGAGTGTGTTTAATTTGCCTGTGACAGAGGAGATTGTGCGGGCAATTTCTAGCGCCAACGAATTGGCAGTGTTGGGCAAATTAACCAGCCTTAGCTTAGTTGAATCTGGCACCACTCACCCCAATCAACCAGTTAATTACCGGGTGACGGCAATTTTAGAACCGTTGTTAGAACCTATATTGACTGAAGAAGAATGGCAAGCAACACAACAGAAAGCCGTAAAGAAAATCCATCAAGTTTGGTATAAGAATGAAAACTGCACGGAAGTAGAAGCACTAGAAATAGTGCGCTTGGGACTACTGGCAAGAGAGCAAGAAATTGCTGTTAGCATTGGGCATGTAATTGCAAACCTTTGGGTGAACAAATCCCGGTTTGTGGAAGCTTTAGAGTTATGTGAACAAATATTGGCAGTTTTTCAAGACTACCGCATCTTACGAACCATCGCCCGTGCGGAAGAATTTTTAGGTTCTGTACAAGAAGCTGCTACTCATTATCAGCAAGCCTTAGACCTTTGTCCTAAAGATGATTTAACAGGAAAAGCAGTTTCCCTGATCAACATTGCAGGGGTAATCGCCGACCAAGGAGACATAGCAAGAGCGATCGCATTCTGGGAGCAATCCTTAGAAATATGTGAGC
>NZ_MTAV01000258.1 GCF_002154695.1 Nostoc sp. T09
TCGCATAAATTGTTGAGGGGTGACAAGCACACATCATTCGATAACCCGCAACTTGGGTTACTACTCAATATAGCGACCTTCCTGATCGGTAAGTTTACCTTCTATGATTAGATCTACAGCAACGCTCAAATCCTGAACAATTAAGTTGGGTTGGTAAAGTTCTAATTGAGCGCGATCGCGGATACCAGACTCCACAGCGATCGCTTTAATACCATGTTTTTTGGCAGCAGTGATGTCGGCTTCTGTATCCCCCACCATCCAGCTATCAGCAACAGCAGGTAGTTCTTCTAATGCTCGTGCCATCAATAAGGGCTTATCTTCAATGTCGCGGGTTTTCACATAGTCGTTACTCAGGCAATAACAGCGATTCTCTGGGAAGAATCTATCTAATTGGAATTTTTGGAAAGCATAGTCTAGTTCCCGAACACGGCGCATTGTCATGACGGCCAAATCGATTCCAGCTTCTTGAATTTTTAACAGTGCGTCCACAGCACCAGGTACAAGGCTGTCATATTGAAAATACTGTTCTGTATGCACCGTTTGCCGCCGCAATTGTGCAAATTCTAGTGCCTGCGCTTCGTCTAACCCAGAATTTAGAGCAATTTGTTTTTCCGGAACCCGCGATCGCTTTAGTTGCCAAAATTCTACTTTAGGCAGTTCTTGTACAGATTGCTCTGGGCGTCGGGTTTTCTCTAAGCAAAATTGATAAACACGGTAGTAGCGTTCAGAAACATCAATAATGGGACCGTCGAAGTCAGTAATTAGTCTTAGCATCGGCGGGAAAATAAAGTTAATTTTTCTTACAATTATCTCACTTGTTGCTACTGGTAGGAAGACATGCAACAAACTTAAAGGGGAAAATCAGCATAATACTAATGGAGAATATCTACTCGTACAGTAGCGGCTTGTTATCAGATTTTGCTACTTCATATTCCTTGTCACTTGCTTTCAAAGTAAATTGAGGAGATGACTCTAAAAATTTGGTAAAATTAGACCCAAGTTTTAACTTCTTGATAATTGAATTAGGAGACTTTCCGCATATTCTCTGTAATTCTGTTCCTAGTTTGGATACAGATAACTTAACCTGAGTTCGGGTTAAGCTGTTTGAGATAAAAGCCAGTCCATCTGAAGGCTAGGTTTTT
>NZ_MTAV01000259.1:0-533 GCF_002154695.1 Nostoc sp. T09
GTTGGGTTACCAGCAGCATCGGTCGCAGCATGTCCAAAAATATAAGCTAACGTTCCCAAGGTAATGGTCATCCCAATCGACCCGAGGATGAGCAGCGGTTTGCGACCAAATCTATCTACGAAAGCGATCGCTACGAGGGTAGTAATAATGTTGACGGCTCCAGTAATGACTGTAATCGTGAGCGAATTCTTTTCTGAGAACCCGACTGCTCGCCACAAAACACTGCTGTAGTAAAAGATGACATTAATCCCAACTAATTGCTGGAATACAGATAAGCCGATTCCGATCCAAACAATTGGCAGCAGTCCGCCACTTCTGCTTAACAGGTCAGACAAGTTAGGACGGCGTTCTTGCAGCACTGTTTGGCGAATTTCTGCGATTTTTTCCTGGACGTTACCCCCCAAAATCTTGGTTAAAACGTTAGCCGCTTCTGGTTCTCGATTTTGGGCAACTAAGTAACGCGGAGATTCTGGAATCGTTAAAGCCGCCATGCCATAGAATACTGCTGGCGGCACTGCTGACCAAAACATCCA
>NZ_MTAV01000259.1:543-764 GCF_002154695.1 Nostoc sp. T09
AAGGCTTACGACCAAATTTATCCACGAAAGCGATCGCCACGAGGGTAGTAATAATGTTGACGGCTCCGGTGATCACTGTAATCGTGAGCGAATTTTTTTCTGAGAACCCGACTGCTCGCCACAATACACTGCTGTAATAGAAGATGACATTAATCCCAACCAATTGCTGGAATACAGATAAGCCGATTCCGATCCAAACAATTGGCAGCAGTCCGCCACTT
>NZ_MTAV01000259.1:774-1204 GCF_002154695.1 Nostoc sp. T09
CCGCCAAGCTGCAACACCAAATAAAAACGGTGACTCTGCCGAACCTGCTGACACAGCGATGAAGTAGTCACTCAGTAGGGCGATGAAAATCCCAATTACAATCGCTAGTTGCTGAAGAGATCCCAACCTTCCGCGCAAGTGAGAGGGAGAACATTCGGCAATGTAAGCTGGCGCGATGACACTAGCAGCGCCAACTGCAATTCCACCCAATAACCGCCAAAAGATGAAATCCCAGATTGTAAAGGCAATCCCCGAACCAATGGCACTGATAGTAAACAACACCGAAGCTACCACCATTGCTTTGACGCGACCATAACGGTCGGCAATTTGTCCGGCAAAGAAGGCTCCTACCGCAGACCCCAGCAAGGCTAGCGAGACTGCAAGACCAGTCACCCAACTACTAGTGTTAAAGGCTTTTGATAAAGCTACA
>NZ_MTAV01000049.1 GCF_002154695.1 Nostoc sp. T09
AAGCACTGCTGTGCCCTCGGAATGATTTATCTGTCGCAAACATTGTTTGAATCGGTATTAGCTACTTGTAGAACCAGCGATAGTTGAGAGCTACCTTGATTGGTACTGCTGCTCTAATTTCTGTTGCTTCTGTTACTCAAATGTATGTAGAGGATAAACAGAAATTAGGAATTGCAGCAGGAGTAGGGGTTGTAACGAGTGTATCTGTCAGTGCTTTTGGTGTAGCTAGTACCAGTACAGCAATTAGTACTTTATCAGGAGTAGCAGCGTATAGTTTTGCGATGGAGGCTCTTAGTTAGGTTAAAGTTATGACTGGAGGGGGCTGCTCTGGTTGGATTTAGTGCGGGTTTTGTAGGTTGGAAGTTTTTTCACGGAGATAAAAATGCTCCTAAAAGGATCTTGAAACAGCTGGAGGCTAACTTGTATCCGTGAAGGAAACAATTAACTTAGGAACTACCAAATAAAAAAATATCCACAAACTGACGCAAAAACCCTTTCTGTTTCTTATTTCTCCTTGTTCTCTGTGTCTCTGTTGTTCGTTTATTTAAATAATTTATTTCTTGGAAATTTCTTATATTAAGGTGAAGCTCAAAGATTGAAGTTGTAGTAACTTTAGTTCGGGCTGAGAAACGAAACCCAACCTATGAAAAGTCGAATACTAAACCTTTTATTATGGTGACTTGTATATACTAAGGAGTAGACGAGGCAGTGCTATTACTCCCAGCTTGAAATATCTGTTGAGCAGTTAAATCCAACTCTGGAAAAGTTGGTGATTGAATACGGTCTGTTCCCCTAAATTGGGTAACTTGGTATTCATCCTCGACTAAAAAATAAATAGATATAGTAGGTTGTTTGGGATTGCCGATAAACTTACGAGCGCCAAGTGCAAGATAATCTACAATCCAATATTCAGGTATACCTATTTCTTCATATTTACCAACTTTTGTATGATAGTCGTCACGCCAATTATTACTGATAACTTCAACTACTAGAGGTATTGATACACCATAAATTAAAGTCGATTCTTTGTTCCAAAGTGGCTCATTAGTAAGATTAGCTTGGTTTACTATTAGGACATCTGGCGAGTAAGCTGACTCATTTTCGGGAGGCTTCACTAGCGCAGTTTTAGGTATGATATAGGGAAGACTTAATTGATAGCATTGCACACTCAGTACTATAGATAAAAATCCTGTAACTTCTTCATGACCGCCCAATGGTTGTGGCATTTTAACGATTACTCCATCATGCAATTCATAGCGTTCACCGTCAGGTTTCCAATGGGCGAATTCTTCAAATGTTAATAGTTTGGGTAAAGGTTGAATCATTTTTTACCTCAGATTTTTTACTGGTATATGACTACTATTTGATTTTTTGATTTTTGAAATACAAGTAAGTAGGTAAGCAATGATGTTTCCAAATACAACAATTTGCAGTTGAATAGACTACAGTAGGGTCACAACAATGTTTGTGCACTTACGAGAATTTACTTTGCAAAGTTTGTATTCCATGCAAATGAAAAGCGCTGTATGTTAATAAAATTAAATTGTAGTGGTGCAACACAGTTAAAATAGTGCATTAATTCAAGGTGCGTTAGCCTTTGGCATAACACACCCTACATCAAGTTTATTTTTCAAATAGTCAAGTAGTTAGAGTGAATTTACAATTAATCATCTCATCATCAGACAACCAATTACATTCGCAACCAAACCACCCACCATCAACAAAAATCTACATTTCTCACTGAGAAATTATTTAATTAAATCGAGCCTGCGCAAGCAGGCTTTGTTTCTTTAGCCGCGACTTTAGTCGTTCGGCTGGATTTACCTAAACTTAATAGCATCAAGCCTGAGAAGGCAAACTGTGTTTGAGCCGCGACTTCAGTCTTGCAGCTTGAATAATCTTGACAACTGAATCAGAGAAGCATACAGCGATGCCTTGCCCTAAGGCATCGCGGATTTTAGATTCAATCTAAAATCCTAAATCGATTTATCTATCGATTTACTGCTGCTGCTTCCCGCGCCGCAGCTGCCTGGTCAGGATGGATACCTAAACGTGTCAGATTAATCCGACCTTTGTTGTCAATCTCGCGCACTTTGACAATCACTTCATCACCAACAGCCACTTCATCCTCTACTTTGCCAACTCGGTAGTCAGCTAGCTGGGAAATGTGGATCATGCCTTCTTTACCAGGCAAAAATTCCACAAATGCGCCTATAGGTATAATTCGAGTCACGCGTCCTACATACACATCACCTTCATGCAACTTGCGGGTCATGCCTTGGATGATGTTTCTGGCTTTCTTCGCCTTGCTTTCATCCACAGCGGAAATCGTAACGGTGCCATCATCTTCAATGTCAATTTTTGCACCAGTTTCCTCAGTGATGCCTTTAATTGTCTTGCCTCCAGGTCCAATCACCAGACCAATCATGTCTGGATCGATCTTAATGGTCAACAGCCGTGGGGCGTAGGGTGAGGTTTCTATGCGCGGTTGCTCGATGGTTTGCAGCATTTTGTCTAAAATGTGCAAACGAGCTGATTTGGCTTGGTGGACGGCTTGGGCGATGATATCCAAAGACAAACCGGAGATTTTCATGTCCATTTGTAAGGCAGTAATCCCCGTATCTGTGCCGGCGACTTTAAAGTCCATGTCACCTAAAAAGTCCTCAATGCCCTGAATATCAGTGAGAACACGCACTTCGTCGCCTTCTTTAATTAGACCCATTGCGGCACCGCTGACAGGCTTGAGAATTGGCACGCCAGCATCCATTAATGCCAGGGTGGAACCACAGACTGAACCCATCGAGGTGGAACCGTTGGAAGAAAGGACTTCCGATACGACGCGAATTACGTAAGGGAATTGTTCTTTCGGTGGTAGCACAGGTAACAACGCTCGCTCTGCTAATGCTCCGTGACCGATTTCACGCCGTCCTGGGGCGCGCATCGGCTTAGTTTCCCCGACGGAGAAAGGTGGAAAGTTGTAATGGTGCAGATAGCGTTTGGATTGGTCTGTTTGCAAGTCATCGTTGAGATTTTGGGCATCTCCGGGAGTACCAAGGGTACAAGCAGATAATACCTGAGTAAGTCCCCGATTAAACAAGCCACTACCGTGGACACGCTTAGGTAAGACATCAACTAAACAAGACACGGGACGCACTTCATCGAGTTTGCGACCATCAACACGAACGTTGTCTTCAATGATTTGACGGCGCATGAAGTTTTTGGTAATTTCCTTGAAGGTGTTACCAAGGGCCTTGCCGTTTGCGTTTGTAGCTACGCGAACTGGGTCTTCTTCGGGAAGTTCTGCGATCGCCGCCGCAATATTTTCCTTAACTACATCCAAAGCCGCATCGCGCTCTGGTTTAGTCAATTCAAATTGCGCCAGAATTTTCTTAATTTCATCACTGGCGCGATCGCTGATGAACTTGTCTAAAGTTTGGTCTACTTCTGGGGGCGTTGCTTGCACAATTTGTAGACCCAGTTCTGCAACTAAATCTTGTTGTGCCTTGATTAAATCCCGCACTGCTTCGTAGCCAAAATCAATCGCCTCGATAATATCTCGTTCTGGTAACTGATTGGCTCCTGCCTCTACCATGATCACGCCGTCTGGTGAACCTGCGACCACCAGATCCAAATCTCCAGCTTCGATTTCTGCGTAAGTAGGGTTAATGACAAAATCATCTCCTACTAAGCCTACCCGTACTGCTGCCATTGGCCCGTGAAACGGAATTTGGGCAATTAGGGTAGCAATAGAAGCACCAGTAACTGCTAACACATCGGGTGGTACTTGCTCATCCATTGACAATGTCAAGGCGACAATTTGCAAGTCATCCCGCAACCATGAAGGGAACAGCGGACGTAAGGGACGATCGATCAGACGGCTGGTAAGAATTGTTTTTTCTGGTGGACGACCTTCACGCCGCATGATCCCGCCGGGAATCCTACCCGCAGCATACAGTCTTTCTTCGTAATCTACTGTGAGGGGAAGAAAATCAATGCCTTCTCTGGCTTGCGATCGCGTAGCCGTCACCAAAACAGCTGTATCCCCCGATTGTATCAAAACCGACCCACCAGCTTGGGGAGCTAGTAGGCCTACTTTCAGTCGAATATCCCGTCCGTCAAAGGATATTGACTTATCAACTTCTGTCATTCAGTTTTTTTTCCTTCTATGCACGCTATTCTCTCTCTGTGGCAATCCTAACATTTATGCACTATGGCTGGCTTGGGCTACATACAAAGATAAACAACTTTGTCAACATAAAGCACGATACATCATTAGAGCCTCTATCACTTGCCCATCGGCTAATTTAGCTGCCTGGGGAATGCGCCCAATGATCTCAAATCCCAATTTCTGCCACAGTGTAATTGACGGTATATTAGTTTCAAAGACCAAATTGAACATGACAGCCTCGTAGCCAAGGCTAGCTGCTATCAATAGCATCGAGTCTCCCATAAACTTCCCTAGGCCCTGACCTCGCAACTGTGGTTGTACAATAAAACCAGCGTTGCAAATATGGCTGCACCGACCGGGGAAGTTTGGTTTTAAATAAAATGCCCCTAATATATCTTTGGGTTTGTCTATATTGCTCTGCTCAACTGCCCGGACAACAAAGGCATCCTGACTCAACCAGTAAGCCGCAAATTCTGCCGGAGAAAGGGGTTGCTTTTGAGGATAAGTTTTCCCTTCAATAATTACTAGATTTAGTAATGCCCTGACTACCTCCTGCTCTTGAGGATGCATATAATCTAGTTCTACTGTGATGCCATTTTTTGTAACTTGATAAAGGGGAAATTGCATTTATTACTAATCTTTAATTATAACTATAATAATTCATATTTAATTTTTTAAATCCAGATTTTGCTGAGCAATCCCACCCTACATTGCTGAATATTTTTGATAATGGTGAATATTTATTATATAGAATTTAGGTAAATTTAGCTCAAAAAATATGAGTAAAATTAATTGCAGCTTTATATATCAAAAAATTAATTCTTGATAGTAGCAATACAGATAACGTAGTTGAGCGGTAGTTGAAAAATGGCAATTTTACATGGTATTTGGTTAAATAAAAAGCAAAATAGTTGTTTATTTATTTGGGGAGAAACTTGGCGTTCCTCACAGGTTGATTCTGATACTAATGCTGCTTTTGATATCCCATCACATCCATTAGCAATGGCACCACAGGAGTTAAGTGAGTGGTTGCGATCGCGGAATTTAAAAATTAACTTTATTCAGCAACCTCAAGTCGCTGTAAGTACAGGGCGAAAACGTCAAAGTGCAAGTGTGGCTGAAGTAATGCCAACACAATCTCAGATAATTGCTTTACCATCTCACATCTCAGACAACAATGAAGAAGGCACAGCATCAATTTTTCCTGTTCATTCTGCCGTCGTTGAAACGCAATTAATACCTGCGCAAAAAACAGACTCTCCACCATACCTGCATCCTTGGCGAGTTGAGGGTTTTTGTCTTAACCCTAGCGCAGCAATGAAATTTCTTGCTTCTCTCCCCTTAAGTACTATTAGCGGGGATGATGCCTTTTTAGGAGGAGATTTACGCTTTTGGTCGCAGGTTGCGCGTTGGAGTTTAGATTTAATTTCACGGTCTAAGTTTTTACCAACCATTCAACCAGAAGCAGACAGTTCGATAGGTGCTAGCTGGCAAGTACTTTTAGATAGTGCTATAGATGGAACAAGGTTGGAAAAATTTTCTCAGTTGATGCCATTGGCTTGCCGCACTTATCAGGAAGAACTGGGGAGTAAGGAATTAACCCAATCCCAACTACATATAAATTTACTGCTACAACCTCAAGAATTACTTTTAGGATTTCTCAACAGTACAATAGATGTTCAAGTCCGTGAAATGGTAGGTTCTCAATCCCCAATTGAAAGCAGGGTGATGGCATCTCTACCAGCAGCGGTGCGGCAGTGGTTGCAAGCTTTAACTAGTGCATCTCAAACAGTTAGTGCCGATCCAATTGGAGTAGAAAGACTACAAGCGGCACTGACAGCTTGGACTATGCCCCTGCAATATCAATTAACTCATAAAGCTTTATTTCGTACCTGTTTTGAATTGCGTTCTCCGGAGTCTGGAGAAACAGAATGGAAATTAGCATATTATCTCCAAGCTGCGGATGATCCAGAGTTTTTAGTAGATGCGACAACAATTTGGCAGCATCCAGTTGAGCAATTAACATATCAAAATCGCACAATCGAAGCACCCCAAGAAACTTTTCTGCGCGGCTTGGGGTTAGCTTCCCGATTGTATCCAGCGATCGCACCTAGTTTAGAAAGTGAATATCCTGAATCTTGTAGTCTTAACCCCATGCAGGCATACGAATTTATTAAGTCTGTGGCTTGGAGGTTGGAAGATAGTGGTTTAGGCGTGGTTTTACCGCCCAGCTTGGCAAACCGCGAGGGATGGGCGAACCGTTTAGGGTTGAAAATTACTGCCGAAACGCCAAATCAAAAGCAGGGACGCTTGGGATTGCAGAGTTTGCTCAATTTTCAGTGGAAATTAGCGATCGGCGGACAAACTATTTCTAAAGCTCAATTTGACAGGCTGGTAGCATTAAATAGCCCCCTAGTGGAAATCAACGGCGAGTGGGTGGAGTTACGTCCCCAAGATATTAAGACAGCCCAAACCTTTTTTGCTTCCCGGAAAGAAAAAATGTCCCTTTCCTTGGAAGATGCTTTACGCCTAAGTACAGGGGATACCCAAGCAATTGAAAAATTACCTGTAGTTAGTTTTGAAGCATCTGGGGCATTACAAGAGTTAATTGGGGCACTTACAAATAATCAGGCGATCGCACCTTTACCCACACCCGCCAACTTTAAAGGACAGTTGCGACCTTATCAACAGCGAGGTGCAGCTTGGTTAGCTTTCTTAGAACGTTGGGGTTTGGGTGCTTGTCTCGCCGACGATATGGGTTTAGGAAAAACGATTCAGTTCATTGCTTTTCTTTTACACCTAAAAGAACAGGATGCACTAGAAAAACCTACTCTATTAGTTTGCCCAACTTCTGTATTAGGTAACTGGGAAAGAGAAGTTAAGAAATTTGCTCCGACATTGAAAATTTTGCAATATCACGGTGATAAACGCCCCAAAGGTAAGGCATTTACAGAAGCAGTGAAAAAGTATGATTTACTTGTAACTAGTTACTCACTAATTCACCGAGATCTCAAAGCATTGCAGAGTGTGGATTGGCAAGCCATAGTTTTAGATGAAGCACAGAATGTTAAAAATTCTGATGCCAAGCAATCCCAGGCAGTACGACAATTAGAAGCAGCATTTCGTATCGCTTTGACTGGTACACCAGTAGAGAATAGATTGCAAGAACTTTGGTCTATTTTAGATTTTCTCAATCCTGGTTATTTGGGGAATAAGCAGTTCTTTCAACGCAGATTTGCCATGCCTATTGAAAAGTATGGCGATTCTGCTTCATTAAATCAATTACGTTCATTAGTCCAACCATTCATTTTGCGGCGACTGAAAACAGATCGTGATATCATTCAAGACTTGCCAGAAAAGCAAGAAATGACCGTATTTTGTGGGCTAACTCCTGAACAAGCCACGCTTTATCAAAAAGTAGTGGAAGAGTCTTTAGCAGAGATTGATACCGCTACAGGATTACAACGCCGAGGGATGATTTTAGCTTTATTAATTAAGCTCAAACAAGTCTGCAATCATCCAGCCCAATATTTAAAAGAAAGTTCATTAGGAAAATATCATTCTGCCAAACTTCAGCGTTTGGATGAAATGTTAGAAGAAGCCTTAGCAGAAGGCGATCGCGCTTTAATTTTCACCCAATTTGCGGAATGGGGCAAGTTACTTAAACCCCATTTAGAAAAGCAGCTAGGGCGAGAAGTCTTTTTCTTGTATGGTAGCACTAGTAAAAAACAACGTGAGGAAATGATTGACCGTTTCCAACACGACCCCCAAGGCCCACCTATTATGATTCTCTCCTTGAAAGCTGGTGGTGTGGGGTTAAATTTAACCAGAGCAAATCACGTCTTCCACTTTGATAGATGGTGGAACCCCGCAGTCGAAAATCAAGCCACAGACAGAGTATTTCGCATTGGTCAAACCCGTAATGTTCAAGTACACAAATTTGTTTGTACGGGAACTTTAGAAGAAAAAATTCATGACATGATTGAAAGTAAAAAACAACTTGCAGAACAAGTTGTAGGCGCAGGGGAAGAGTGGTTAACTGAACTAGATACAGACCAACTCCGCAATTTACTTTTACTTGACCGCAGTTCTGTCATTGAAGAGGATGAAGGATAAATAATTTTGCTAGCGAAGCTTCTAAAATTGTTTTAGATAATGAACCACAGATAAACACGGATACACACAGATATTTAACAATGTTATTTGTTTTCATCTGTAGTTAGTAATGATTTAGGATGCTTATAGTAATACATATTGCCTAGCTGTAAGCCTCAAATTATCGTTAAATTTTGAATTGATTATGACTGATTACACTCTACAAGCAAGTCGTGAATGGTGGTCACAAAGGTGGCTAGATTTATTAGATTCTTACCGCTTTAAAAAGCGTCTAGAACGTGCAAGAAATTATTCTCGTCAGGGAAATGTCCTCAGTATCGAGTTTAAAGGTGCCAAAGTATTAGCAAGGGTACAAGGTAGCGAAGTAGAACCTTATAAAGTTTCCCTTTCTCTAGATCCATTTAGCGATGAAGAATGGAGTTACGTAATTGAAACAATGTCCAAAAAGGCAATATTTGCCGCTAAGTTATTAGCAGGAGAAATGCCACAAAATATTGAAGAAGTCTTCACTTCCAATGGACTTTCTTTATTTCCGTTTACCTTGTCAGATATCCGCAGCAAATGCTCTTGTCCTGATAAAGCTAATCCTTGTAAACACGTAGGTGCAGTATATTATCAATTAGGCGATCGCTTCAGTGAAGATCCGTTTGTACTATTTAAATTGCGCGGACGTACCAAAGAGCAAATTATCAGCGATTTACGCAAATTACGTAGCGGTAAGATTGAAGTTTCTCCTACAGAAACATCTGATGTTCAACAGCCAATTACTAACAATCAATACACAATTAAACTTGACTCATTCTGGCAGTACAATCAGCCACTTGATTCTTCTTTAGTAGTGATTGCGCCTAGTGCTAGCGAGACAGTATTAGATGTATTGGGATCAATTCCCTTGGGTAAGGAAGAGGAAACTGTAGTAAATATCACCTCTGCTGAGGTAGTAATGAAGTATTTGGAAGCAGTCTACCAAGATGTCAGGCAGAAGGCTGTTTTAGCAGCGATGAATCTGGGAGAAGGTTAATACCAATTACAAGTGGGTTCAGTCGCCACGCTTGTAGACGCCCATAAACTAGCAACTGAGGTGATTTTGGATGAAAAGTCTGCATCTTCAGAAGCAAAAACTTATTTTGTATGGGTGGTTGTATTTATTACACGTGGTTGAATGATATAAATGCAGAGTAATCCTGTCAAACCCACATGGAAGCGCAAAATAAAGTTATTTCAGTAGAACTGTCTGATGGTACAAATGTGAGAGTCGAAGCTACGCTAATTGGGGAACGCAAATTAAGTGTCCCAACCCGACCTTTTAATGAAGTAACCGTCGCTATTGAATCCCTTACCAAGGAAATTGCAGAAGTAATCCAAAAAGTTAAACCAGATAAGGCTAGTGTGAAATTTGGTATAGAAATCGCTATGGAATCAGGTAAACTCACGCCTGTACTAGTTAAAGGTACTTCCACAGCCAATCTAGAGATTACTTTAGAATGGGGCCAACATTCTGCGGGAGAATTCAAAATTCAAAATTCAAAGTTTAAGCAGGAAGCTCTATAAACAAGTCGTCATCATCAAGTTAGGTGAACATTATTAAGCGCGCATCTTCAGTCGCTATTGAACTTTTCCCCCTTCCCTGAGCCACTTCCTCACTGTAACTAACTGATGTTATAAAGCATTATGCAATCTGAACAATTCTTGGTAATTCTTTCAACATCTAACAGAACAGTTTAAGTAGTTTACTGCCCAAACTCCAGGCGTGCTTGTTCAACCAACTCTGCTGTCACAATATCTTGCTTTGCCTGACGAGCTAGCTGCTCAATTCTTGCTTTTGCTTGAGTACGGACAAAAAAAGGAATATTTTTTAATTTTTCCTTAGCTTCCGCGGTCCATCCTAAAGAATCGGAAAAAATTGAGTCACTCATATTTAATACTCCTTTATTTAATTGCGGTGTTTCTCTACCAAGCTAGCAATAAAAATTAATAAGAAAAATTTTCTAAATCTGTCTCTAATAAATCTGATTTTGTCACATCGCAGCAGTACTAACTATTAACAATTAATAAAAAAGCTCTTGCTTTTACACAAGAGCTAGAAACATTTAATTGTCAGTGATGAAAGAAAACTTCCGAACTAGTCGAGTTCGGTCATGGACATGACTGGCTCATTCTCACGATCAATCCCTTTCTCAAAACCACCTGCTGCGGCGCGAGCGCGACCTGCGTGCCACAAGTGACCAATGAGGAAGAAGAAACCTAAAACGAAGTGAGAAGTTGCCAACCACGCACGAGGAGATACGTAGTTGAAGGAGTTGATTTCGGTAGCCACACCACCTACAGAGTTTAGAGAACCCAGAGGAGCGTGAGTCATGTATTCAGCAGCACGACGAGCTTGCCAAGGCTGAATATCGTTCTTAATTTTTTCTAGGTCAAGACCGTTAGGACCACGTAGAGGCTCCAACCAAGGGCCACGGAAATCCCAGAAGCGCATGGTTTCACCACCGAAGATGATTTCACCAGTGGGAGAGCGCATCAGGTATTTACCTAGACCTGTAGGACCTTGTGCAGAACCGACGTTAGCACCTAAGCGTTGGTCACGGATCAGGAAAGTAAGAGCTTGTGCTTGAGAAGCTTCAGGACCTGTAGGACCGTAGAATTCACTGGGGTAAACAGTGTTGTTGTACCAAACCATACAGGAAGCAATGAAGCCCATCAGGGACAGAGCGCCCAAGCTATAGGAGAGGTAAGCTTCACCAGACCAAATGGATGCACGACGTGACCAAGCGAAAGGCTTGGTGAGGATGTGGAAAATCCCACCAGCAATACAGATGAAGGCAACCCAGATGTGACCGCCGATAACATCTTCCATGTTATCAACGCTGACAATCCAGCCTTCGCCACCAAAAGGAGACTTGATTAGATAACCAAAGATTACAGCTGGGTTCAGTGTTGGGTTAGTAATAACACGAACGTCACCACCACCAGGTGCCCAAGTGTCATAAACACCACCGAAGAACATTGCCTTCAGCACCAACAACAGCGCACCACAGCCCAGAATGATCAAGTGGAAGCCGATGATGTTGGTCATCTTGTTCTTGTCTTTCCAGTCATAACCAAAGAAGGAAGAATACTCTTCTAAGGTTTCTGGACCGCGGATGGCATGATAAATACCACCAAAACCAAGCACAGCTGAGGAAATTAGGTGAAGCACACCCACAACAAAGTAGGGGAAAGTGTCGATGACTTCGCCACCAGCACCAACACCCCATCCCAAAGTAGCGAGGTGAGGTAGCAGGATTAAGCCTTGTTCATACATAGGCTTTTCAGGGATGAAGTGAGCGACTTCAAATAAAGTCATTGCTCCAGCCCAGAATACAATCAAACCAGAATGGGCAACGTGAGCACCAAGCAGTTTGCCAGATAGATTGATCAAACGAGCGTTACCAGACCACCAGGCAAAACCTGTTGATTCTATGTCACGTCCACCGCCCATCGCCGCCGTTCTATTAGAGAGCGTTACCACGTGGTAATACCTCCTCAGGGAATACAAATTGTTCGTGGGGCTGATCTTGAGGAGCCATCCAAGCACGGATACCCTCATTCAGCAAAATATTCTTGGTATAAAATGTTTCAAATTCCGGGTCTTCAGCGGCGCGCAATTCTTGCGACACGAAGTCGTAAGCCCGCAGGTTGAGTGCCAAACCGACGATGCCAATTGCTGCCATCCACAGACCAGTTACTGGCACAAACAACATGAAGAAGTGTAACCAGCGTTTGTTAGAGAAAGCAATCCCGAAAATCTGTGACCAGAATCGGTTTGCTGTCACCATTGAGTAGGTTTCTTCTGATTGAGTCGGATTGAAGGCGCGGAAGGTGTTAGCTGCTTCGCCATCTTCAAACAGAGTATTTTCTACTGTCGCTCCATGAATGGCACATAACAATGCGCCACCCAACACCCCAGCAACACCCATCATGTGGAAGGGGTTGAGGGTAAAGTTGTGGAAACCTTGAATAAACAGGATGAAACGGAAGATTCCGGCTACTCCAAAGCTGGGTGCAAAGAACCAGCTTGATTGTCC
>NZ_MTAV01000260.1:0-1186 GCF_002154695.1 Nostoc sp. T09
AACTTACCCGACAAGGAATTTCGCTACCTTAGGACCGTTATAGTTACGGCCGCCGTTCACTGGGGCTTCGGTCGCCAGCTTTGCTTTAGCTAACCGACTTCCTTAACCTTCCAGCACTGGGCAGGCGTCAGCCCCCATACGTTCTCTTTCGAGTTTGCGGAGACCTGTGTTTTTGTTAAACAGTCGCCTGGATCTCTTCACTGCGACCCACTGCTTAGGTGGGCACCCCTTCTTCCGAAGTTACGGGGTCATTTTGCCGAGTTCCTTAGAGAGAGTTATCTCGCGCCCCTTGGTATTCTCAACCTCCCTACCTGTGTCGGTTTCGGGTACAGGTAATTTAGGTTTAACGTGTTGAGAGCTTTTCTAGGAAGCATGACTATGTCACTTCGCAGTCTTCACCGCTCGTACTCCTGCCTTAGCTCAAAACGTTTTCACCGTTTCTCATCACCTCGGACAGTTAAACCAGCACTACCAATCGCTGGCTGACAATTGCCTTCTTCGTTCCTCTGCACAAACCTAAATTAGTACGGGAATTTTCACCCGTTATCCATCGACTACAGCGTTCGCTCTCGCCTTAGGACCTGACTAACCCAGAGTGGACGAACCTGGCTCTGGAACCCTTAGGGTTTCGGGGCATTGGATTCTCACCAATGTTTTCGCTACTCAAGCCGACATTCTCACTTCCGTCTCGTCCACAGCTGCTCACCGCTACTGCTTCACTCTCAACGGAACGCTCCCCTACCGATAAATCGATAGATTTATCCCACAGCTTCGGCATGTCACTTAGCCCCATTCATTTTCTGTTCAGGAGCGCTTGACCAGTGAGCTATTACGCACTCTTTCAAGGGTGGCTGCTTCTAGGCAAACCTCCTGGTTGTTTTTGCACTCCCACCTCCTTTATCACTCAGTGACAATTTGGGGGCCTTAGCTGATGGTCTGGGCTGTTTCCCTTTCGACGATGAAGCTTATCCCTCACCGTCTCACTGGCTGTGTGTACATTGGGTATTCTGAGTTTGTCGAGATTTGGTACCGCTCTCGCAGCCCGCACCTCAACAGTGCTTTACCCCCCAACTATAATCACAACCGCTGCGCCTAAACACATTTCGGGGAGAACCAGCTAACTCCGGGTTCGATTGGCATTTCACCCCTAACCACACCTCATCCGCCGATTTTTCAACATCGGTCG
>NZ_MTAV01000260.1:1196-13879 GCF_002154695.1 Nostoc sp. T09
CTTCAATAAAATATTTGCGCCTATTTCAGACTCGCTTTCGCTGTGACTTCGACATTATCGTCTTAATCTGCCAGTGCCTATAACTCGCCGGCTCATTCTTCAACAGGCACGCGGTCAGACGTTAAATCGTCCTTCCACTGCTTGTAAGCTTACGGTTTCATGTTCTATTTCACTCCCCTATTGGGGTTCTTTTCACCTTTCCCTCGCGGTACTTGTTCACTATCGGTCACACAGTAGTATTTAGCCTTACGAGATGGTTCTCGCTGATTCACACGGGATTCCACGTGAGCCGTGCTACTTGGGATGCAGCTAGTATCGTTTCACTTTCGACTACAAGACTTTCACTTTCTCTGGTGCAGCTTTTAACTGCTTTGTCTAGTTAATAGATTCCATGTCGCTGTCCCACAACCCCAGTTGTATTGACAACTGGTTTAGGCTGTTCCCGCTTCGCTCGCCGCTACTAGGGGAATCGAATTTCTTTCTTTTCCTCCAGCTACTAAGATGTTTCAGTTCGCTGGGTTGGCTCATACCTGTCTATATATTCAACAGGCTGTTCTTGGGGTTGCCCCATTCGGACATCTCCGGCTTAATGTTTACTTCCAACTCCCCGGAGCATTTCGTCGGTAATCACGTCCTTCTTCGCCTCTGTGTGCCTAGGTATCCACCGTTAGCCCTTATTAGCTTGACCACAATCAACAATTGGTGTCTGTGAATTTGTTATTAGTCATTTGTCAAGAGTCATTTGTATGCACTACTTCGCTACTGACAAATGACTGTTGACGGTTGACTAATGACAGTTTCTACCTGACAAGTTGCTATGTAATTTTCAAGGTTCTGTCTGGATTTTAACTCCAGCATTCTCTCTAGCAAAACTAGATAAGGTGCTGAAGAAGTTTGATGTACAGAGTTCAATTTCAATAATACTAATGTACTAGCTAATTCGCCCCTCAACAGTAGGCAGAACCGAACTTGTTGATGGGTGGTTCTACCACACTGCTGACTTGAACCAAGTGAAAGTTTGAAAGCCAAGAGCGCCAACCTCAAGCCACCTAGGAATAATCCAATTTTAGATTTGCGATCGCCGATTTCGCACTCAATCTAAAATCAGATTGGTTTTCGTTTTCAGTATAATGTTTTGAGTTTGTTTGATTCTGGTTGCAGAGACGCGAGCAGTTGCGTCTCTACACTCCAAAATCTAATAGTTCTTTCGTTATAGTGTGGGGGGCTTATATCTTAATTTGCTCCCA
This sequence comes from Nostoc sp. T09, assembly GCF_002154695.1. Lineage (GTDB taxonomy): Bacteria > Cyanobacteriota > Cyanobacteriia > Cyanobacteriales > Nostocaceae > Aulosira. The sequence continues at coordinate 2,444 of NZ_MTAV01000260.1, forward strand.
AATATAAATCTTGTATAACGAGGTGTTATTGCTTGAATTGGCTTTCAAACTATTGCTTTGTCTTGGTTCTGCGTGTCAGCTTGCTTTGTTTTCACTCTTCTAATATAACAAGAAAATCTTTAGGTTTTTGGAGTATTAACCGTACTTTTTGAGGATGGTTACACTACTTTTACTTGGCGTTAAAAAGTTTATTTTACGCTTGCTTGTATCCGCATTAAGCAAAAGGTTAGTCCTCTACACTTCTCTAGTATAGCGATATCCTTTAGAAGGTGTGGGATATGAACTGTACTTCTTTAGTGCGGTTAACTTCCTTCATCAAGAAAGTTCTAAACTAGACCTAATATTATGGCTAGTTGCCTTTGCCTTGCTGATTTTTCAAGGTTCATTATGTCAATTAAATTTATTTACTTGACACTTCCCTAATATAACTAGATGTACTCATACTTGCAGTAGGGCAAACCGTAATTATAATTAGTGTTTACGCTACTAGAAGCTCTAATGTAAAATTTTGCGTCAATAACATTTTGTAAGGTGGCGATGCCCACCGTACTACTAATATCAACACATCCTTATTAAAGAGCAAGGGAAAACATCAACATTTATCTTATAAAAAATATTTGTATTAAATCAAACAAATAAATTTAATAAACTTCTCATGCTTTTGGCAGAAAAAAGTAAAAATATCAGCTTTTATCTTAAAACAATAAAGTTAAAAACTTGCCATGTTCAGCTTGCATCAGAAGAAGCTAGTGAAAATTTAATTAAATATATATAATTAAATTTTTCTGATCTATTAGCCTTTTTTTCTAAAAGTTTGGCTCAACTTATGAACTCTAATGATATTGATTCAAGTGATTCATTTAGTAAAGAAAGATTAATTGCTCCTTTCAGTTATGGGGTAACGAATCAGCTATCAGAAAATGTAATCTTAACGACATTAGATGACCTCTATAACTGGGCAAAACTTTCCAGTTTATACCCACTTTTATACGGTACAGCTTGCTGTTTTATTGAATTTGCAGCCTTGATTGGTTCGCGGTTTGATTTTGACCGATTTGGTTTGATTCCTCGTGCTAGTCCGCGTCAAGCTGACTTAATTATTTTGGCGGGTACGCTCAATATGAAAATGTCGCAACCAACGATGCGGCTTTACGCTCAAATGCCTGAACCAAAATATGTTATTGCAATGGGAGCGTGCATGATTACTGGTGGAATGTTCAGTGCTGATTCTCCAACTGCTGTGCGCGGGGCCGATAAAATCTTGCCAATTGATGTTTACGTACCTGGTTGCCCGCCCCGTCCAGAAGCGATTATGGATGCTATCATCAAGCTGCGTAAAAAAATATCAAATGAATCGATTCAAGAACGCAACAAGATTTTGCAAACACATCGCTACTATAGTACTACTCATCAGATGAAGTCGGTAGAGCCAATGTTTACGGGGAAATATCTGCGATCGCCCGCACGTGAAAAACCGCCAGAAGCTTTGGCGCAAGCAATGGGAACGCCGATTCCTCCAGCACTTCAAACTATTAGACAACTGGAGCAATCAAATGGTTAAAATCTTTCTTTAAACAATCAAGATAAATCCGCTTTCTCAACTCAAATTTTCCTGATTCCGCAACAGGTTTCTCCTGTCTCTAGCGAATGGCTGTATAGCTCCTTGGGGTTTCCCTAAAGGAAGCCCTTTCCTTATCTTTTAAATAAATTGTTGAGATTAATTGGAAATTTTATTTTTAATATTCTCAGGGAAAATGGCTTATGAATCAGCCACAACATTATGATTTAAAATTTATTCAAGATAAAGCCCGTTATCTTATAGAAGAAGGTTTCATTGGACGTTATCAACCTATTTATGCTCTGGCTTTGTATGTCAATTTTTGTGAATGGGCTTTGTTAGAGAGTAATTTAAAACAGAGAAATCTTCATATAGGCGATCGCATTGCCAATTTTATTGGTGATGAGTGTTCGGATAATCAGACTTAGTTATAAATATAGTATGCCAATTTAGAGAATCGACTTCTTTCTTAAGCAGAAAATAGATAATATCAAGAGCTAAAGTTTTTGAAATTTTAGCTCTTGATAGGAACTTGAGATCCAAAAGTTTTGCTTTGGATACTTGTGCGAAAAAAAATCTATTACTTGCGTAACTCCTAAAATCTCGCAAACAATTAGTCGTTATTATTGTTTTTTTCTGCTTCCAAAATCTCTGAAGGAAGTAGACCAGCCCGATGCGCATCAGGAGGAATATCGTGGGGATTCATCACGCCTTTGGGTAAATAGACCAATTCTCGTAAGGGAGTTACCATAGGGTCGAGAGTAACTTTGTACGGAAGTCTTCCCATCGCCACGTTATCCATGTTTAACTGATGGCGGTCATAAACACTAAGTTCATAGTCTTCTGTAAATGACAGACAGTTTGTCGGACAGAATTCAACACAATTTCCACAAAAAATGCAAACACCAAAGTCTATGCTGTAATGATTTAATTGTTTCTTTTTCGTTTCTTTATTGTATTGCCAATCGACAACGGGTAGATTAATTGGACACACACGCACACAAACTTCACAGGCAATACATTTATCAAATTCAAAATGAATTCGTCCGCGAAAACGTTCTGAGGGAATCAGCTTTTCGTAAGGATATTGAACTGTAATTGGGCGGCGGCGCATGTGGTCAAATGTTACAGATAAACCTTGCCCAATATAGCGAGCGGACTGAAAGGTTTCTTTAGTGTAATCACTAATTTGTTTTAGAAATTTAAGCATTAATCAAATAGAGCGAGGGAATAGGGAACAGGGAAAGAAACGAAAAAAGGAGTTTAAGAGTAGGTTACTTTTTTCAAAAATAAAATAGGAGTCCTATAAGTAGTAGCGTAATAGCCACTTTTATATTTAACTTCCGTCAAACGAAAGGGCTTTAAGTTAAGTTAATTTGTAACCAGAAACACAAGCTTTTTTGCGAAGACTTTCTTTGTATTACCTTTCCCAAGTGGAATTTGGAAAATAATTCTTATACAGATACAGCTTCTGGTTGTTGTGACAATGCTTCATTTAGTACTTCCTGTGCTGAATCAGCTAGTATAAACCGTAACTGTTGCCGCACTTCCAGAGGCACATCATCTAAGTCAGCTTCATTGCGGCGCGGTAAAATTACCGTCTTCACTCCAGCTTGGTAGGCCGCTAGTACTTTCTCTTTGATACCGCCTACGGGTAACACCTTTCCTCGCAGGGTGATTTCTCCGGTCATCGCGACATCATTCCGCACTACCCGCCCGGTGGTCAAGGATGCTAAGGCAGTGAGCATGGTAACGCCAGCCGAAGGCCCATCCTTGGGAATTGCCCCCGCTGGTACGTGAACGTGAACTGTCTTACCTTGAAATACAGCGTCGTCTATTTGCAATTGTTCAGCATTTGACCGCAGATAGGAAAGTGCAGCTTGTACAGACTCGCGCATGACATCGCCTAGCATTCCCGTGATTACTAATCTTTCTTCATTCCCAGGTATCATCGCTGCTTCGACAAACAGTACGTCCCCACCAACAGGCGTCCAAGCCAAACCAGTTGCTATCCCCGGCCTGTCGATGCGTTCAACTACTTCATTTATAAATCGCGGTCTTCGCAGATATTCAGGTATTTGTTCGGCATTGACATAAATTGGTGTTGTTGCACCTTCGCTAATCCGCCGTGCGATTTTGCGAATCACAGCAGCGATTTCTCGCTCTAAATTACGAACACCTGCTTCGCGGGTATATTGCCGAATAATTCGCCCCAGCGCTTCATCATCCATTGTGACTTCATCAGCACGCAAACCGTGGGCGCGAATTTGCTTAGGTAAAAGGTAGCGACGGGAAATGTGCAATTTTTCCGCATTTGTATATCCTGCCAAACTCACCACTTCCATGCGGTCGAGGAGAGCCTCAGGGATGCTATCTGTGGTGTTGGCGGTGCAAATGAATAGGATGCGGGAAAGGTCGAAGGGTACACCTAAGTAGGTATCCACGAAAGTATAATTCTGGGCTGGGTCTAATACTTCCAGCAATGCTGCTGAGGGGTCGCCTTGGAAACCTATACCAAGTTTATCTACTTCATCAAGCATAAATACTGCATCCGCAGCATCAGCACGGCGTAATGCTTGAATAATCCGACCTGGTAATGCACCAATATATGTACGGCGATGTCCGCGAATTTCTGCTTCATCGTGGACTCCACCCAAACTAATGCGGATAAACTTGCGTCCCATTGCTCTGGCTATCGATTGACCAAGGGAAGTTTTGCCGACACCAGGAGGACCGACAAAACAGAGAATCGGTTCGCGCCTGGCTTCATCGGCGTTTGTCTGTGGTACTGGCCCGGCGATCGCTGCGTGTTCTGCTTCTCCTGCACCTGTGAGAGAAATTTCTGCTTGGCGTTCTTCCCGTAATTTTTTGACTGCCAAGTATTCGAGAATCCGGTCTTTAATTCTTTCTAGGTCATAATGGTCTTCGTTGAGTACTTCTTGCGCGTAGAGAATATCAATTGTCCCGCCTGTAGTCTTGTTCCACGGCAAACTCAGCAACCAATCTAGATAGGTGCGAATGATTCCATGTTCTGGTGAGGCGGCGCTTAGGCGTTCTAAGCGTCCTAATTCCCGTTCTGCTTCGGCTCGTGCTTCTGCTGGTAAATTCGCTTGTTCAAAGTGCTGGCGCAATTCTTGTAACTGCGCTTGTTCTGGATCTTCTTCGCCTAGTTCGCGCTGAATTGTTCGCAGTTGTTCGCGCAATATCACTTGGCGCTGGCGTTTAGATAGCTCCTCCCTAGTTTCGGACACAATCTCAAACTCTAACTCGCGCACAGCTAATCCCTGTTGCAGCAGTTCTATTAACCGCCGCAACTGGTCGGCGATCGCTTCCATCTCTAAAATAGATTGGCGATCGCTCGACTCTAAAGGGACATTTGCAGCGGCGAGATATACCATCTGTCGTTCATCGGTGAGATTTTCTGCGATTGTTACCAATTCATCTGGTAGCTGCGGTGATAGCCTGACCAACTGCTGAAATACTCCGCGCAAAGTGCGCATAAGTGCTTCTGTTTCTGTCCCTGGATCTAGGCGTTCGGGTAGTGGATTGATCCGCGCTAGTAAATACGGCTCAGTCTGTAAAAAGTCCGTTAGTTGAACCCGCTCTAAACCTTGAACAATCAAGCGGATAGTACCATCAGGTCGCCGCTGAAATTGCCGAATAATTGTTGCTGTTCCAACTGTATACAAATCCTCTGGTCTGGCGGGGCGGACTTCGCGGTTGTGTTGCGCCACCATTGCGATTATTCGGTTTCCCCGCATGACATCATCTACCAGCTTAATAGAACGTTCTTGACCAACAGCAATTGGAGCGATCGCCAAAGGAAAAACTACCGTGTCACCTATAGGCAACACAGGCAAGGCATCAGGAATTGTTACCGTACTAGTATTGTTTAAGTTTGTAGCCGTCATGACAATTCCTCCTCCGCTTTTGGTAAAGTTACGTAGAGAAACCCAAGTTCGTAGCGAGCCTCAACTGCCTCTTTGTCGATGGCAATTGACAACGGTATCTCTAAGCGAAAAGGCCCGTAATGAATTTCTACAGCATGAAACTGCATTGGTTTATCTGGAGATTCCCAACTTCGCATCCCTTCAATTACCAAAGCATCGTGGTAAAGAGTAATATCAAAATCTTCCTCCTTCATCCCTGCCAACTCAGCTTTTACAATTAATGCTGTAGGTGTTTCATATAGATCTGCTGCTGGTTGCCACTGTGGTTCAGATAACGTCAGCAAGCTCAAATTTTTCAAGTTCCTAAAGGGTTTGAGTCCGATGCTGGAAATAACTTTTGCGTAGCGATAACCTAGGCGACGATAACGCATAACTTTTGCTCTTAAAGCGGCAAATTTTTCAGGTATTGCTGAATAACGTAGAAAAATAATACTTTTTATAGATGAGATTGATTAGCTATGAATTCTCTAGGAATCCAGCTTAACTATTGAAAAAATTACTTACTATTGAAGCTAAATTGTCGGGTGGGCAATGCCCATCTGTGTACATCTCAGAAATTAAATATGAATTTTATATAAGAATCTGGTTTGATTTTTTCAAAAATAATCTACTCTTCTTCCTAAGTTATTTTCTGTTGCCTGTCTTTTACCCCTATTAGTAAGTTCACAAATCAAATAGGAGTATAAGAATACATCCGTCAGAATTCAGGAGCCAGAAGGGTTAAAGAATGAGGAGAAACATTTGATGAATCAATTTACTAATTTCCTAGATTACCTCTAAATTCTGACTTCTGACTCCTGGGTGCTGAATTCTTACATAGGAGTGCTATATCAAATCTAAGCTATAACAATTATGAGTATCATTCCTTAACCTTGAGAATGATTTTTAGAAGTTAGAAAATCTACTACTTGACTCTAGATTTATATCAAAATTATTTGTAATAATGCTTACAGTTGAGATTCATGTGTATCGAACCGCCAAGCCGCCAAGTCGCCAAGAGCAAAAGGGAAGATGTTCATGAATCATTTGAGGCTGCTATTATTCAGCATTCTTGATTGAGTTAACTAGACTTGCAAAAAAACTTTTCACGATGCAATATAAAAAGTAATCTTAAAGATAATTAATAAATATTTATAACAGTGGAAGCTAGATTAGAAACAAATATCCTTTAAATGCTGAAGATGGGCTTTATTATTTCCTATTTTGCAACCAAAATATGAGAGTATGGCTTCTAGAAACATCACTAATTTTGATAAAAACGCTGTTATCGAAGGACATCGGCCACAACGTCAAAAGCCAACTAAGAGCGTAGCTAATAAAACAGCGCCACTGCCAAACATATCTTATACTGTTGTCCATGCAATTCCGGGCAGGATTCGTTTTCGTATTCCTCGGCTAGCCAAAGATTCTGAGTATGCCAATAAACTCCAGCGATTGATAGAATCCGATGCTAGAACTACAAATGTTCGGATCAACTCTTCAGCTGCATCAATTGTGATTCATTATCAACCAGGAGTAATTTCGGGTGACCAAATGCGATCGCATCTAGTTAATCTGATTCAAACTGCCCCAAATATAGCAATACCCGCCCCAGTCACAGCAAAAACAATTGCCAGAGCCATCTTTGATGCTTTGCTCAACCTGATTGATAGTACACGTAACATTAACAGAGCACGTACAGCTATTCAGCATCGAGAGGTGAAAACAGATACTTGGGAGCGAGTACTAAGTAGCGCCAAAGCTTTAATCAAAGGGCTAAAATCTACCATCATGTTTATCTTGCCCAACAAGCAGTGGCGATCGCAAACTAGCAAAAAGAAATTAGGCCAGCCATTAGCACCGCCAGCTATCGCTGTAGACAAACATCGCCTAGCTTTACCATAACTGATCGCGGCATCGAGATCAGGCGTAAAGTTGATTTTAGTAAGCAAAAGCAGATATTGCTTGCTCATTTGCGTAATTCACGCACTCATGAGAACTATCGAAAATTTTTGGACTTTATTTAACGCGATCGCAAGTTGAAAAATGGGCACTTTAAATTTTGATAAACTTCCCAAGGAAAACCTTTCAGTCAAAACCATACATAGCGCTGTTAAAGGCAGAGCTAGATATAAGGTGAATGGACTTTATGGTTCAGAAGCTCTGAAAAGATACTTGGGATTGAGATTGTCAAAAGCGGAAGGAATCGCACAAGTAAGTGCTAATACTTGGACAGGAAATGTGCTGGTGATTTTCCACCCTAATTTTAGCCCCAGTGCGATCGCTTTACTTCTTCAAGATATTGTCTTAGATTACGCAAAAGAAGTCAGAACATTAGCGTTAGAGACAGCTCATATCAGCACTGCCATAGAAAAAGCCAAAATACCTAAAACGCCCGCTCAGAAGCAATCAAATCAAGTAAATAATCAATTAATTCTGGCATCGGGGGCTATTTGTACTTTTGTCTTAGGAGCCGGACTACTTCATAAATACAGTCTGGACAGAAGTATTTTGTTAGCAATTCAAAACCTGCACACGCCACTTCTAGATCGCATCATGCTGGGTATTACTTCTCTAGGCGATCCACTGGCTTTGGTGTTGATTTGTTTGGGAGTAGAATTTTATCTGCTTTATTATCGTCGTCCTCAAGCCACTAGGTTAGGTTTAGCCACAGCCAGCGCCATAGCCTTAAATTATGCGTTGAAAGTGCTTTTTGGTAGGGCGCGTCCAGCACTGTGGGAGCGTATTATTCATGTAGGTCACCACAGTTTTCCTAGCGGTCATGCAATGGTGTCAATAGTGATTTATGGTTTCATCAGTTATATTTTGGTGAAGCAATTTCCTCAATGGCGCAAACAGATTTCAGCCTTGAGCGTTGTCTTAATTCTGGCAATAGGTTTCAGTCGGCTTTACCTGGGCGTACACTGGCCTACTGATGTGTTAGCTGGCTATGCTATAGGTTTAGCGTGGTTAATTGCATGTATTCTCACCTTAGAAGTGCAGCCGAAATATAGTTTATTAGTTGCACATTGACAAAAAGCCATAATTTAATGCGGAAAGCTTTGAAAAATTTGTTCGGCATTCAAATGTAATTCCGGGAAAGCTTGTGAGATGAGGTTATCGCTGTTTCGGAACTGCCGGACTTGGTATTCTCCCTCAACTAATGAGTAAACCGAGATCGTGGGTTGTTTAGGATTTCCGATAAACCGCCTACCGCCTAAAGCGGCGTAATCTATAATCCAGTATTCGGGGATGCCTATTGACTCATAGTCAGCCGCTTTTTTTAGATAATCATCTCTCCAGTTGGTACTCACCACTTCAACTACTAAGGGAATTGATTCTGCAAAGCTTACAGTTGATTCTTTTTTCCACAAAGGCTCATTCACTAAATTAGGTTGATTTAATATCAGCACATCTGGTGAATAAGCTGATTCACCCTCCAGTGGTTTGACAAACGCTGTCTTGGGGATGAAATAAGGAAGTTTTAGCCGCCTAATTTCAGCAGATATCTCTAGCGCTAAAAAACCGATAACCTCTTCATGATCGCCAGTTGGTGGTGGCATTTCAACAATTACTCCGTCATGCAGTTCATAGCGTCGTGGCGAATTTTCTGGATACCAAGCGATAAAATCATCAAATGTTACTAGCGATCGTTTGGCTTGAATCATAAATTATTTTCTGTATCGCTTTAATATTGATTGCTAGCTACAGAGCATATCTCAAACATATCTTTTTTACCCTTTAAGCTGCAAGCGCTCGAAAGTAGGCATCAACCGACCTACAACCATTAAATGGTATGGGCACGGCACCGAAAGATTTTTACTATGGACAGATAGATATATTATTGATGTTCCCTACAGTGTATTGTTACGTCTGACAATGCCATTGCATCGGGTAACAATGCGATTGTATCGGGTGACAATGCCATTGTATCGAGTAACAATGCGATTGTATCGGGTGACAATGCCATTGCATCAGGAAACAATGCCATTGCATCGGGTGACAATGCGATCGCATCGAGTAACAATGCCATTGCATCGGGTGACAATGCGATTTTTGTGTAGATGCAATACATACTGAGGGCACAGCAGTGCTATGCCCCTACGATAGATTTTTATTTTACTGATAAGTTTTTTGTAATTATGGGTACATTAAATATGTAATTTACCACTGAGGCTTCTATGCCAGCCCAAGATAAAACACGCCGTTTACCTCTTCAAGCCATTAGTCAAGATATAAGTGCATGGCACGGTTTGCAAACTATCAGCACCTACGATACAACCCGTGCTGATGCTTCTGTTGCCAAGTTACAGCAAGCTTATCAGGCGATGTTGGCGCAGAAACAAGCGGAAACTGAAAAGCTAACTTTATACCGTGCGGCGGCGGATGCGGCGCGATTAGCAGAGTGGGAATTTCACAATGCTGTCTTAGCGATGAAAGAAGTCATACGCGGACAATATGGATCGGATAGCGATCAAGCCCAAGCGGTGGGATTGAAGAAAAAATCAGAACGCAAGCGTCCTCAGCGTAAAAAGTCAGATGCGATCGCAAGTTAATAGGAAGTATGCCATTTTGGCAAATTGCCCTCAGACTAGAAGTCTGGGGCTACAAAAACAAAGCCTGCGGAGGCAGGCTCAATATCAGTCCGCGCAGGCGGACTTGGTTTGTGTAGCCGCGAATTCCATTCGCCAGATGTTTCTTCCAAAGTGGGATGCTCCCAGTTAATCAACCAAAGATGACGAATCATCAAATGATGATCTGCTGCCTTTCAATCTCTAGGGTTTTGCTCTAGATACTGACGCACTCCTACACTCATTGCTAGTAGGTTGGGTTCGATATTTTTTCCCAAGAAATCTTCGACTACATGGGCAATAGTACCTGTGAGGAAAAATGGTACTCCCTTAATTTTTTTGGGGTCAATTACTAGTTCGCCACGGCTTTCAATTATTGTATTATTGCCGTCTTCCAAAAAGCGATTTGTGCCAGAACACTGGACTGCTTCTGTAAAAGCGTGAGTTTCAATCCGCCATATTAGTTTAAAGTCAGCTTCATTCCAGGTATTGTATTCTGTCCAAGAAAGCATATCTTCACTGAGTACAGCTCTTGCTGCCGCAGGAATTTCACTACCACCGTGCCATTCGTTCACACTATCAACCTTGCCATCTGCTTCACGACGCGACTTAACTTTGATGTAGCGCACGTTTGGCATATAGGGAACTAACTCAACAAGTTTGTCTCGATAGGTAGCATAAACTAGGGAGCGTGGAAAGGGAATTTTAGTATCAGCACTAATAAGCATTTAATCAATACCACAAAAATAGAAACATCAGGAGAAATTACTAGGAGTTTAACGCTTGCAACTGAGGAGTCTTTTTCTGTTGATGCGCCTGCATTCTGGTTAAGACATCATCCAGAATCGTGACAGCCTCGGCGATAAATGGTCCCTTATTTAACATGACACATTCCGCCCGCTCCGCCATTGCAGCATCAGCGATTTCAGCGCGCGAGGGAATTCCTGTCTCCACCAAATTTTCTAAAACCTGTGTAGCCCAAATCACAGGTATATGAGCAGCTTTGCACAGCCAGAGAATTTCTTCTTGAATTTCTGCCAAACGTTGATAGCCAATCTCGATTGCTAAATCGCCTTTGGCAATCATAATGCCAAAGGGCTGTTTGCCTGCTGCCTGCACAATTATTTCTGGAAGATTGCGCACAGCTTGAGATGTTTCAATTTTCGCCACAATCGCAGGAGAATTATTCGGCATCCTGCGTTGTAACTCTCGTTGCAAAAGCTCTATATCTGTTGGCTTTTGTACAAAGGAATAGCCGACAATATCAGCATTCGCTGCCACAAAATCTAAATCTTGCAAGTCTTTTTCTGTTAGTGGATTAAGAGGATGTTTGAAAAGTTGGAAGTTAAGTAAAAAAAGCTCTCAGGGCATAAGCTGT
>NZ_MTAV01000050.1 GCF_002154695.1 Nostoc sp. T09
TCATCTATTACTAACGTAATTGCACGACCATCTAATTGTTTTTTCAAGTTATTTAATCTTCTTTTTTTGAATTTATCTACTGACCAATCTGAATTTGCTAAGAAATGGTGTAATGATTGCGCCGAATTTATACTCACTACCTTCGCTATCTCTGGTAATAATTTTCTTTTTATCGTTGATATTATCCCCATATGTAAATATTTCAAGCACTCATAATTTCTTACTTCTTTAAACAGGTCTTTATACTCTGCACAATATTCATCTATGATGGCAACTGTTGGGTGAGGATCTCTTGCCAAATGTTTGAGGATTTGTAATTCTACATCCATTGCCCTACTTACCTTCCAGAGTTTTTTCTTTAAATCCTTTTATTCAGAATCCTCGGAAAGTGACAGAAGAGGGATAATGTAGGAATGCGCGATCGCCGTCAGTTATTTGAATTTGAACTGAATGCAGTGCGTCAGCTAATCGAAACCAATTTGATTGCGCCTTTTAATTTGAGCCGCAAAGCTGCAAGGCTGATGATAGAACAAGGAGAAGGCAGAATTATCAATATTACTTCGATAGCTGGGCCGCTTGCAGATGCAGGTGACTCAGTTTATACTACCGCCAAGGGAGGGTTGGAAGCTCTAACTCGAACGCTAGCTGCTGAATTGGGCAGCTTTGGCATTACTGTTAATGGCGTAGCACCAGGCTGTTTTACTACAGAAACCAACGCAGATTTAGCTGCCGATCCAGAAATTGCTGATTGGCTGAAAAAACGCACCTCCCTTGGACGTTGGGGAGATCCCCAAGAAATCGCCGGCGCTGTGGTTTTTTTCGCTTCCAGCGCCGCGTCTTATGTTACAGGTCAGGTTTTAGCTGTTGATGGTGGATACTTGACCCATTTTTGAGCAAAATACTTGCTCATTAAAATCTGCGATCGCCCTTTTCCTAGTGACGATCAGAGGAATAAGACAGATAGAGGATCTTGTCAGTTTCTTCCTCTGCTTCCTCTACGGACGATTTCCCAAAGGGTACTGATGCCCTAAGATGGGATGAGGTGTGTAAGGTTCTTCTAAGAATTTGCGCTCTTCATCAGAAAGCTCTAAATCAACAGCCTCGACAGCCTCTTTTAGATGTTCTATCTTACTAGCGCCAATGATGGGAGATGTTACACCTGGTTGATGCAATAGCCAAGCTAGGGCAATTTGTGTGGGTTTAACACCTCGTTTTGTAGCTAATTCCACTACGCGATCTACTACTTTAAAATCTGAATCTTGATAGTAAAGATTGTGAGCAAATTCGTCCGTTTTTGCCCGTAGTGTTTGCCCATAATCTGCCTTACTGCGATTTCCTGCTAAAAATCCCCTCGCCAAGGGACTCCAAGGAATAATACCAATCCCTTGATCTAGGGCTAAGGGTATCACTTCTCTTTCTTCTTCCCTATAGACTAGATTGTAGTGATTTTGAATGGAGACAAAACGAGTCCAGCCGTGGATGTCTGCGGTATAAAGAGCTTTGGCTAACTGCCATGCAAAAACGCTAGAAATTCCTAAATAACGAACTTTACCTGCTTTGACAATATCATGCAGTGCTTCTAGAGTTTCTTCAATTGGTGTTTCATAATCCCAACGGTGAATTTGGTACAAGTCTACATAATCGGTCTGTAGCCGCCGCAAAGAAGCATCAATGCTATCAAAAATATGTTTGCGAGATAATCCTCGGTCATTCGGCCCATCGCCGACTTTACCATGTACTTTAGTAGCAATCACAACCTGATCTCGTTGAGCAAAGTCTTTCAGCGCTCGCCCGACAATTTCTTCACTAGCACCCAAGGAATAGACATCGGCGGTATCAAAGAAGTTAATCCCCAATTCTAAAGCCAGTTTGATAAATGGACGACTTTCTTCTTCTTCTAATACCCATTCGCGCAATTTACGCGAGCCATAAGTCATTGTACCTAGTGTAATACGGGATACTTTGAGTCCAGTTTTGCCAAGATTTACATATTTGGTCATACTGTCTGCTCTACCTTTTGTTGGGATGCTTAATATAGATTTGCCTAGAGTATTGCATAGCTATGAGTATTGCTTTGCAAAGGCTAGCCTATAAACTACTATATATCAATCAATTTACCGGAGTTAATGGTTATAATATTAAGAATTACATTAAATGAGAAATATGGAACAAGGAATCAGGAAATGTTTGGGAAGAAGATATTTTTAGTAAAATCTCTGGGATATGCAAAGCGATCGCCGCCGATAATCCAACTATGATTGCATCTGAATATTGGAGTTAAAATAGTGTATAATTTTAAAATTTTAAGAAAAATTTTTAATATAAGCACTTTTATCTATAGATTTAGAGTATTTAAATAAATCAGGCTATAATTACCTATATATGAATTTATTTTTAAGTTAAATAAAATACATACAAAACTATTATTAGAAAATGAATTCCTTGCTTGGATGATAAAACAAAAGATAAGGTACATAGAAACTAGATGTTGTCTAAATTATCATATTTAATTATCTAATCCTATATACCGTAAAAATATCAAAATAATACTTGATTCCAAAAATATTAGTTATGCTAATATTTAGACAGGCTAACAACTAAAAGAATTATAGTGTTTATCGTCTGAGTGAGTTACATCTCGTTGCGGTGAGGGGCTAGAGGCGAAGATGTACCTCATGCAATTAAGAACTGCCATAACAGGCCTTTGTGAAAATACAGGATGCATCAGAGGAGTTACTTGTTTTATCTGAAATTACTAGTGCATCTGCTATTTTTTGGAATCTTTCAGCAATCAATCCTCATAAACTTCCTCTACCACAATCTATAAAGATGAGTGGAGACTAAAAAGCGAAATTGGTAAGTAAGAACAATAGGAGATAGAGAGAGAATAATACTCTCAACTCCTCATTTTTGGCTGTTTTGTATTCATCTTCAGCAGGAGGAAAAGCATGAAAAACACTCAAGTAATAATTAACAAACCCCTTAGCGAAACAGCTTGCAAATCTAGCCATAAACAACTTACTGGTAAGAAAAAACTCACTTGCACAAAACCACCACAACCCGGTTCAACCCAAGGAAATTGCCCTTTTGATGGAGCAATGGTTTCTGTCGGAGCTATTACTGATGCTGTTCATTTAGTACATGGTGCTGTTTCTTGTACTCATAATCCTTGGGCAACTCATGGTAGCCTCTCCTCAGGCTCTCAATTATACCAAACTGCTTTTACTACTGACTTTAGTGAGGGCAATATCGTTTTTGGTGGAGAAAAGAAACTGTACAAAGCAATTGTAGATGTTGCTCAACGCTATCATCCTGCCGCTATTTTCGTTTACGCTACTTGTGTGTCTGCTTTGATTGGTGATGATATTGATAGTGTTTGTAAACTAGCCGCACAAAAAATTAATCTTCCGGTTATTTATGTAAATGCGCCTGGATTTCTTGGTAGTAAAAATTTAGGAAATCGCATCGGTAATGAAACTTTATTGAATGCTGTCATTGGTACAGCCGAACCTGAATTTACTACACCATTCGATATTAATATTGTTGGTGATTATAATGTTGCAGGTGAAACGTGGAATATCTTACCATTATTCCAAAAAATGGGGATTCGCGTTCTTTCTAAAATTACAGGTGATGCTCGTTATCAAGAAGTTTGCTATGCTCATCGCGCCAAATTAAATGTAGTGCTTTGCTCAAATGTAGCTATACAAATGGCGCAAACTATGGCGGAACGTTATGGAATTCCTTATATTGAAGAATCCTTCTATGGTGCGACCAACTTAAACGATTGCTTGCGAAATGTTGCGACCAAATTAAGTATATCCTTGGCAGATAGTGTTATTGCCTGGGAACTGCAAGAACGTACAGAAAAGTTAATTGCCCAAGAAAATGCTGCTCTAGATATTGCTTTAGCTCCTTACCTTGCTGATTTAAAAGGTAAGCGGATTGTTCTTTCTACTGGTGGTGTGAAAAGTTGGTCACTGATTTTAGCAGCCCAAAATTTGGGAATGGAAGTTATTGCAGCTACGGATGGCAAAACAACAGAAGAGGAGAAAGCTAAAATTAAACAATATCTTGGTGCAGATGCAATGCTTTTGTCTGACACAACTCCCCAGGCATTATTAAAGGTATTGCACCAAACAAAAGCTAATGTGTTGATTACTGGGGCTGGCAATAAATATACAGCACTCAAAACGGGAATTCCTTTTTTAGACATTAACCATGAACGTCACCATGCTTATGCAGGTTATGCAGGTTTGGTGGTACTAGCACGCGAACTACATGAAGCCTTGTATAGTCCTATATGGGAGCAAGTTAGCAAACCTGCCCCTTGGGATGACAAAATCAGCTATCAGGTATAGGCGCAACTTTCTTCTGCCAAGTCTATTTGACATACTCCCTGCAATAGAATTGTGGGGATTATAGGCTTAAACAGTTAATTGCAGGCATAGCCTAACCCAACAATCGAGGCTCTGGAGTATATAAATTACTTTAATCTGGAACCACAATATTTTCTAAACCCTGTTCTGCTGGTGGAAATTGTGGATTGATTGCCTCTAGAGTGTCTGCGATCGTTCGAGCTACTACCAAATTACGATACCACTTATTGTTTGCAGGTACGACATACCAGGGCGCATGAGCAGTCGAGCAATTGTTAATCATGTCTTCAAATGCCGCTTGGTAGTCATTCCACAGCACTCGCTCTTTTAAATCGTTGCTAGAAAACTTCCAATGTTTATTTGGATCTTCTAACCGACTTTCCAAGCGCCGTTTTTGTTCGTCTTTAGAAATGTGAAGAAAAAATTTGATAACTGCAATGTTGTTGAGTGTCAGCATGTGCTCAAACTCATTGATCAACTGATAGCGATCGCGCCAAATATCCTCTGGTACTAACTGTTTGACTCGCACAATTAACACATCTTCATAATGAGAGCGATTGAAGATGCTAATCATCCCTCGTTGTGGTGTCCTTTGGTGGTAGCGCCAAAGAAAATCATGGCTTAATTCTTCATCGCTGGGCTTTTTGAATGACCAAACTTGACAGCCTTGTGGGTTGAGACCACCGAATACATGTTTGATAGTACCATCTTTACCCCCGGTGTCCATCGCTTGCAGCACGATTAGTAAACTGCGTTGGCGTTGAGCATATAACCGTTCTTGCAAATTTTGCAGCCGTTGACGCTGTTTTTCCAGTTCTTCTTCAACGTGCTTCTTTTTATTGTAGTCCTCGCAGGTATTGGGATCGATATTAGCCAAGGTGATGGGCTGTCCAGGGTGGACTCGGTAACGAGGATAGTCTGGTTTAGGTGGTGGCTCGTCTACAACGATTTTTTCAGGTGCCATTTCCTGGCTATACTCGTTTGTAATCTTTGCTGCCGCTTGTTTTGTCTTATGAGATTCTGCTGCTGTGGCGTTGTTAGCGGGAGTTGAATTATTTTTTTTTGAACTATTTGATTGGCTCATAGGTTCTTTTAACTTAGATAGGGTTTACTGTGAAATATTTTTAATTTGCTTAATTTATTCCGGGCTATCAACCTCAATTTGATGGTTATGTATCCCTTGAAAATCCAAATTGTTCTGATATTTTCTCCTTGGTGTTACCAGCAGTATCCCAAGCATCTACAATAAATCAGTTGTTGCCATTTTTAAGATTTACCTGGCTGCGCCAAAATTGCCCAGTTCAGGGTTGCTGTAATTCTTCAAGCTCTGCTGGCATCGAAGTTTTTATCAAAGCAGAAAAAATCCTCTGACTTAGAAATATTTCGCCCTCAGGTGAAAATATGGAAAGTTTATACTTAAAAAGTTTTAAAAGCTTTACTAATTTTTCTTAAAATTATTCAGATTCACTTAAACTACATTAAATCGCATGAGATAAAGTATTATCTAGCTAAAGAATGATATTATAATATTTATCTCTTGTACTAACGATATAGCTCTAGAAAAAGCCTTGTTTTCGTCTTTCTGCTCCTGAGTGAATTTAAGGGTTCCGAGATTTATTGTGAGGTGTATTAATATTTTTACCAACTTCCAAGATTCGTTTCCCTTAATTCCACTTCTCCAAACAAAAGCGGCTTGTTTAGCGAGCAATCCAACGGCTTACTGCTGGCAATTGTGCAGAGAACCAGAGCGCACCTAAAATAATCAGACTACCACAAACAATCAAGGCATTAGTCGCACCAAAATTATCTGCCAAAGTCCCAGCTAACAAATTCCCAAAGGGCATTGTACCCACCATTGCTAGGGCGTAAAAACTCATTACCCGTCCGCGTTTATCCTCAGTAACTAGGGTTTGAATAATCATATTACTACTGGTAATGTTGAGGATAGAAAAGCAGCCTATAAATACCAGAATAATTATAGATAGCCAAACTTGACGCGAGAGTGAAAAGAATATCAAACTCATCCCAATCAAAACTTGAGCGACTACAATCAAACGCTCTAAGCCTACAATCCCTCGTCTGACACTTAGATACAAACAAGCAAACAACGAGCCAATCGGTGCTGAAGTGCTGAGGTGAGCCATCGTTGTTGCGTTTCCATTGAGAATCTTTGCTGCAAAAACAGGCATGAGCGCGACATGAGACATCCCGACGAAACCATGTAACGCTAGCATTAATAAAATTACTCTAATAGGCTGGAATTTCGAGACATATTCAAAGCCCTCCCGCAATTTCTCCAAAGTATCGCTAATGCCCGTAAGGGGTTGCATCTGTCTGGCTGGCAGCCGCATCGCTAGCAAGGTAAATATGGCAGGAATATAGCTGAGGGTATCGTAAAGAAAACAATATTTTACCCCTAGTGTAGCAATCAAAATCCCGCCCATAGCAGGCCCCACGACAAGAGAGGAACTTAACATTACTGAATTCAAGGCGATCGCATTACTCCAATCTGCGCGATCGTCTACGGTTTCGGTGACGATTGTATGGCGCACGGGCATATCTAATCCCTTGAGCAAACCATTGAAAGCGCTCAGTACCAAGAGGATAGGAAAGGTAATCCAATTGGTAAAGGTGAGAATCGTTAAAGCCAGGGAAACGCTAATTCCCAATATCTGCACCACCATTAACAAGTCACGACGACTCCAGCGATCGGATAATATGCCCGAAAAAGGAATCAGTAATAAGGTAGGTAAAAATTGTACAAACCCTGCAACTCCCAACAACCAAGGCGATTTAGTCAAATCGTATACCAGCCAAGGAATAGTTAACTGCTGGGTCATAAATGTTCCAGACATTGATAGTAACTGTCCCCCGAAAAACAGGCGAAAGTTACGCCAGCGTAAAGCGGGTAAATACTGGTACGTGATATTACTGATGCTTTCCCCGAATTGTCTATGCCAAATTTTCATGAGGCAAATTTAATTATGGTATTCTAATAATTAGATTAACTAATAATAAGATAATAATCACGTAGTTTACCACCGTAGGCATTGCCGATCTGTCTGAGCCAAGACTTTTGCATATTGATATGCGATCGCTATAGAAGATGATTGATCTGTGAAAACGTAGGAAATTAGTATTTAGCAACTGCATACTACGTTAAATCTATCGGAATACTGTATGATAGTTTCAGTTATGCTCCCAGCATTGGAATATTGCTATTAGATATTGGGTATCGGCAAAATTCCTAAGGAAATAGGCGAGTGTGAATACCTCCCGACAGATCAAACTCTGGAGAATCTTAATGGGCTACAAACATATAGAAGTTAAACAGGTAGCTGGTTTCATCGGTGCGGAAATCGGCGGTGTAGACCTTTCCCGTCCTCTTTCTGAGGATCAAGTCCAAGAAATTCGCAAAGCGCTATTAAAGTGGAAAGTCTTGTTCTTTCGTGGCCAGAACATCGATCATGCTGCCCAGGTCGAGTTCACATCTCGTTTTGGCGAAGTGACTTTCGCCCATCCTTTGGGAGAGCCTGAACCAGTTCCGGGATTTCCTCAGATCAAACCAGTAGATCGTAAACTCTATGAGCGCCAGTATGGTTTTCGCACTGGCGGCCCTTGGCACACAGATGTAACTGCGGCAATTAACCCACCCGCCGCCTCAGTTTTACGTGCCGTTAATGTCCCCAGTTTTGGTGGTGATACCCAGTGGAGTAATCTTGTTGCCGCTTATGAAGGACTCTCAGCACCTCTACGAGCGTTAGCAGATACATTGAAAGCGGAACATCGCTTCAATGGAGGCGGTTATCAACCCCGCAACAACAAATTTGACGATCGCATTGCTGTCAATCCTCTAGTTTCTATTCACCCAGTCGTCAGAGTTCATCCGGAAACTGGTGAACGTGCTTTATTCGTCAACCCTGGCTTTGTCTCGCGCATTGTTGATGTGTCACCAGAAGAGAGCAGATTGTTGCTAGAGTTGTTCTTTAACCAAGTCACCAAACCTGCTTATACCACCCGCTTCCGTTGGAACAACGGTGATATTGCCTTCTGGGACAACCGCGCCACCGTGCATTTGGCTCCTCAAGATTTGGATCATTTAGATGTTGAACGTCTCCTTTATCGCACTACTATCACAGGGGATGTTCCCGTAGGGGTTGATGGTTCCCGTTCAGAAGTAGTTCACGGTGAGGTGTTCAGTGCAGAAGTACCCAGCGTCTTCAAGCAAAAAGCTGAGTCTAAGGAAGTACAACCAGCGCTGTCATCAAACTGAGTTCTAAGTCATAAGTGCTGAGTAAATTAAAAACTACTCAGTACTTATTGACGCAGACATGAACCCTTATAGAAAGCCTGCCTTGGCAGGCTGATATATGCATCTTCATAGAGAAATGGTATTACCACTTCTGGTCAGGAACCCAGTTGTAGTTTTTATCTTTGACGTCGATTTTCTTGGGAATAACTTTGAGTTCGTAGAAGGTATCTGCCATGTTTTGTAAGCCTGTGAGAACTTCATCAGTCACAGGTAATACCTTGCGATCGCCTCCACGCTCCTCTACAATTTCCATTGTTGCTAAGTCAACTTTGTAGAGTTTGGAAAGTAATTTAGCTGAATCTTTGTAGTTGTTTTTAGACCAGCTACCTGCTTTTTCCAATTCTTGTAAAATTATTTTCACAATGTCTGGACGATCGCGAACAAAATCTGGCGCAGCATAATAAAATGCAGGGCTTTCTACAGGAGCTTTTTCACCAAATATTGTAGTATTATCTGCCAACAGACGAGTACGCAGCTTACGTTCCGCTTCCGCAGTATAGGGGTCCCAGATTACCCATGCGTCGAAATCACCACGTTCAAAGGCTGGTAAAGCTTCGGCTGGAGTTAAATAGACAGGTTGAATATCTGTATATTTCAAACCTACTTTCTCTAAAGCCCGTACAATTATGTATTGCGAACTTGAGCCTTTAGCAAAAGCAACTTTCTTACCTTTTAAGTCAGCAAGAGTCTTGATAGGTGAATTCTCCAACACCAGGATTGCTGAACTCCTAGTACTACTCGTACTTGCAGCCACTCGCACGAAAGGCTTGTCACTAGCTTGAGCAAAGACGCTTCCCGTACCGCCGCCACCACCAAAAACGATCGCACCTACACCCATTCCTTCCAGCAGAGGTGCAGTTGAGGAAAATTCATTCCAGGTTACAGAAATACCTTGAGGTTGTAAGCGCTTCTCTAGGCTACCTTGGGCTTTGAGGATATTCAGCAGCGCCATACCTTTTTGATGCCCCATTTTCAACACAGTTAACTTGCTAGCTTGGGGTTTTTCTGTAGGTGCATTAGCTGAATTACTGGGGGCGCAGGATGAGATCGCTAAACTCAAGCCTAAACCCACTACAAATAACAATGCAAATGAGCCAATTCCAGGTCGCTTAAAAAACTTAAACAAACCCCTTAGATTTATCCACTCTAAAAACCGATTTAGCCGTTTATTGAACATATATATCCCTTTGCCTAGCAGAGGAAGTGATTTGTATCAGTAATTTCGTGAATTGGTATTACTGAGTGATAGAAGTAAGTTGAGGATGAGGAATATCTAGCAAGTAGGAAAGTACTTCTTTTCGCCAAGCATCATATATTGGTTCGATACCTTGGCTATTAGAACCATTAAAATTTTCTGCATCTTGCCAGCGTTGTTTGATGTAAGCAGCACGTCGCTTTTGAATTTCTTCATCTAATTCTAATAATTGTGCTGCAAGTTCAGTTCGTTCATTAGGCGAAGCTTGCTCAAATTTTTTGCGCCACCAATTAGCAATTGTCACGCGATGAATTGCTTCATCATCGCTAAATCGTTCGCTACTTTGTTGCGCTAATACAGCATCACCAATTGTTGATGTCAGTTTGTTAAACCAAACTTGGGGCAAAATATGATGTTCGTAGTGCAGTTCCCAAGCAATAAATCCTAGCCAGTTACGATAAGGTACATCTTCGAGAAATTCCCAATGGCGTTCGGCTTCTTTACGGATATCGTCAATCGGATCGCGTCCAGTCAAAGCAATTATTCTTTCCCGAAAAGCGATCGCATGTGCACCGTCATCACCAATTTGTCTACTCAAAATTAAATGCAAATCTGGGTCAGGAATCAATAAGATTGCCTTACTTGCAGCTTGCACAATAGACAAATCGTGGCCACCAGTAGCAGCCCAATATTGATAGAAATGCTCTTTTTCTGCTTCTGTAATTGGCGAACGGCTGGGATGTTTGCGAGTTAATGGTATGTGTGGCGCGTGCTGGCTAAAGAGTTTTTCCAGGTTTTCTTTTTCAAACTCTACACTCCAGCTTCGAGTTAAAGTTGCAGTCATAATAGGTTCCTTAAGATATTTTAGATTGCGTCCTAATCGTCAATGCTTACGAGTTTGGGTAACTGAGAAACTGGAATATCTAAGAAGTAAGACAATACTTCTTGTCGCCAAGTATCGTAAATTACGCCTGTTCCCTCAACTTCAATACCCAGCGCCCGACGGCTAATTTTTTCATGTTCTTTTAAATAGGGATTGCGACGGCGTTGTACTTCCTCGTCTGCTTCTATTACTTGTGCAGCTAATTCAGATTTTTCCGTTGCAGAAGCTTGATCAAATTTACGTAACCACCACTCTGCAACTCCTGCACGGTGGAATGTTTCGTCTGGGATAATTCTCGCTGTTGCAAAGCTTGAAGATTCTGGATCGTACAACCGTGATAAACGGCGATTTAATGAGCCAATGGCAACAATATGATGTTCATAGTGCAGCTCGAAAGCTAAAAAGCCTAACCAGCCACGTCGGGGTATATCTCCCATAAAATCCCAATGCTTTTGCACCTGCTTTTGGATATCGTCAATGGGATCGCGACCAAATAACGCTTCTACACGGCGACGAGTATTTTCTGCATGTGCGCCATCATCACCCAATTGGCGACTTAAAAATAACTGCAATTCCGGATCGGGAATTTTATCAATAAGGTTGGCGACAACTTGCACAATAAATAGGTCATGGGCTGCACCACCAACGCGAAAATGGTAGAAATTCTCTAGTTCCTCTGCTGTGGCGATCGCTTTTGGCTCTTGCAAGCGCTTTTTCGGAATATCGGGAGCGTATTTATCAATTAACCGATCAATGGTTTCATTTTCAAATTCAATTGTCCAAGCCGGACGAGTAATAGTAGCAGTCATATTTTGCCCCTGTGTGTGAGTTATTCACTGATGTGGAAGAGAGCCGATTAATCTGCCAATCTTGAATTTTTGTAACGCGAATTTATCAGTTATAATCTCGCGTCTGTTCCTTGTCTGTTCGTAAAATTGAATAATGTGTTGCGCTATCTAAAATTTGTTGTCATCCACACATTTTCTGCAACTGTGGGATAGTCTTTGGCTCATAATTAGCTAGGGTTTGAGAAAATGGTGAGCCTAGTTGCTTGGAAATCTTACTCCCATCTGTAGGCTCAGACATAGCTGTTCAGAACCTTGGCAATCGGCGTTTGGAAGTTAATTTTTAATTTCTCAAACCAAAAATACGGTAAATCGACCGATGAACCGTATTTTATAAATATGAGAATTGCATATATGGCGATAAAAAACAAGGGGTGATATTCTCAAGCTTGCTTCTTGAGATGAACTGTGGTAGGTTCATATTGCATAAAATACAGTAGCTCGACTGATTTACCGTAGTTTAATAAAAAATATTACTAACCTAGTTCAAAGAGTTGCTGTGCTAGATAGTTTAAAACCTAACTTCGGGTAAATAGTAATGAGCCGGAAGATTTTAGTAAGCCTATGTGATACTGGCTTACCACACAAGTTTTGTATGGTGGCGAGTAAAAGAGAAAAAAGAAGCATAGAGGTAGAGGAGTCTGACTGTTAGTTTTCCACCTCTGCTTCCTCCGCTTGTGTCTCATCAATAATTTAGGGTTTGTCGATAGGAGTCGAGAATCATGGTGCAAACTTCCATCGTCCGCAATGGTACTCTTGTTAAACCACCAACCTTTACCTCCACAGAAGCAGAGCGTCGTCATCGCAAAGAACGGTTAGCAGCAGCTTTGCGTATTTTTGCCCGCTTAGGTTTTGCCCAAGGACTAGGAGGACACATCACAGCCCGCGATCCGGAACTCACCGATCATTTTTGGGTTAATCCTTTTGGCATTCATTTCAGTCGCGTGCGCGTTTCTGACTTAATCTTGGTGAATGCTCAAGGTGAAGTTGTTCAAGGTGATGGCGCACTCAATCAAGCAGCCTATGCTATTCACTCTCAAATTCACGAAGCCCGTCCAGATGTAGTGGCGGCGGCTCATGCTCATTCCTTCTACGGCAAAACTTGGTCTTCACTAGGTCGGTTAATCGATCCGATTACCCAAGATTCTGCTGTTTTCTACCAAGATCATGCTTTATTTGATGATTACAAAGGCATTGTGTTAGATACCAGTGAAGGAAAACGCATTGCGGAAGGATTAGGCAATAAAAAAGCGGCAATCCTCCGCAATCATGGATTATTAACAGTAGGACACAGTGTAGACGAGGCAGCTTGGTGGTTCATCCGTTTAGAAGATGCAACTAAATCCCAGTTGCTAGCAGAATCCGTAGGTAAACCAATTCCCATTGAACACGACCTCGCCCTCAGTATTCAAAAACGCAATGGAACTCATGAAGCAGGTTGGCGTGCATTCCAATATTTGTGGGATGAGATTACCCGCGATCAACCAGATTTATTGGATTAATAGCGATTGAAATATGACTTACGTACAGGTCACGGAAAATCAAACCGCAGAGGACACAGAGTACACAGAGTTTGAGAATTTGAGAGGTTTTTTGCGTCAGTCCTATGAAAATTAGGGACTGGAAAAATATTTTCCCATACCTAATTACAACCATTTTCAGGAGAATTTATCGTGCCAGTAGAGTTTATCGGGTTAATCCGCACCAAACCTGCTTCGGAGTTAAACACTGTACCGGGGAGTCTAGCAGATGACATTATTGACCCCGCTTATGTGCGTGAGTTTGCCCAAGCTCATGAAAAAGGGGATTTTGATAAAGTATTAATTGGCTATAGCTCTAGTAGTCCTGATGGTTTTACCGTTGCTACCCATGCAGCTGCATTTACAGAACGCTTAGGTTTTTTGATTGCTCATCGCCCAGGTTTTGTAGCACCAACTTTAGCAGCACGCAAAGCAGCGACCCTAGATCATTTCACTAATGGTCGGATTGCGGTACATATTATCACTGGTGGTAGTGATGCTGACCAGCAACGAGATGGCGACTGGCTTGACCATGACAACCGTTATCGTCGTACCGATGAGTATCTCGAAATTGTCCGCCGTATCTGGACAAGCGATACACCCTTTGATTACGAGGGAGAATTTTACCGCGTTAAAGATGCTTTCTCTGCGATCAAGCCGCTGCAAAAGCCTCATATTCCCCTTTACTTTGGCGGCGCATCTGGCCCAGCCGTAGAAGTAGGAGCCAAGCATAGTAATGTCTATGCTTTGTGGGGTGAGCCAATTGCCGCAGTTAAAGAACGGATTGCCCAAGTTCGTGCAGCTTTACCTCCTGGTCGCTCTATCCGCTTTAGTGTATCTCTGCGTCCTATCCTGGGTGTGACAGAAGAACAGGCTTGGGAAAGAGCCAGAAATATTTTAGGGCGGATTCAAGAACAACGCGCAGGTGTGAAAGTCGCTCCTCCAGCTAGACCACAGGCTGTAGGATCGCAACGGTTACTAGATTTCGCCGCTAAAAGCGAAATCTACGATAAGCGTTTGTGGACACCGATCGCATCTGCTACTGGTGCCGCTGGTAACACAACGGCATTAGTGGGAACACCAGAACAAGTTGCAGAAGCTTTAGTTGATTACTATGACGCAGGTGTAACTACGCTGTTAATTCGGGGCTTCGATCCGCTACAAGATGCCATTGATTATGGGCGAGAAGTCATTCCGCTAGTACGTGCAGAGGTAGCAAAACGAGAACGCCAAGCTGTTGCAGTTGGAAGATAATATCAATTCAAAATTAAGAAAGCCTGAGACATCAATGGTTTGGAAGTATATATCAATCCGCTTTTTTTGCAATGGAATAATAAATTATGGTACAGACATCTACATCTACGAGAACTGTTGAATTAATTACAGCTGATACTGCACTAGCAGCAGTCAAGGCAGGTTTAAAGGAAAGCCAAAATCTAGGAGCTAACGTATCGATTGCTGTTTACAACTCGCTTTTAACTTTGGTAGCCTTTGCACATGGTGATGGCGCACCACCTCACAGTGTGGAAACTAGCAAACGCAAAGCGCAAACAGCAGCTTCGACTCGTCGCCCTACAGGAAACTTTGCAGACCATCTGGCTGTGGCTTTACCCCTAGCTTCTGGTAACTTGTTAACAAATCTCGGTGGAGGTTTACCTATCCGCTTTGGTGGCGTGTATGTAGGAGCCATTGGTGTTGGTGGTGGTACTGTTGAGCAGGATATTGCCATTGCCAAAGCCGCGTTAAGTGCGATCGGTGCAGAGCCAATAAATTAGTTATCTACCCAATTTGAGCGATGATTCTTAGCCATTACCCTGGTTCAATTGTCGGATGCGATCGCTTTTTGGCTCCGACAGATTTCCCTGAAAGCCCCCTCTCCCAAGCATTGCAACAGCCTGTATTATTAGGGTTATTTCTGCCTATCCAAGCAGGCGGTTGGAGTGCTTCTACACTACCACGCACTACCGATTGGAGCTTTGAATACAACAAGGATCTGGTGCTAAAAACCGAGGCGCTGGGCTTTGATTTAGTATTTGCACTATCACAGTGGCTACCTAAAGGTGGCTATGGTGGCGTGTTCAACGGTCAAGCACTGGACTCTTTTGTGACTACAGCTGCACTCACTAGCGTCACACAGAAGATTATGCTCATCTCCACAATCCATGTTTTGTACGGGCCGATTCATCCCTTGCACTTAGCTAAGTACAGCGCAACACTCGACCATATATCAGGGGGTCGCTGGGGTATTAACGTCGTGACTGGACACCGCGCCGTTGAACACGAAATGTTTGGTTGGAATCGTATTGAGCATGACCATCGTTATGAACTTGCAGCTGAGTTTATCGAAGTGCTACAACGTCTATGGGGTGATAATGAGAACTTCTCATTTGAGGGTAAGTCTTCGTGGAAACTCAATGGTGCTTACGTCACACCTAAGCCCAAATATGGCCGTCCGGTGCTAGTCAACGCTACAGGCTCAGATGCAGGTATTTCCTTTGCTGCACGTTATTCTGATATTGTGTTTATCACTAGCCCAGCAGGTTCAGATTTCAAAAGCGCGATCGCAGCGCTACCGGCACATACAAAAAGAGTCAAACAGGCTGCACGCGATATTGGCCGCGAAGTACGGACACTCCTCAACCCGATGGTAATTAGCCGCGAAACTGAGCGCGAAACTTGGGAATATCATGATGCGATAGTCGCTCATGCTGACCCAGCCGCACCTCTAGGCTTTAGCAGATTCGACAGCGATGCACACGCTTGGAAAGGTCGCGTCGGTAAAGATGCACCAAAGCGTCGAGCTATCGGTGGGAACATCGAGGTCATCGGTACACCTGAGCAGGTAGTCGAGCAGTTTGTGCAGTTGAAAGAGGCTGGTATTGATGGCTTGCAGTTGAGCTTCTATGACTTTAAACCAGACTTGGAATTTTTTGGCGATCGCATCCTACCTCTGATGAAACAGGCAGATTTAAGGTTATGAGTTCCTGTAGAAATGTTACTTTGATTATGCTTATAGATGCTAGTAATCTTATTGCTAATAAATCAGCATTTTAAGTTTACATTATATGATTGAAATTGCAAAAATAATTTTATATTTAATCTTAATTAATAAATAATTATTAAAAAATTTGTGTATTTTATTTATAAGTATTAAACGATAATTGCTGATAGAAACATCTTGCCTTTGACTGATATATATGCAATTATAATTCTCTAATACCATTAAATCTACTCGCTTATGGTAGTTGAATTAAAAATAATTTAACTACCATCTTATTTCATAAAACTGCTATTTGAACTAAGGCATAGATAATTTAGTTCGCGTAATATATTGGCTTTTTATGCAGAATATATAATGACTTTTACTAAATAGAAGCACTTGTTTAATATTATTTTAGAACCCAGATATTAGGCTTTTAAACATTTTACAAACCTCTTTAATTAAAATTCGGATATTTCCCTGTTCTCTATTCCCGTTTCAATCATTGAGGAGAATGATAATATGAGGCTAAAACGCCGTGATTTGCTGGGTTTGGGTATATCAGCAGCCGCTTTAGCTGCTTGTAGTAAATTGGCTAATTCTCCATCCAATACATCTAGTGCTATTCCTATAGCAGCTAACAATGAGACGAGTTCCGCCAAACTGCGTTTAGGTTTTCAGCCACCATACGTTGCTGTATATGCACTAAGAGAACAAAAGCTATTGGAGAAAGCCTTAGCAGGAAAATCAACTACTGTTGAATTTCGGCGGATGCTATCACTCAAACCAGTGACAGAAGCGCTATCTGCTAGCGCTATAGATTTAGGTTTGGGTGGAACACCAGTAGCCGCAATTGCTGCTGGTATACCTATTAAGATAATTGCTTTAGTTGAACGTAGTCCTAAAACCCATGCGTTGTTAGTTCTGCCTAATTCACCAATCAAAAAAATTGCTGATTTAAAAGGGAAAAAACTTGGTAATCCATCGGGGAAAAGTTACTATTTTGCAATCAGAGTATTAGAACGTGCAGGACTCAAAGATACTGATATAGAGTGGGTACAAATTGAGAATGATGCAGGCAGATCTGCATTATTATCAGGTGCGATTGATGTTTGGGGAACGTGGGACCCTTTTTATGCCAGTGCAGAAGTTGCGAAAGAAGTAGTACCCTTAGTTGATGGAGAAGGTTATCAGTTAAATTATGTGGCTTTGTTTGGGCGAACAGATTATATAGAAAAGAATTCAGAGACTATACAAAAGTTTTTGCAAGCCTATAAACAAGCGATCTCTTGGGCAAAAGATAACCGTCAAGCAGCAGTAGATATTTTGGTCAAAGAAAATAAGTTATCACCACAGGCGGCCGCGTTAACTTTAGGCCGTCGAAACCTCATATTTGAACCTCCAAATGATGAGTATCGCCAAGAACTGATCAATCAGTCGCAATTACTTACTCGTCTGGGACTGATTAAACAACAGCCAAATTGGGATAACGCAATTGATACAACCTTGGCGAAAGCTATCGTATCGTAACTGAGATTTGAGAAAGGCTGATGGCATAATCAGCCAGAAAGACATAGCTACAAAATTAACGCGGAAAGTTTGAAAATCATTCCATTAAACCTTTAATTATCTATTATTTCAGGCTTTTTCCTATTTTTTGATTGAATCTCAAAATTTATTGTTTCACAATCATATATAGCTTGCGGTTCTCTTCGTACCATACAGCAAGCATTCTGGGATTGTAAGGCTCTACATTCAGCGGCTCTGGACTGCTTGCTTTTTTTAAAACCTTATGACATGATACTTAATATCAGCTAAATACAGTAACTCGATAGACTTACTGTAGTTTATCTCCACGACTAGCAATTTCTGATTTTGCTCACTATTCGTTGGATTGGTTTGATGAAAAAACCTTTCATGTCTACTGTTTGGTTTGAGAAACAATAGGCATGATTAATTGTCCTCTCAATTAGACCTGTCCGATTGAGCAAACATTCTTTCTATCAGTTCATAACTTGATTACACCCATTTGTTCACCTTCAAAAAGTTAGTTTGGAGAATTTTGTATGGCAGCTATAGCATTAAGCGTATCTACTGTTAAGCCTTTGGGCGATCGCGTTTTCATCAAAGTTAGTGAATCTGAAGAGAAAACAGCGGGCGGTATTCTTCTGCCTGATAGCGCTAAAGAAAAGCCACAGGTGGGTGAAATTGTTGCAGTTGGCCCTGGTAAACGCAACGATAACGGCACTATTCAAACTATAGATGTTGCCGTTGGCAATAAGGTTCTGTTCTCCAAGTATTCAGGTACCGACATTAAGTTGGGTACAGAAGATTATGTTCTCTTGTCTGAAAAAGACATCTTGGCAATTGTTTCATAGTTGATTGCCATTAGTTAAGTAGGTCAGCGCAATTAAAGATTAGTGGCAAAGGCTGTCATTTGTCCTTAGTCATTTGTGAGCCACTGCGTTGGACGGGTTCCCCGGCTTAAAGCAAGTGGCGTCATTGGTAAAGGTTTCAAGCCTATTTGCGTGTCTCAACATAGTTTGGTTTATTTCTACCGACTTACTTATTAATCATTTTTACTCCACAACTCAAAATGCGAATGAGCAGTAAAGACTCAAATTCGCAATTGATGAACTTACACAATATTTAGAGAAACTCACATCATTATGGCAAAACGCATCATTTACAACGAAAATGCTCGTCGTGCTCTGGAAAAAGGAATTGACATTCTCGCTGAAGCAGTAGCAGTTACCCTTGGCCCTAAAGGTCGTAACGTTGTTTTAGAAAAGAAGTTTGGCGCGCCGCAAATTGTTAATGATGGAGTCACCATCGCTAAAGAAATTGAACTAGAAGATCACGTTGAAAACACAGGCGTATCTCTAATTCGTCAAGCTGCTTCTAAAACTAATGATGCTGCCGGAGACGGTACTACAACTGCAACTGTTTTGGCTCACGCCATTGTCAAAGAAGGATTGCGGAACGTAGCTGCTGGTGCAAACGCCATCGAACTCAAACGCGGTATCGATAAAGCCACAGGCTTTCTCGTGGAAAAAATTAAAGAACACGCACGCCCTGTGGAAGATTCTAAAGCGATCGCCCAAGTTGCTGCTATCTCTGCCGGTAACGATGAAGTCGTGGGTGCTTTAATTGCAGAAGCATTAGATAAGGTTGGCCGGGAAGGAGTAATATCCCTAGAAGAAGGTAAGTCAGTCACCACCGAACTAGAAGTTACAGAAGGTTTGAACTTCGACAAGGGTTATATTTCTCCCTATTTTGCCACCGATGCCGAGCGATTGGAAGCGGTATTCGATGAGCCTTTCCTGCTGTTAACTGATAAGAAAATTGCTTTGGTGCAAGACCTCGTACCCGTACTTGAGCAAGTAGCGCGTGCTGGTCGTCCTTTGGTAATTATTGCCGAAGATATTGAAAAAGAAGCTTTGGCAACCTTGGTAGTTAACCGCCTGCGTGGCGTGCTGAATGTAGCCGCTGTCAAAGCACCTGGATTTGGCGATCGCCGCAAAGCTATCCTAGAAGACATTGCCATCCTTACAGGCGGACAGTTGATTACCGAAGACGCTGGTCTGAGACTAGATGCTACTAAACTTGACCAACTCGGTAAAGCACGCCGCATCACCATCACCAAAGATAGCACCACCCTCGTTGCTGAAGGTAACGAGCAAGCTGTAAAAGCACGGGTAGAGCAAATCCGCCGCCAAATCGAAGAAACCGAGTCCTCCTACGACAAAGAGAAACTGCAAGAACGTTTAGCGAAGTTAGCAGGCGGGGTTGCAGTGGTAAAGGTGGGTGCTGCTACAGAAACCGAACTCAAAGACCGCAAGCTACGTCTGGAAGATGCCATCAACGCTACTAAAGCTGCTGTAGAAGAGGGTATCGTTCCTGGTGGTGGTACAACACTGGCACATCTAGCACCTGGCTTGGAAGAATGGGCAAAGTCTAACCTAGTGAATGAAGAATTAACAGGTGCATTGATTGTATCTCGCGCACTGTCTGCACCTCTCAAGAGGATTGCTGAAAACGCTGGTCAAAACGGTGCAGTAATTGCAGAACGAGTCAAAGAGAAAGAATTCAACGTTGGTTACGATGCAACCACTGGCGAATTCGTAGATTTATTTGCAGCCGGGATTGTCGATCCTGCTAAGGTAACTCGTTCAGCCGTACAAAATGCTGCCTCAATTGCAGGTATGGTGTTGACTACCGAAGCTATTGTAGTTGACAAGCCAGAACCGAAGGAAACTGCTCCCACAGCACCTGGTGGCGGCTTAGGTGGCGATTTCGATTACTAGTCAATCGTTTAATAAGACTGTTGCATATTTACTCAATCTCAAGAGGTGATCTCAACATCTGACGACTACCTCTTGAGACAACGATTTCTCTTTCCGTAGCTGCCAGGCTTTTTAAATTGGCTAGCATCTCAGCAGTTTGCATTGCTTTAGTGGGATTCATGTTGCACCTATTTGGGTAATTCAATTTGTGTTTGACTTCATGACTCTTAATTTACGCTTTCCCAACGATAGAATCAAATATTCTTTTTTTTATAACTGATAAATAAAAGTGATTGGGTGCGAGTTGAAGGTGAGTGAGAATTCACGCGATCGCTCATATTCTTCATAAATGCTTTCGATATCATCAAGCGCAAACTTGCTGAAGTTAAAACTTTTTAGTTAAACACTAGGCAGTATTAATAGAGTTTAGGGGCTTGCGCCGCATTGATTATCAGTCATTACATGAGTAGTGGTTAACGGACACGATAGCCACCCTTGGCTGAACAGCGTTGACTTTGGTGGCTGCTATCCGATGGCGAAGTCATTCAATGAATGGCTGCTCCTGCATGGTGGCAGTTAACTTATTGTGCTGCACCTGTTTTGGCAGACTTATCCGCTTGAGCGGCTTCAGCCCTGTTATTTCGGTGAGGTAGTTTCTCCTACGTGATAAACCGCTCGGTTTACAGGTGAAGGAGCAATGAACTCCTGAAGTTTGGCATCACTGATTTTCTGAGAACTGGGGATGAAGCCAGTGGAAATCATCGCACTGTAAGCGGCAATATTCACAGCAGAAACAATCGCCAGAGGAGTAAACTGCGATCGCAATCCGCCGCTAATACCTCAATCCTCAGTATGTGGATTCTGGGCTAAAATCCAAACTCTAATCCCCGCAGAGTCACCGCAAGAAGTATAACTGGTCAATTTGCCCTTGAGCCAATCAAGTTGTTTAGCAATTTTAAATTGACTGCCAATTTGTGTACCCTCATCAAAAGCTAATAACTTGTCGCCCCTTAGTGCATTAAATTCTTTTATGCAATTTTGGAACCAACTGACAATTTCAACAGGAGTCATCGATGGAGTAGAAGCCCGTTTGAGGACATCTACACAACCAGAGAAATAACCAGTTTCCT
Source organism: Nostoc sp. T09 (assembly GCF_002154695.1). Lineage (GTDB taxonomy): Bacteria > Cyanobacteriota > Cyanobacteriia > Cyanobacteriales > Nostocaceae > Aulosira. Next base: position 21,531 of record NZ_MTAV01000050.1, read on the forward strand.
TTGGGTCGTTCTTGGGGTCAATGTAAAAAATAGTAGTCTGCGGATGCAATTGTTTAATTCGTCGCAAAGCATTACTGACAAGCAAACCTTTGCCAGCCCCAGGAATACCTACCCCTCTTCTGTCACTTTCCGAGTATTCTGAATAAAAGGAATAAAAGAAAAAGCTCTGGAAGGTAAGTAGAGCAATGGATGTAGAATTACAAATCCTGAAACATTTGGCAAGAGATCCGCACCCAACAGTTGCGATCATAGATGAATATTGTGCAGAGTATAAAGAGCTATTTCAAGAAGTAAGGAATTATGAGTGCTTCAAATATTTACACCTAGGGATAATATCAACGATAAAAAGAAAATCGTTACCAGAGATAGCGAAGGAAGTAAGTATAAATTCGGCACAATCATTACACTATTTTTTAGCAAATTCAGATTGGTCAGTAGATAAATTAAAACTCATAAGATTAAATAACTTGAAAAAACAATTAGATGGTCGTGCAATTACGTTAGTAATAGATGA
>NZ_MTAV01000261.1 GCF_002154695.1 Nostoc sp. T09
AGGCAACCCGAATCCTGATCCCAAACCGGATGGTGGCGCAGGCAACCCGAATCCTGATCCTGGCTCCGGTTCCGGTAGCCAAGGTCCTGATCCTGGTTCAGGTACACCCACCCCAACAGACCGACCTACATCATAAGTATTGATGTATTTTTCATAGCAGCAACATAAAAGTAGATGCAGTTTGTAAAAGATGGGGAAAGCGCCTATATGGTTAATTTCCCCATAGTTTATTTTATGCTGTCTATGTAAATTAAAGGTATAGAATATAACAATTAACCTAAATATGTTATTAACTATGATGCAAAACTATTTTTATCAACGTAAGAGAGAGCTTTCCCTTGACTCCAAAGCATCTGCTAACGCTAGATTAAATCTAGGGTAGGACTTACGCTTTGTCTGTGAATATTTTTTAGATTAAATTCACCTTCTTTGTGTAATATCCCGTAAGCCAAGTAGTTGCAAAAGAGACATATAAATTTATGACCTTTGATTATGACCTATTTGTAATTGGTGCAGGTTCTGGGGGTTTGGCGGCGTCCAAACGAGCAGCTAGCTACGGGGCAAAAGTGGCGATCGCGGAAAATGATTTAGTTGGCGGAACTTGTGTGATTCGCGGTTGTGTTCCCAAAAAACTTATGGTGTACGGCTCTCATTTTCCAGCACTGTTCAATCATGCCGCAGGCTATGGCTGGAAAGTTGGTGATGCTGAGTTGGACTGGGAACATTTCATTACATCTATAGATAAGGAAGTCCGACGGCTGTCCCAACTACATATCAACTTTTTAGAAAAAGCAGGAGTTACACTGATTCCTGGTCGTGCTACTTTAGTAGACCCCCATACTGTAGAAGTTGATGAACGTAAAATTACAGCCGAGAAAATTTTAATCGCTGTTGGGGGACGGCCTGTCAAACCAGATTTACCGGGGATGGAATATGCCATTACCTCCAACGAAATCTTTCACCTGAAAGAACAACCGAAGCACATAGCCATTATTGGTGCTGGTTATATAGGCTCGGAATTTGCTTCAATCATGCGTGGTTTGGGTTCCCAAGTAACACAGATTATTCGCAAAGACCTAATTTTGAAAGGCTTTGATGAAGATATCCGTACTGGCATTCAGGAGGGGATGGTAAATCATGGTATCCGCATCATCCAAAATAACGTGGTGACAGCAGTTGAGCAGGTGCCAGAAGGATTGAAGTTATCTTTATCGGAGGAAAATGCCGAACCAGTGATTGCTGATGTGTTTCTAGTAGCAACTGGTCGAATGCCCAATATAGATGGACTGGCTTTAGAAAATGCTGATGTTGATGTTGTTGCTAGTTCGATCGAAGGACCAGGATACAGTACAGCAAAAGCGATCGCGGTCAATGAATATAGTCAAACTAGTCAACCAAATATTTTTGCTGTCGGTGATGTCACAGATAGATTAAATTTGACACCAGTAGCGATTGGTGAAGGTCGAGCTTTTGCCGATAGTGAATTTGGCAACAACCGCCGAGAATTTAGTCACGAAACTGTACCTACAGCCATCTTTTCCAATCCAGAAGCAGCTACAGTCGGGTGGACGGAAGCTGAAGCCAAAGCCAAACTTGGTGATGATGGAGTCAAAATTTTTCGCACCCGCTTCCGACCTATGTACTACAGTTTAACGGGTGCCCAAGAAAAAACTATGATGAAGTTGGTAGTAGATGCTAACACTGATAAAGTTCTCGGTGCTCACATGGTGGGAGACAGTGCAGCTGAGATCATTCAAGGTATAGCGATCGCTGTCAAAATGGGTGCAACCAAAAAAGACTTTGATGCTACTGTCGGGATACATCCCTCAGCCGCAGAAGAATTTGTCACGATGCGATGAAGAGTAAGAGTAGCGAGTACCCAGAATTGAGTTAAAAAACTGCCCACAAGGGACGGTTTATCCAACTAATAAATCAGTTCTGAGTACTTTTTGCCTGACTCTGGACTGAGTTTTGCAAATTTTGTACAGGCGCGATCGCGTCTGTACTTGAAATACTAGCTGAGTTGAATTTTGAATTACTTTATCTACCTGCACGGCTTTGCTTCCAGTCCCAATTCCGCCAAAGCGAGGGATATAAGCGATCGCTTTGCCCAAATTCAAACAAAGCTGAAAATTCCCGATCTCAATGCTGGCGATTTTTCTCATACCAATTTAAATTGGAGACAGGGCAGATAAGGTAAACTGAGAATTGTTGTTTAG
>NZ_MTAV01000051.1 GCF_002154695.1 Nostoc sp. T09
GGCATTCTAACTCGGTTAATGCGATCGCCATCAGCCCAGATGGTAAAACCGTTGCTAGTGGTAGTAATGACGAAACTATCAAATTGTGGAATTTGGCAACAGGAGCACAAACCCGCATCCTTAGAGAGCATTCTGTCTCTGCTTATAACTCGGTTTATTGCATCGCCATCAGCCCAGATGGCAAAACCCTTGCTAGTGGTAGTTATGGCGGCACTATCAAACTGTGGAATTTGGTAAAAGGAGAATTGATCCGCACTCTCAAAGGGCATTCTAACTCGGTTAATGCGATCGCCATCAGCCCAGATGGTAAAACCGTTGCTAGTGCTAGTGATGATCGGAGCATCAAACTATGGAATTTGGTAACAGGAGAATTAATCCGCACCCTCAACGGGCATTCTTACCCTGTTTCTTCCTTAGCCATAAGTCCAGATGGCAAAATCCTTGCCAGTGGTAGTAACGATCAAACTATCAAACTCTGGAATTTAGCAACAGGAGAGCAAATCCGCACCTTCAAAGGGCATTCTGACACGGTTGATTCCGTCACTATCAGCCCGGATGGCAAGATTCTTGTCAGTGGTAGTAATGATAAAACCATCAAGATTTGGCGGTTAAAGTAGTGAGTGCTGAGTTCGCAGTTTTGAGTACTATTGCAGATTAATCAAAATTATCTGGATCTATACCGAGCGATCATCGCACAGGTAACAAATACAATTTACCAACAACACAGGACCATGAATCCTGATTATTCTTTTATTGCTGGACTCTTTGAGCGTTAGCGTTCGCGCAGCGTCTCGAAGAGAAGCTTAACGAAGTTATCGCTTCCTCAAGCGTGACATAAATAAGATAAGCCTTATAGCGTTACAACATCCAGAGTGAAAACCGACAGTATATTTTATCGCCTATTTCAAGAACTCCCCAGCATCTTCTTTGAACTAATTGGCAACCCTCCCGAAACTGCCAACATCTATCAATTTGCTTCGCTTGAAATCAAACAAACAGCTTTTAGAATTGATGGTGTATTTCTCCCCACCCCAGATAAAGAAATCCCGATTTATTTTGTAGAAGTCCAATTTCAACCAGATGCAGATATTTACTTACGCCTAATATCAGAAATTTCTTTATACTTACGCCAAAATAAACCTAAAAATCCTTGGCGAGGAGTAGTGCTCTATCCCAGCAGAGATATAGATATCGGGGATAAAGAACATTTCTTAGAATTATTCGATAGCCAGCGTATCAGTATAATTTACTTAGATGAATTAGGCGAAACTACATCCCTGCCGCTAGGTATTGCTACGATAAAATTAGTAATTGAAGAGTCAGATACAGCAATTAACACCGCCAAAGAATTAATCAACCGCACCCAGCAAGCAGACAATTTACAACTCCCACAAAAACAATTACTAGAATTGATTGAGACAATCCTAGTTTATAAATTTCCTAACATGAGTCGAGAGGAGATAGAAGCAATGTTTGGCTTAAGCGATTTAAAGCAAACGCGCGTTTACCAAGAAGGACGTTTAGAAGCAAAATTAGAAGCTATACCTAAGCTTTTAACACTGGGTTTAAGTGTGGAACAGATAGCACAGGCTTTAGACTTAGATGTTTCACAAGTCCAGCAAGTAGCACAGCAAACACCCCCAAATCAATAAATTAATATTCACGCGATCGCTATCTAAACTAAAAATATCAGCAAAACCCCTTACTTGGAGGTGCAGCAGTGGTACAACAAGTCACACCAGAAACCACCATCAAAGTCATCTACCCAGAAAGCGACAGACAGCCAATGGCGGATAATACAGAACAATTTACATGGATTGTCAAAATTAAAGAAAATTTAGAAATCTTATTTGCAGCGCAAGCTGATGTATTTATCGCCGGAGATTTATTTTGGTATCCAGTTCAAGGAAACCCTAATATTAAACAAGCACCCGATACGATGGTAGTCTTTGGTAGAGCAAAAGGAAAACGGGGTTCTTATTTGCAGTGGGATGAAGATAATATTCCCCCACAGGTAGTATTTGAAATTCTATCGCCAGGTAACACCCTTAAAGAAATGACCAAAAAATTGCAGTTTTACCAGCGTTACGGTGTAGAAGAATATTATATTTACGATCCGGCTAAAAACGATTTTAATGGTTTGCTGCGTTCTGGGGATAGTTTTGAAGTCATCGAAGAGATGAATGGCTGGGTAAGTCCGCGTTTGGGAATCCGTTTTCAACTAACAGCAGATACTCTGGAAATCTTTTCACCCACCGGACAAAAGTTTTTGACGCCTGTAGAAATTGACTCCTTACGGGAACAAGAACGCCAAGCCAAGGAAGCGGCTTTAGAAGAATTACAAAAAGAGCGCGATCGCTATCAAGAATTGTTAGCTAAACTCAAAGCACAGGGAATTGACACAGATAATTTGTAATTGCTGCTAGAGTTAAAGCTTTACAATCCAAAAATCAAAAATATCAATTACCGTTGTAAAACCAATGAAGTGGAAACTTGACGAAGCACAACAAAAACTCCCAGAGGTAATAGATGCTATTGCCTTAGAACCTCAATTAATCTTCAGGCAGGACAAATTAGTTGCTGCAATTGTAGAACCGAAACTTTTTCAAGAATTCCTTGCTTGGCATCAGCAACAAAAAGTCTCTTCTCTTGCAGATGCTTTTGCCGAATTACGTCAACTCTGCGCTGAAGATAATTACATTTTAGAGACTCCTGCACGATCTAGCGATCGCCCTATTCCATTTGCTGAGGAATAGTATGAGCTTTCTCTGTGATACTAACATTATCAGTGAATTAGCTCGTCCAATACCCAATCCTGGAGTCATTGCTTGGAGTCAAAGCATCTCATCAATTTTTCTCAGCGCTATTACATTGGAAGAAATTTGCTATGGTTTATCAGCAAAACCCAACCCCAGGATTCAAACTTGGTTTAATAATTTTTTGGTAACTTACTGTCAGATAATTCCTGTCAGCCCAGAAATTGCTAAACGTGCGGGTGAATTAAGAGGATCCCTACAAACTCAAGGAAAACCCCGCACTAAAGCGGACATAATAATTGCCGCAACCGCCGAAATCCACCAAATCGCACTAGTAACAAGAAATACAAAGGACTTTGAGGGATGCGGTATTACCATACTTAATCCATTTACTTGAATTCTTTGCACCTACTCTGCTGGTTCAGGCGCAGTATAGATGAAACCAAAATTGACGCATTAACTAGTAACAGCGATCGTAATTTTCCCAACTGCACGTTCTGTTTCACTCTCAGTATGAGCAGCCGCTAGTTCTTGTAGGGGATAGGTGCGATGAATAACAACACGAATTTTACCCGCTTCAATCAACTCTTTTAAATAAAGCAAGTCCTGAGTATTGGGTTTTTCTAAGATAAATTTAACTTTTTGACCAGGTAGGAAGGTTGTTAAAACACTTTGCACGACACTTTCAGGGCTGGGCAGGGTTGTGATATATATGCCATTGGGTTTGAGGACTCGTTTGCAATCAGAAGGCGATCGCTTACCAACGGCATCGAAAATAATGTCATACTGCCATGTTTCTTGGGTAAAGTCTTGTTGCTTATAGTCAATTACCCTATCTGCTCCCAAAGATTTTACTAAATCTACGTTTTTGGTACTGCAAACTCCCGTTACCTCTGTCCCTAAAGCCTTGGCAATTTGCACTGCAAAAATCCCTACACCGCCAGCAGCGCCATTAATCAAAACACTTTGTCCTGACTGGATATTACCTTGGTCGCGTAAGGCTTGCAAAGCTGTGAGCGCAGCTAAAGGGACTGCGGCTGCTTCTTCATAGCTCAAGTTCGTAGGTTTAGGAGCCGCTAAATTTTCAGGAATAGCAGCAAATTCTGCATAAGCGCCTCCAGGTAAAGCAGTACTACCGTAGATTGCGTCGCCTAGCTGGAAACGTTTGACTTGAGAACCAACCTGGACAACTTCCCCCGCCAAATCAAATCCCAAAATCAACGGGAAGTTGTAACCTGTGAGCAATTGCAACATTCCCTGGCGAATTTTCCAATCAACGGGATTTACACTACTGGCGTGAATCTTCACAAGTATTTGGTCAGGTTTAATTGTCGGTTGCTCCACATCCTCATACTGCAACACCTCAGCAGGCCCATATCGGCGGATAACAACAGCTTTCATCTTAATTCCTCCTGCTACCCTGTTTTTCTCTATGAATACAGTTTACTGGGGGCTGGGAATTGAAGATTAGGGATGAGGAAGATAAGCTCATATCTTCTACTTCTCCGTACAATCCTTATTTGAGGGAGATAATTTCTAATAAAGTTACATTATTTTTCTCGATTATTATCGCTAAATCAATGACTTTGGATTTTTTACTTAGTCCTTAAATAACATCAATTTTTTTGTGAAAGTTGTTAGCAACAGAAAAATACTTGCTTGTCTTCCTCCTTCTGAAAGAAAGAAAAATTAAGGTAAAAAATTAAGTTTTTTGAAAATGATATGCATTAGTCAGCTTGTTCTCACACAGCTACAAGGTTTATATAGCAAGGTTTGTAAGCGCTCTTGACTATCATTTTTAATGAAAAATTAAAAAAATATAAATTACATTTTTACCCAAAAAAAAATGATATGTTGGATACAGAATTGAATTTCGCACGTATCTGGAGTAGAACAACGTAGCCTACTCCAGTTTTTCCCCCTCAATCCCTTATCACTACTAGCTTTGGGAGAGTTTCGGGGGAAGTTTGAGTACAAGCTCAAACATCTAAAAAGAATATAAAATACAGTCCAAATTCTTGCAGGGACTAGGTTTTAGCTGAGTACAAACAAATCCTGTACCCCACTTCAAAAATACTTGTACCCCAATCGAAAAAGACTAGAACCCCTACCCGAAAAAAACTTTTTTAATTCTTGTAATCCCTAATTTATCAAGGTTTCAATATTTGAGTACAAGCATAATAAATCCAATAAATTCTATGCCATATATACATACCACCGACCTGAGAATCGGCTGATATAAATCATATATCGCCAATCACTTAACGCTTATACACAAAATAAAAGCGAAAAGTGAGTGGAGGGATGAGATAGCACCATGCCTCTGTGAATAGAAGTCGCGGCGTTACGCACGAATTCTACCCACGACCCTAACGTTGACACACACCAGCCGAAAATCAAGGATTGTAAGCCTGCCCTACTCTCAAATTGGATGTTTTAATCAGCATCTGCGCTACCGCAAAAGAGTAAGTTCCTGCGAGCAACATGAGTAGAAGCTGCGACTTCGATTCCTAGGCATCAAGAGTAGCAACGGCATCTCTCACAGTGGCAAGCCAGTCCACCGACCCTTGCGAAATTCAATGACACCACCGTCTACAGGACTCCTCACCTCCTCCGATCGGGAACCGACCACTACCCAAGCCAAATCAGGTGGTTGCGGATGCGACAGCAAAAGCAACGCCACCGTCGAAATGGATGAAAAACTCAAGGCACGCATTGCCCAGCATCCCTGCTATAGCGAAGACGCACACCACCACTACGCCAGAATGCACGTTGCAGTCGCCCCAGCTTGCAACATTCAATGCAACTACTGCAACCGCAAATTTGACTGCGCTAATGAAAGTCGTCCTGGTGTAGTTAGCGAGTTGCTAACTCCAGAAGAAGCAGCCCATAAAGTATTGGTGATTGCAGGTAAGATTCCCCAAATGACAGTCTTGGGAATTGCTGGTCCTGGCGATCCATTGGCGAATCCAGAAAAGACATTCCGCACCTTTGAGTTGATTGCAGACAAAGCCCCAGATATCAAACTTTGCCTCTCAACCAATGGTTTGATGCTGACCGAATATGTCGATCGCATTAAACAACTCAATATAGATCACGTTACTATTACCCTTAACACAATCGACCCAGAAATCGGCGCACAGATTTATTCTTGGGTTCACTATAAGCGTAAGCGTTATAGAGGTGTTGAGGGTGCTAAGATTCTGCTAGAAAAGCAGATGGAAGGATTGCAAGCCCTCAGAGAAGCCGACATCTTGTGCAAAGTCAACTCGGTAATGATTCCGGGAATCAACGACCAGCACTTGGTAGAAGTAAATAAATTCATTCGTGAAAACGGCGCATTCTTGCACAACATCATGCCGTTGATTTCTGCACCAGAACACGGCACACAGTTCGGTTTAACCGGTCAGCGCGGCCCTACAACCAAAGAACTCAAAGAAGTTCAAGACAAGTGTGCAGGCAACATGAAAATGATGCGTCACTGCCGTCAATGCCGCGCCGATGCTGTAGGATTATTAGGAGAAGACCGCAGCCAGGAATTTACCAAAGATAAATTCTTAGAAATGGCTCCCGAATATAACCTCGAACAACGTCAAGAAGTTCACGAAGGTATTGAGAAGTTTAAACAAGAAATTAAAGCAGCCAAAGAAAAGGCACTAACTGGCAAGAAATTTGCTAGCAATCCCAAGGTTCTCGTTGCCGTAGCAACCAAAGGTAGTGGATTAGTTAACCAACACTTCGGTCATGCAAAGGAATTCCAGATTTACGAAGTGGATGGTAGTGAAGTTCGCTTTATCAGTCATCGCAAAATAGACCATTACTGCCAAGGTGGATTTGGAGAAGAAGCCACTTTAGACAACATAATCAAAGCGATCGCAGATTGCAAAGCGGTTTTAGTCTCCAAAATTGGGAACTGTCCCAAAGAAGAATTGCACAAAGCTGGCATACAGACTGTTGAAGCTTACGACGTAATTGAAAAGGTTGCTTTGGAATTTTACGAGCAATATGTCGAAGGGCTAGGCAAATAGGCTATGGGGCATAGGGCATGGGGCATGGGGCATAGCGCAGGATCTAAGATTCCCGATGCCCATCGAACAAGCCCAATCCTCAATGCCCAATCCCCAATGCCCAATCCCCTATAAGGAGAATAGTCATGGCTTACAAAATTACTGGCCAATGTATTTCCTGCGATTTGTGTCTATCTGTATGTCCCACTGGTGCAATCAAAATAATTGATGGTAATCGCTGGATTGACCCCGAACTTTGCACAAACTGCGTCGGTAGTATTCATACAGTAGCTCAATGTAAAGCTGGTTGTCCCACCTGCGATGGTTGCGTTAAACAACCTAGCGATTATTGGGAAGATTGGTTTGCAAACTACAACCGCGTTTTAGCGAAATTAACTAATAAACAAGATTACTGGGATCGTTGGTTTAACTGTTATTCTCAGAAGCTTATACTATCAAATTAAAAATATGTGTTGAAGACAGCCCGTCGCAAACGAAATGGCTACTCAACAATAAATGAAATGAATTTAACGCCAAAATGACGGCTTGAATACTCATGCCGCCCATAAATTCTTGTATAACTAAACTGGTTAGCTGACACTCGCGGTACAAAAATATCTTGCTACATGACAACTGAAAGTGCAAATATAAGAACTAGAAATTTCAAAGAGGTAATTATGGTTCCGCTGGAATGGGTTGTCATGCTGGCGTGGAACAAAGAGTGTGGCGAAACTCTAAAATTATTGCGTGGTAAAAGGTCTAGACGCGAAATTGCAGATGCTGTTTCTCAGCAAGGTGTTGAATGCTCACAAGAGTACATCAGAAAGCTGGAAAACGGTGAAGCCGCCTCTGTTTCCACGAAAATTATCACTACAATTGCTAAAACCCTTGATGTTGAATTGATTGAGATAATTTATGACTTGCGTGTTGAAGTCACAACAATAATTTGTACTAAGAGTTGATTTTTGTACTCTGAGTTGTTATTTTAGATAATGTCAAAGTGAAAGGCGATCGCTCAGAGCCTGGAAAACTTGTGCGATCGCTTTTTAGTCCTTTAACAGGAAATACCATTATGACTCAAACCATCTATAGCTATCAACAGCTGCAATACAAATCCATAGCTCGACTTAAGCAAATCTACAACGACATCATCTGCACTGTTGAGGTACTTGACAAGCGGTGCAAGGATGCCTGGATTAATGCGATCGCTGAGTATCAAGCTAGCAAGGTTCAGACAGTTGTTGATGCTGTCTCTGACGAACAAGCCACAGACCAAGCTGAACTCGACCACTACATTGCTGATCAAGCCGAAGCTATAGCCCCGCAACTGACAACAGTAGAAATCAACTTCTACCACCATGAAGTTTATATAAATAAGCAATTCATAGCTTATATCGCCTACGATATTGATGAATTTGTTATGCAACCTTGGTTGGTTATGGTTAACGGCAAAGAGATTTTCCGGGGCACCACATCTGCCAAATGCTTGCGCTACATTCAATGGCATTACCAGGACGGCACACTCAACCCATCAAACCAAGTTGAACTGGCTGAAGTCCCAGAAGTCCCGACAATTCTAAAAATCTCGTTTTATGAGCAAGAGGCATTTGTCGGTGAACAACTGATAGCTAGGATTAGCTACGACTACGGAAATTACGAGAACCTATACTGGCGGGTGATGATTAACGGTAATGAGATTTTCCGAGATATTAGCCCAGCTAGATGCCACAGTTACATCAAACAACAGTACCAGCTAGGTAAACTCCCATTACTAGAGCAGTTAGAACCTTTGTTATCAAAGATCAACTCTTTGACCACGACTGATGCATATTTGCGATACCAACTACTTGAACATCTTACCCCTAGAGAATGGCGATCGCTTCTTTCGTGTTCAGCCCAACCACAAGTTCAAGAACTGGTAACAGTCTAAAACCAACAGTGGGCAGCAGTACAAATTGCTGCCCACTGTTGGTTTATTTTCTGAAAAAAGATAGTGCGTAAGCATTGCCTAACGTTCGCATAGGTTCTGGCATAGCCAACACACCAGAATAGAAGTTATCGCTTGATGACATTGTTAATCTGCAATTGACTAGCATAGCCATCTTTATTTACAAAACTTAAAAAAATTGTAGCGGCATTGCAATCATGCCGCGATAGTTTCATGCGCCAAAATTTGGAGAAAGTAATGAGTGCTATTGTCTCCTCTCACAAAATATCTGTGCTTGTCATATTGCGACGAGAGTATCTGGAAATTACTGGTAACTTCTGTGCTGCCAAGTTGATTGAGTATTTTAGACATTGGACAAAGTGGAAGCTGAAAAATCATCGCACTCCTTGGGTTTATCAACCACTCAAGAAAATCTATGCTGACCTCATGGGTGAACATAGCTTACACGTTATTAGGAGTGCGATCGCTCTACTTGAGACTATAGGTATTATCGAAAAGCAGAAAAATCCAGGCAATGGGCAAGATAAAACTTGGCAGTATATAATTACACTTTGATGTACTCAATCAGCTATTGGAACATCGCAAGGGCAAAACTGAACCTTCCAAATTCACTGTAGAATCACATCTTAGATCAGATCCTGAAACTTCTAAGCCACAACAACATGCTGTTGAGGAAAAAAACCATGAAGACGTGGAAGAAGAGGTTCTATTACTCCAAACCAAGATTTGTGATTACGCCCAAAAGTCAGTTCGTCAAAGTCCACAATCACAGCAAACCCAGATTACTCACTTGGCTGATGAATCAGAACCTGATGACTCAACTGACGAGATAGATCCTGATGAAGACATATTTTCCGAGGCGGAAGTTGAAGTCGATTCAAGTATGGATAAGCCCAGCAAGCGCGAGATTGCAGATATCTGCACTGAGTTACGGCGACTGCGAATTAACCCTGAACCTTGTTTGGGGGTGATGAAGAAATATTGGGTGAATGTGCAAGGTGCGATCGCACGAGTGAAAGAAGCAATTCATGATGGATGGTGCGATAATCCGACTGGGTTGTTTATCAATAGCTGCAAGAGTGGAGCGAAGGGTAAAAATACAGTAACCTCGGATGTGAGCGCTTGGTTTGAGTGGGCGAGGCAGCAGAGGATTGCGATCGCAATGTCACAGGGAGTAGTTTATACTCCAGAGGGGCAGGCTGTAGCAGTTAAAGAAATGATGCAGAGATATCCACTAAAAGAGTAAATGAAGCTCCTGCCTTTTTTGACTAATTCATTTTCTGGTGTTGTACTGCGATATCTTGAGCTATTGAAAATCTCGTTAAGGAATTTACCACAGTGATGGCAAAGAAGCTGAAAGAAGCAATGCTCTATCAAAAACAGCAGGATAGGCGTGTTTTTTGTCAACTATGTCCCCATTATTGTGTGATCGATGAGGGCAAAAGAGGCATTTGTCAGGTACGAGAAAATCAAGATGGATTGCTTTATTCGTTGGTTTATGGTCGCACAGTAACTCAAAATATAGACGGAGTTGAGAAAAAACCCTTATTTCATTTCTATCCTGGTTCAAAAACATATTCTTTAGCAACGGCTGGGTGTAATTTTCATTGCCAATACTGTACTAATTGGCAAGTGTCCCAAATGTCAGTAGAGGAATTTGCAGAGTGTGGTGTTGAAGCTACTCCTGAGAAAATTGTCAGCACAGCAATTGAAGCGGGTTGTCAAAGTATTGCCTATACCTATGTCGAACCAACTATTTTTTTTGAATATATTCATGAAATTGCTAGTTTAGCTCACAGTTATGGTCTATTTAATTTGTTTAAAACTAACGGTTTTATGACCGCAGAAATGCTAAAAATATGTCACCCTTATTTGAATGCAGCCAATGTGGATTTAAAAGCTTTTCGAGACAAAACTTATCGGCAGATGGGAGGTAGTTTACAACCTGTCCTTGATAGCCTTAAGCTTATGAAATCGCTGGGAATTTGGTTAGAGATAACTACAGTTATTATTCCTGGAATTAACGACGAACCAGAAGAATTAGCAGATATTGCTGAATTTATTGCTCAAGAGTTAGGAATAGATGTTCCCTGGCATATTACAAGATTTTTTCCTGCTTACAAAATGGAGAATGTACAACCTACACCATTAGAAATTTTATATGAAGCCCGTGATATTGGGCTGGGAAAAGGATTGCAATATGTTTATTTTGGTAATTTTTTAGGTAGAGGAAATCAGGATACAGTTTGTCCTACTTGTAAACAATTGTTAATTCAACGTCGTGGTTTTGAGTTAATAGAAAATTTAATGCAGAGTAATCAATGCCCATTTTGTGAAACATTAATTCCTGGCGTTGGTTTATGCCATCAAGTATCCTAGTATTTGCCCTAAATCTGCTGTTTGTTCGGCATCTATGTATGAATATCGTTCGCATAAATTAGCAATAGCTGGTTTTACTTGCATATTAGGATATTGCACAAATAATCCCCGCAATCCTGGCACACGAGATAGTTGTACTTCAGCACCAAACCAAGGATGAGTTAGTAATAGAATAATTGGTTCTAGTCCACTTTCATCTAGTAAATTAGTGCGGATGGCATTAGCTAATTTTAAACTTCTCAGTTCATTGGCTGGTGACATTGCGTGATATGTCCAAATTTCTACTAAATCCTGGGGATTCTCCAGTTGCAATATTTGTTCTTGCTCTTCGCCAGTGCTAATCAATACTACGGGTATGTCTGCTTGTCGTAAAAAGTTAGCCACTGCAAATGCAGCTATGCGGGTAATGGCTTCAATGGGGCCAAAAACAGGGGGACTTACATCTAAAAGTAGTACGGTAGGACGCAAACGGGGTGGTTCAGCTAGTTCGCGGGTGCGAAATAATAATTCTCCTCGTTGGTAACGATAGTTAAGTACTGTTTGGGGTAAGGCTAATTGAGTGGGAAGCAACGAACTCCAATCAGTGCGGCTGGATGTTTCTACACCACTGACTTGACCTCGTTCTGCGCCAGGAGTATTGCCAATGGAGCGTCCTGTATGGTCGCCAAAACAAACGCGCATCCCTAATAATTGGCGTTGTAGGAAATTTAAAGCTGGTAAATTTGGGATACGGGAAAGTAACCGTAGGGGTAAAGCTGGTTCTGCGGCGACGGCTTGCTCACCTAGAATGGTGAGTAGGGATAACAGTTGCTCATCAATTAGTTTAGCTGCTTCTTGTAATAGAGAGATAGGCGGAGGTGGGGCTTGTGGTTCGATGGGTTCTCCTGCTAATCCAGCTTGAAGGGCGTTGCTAATTTCTTTGGGTGATATACCCGATGGTGGTTCCCAGCCAGGGAAGGGAATTTTATGAAGTAGTAAAGCAACTAATCCAATGCGAGCAGGTGCAGACCAACGTAGGGCGATTAATTCAGAAATTTCGGTATTTTTTGCTAGTTGAGCGAGGGGATTATCTACGGGTTGACCACCTGTGAGCTTGAGGAGGTCTTGGATGAGGGATAATGGGGCATAAATTCCCAGTCGGTGCATTTGGGCTAGGGCTGTGGGGAGTAGGCGGAAGTGACTGGGTAAAGGCGGAGTAGCATTTGGATCAAAGGTAGTGACCGTTTGGTTGGGTAATAGGTGGCGAACGTCCCAGAGATAGAAATAGTCATTTAAATGGCTAGAGGCAAGGAATGCACCATCAGGTGACCAAGCAACTCTTACAGCGTATGCACCTGCATCTAGGCATGAGAACTTCTCTAGTTCTTTGCCAGTTCGAGTATCCCATATCCGAATTGTACTGTCATTAGATGTTGAAGCAAGCAAGTATCCATTGGGTGACCAGACAACACATTTGACTGACCCTAAATGATTGTTACAGTGCAGAAGTTGAGAGTGAGTCTCAAAATTCCAAACGTATATACTAGCGTTTGTGTATCCCTCACAACCAAATGCTACATATTTGCCATTTGGTGACCACTGAAGAGTGAATACATTTTGATAACCATTCAAGGAAGTTACTTCTTCTCCTGTCTTGGCATTCCATATTCTAGAAGGCATACTAGCCCAACTGCCAGAAGCAATAAATTGTCCATCGGGTGACCAATCTACTGCCCATGTTGAAGCACCACAATTAAGAGTTCGCAGACATTGAGCGCTATTGATATCCCAAATACAAATAAAATTGTCATTAAAAGCAGATGCTAGAAGTTTCCCATCAGGTGACCAGCTTAATTTGGGAACTTGTGTAGTATGACCGTGAAAGCGTTTGAGGCACACTCCAGTGGTAGCATCCCAAATACGTACAATGGCATCGTTCGAGCCAGTTGCAAGTAAATTTTCCTGGGGGGAGCAGGCAATATCCTTGATTACAGAACAGCCTTGATCGGTACTTTGCCAGATGGGTAAACCTGTTTGCAAGTCGTAACAGTGCAGTTGACCCTGAGAGTTTCCCGTAACTATGCTACGCCCACCTGGGAGCAGGGCAACTCCACGACCAGAAGTATTAGATTGACCATAACTATGAGAGTAAAACCTATTACTACTTGTATCAGATTCATTTCTACCAATTATCCCCAAGCAGTGTCCTGTTGCCCCAGATAAATAAGGAACCCATAAAGGACGAGTTATTTGTTCTACTTTTATCCCTACAGTTGCAGCTTGACGAGTGAGGTAGGTTTCTATTGTTTCTCTCATTACTAATTACTCCTACTTACTTACCACCCATTGCTATGCGTTCATACAAGCGCCCTGCTTGTCCTGGATAACCTGCTTTTTCTAGCAACGCGGCTGCTTTTACCAAATCTCCTTGCAATTCTGCTTGTTGCGCTTGCTCTAAAATTCCTACGCCTTCAACACGCTTTTTTTGCTTAGGCTTAAAAATACTTGCTATTCCTTTCTTTGTTTCTTGCGGCTGTAACTGCTGAGAAATACTATTGAGCAATTTCTTGGCTTGTGGTGAAAGTCCTTGTTGAACTTTTGGTGCTTCTCCTACCCACAGCACCCAAGCAGGGGTGATTTGTGCTGTGTTGAAGCGATAGCTTTGGTTTCTAGCTACAACAACGGCTGTTTGAGAATTAAGCTGAAAACGCTGTTGACGAGCTGCGTCGGGTAAAGGTGGATAAAAATCCATACCTAGTTCTATATAAAGCGCACCTGGACCAATGCAAACTAAAGGAATGCCTAAGGGGATTTGGGCTGGTAAGCCTCCAGGAGCAGTTAATAGGTGGTATCCTAGCCCTGGTAAGAGAAATGCCATTTCTCCTACAGGTCGCCCCATGAGTAGGTTACGTAGCCAGGATAGTTCAATATCATCGAGTAAAATTGCATCAACTTGTCTACCTGTTCCGGGGCGAGGGACAAGTTGCACGGGGATAGGTGCTGGCGGTTGAGCTTTAGGAAGGGAAGGTGATTGAGCTTGGGGAAGTTGAGGTGCGTCTAACAGTAGTGAACCATCTATTTGATTCCCGGTGATGGTTAGTCGCCAATTACCTACATCTGCGGTTCCTAATACCCAAATTTCTGATTCGGGGATCATTGGCTCAATTACACTAGGAGCTAAGGTTAAACGCTGACGCACATCTACTAAAATTCTGCCTCTGTCAGTATCGGTTGAGGCAGCTGCTACTGTGGTGTAAGGTAAGCTGGTTAAACGATGAACTAAAGCGGCAGGAATGGTACGGTTTCCTGTAGCTCGCAGTTGTATCAGTAAAACCCCTGAGGCTTGTTGTTGCTGATTATTTAGGGGTTGTTGCAGGGCTGGGGTTAGGGTTACTTCTAAACCTAAAGCTGTAGCACGGCGCAATATCCAGCTACCGAGAGAACCAGGGGTAATTACATCGAGAACATTAGCCCCGCGATAGCGGCTGGGAGGAAGGCTGGCTGATGCGAGTAATTCTGCTAAATCAACAATAGCCCAGGAACTAACATCTACTTTTTCTGTATTGGTATTGTCTGCGGGTAAATCTCCTGATAAAGACAAGGCTACCCATTGCTGATTGTGACGGATAAAGGGACGACCCCCGGCTGTCCAGATGAGGGGGGTGATGGGTTGGTGAGCCACGGCTACTTCTACCCACCAAGTTCCCTGGGGACTACGACGAACAACGGCGGTTTCTGATAACCTGGTGCCGAAAACTGAGCCGAGAAAAGCCAAAACACTGTTGACGCTACGGAAACGCCCACCTGTTGATGTGTCTAATGAAGGTTGGGGAGTTGGTGTTTTTGGTGTTGGTGGTGCTGGGGTTGGCGTTTGGTTTTTTACAGGGGGGGTTGGTTGTGATGGAGGCTTTTCCTCTGGGGTTATCCGCCGAATTGTAAACTTTGGGGGGTCTGCCATGCCTACTATAAAAGATGAGACATTTTTCTACTTTAGCCAGAGAATTACTCCAACTAGCTTTTATTTACGAGAAATTCTATACATTTATTTTAGTGGTCAACCACGAAAGTTTTGGTAAATTAATTTTCCCTGCTTTATTTAGTCTTAGTAATGTAGCGAAAATCCAAAAAAAAATTTTTAAGAAGTGCAAAAGGGGAAAAAGAGGAAAAGAGTAAAGGGTTAAGTCCTCCCAACCACGCCACAAACTCGAAAACCAACATCATCGTTGAAGCTGATGCGCCAGGTATCGTCGAAGCGGTACGCAGAGCGGCAATACCCAGAATTATTGAGCCACGAGCCGCCCCGCAGTACAGGAGAATAATTATTATTACTATTTTTTAGCACAAGGACGGAAGCGTTTGGCGTTCCTTCATAGTTGTTATGCATTGGGTCTGCACACAATTCCCAGACATTCCCATGCATATCATATATGCCAAAGCTGTTGGGGGGAAAACTGCCGACAGGGGTCGTTTGTTCTCGATATTCTCCTGCTGGTTCTTCGGCATAGGTATAGCTAGCAGCATCATAATTAGCTAAATCACCGCTAATAGTCTCTCCATAGTGAAATGGTGTGGTGGTTCCCGCACGGCAGGCATATTCCCATTCGGCTTCGCTCGGTAATCTGTATTCTTTGCCTGTGGCTTTCGATAACCTGGCACAAAATTCTCTTGCATCTTTCCAGAAGACACACTCTACTGGGTGATTCTCCCCTTTGAATATTGAAGGGTCTGGGTTTAAATCTCGCTCAACTTTGGGCAGCTTTGCCACAGCACGCCATTGTGCTTGGGTGACTTGATATTTGCCCATGTAGAACGGTTGCACTGTCACTTGATGTTGCGGTCTTTCTCTGTTGAGGCTATTGTCTGGCGAACCCATCATAAAGGTTCCACCTGGTATGTAGACCATTTCTAACTCAATGCCATTCCCCAAGGGTTCACTGAAATATTGAGCTTGTTGCCAAACTCGGTTGATGATTTCTCCTTTGCTGTTGACAGTCACTACCTCAAATTCATCGGTGGCTAATTCATCTACTGGTTCTTGTTTGGGTACTCCTGTGGCATCTTTGAATGTGGTAATTGCCCATTGTTCCCATTGTTGGCAGATGTTGGGCATCTTTGCTTTATATGCTGTGGCGTATATCAGGGCTGTTAAGTCTGGTCTGGTTAATACTTGGGCTATTTTTAATGCCCATTGATATAAGTGCTGTTGTGATGGGGTCAGCAGTTTGAGTAATGGATTTAATTGTTCTCTTAGTATGAGGGCGCTTTCAGCTTTTTTATTACTGCTGGCTTGGCAACGGGCGGTAATTAACTGTATTTCTAAGGCTTGAATTTCTGTTTGGGCTACAAAGTTGGTTAATTGTGCCTGAACCCGATATATCTGCTGCAGGCTATCTACATATATCCAGGCGGCTTTGAGAGTGTCGTTGGCTTGGAGATAGCAGTCGGCGGCGGCTTGGGGTTGTTGAGCTTTTTGGTAGTAATGGGCAGCTTTTGACCAGTTTTGGGTTTGTTGGTAGCAATGGGCGGCTTTTGCCCAGTTCCCTAGTTGTTCGTAGGTGATGGCGGCTTGGTGGTATTCTCCGATTTGTTCCCAAAGGCGACAGGCTTCTGCTAGCCATCCCGCTTGCTGGTAGCAGGCTGCGGCTTTTTGCAGGAGTTGTTTTGTTTCTTGGGGGGATGGGTTCACTCTGTTTGTCTTTGTTTTTGGTCTTCAATTTCAGGGGAAATCAAGGGTTCTTCAATATTGGGTTGTTCGAGAATGACTTCACTATCTGTTGCCAAGCCTGGAAATGCTTCCACTATATGAGGGTTACGCTCAATGATATTACCCAATTCTGCGGCAATGCGATCGTGTTCGCGGTTGTGCTCTGCTTCGGATAAACGCATGGTTCCTTCATCGGTTACCTCGAATATTTCTACTTCGCCAGTTACTTGATTAAAGCGAAATCTGACTTTGACATCCATAGGAATTGGTGGTTTTGGATTGGTGGTGATATGTGTTGGGTTGCGCTGCGCTTAACCCAAACTACTTTTTGAGTAAAAATGCTCTATTCACGTAGGGTAAATTCAATGTCGATGATATTATTATCTTCACTAAACTGGATATTTTCGGCTCCGTTACGTCTAGCATAAGCGAGGATTGCATCTCGATAACCTCTGGCTAAAATCCGGTGAAAAGCTTGGCGACATTGTAATCCTATAGTGTCTAGGTGTTGTCTGGCTTGGCTTGAGAGGGCTGCTTGGCGTTCTGCTGCTAGTTGTTGTAATTGGATTTGTGCTTGGGTACGAGCTGCGGCTTCTATATCTGCGGCGGCTGTGGCTTCGGCTTGATTTTGGGCTTGTTCAATTTCAGCGCGAGCAATTTGGTCTAATTTTTGTTGGGCAGCTGTTTGTGCTTGTTGTTGAGCTAGTTCTTCTGTCCATCCTCCCCAACCATCGTCATAATATCTGCCTTCACCTTCGGCTGCAAGTTCTGTATTGATTGCTCCGGTGATTTGTCTGGTTTCTTGTGCAGATATCTGAATTTGGTCTTCTAAAGTTGCAACAATTTCTAATGCTCGCTCTTCTACGAGGTAAATAGCATAACCGCCTTCGACATCATAACGATATCCTGCTTCTACTTCTCTCCAGCCTGAATCTTCGGCAGCTAATGCTGATTCTAAGGCTCGCAATGCTGGGGTGCCTAAGGTAGAATCGAGGGGTTGACGTACTCGCGCTTCACCAATTACTTGCTCTTGCAATTCTACTGTGCGGGAGACTTCTCTTTGCCAAGCTTCATTTAATTGCCTGGTGGCGGTTACTCTAATGCGTCTGGGATTACACATAAATTTTGAGGATTAATGTAATTTATCTACTTACTTCCAATCGTTGCAATCCTTGTTGAATTACTGCTTCTACTCGTTTACGGGTATTAATATCTTGGGGATGATTGGCAATGAGTTCTTGTCTGAGCTTGTTGAGTGCCATAAGATGAGCACCTATAGAAGATTCTGAAGATAAAAACTGTTCCTGGGCGGCAATAGTTTCTAAATCTAGGATAATGTCTGCGACGGGTCGGGATATTTTGAGGGAATCTAGTCCGGCTTCTTCTAACCTTGGGTTCAAAACTGTTTTGAGAACATCCGCTTCTTCTGGTCTATCCCAGAGATGATACAACGGCCACAAATCCACAACTTCTGCTGATTCTGCACCGCGTAATAAGGTGGCTCCAGCAATTAATTTTAAGCCTTTGACTACACGGCGATCGGAAAAATCAATGCCTTCTGCTCTCATTTCCCGCACTAAGGAGCCATATTCAGGTCGAATATTAGCTATATTTACTTCCATTAATCGTACGTGCAACTGGAGAATGTCATCTAGTTTGACACTGGACAATACTTTAGTCGCAGCTTGATTTGCCATTGCCCGTTTAGCTGCTTCAATTCTCTCTTGTTCTAGTTCCCAGCCTTGTTCTAGAAGTTCATCAATTTGGCTATCTTCTACTTTGTTCACCTCTAACCGCAGCACAAATCGGTCAGCAAAGGCATGTAGGGAAGGATCATCAGGTACGCTGTTAGAAGCACCAATTAAACATATTAGTGGCACTGCTTGACGTTGGGAACCGTTATAGAACTTGCGTTCATTGAGAATGGTCAATAAAGAATTGAGGATGGCGCTACTACCTTGAAATACTTCATCTAAAAACACAATTTGTGCTTCTGGTAGCATACCTTCAGTGCAAATATGGTAAGTTCCTTTCTGGAAAGCTGCCACATCCAAAGGTCCAAAAAGTTCTGAGGGTTCGGTAAAGCGAGTTAATAAGTAAGAAAATTCTTGAGCATCGATTAGGTCGGTGTAGCGGTTGATAATAGCTGTTTTAGCAGTACCAGGGGGGCCAATTAATAATAAATGCTCTTGACAAACAGTGGCTAATACCAGTAGTTCAACTGCCTGGTCTCGCCCTGTAAATAAGCCTTTGAGATTGCGTTTAACACTGTTTAAGCGTTTGATGGTGTTGTAAACACTTTGCGGCCAAGCCATAGTTAGTTAAAAATATAAATTAGTGGTTGTTAATTTTACTAATAATAATCAATCAGAGAACTTCAAAAAATAAATTATCCAATTTCACCGAATTAAAACTCCCTTGCTCCCTTGCGATCAAAACGATGGAATATTTTTTTATTTATAAGCCCCTAAATTCCACCTATTTATCTTTTATCTTGATAATTTCCTCAGTTTTTGGATCTCGTTGATACTAACATTTCTTGTCCAAGCCCAGAGGGTAAATTTTCAAAAAAATTTTTAAGAGTAGCAAAAGGGGAAAAAGAGTAAAGGGTTAAGTCATCCCAACCATGCAACAGACTCGAAAACCAATATGCGAGTAAATGAGGTCTCGCCTGCTATGCTTGTATCGATATCCGGATCTGCAATTTCCAGAACTGTTGAGCCACGATCCGCCCCGTAGGACGGGAGTATAATTATCATTACCATTTTCTAACCAAACTCTCCCATCCTTTGGTGCTCCTTCATAGCTGTCATGCCAAGGGTCTGCACACCATTCATAAACATTCCCGTGCATATCGTATAAGCCAAAGCTGTTGGGGGGAAAACTGCCTACTGGGGTGGTTCGCCTTCGATATTCTCCTGCTGCTTCTTCAGCATAGGTATAGCTGGCAGCAGCATAATTAGCTAAATTACTGGTAATCGTTTGTCCATAGTGAAATGGTGTAGTCGTTCCCGCACGGCAAGCATATTCCCATTCGGCTTCGCTGGGTAATCTATATTCCTTTTTTGTTGCTTTTGATAATCTGGCACAAAATTCTACTGCCTCGTCCCAGGATACATACTCTACAGGATAAGTCGCTTGATTATAGAAATAACCAGAAGGGTCTGGGTTGAGATCTCGCTCGATTTTGGGCAGATTTGCTATAACGCGCCATTGTGCCTGAGTTACCTGATATTTGCTCATGTAGAATGGTTGCACTGTTACATGATGTTGAGGTCTTTGCGAATCATCGCTATATATCTCCTTCTCTGGCGAACCCATGATAAAAGTTCCACCTGGTATGTAAACCATTTCTAAATCATTATTTCTTAAGGGTTCGCTGAAATATCTAGCTTGTTGCCAAACTCGTTCTATGATTTCACCTATGCGATTGACTGTGATTACCTCAAATTCATAGGTTGCTAATTCAGCAACGACTTCTTGTTTGGGAATTCCGGTGGCATCTCCTAATGTGGAAATTGCCCATTGTTCCCATTCTTGACAGGCATTAAGCATATTTCCCCTGTATGCTGTAGCATATATTACAGCAGTTAAATCTGGTCTGGTTAATACTTTTGCTATTGTTAATGCCCATTCATATAAATGCTTTTGCCCTTGTTTAAGTAATGGCTCTAATTGTTCCTTGAGTCTTTTGGCACTTTCGGCTTTTTTACCACTACTGGCTTCACAACGGGCGATTATTAGCTGGATTTCTAAGGCTTCGGTTTCTGTTTGAGGAATAAAATTGCTTAATTGTGACTGAGTAAGATAAATCTGCTGGAGGTTATCTGCCCATATCCAGGCGGCTTTGAGGGTTTCTCCAACTTTTTGCCAACAGTCTGCGGCGGCTTGGGGTTGTTCACACATCAAATAGCAACGGGCAGCATTTGACCAGTTTTGTGTTAGTTGATAGCAGTGGGCGGCTTTTGCCCAATTGCTCATTTGTTCATAGGTAAGGGCTGCTTGGTGGTAGTCGCCGATTTGTTCCCAGACTCGACAGGCTTCTGCTAGCCATCCGGCTTCGACGTAGCAAAAGGCGGCTTTTTGTAGTAGTTGATATGATTTTTTAGTGCTCATTCTATTGGTTTATTGCTGTCTGGATTGGGAGATTGTGTCAGTAAAATCATTGGTACTATTGGTCTAACTCGTTCACCAGGACGAACACCTTCAAAAGCTGAGGTTCGACGTTCAGCAGCACTGGCATTACGTTCTATACTAGCCTTACGCAGTAGCCCTACCAATTCGCCAAAGCGACGAGCATCGGCTGGGCGGGGTGGTTCTTCGCAGTACAAACTAACACAAGCATCGCGGAATAAAGACCGAATATCATCTCCACTCATGCCCTCGGTTTCTGTAGCAATTACTTCTAATAGCTCCGTAGATACATTAATGCCAAAGTGTTGAGCATGAACTTGTGCGATGACTCGTCTGGCTTGGGTGTCTGGTCGATTAATAGCAATTGCTTTAAAACGGCTGGGGCGTAACAATGCCTCATCAATAATATCAAGTCGGTTGGTTGTACCAATCACCAGCATAGGCACATCAGGACGAAAGCCATCCATTTCCGTTAAAATTTGGGCAACTAAGGCGTTACCGGCCCTGCTACCACCATCATCGCGTCCTGAACGCTTGGTGGCAATAGAATCAAATTCATCAAATACCAAAACTGCTGGGGCGTTGCGTCGAGCTTCTGCAAAGAGTTCCCGGACTTTGCGCTCACTTTCACCAACGTACATATCAGTGACTTCTGGCCCTGATACTACCTGAATAGTGGCGTTGAGTTGGTTAGCAATGGCTTTGGCAAATAGGGTTTTACCTGTACCTGGAGGCCCGTGGAAAATAAAACCTCTGGGAATGAGTTCTCGGCGTAACTGCTCGTTGGGTAAGTTGTAGGAACCAGTCATTAACTGCAATGCTTTACCGAGTTCTGCTTTAACTTCATCGTAGCCACCAATATCAGCAAAGCTGACATTAGGAACTTCAAAATTGATGGAGGTTTGAGCTTTAAATGCTCTGATTGCTTGGTAGAGACGGGTGACAGGGACTTTTTCTGTACCCGCTACTTCTTGCACAGCATATTTAATGGCATGGCGCAACCGAATTGGATTCATGCCAGCGATATTTTTATACAATCCTTCTGGGTCAAAATCTTGGAAGTGGGCGACTTCATCGGCGGTAACTAAAGCTTTACCGATACTTTTTTCTTCTCCGTTGGGATAAGTAACTATACGGGATACGCCACTGATAAGTAGACGCACAGCAAATCGTGCTGCTAAAACTTCGGGAATATCTTGGGAACGATCTGCAAAAGCCAACATTAGGCGATCGCTCTGTTTGTAAATTAATTCTATGAGTTCTCTAGATTCTGTTGATAAATTAGTATCACTGCCCCCAGCCAGTAAATCGAGATGGGGAATTACCAAAATATCCCCTTGTTTGAGTGTATTAATCAAAGTCTTGAGGGTGGCTAGTTGACGTTGACGCAGACTGCGCGGCATTAAGCTGGCTTCGTCTTCGTCAGGAACAGTCAACTCAATGGGATTAAGATTAGCTCGCTGTGCCATTTCTCGCCAGAGGTGTTCCACCACTAACTTTTCGCACACGACTAAAACTGAAAGTCCGGTTCGTAAAAATGATGCAGCTGTATCAATTTCTTGGGCATAAGCTAGTCTGACAGCGTCTTTTTCACTAATAGCGCTAGGAAATTCATCATCTGGGGGTGTGGTGAGGGTTTCAGGGTTGCTTGCTATTAGTTTTGATTCAGCAATAGGTGGCGCAGGTTTGGGATTTGGTGATTGTTTGTTATTTGTTGCTACTTCTTGAGTAATCACCAAACCAGGGGGACGATATAGAGGAGAATCTGGTGGTGCGTCCGCAACTGTAATGATTAATTGCCCTAACTCTTGTTCCATCGTACTGGCATCAATGGCAGAAGTACTCAAGGCAGGACATTGACTCAGAAAATCGCGCAATTTTAGAGACTCATCAATATATAGACAGTCGCGGAACTGTTCTGCATCTATGAGAGGAACAAGCTTAATCTTTGTTCTAGCCATAACCCCTGATTAAATAGCTTTAACTATAACTGTCAAACACTGCCTAACATTCTTTGAGACAAATTAAATAATTTAATGCCCTCACGATAAGCATAACCAAGGTAGCGACGCTGACGCAGTTGATTGACATCTGCTCGCTCAATTGCCCATAGAGGTTGCCACCAATTAGCTATTGACAAGGCATCTCGCAATTCTTCTTCATTGGCAGCTGTTTGGCGATCGCTAATGATACTATCAGCAGTCCTGACTTGGTTAATTACCTCTTGCTGATGATAAATCATTGCGGTTTCATACACATCGAGGACAAAAGTCGCTTTTCCAAGACGCAGACGATCCAATAGTTGCGTTCTCCAATCGCGGATTTTGATATCTACGGTTGGTTTTGCTAGATGTAAAGTCAGGGACAATTTAGCTTCTGGGTTTTGCAATAGTTGCAATCCTACATTCACAGCTTGATTTTCTTGTCCTGGGATTGGTCGATTCAACACAGTAGTTAAGGGCGATAACAGTCTGCAATCATCTGCAATCTCATCTTTGAGAAATGATAAAGCGGGGGTAATTAAACCATGACGTACTACCCAATCCCCTGAACAAGATGGTGCTGGAACTGCTTTAAGCAAGACGCGGGCTAACTGGGGATTGGCTGTACCTAAAGCTGCGGCAATTATAATGTTATCTAAACTGATGGGACGATGATCTCCTAAAGGAGGCATTGACCATCGCAACTTAGCCGCGGTAACGATGCTGAGTTGTTGTAGGGTTTGAACAAGTTTAGCAGAAGGACGCTCCAACTTTTCTATGCCAGATAAATCACCCTGGGGTATTACTCCTGAGACTTCCTGGTTAGTCGCCCACTCAATTACTTGTAATGCAGTATCAATGGCGCTCATCTATCACCCAATATGGACAAAGAACCATTTTGTTTCCTTGACGGACATAAAAACGCAAGGTGCGCTGATTCCCATCTAAGTTAATCAACCCTGCTAATTGCCAAGGAATAGTAAAAGTGCTAAAGTGCAACTCTACATCAATAGAGGATAAGCCAAAAGTTGGTGTAGCGGGAAACAAGTGGGTGTGATACCAACCCAAAAGACGTTCTCCAGAGTGACTTTGATTTAATGTTCGTTTCACCTCAACAAAAGAATCACCTGTAAAAGTCAAATGCAGAAATGAAGCGCCTGTATGTTGAGCCGTTAAAGCATTGCTGACTTCTACTAAATAAGTATTCTCTTCGTCACCATCTCGATAAACGTTGCCAACCAAAAAGCCACCCTCTTCAACTTTTTGAGAAAGGGGGCGTTGATGACATAGATTTTGGTAAAGCGATCGTGCTAAAACAATTTTGACTGGTGCTTTGTTTATTTGGTCTTGAGATGTAGTAATTTGGGGGGCAAAATTTTTTTCCTGTGTGATTCTCTCCCCGGTTTCTGGCGCTGTTAATGATTCGACTAAAACAGGATTGATTTGATTTCCAAATATTGGTATTTCCCCAGCTGTTTGACCAGATGTAATACCAAAATCAGCTAAAGTTTTCAGGGGAGGTTCTGCTTCTGCTAAACGCCGAATCTGAAATTTTGGTTTTTCCCCATGTGGATGTGGATAAGGAATGATCTCTGCATTGCCTTCCCTTGCTGGTGTGGGATGCAATGTTGAGACTCTAGGGTTTAACCGGAATGCTGAAATTTGGGGCATTCCCGGTATATCGACACGAAAACCCCACCAAATTTCCTCTGGGTACTGATTACTCAATTTCGTTCTTAGGTTTTTGGTTAAAACGTCATAAAGACGATGGGGGTGCTGATAGATTAAAAAGTTTCCTTGATACACCTTGATGTAAGTATAGCCGAAATCTGGAACCAGATTTTCGACTACAGGGGATTCTATGGGCAGAGGTTCTTCTGGTACTTGCAGAAGTATGACCAGGATAGATTTTAAAAGTAAAGAACGTCCGAGTAAGCTCTCTAGGGATTCTTGTACAATAGGTAAAAACGGCATTGTGCCAAAGAACTTGCGGTCTGCTCCTCGGTATAATTCAATCCTATAGTCATCCCGTTCCTTCATTCGCTCAACCGTTTAATATTGAGTTTAGGGGGGGTTTGCATCTCATCGATTAATTTACGCAGGATACACTGTCCACCTCGCTGTTCAATGGCAATTTGACCTTGATCAGAAATTGCCCATTCTTGTGCTTCCTTGTTATACCCCTCGTCTAAAGCATAATTCTGGTAGCTGGCAATATCAATGAGCAACTGACACAGTTTAGCAAAATCTAATCCTGGGCGATAGCGATCGCCTAAATCCCCTAGGCAAACTAAACCAGTTTGAGGTTCTATATTGGGATGGAATATAGGAGTTTGCCAAAAAGCTTGGGGTGCTTGCATTGGGAATGTTCCAGGTAGCATTAGATAAACTTCATGCTCATCAATGGCTTGAGGTTCTCCACCTGATTGCAGAGGTGGTGCAAATCCTGGGGCGTTGAACTTTAATAAGTAATCAGTAGGAACTAGATGGTTATTGGCAGAAACTTGAAACCCAGGATGAGCTTGAGCATAAGCCATTATTTGGTTTCTAGCACGAGCTAGGGCTTCTTGGCGCAGTTGGGGATGGATTGCTCCCGCAGTTGCTTCTGGTGCAACACTGAGGGTATCCTCTTCTTGAATATTAGCTTCGTGCAATGTTTGGTCATGAGCTAAACGTTCTGTTGAGCTATCCTCACTTACCCTGTCAACTACAACTCTTCGTCCTCTACCTCTACTATCTTGGAACATTCTGGGGTCATAGGCTTCTGACATCACCCCTTTAGCGATTTCTCCTACTGTAGTATCGGAACTAACATCACAAACTTCAAACCTTGCTTGATCTGGTCCCTCAACAAATATGCGACTGATGAGATAAGGTTGAGGATCTTCTGTTAATACGCTTACTTGTACCTGGTTTTGTCCAGATTGGAGTATTGTTTGCAGTCCACCTGCAAAAGATGCAACTGCTTGCGAACTACAGTTATTGAGTCCTAGTAATACAACGCCATTACCGGAAAATCTCAATGTGATATTTTCGGGTAAAATGCTTTGTCCTGGGGCGATAACTCCTGCTGAGGCTAGAACATTGTTGGCATCATCTCGACCTTGGATCAATATGGTGAATAAGTTGCTGTTACTTGCTTGTGGTGCTTGCGGTGTGGAACTTGGCTGATTATTGTTAGGGTTGGGGGGGTAAGTGCGATCGCTACGATATTGATTAAAAATACGGTTGGATTGATACAAATCGGCGGCTTCGTCAATCAGTGCTTGTAAATCAGTTCCTTGTGGTAAGATACCATTTGTAATTTGCTGGCAAATTTCTCGCCAATAGCCTAGAGTACTACCGTTATTGGGAAATTGAGAACGCATTCCAGCAGGAAAGTCAATTAAATCCAGCAGAAGATTAGCCATAGTCTCATCATGAAATAAGACTGCAAATTCATTCAATATTCCATTTTTGATTAAGTCCTTTAACGTTAGAGCCATTTTTTAATTACTTAGAAAAATTATCAAATAATTTAAAATTCGATTAATCATAAATTTAATAATCTGTTTAATATTGACTACGATGTTTCTGAAAAATCGGATTAGCCGGAAAAAACTCCGCAGCTGCATCCACCAGTAATTGTAAGTTATTTCCACTGGGTAAGGCACCATATTGAATTTGCTTACAAATCTCTTGCCAATAACCCAAGGGTGTACCTTGTTGCGGAAAAATTGGACGAAGATGACCAGGAAATTCTATAGTGTCTAACAACATATCCGCTATCTCTTTATTATTAAATAATGTTACTAACTCTTGAAGAATTTTATTTCTTATTAAAGCTTGTAAGTTCATTTTGCCTGGTTTGATCTTGAGATCGGCAGAAATATTAGTTTTTTCAACTCGAGTGGGGAGGTGTACTGTCTGCGAACTATCTGGCTGTTCAAACAACTGTCCTCCTTCATTATCATGCCAGCGCAGATATAAAACAGGACGATACCACTGATTTCCTTCGATATCCATTGCAATTCTTGCTTGCCTTACAGCCGCAGAGAGAGAAAGTTTCTGCCCTAAAGCACGGTAGAACTGTTCTGCAAAATTTTTCGCTGCCTTAACACTCACAGAATATTGCATAGCTACCACTGCGGGAATGCTGTGATGAATTAACTTTTGAGCAGTACCGTTAAATAAAGACTCCCCCGCAACTGCCATACCAGACTGACAGGCGCTAAGCACTACAACAGCTAAACTTCCATGATTAGTATTTTGATAACTTGGTGTTAAATTCTGTAATGTAGCTCCGAGTTTTGCGGCACTAACATAATCCGGTTGACCTTTTTCATCTGCAAATACAAGATATCCTTGAGCAGGGGGCAAATTCTCTCCACATAATTTATTCTGACATTTTTGGGGTGTGATTCCAGGGTGGATATTTCCACATTTGAGGCATTTCTTGCCATATAAGCCATGACCATCAAAATGTAATATGTGTGGTTGCTGTTCTCCTCGATGTTCAGTTAAATATTTTTGCAAAGCATTGAAAGTAGGAATACCCCCAATTTCTGCGGCTAAATCTGTAAGATGGATATAGCCTTCTTGACTAGCTAACTCTAATCCTGCTGTTATTGCTTGGCGATCTCCCTGTCCCAATTGTTTCATGTCTTGAGCAGTATCAAAAGCTTCTGAACAGACGAGTAAAACATTAACCTTGTTAACTAAAGGTAGATTAGGCGCAAAATCATTGTAGGCAATGTAACGAGAAAAGCTAACCTTATGCCAAGCGAGAAATCGTGTCCCATCATGCAACAATTCCCAAGGGTAATCCGCAGCACGATTAGTTCCTACAGAATCAGGTTCAAAACTAAATTGAATGTGTAGTTCGTCTCCACTTGCTCTTTGCAATGCTGCCTTGAGAATTTCTTCAGATTTTTCACCTTTTGGAAACAAAGATTGGTAAAGTTGTTGACCAAGCTTAGGCAGTATAACTGAGATTGAATGAAAGTGTGTTTCCTCCTGATTCAGAAACCCTGCCTGAAGCAGCCAATTAGCCTCGTCTGAATTAAAGCGTTGAGGATTAAATTCAGTGTTTCCGTGCGATGTAATTTCTATTACTCTGATTAGGGTTGTTCGGTAATCAATTTCTCCATCAAAAAAAGGAAGCGTTGTTTTTGTCGTACCATGTTGGGTATTAATGACTTCAAACTCACGGTCATTGTGGGGGTTAAGAAAAAACCCTATAACTTCCATAATTTCTCATGTTCAACGCAACTAAATGTTAAAATCACTAAATATTAGAATCCTTGTCCAGCCTCATGAGAAGGATTTTTCAGTAGTTCAATTGAAGCTTTTATAATTTCTTCCTTTTTTTCTGGGTTACGTTGTAAATAGAGTGCGATAAGTTTTTGTTTATCAACTAAGGGAGATAAGGTTACTTTAACTTTATGCATATTGTCTTTGCTAAATTTATCTGCTAATTCACCACTAAAAAGTGACATCACATTAATTTTTATTTTGCCTCCATCCTGCCGCTGAACTGTAACCTGGAGTTCTAACTCTACTGAATCCACACTCAGAAGAGGAACATCTTCTTCTTCCGCAGGTGATGTGAGCAATTCTTGTTTAACCTGTTCGATTAACTCTGCAAGACCAATAGGATTATTTTGATTGTTAGTCATGATTCAGGATAAAAAATTTGACTTTTGTTTTTTTGCTTAATTTTTAGATCAAACCTTAAATAACTTAAATAATTGTAAATAAAGTTTTATACTAATACCTAAAATTAAGCTGTCATCATTCTAACTCAAACCATTGCCAACCTTTCATTGTTTTCACCGTAAGTATTTCACGGGGAGGAATACCCAAATCTGCAAGCTTCACCAGATCCGGAACTTCATCTAATTCAATGGTTGTTCTAGGTCTTAAAGGTTGTTGGCACTGAGGGCATAAATTTATAGAGGGAAGTCCCCAAAGAATTTCCTGAAAATTGCAATGCGAACATTCAACAAGCTTTTGCACTGGTTCCCAAACAAGGGGTACTGCTGATTTAGGAAGGAGACTACGCAACTTTTGCATAGTCTCCTGAGAACTAACACTAATCTTGCTGACAAAATCT
Organism: Nostoc sp. T09; assembly: GCF_002154695.1. GTDB lineage: Bacteria > Cyanobacteriota > Cyanobacteriia > Cyanobacteriales > Nostocaceae > Aulosira. The sequence goes on from NZ_MTAV01000051.1 coordinate 28,984, forward strand.
ATTGATGTATGCAAAGGACATTCAGAATCTCGTACCTGTGGAATAACTACTGTAGTTCCTCTGGAACTATCAATCCTTAAAGTGCCAGCAGGACAAGTCAGGTTCATCAAAAAACGGATCGCGATGATGCCCATCCAAGTTCCTACTAAAGCAGATGATGGCACTGCTGATCCCACAGAATCCTCAGGTCTGGTATCAAGACAACTCCAGGGAACATCAGCTATGCTACGCTCTTCTGGGGTGAGGCTACATCCATAGCATGGGTCATCTGGATCTAAGTAAGGCCGCACTTCTCCACCCCAAGAATGAGTTCCACCATCAATGTAGGGAGTTTGTACCAACTTACAACGGCCAGTCAGCTGTAAACGAGCCGAACGACTATCTAAACAACTAATAACTAAATCAACATCTCGGATTTCTCCTAGACCCACACCGTGAATTAATGGAAGCGATCGCGTTTCAACTGCAAGTGTAGGATTTAATTCTCTTAAAGCTGTGGCTGCGGCTTCTACCTTAAAATTACCAATATCTGACTGTCGAAATAACACCGTTCTACTCAGATTAGATTCTTCTATCCAGTCTGGATCACACAAAAGCAAGCTACCAATTCCAGACATAGCCAGAATTCTTGCAACCTCATTACCTAGTGCCCCCATACCAAAAATAATTACCTTTGCATTTGCAAGCTGTTGCTGGTTCCAACCAGGCATTAACTCATGTCGAGCATAACGACTACTCATAAAGTTTTTTTGATGTAACAGGACAGTAATATTGTCTATTAGCTCCTGGATTCCATAGCTCTAAACAATTCAGACCATGCATTAGATCTCGATGAACAGCTATCTTGCACAAAGGTTGATGAGGACTACAAGGACAAATCACAACCTGATCATTCTGCCGTAAGGTATGGCTACAAACTACACAAGTATGACGTTGAAAACCTGCAAATGGTGGGGCTAGTAATTGGTGAACAGCATCTAAGCGTACTACAGGTAAACCTTGGGGAAGAGGCCATGCTGTATCCAAACCCATAAAGAAAGCTGATGTTTCTTGCGAAAATTCCCACTTACTGACATCAGCTTTGTTACCTTGTAGCAAAGCACTATCATGCTTAACAGTACCATCTTCAGCAATATATACTTCCTCACCCAGTCGAAAGGTATGAGAGCAAATCGGACAGTAGTGATGTAACCAATAAGAATTTAATGTGGTTATCCCTTTACCGCCTTTTTGAATTGCAGTGTTATTGACTGGGTCTGTAGCAATTAGAACTCCCTTGTCAAATTCGCTATGCAAATCCAGTTGTCTTTTGGTTTGTTCTGTCATCACACCTCAAATTAAGGTCAAATGCTTTGAAAAATTAAATTATGTGGATAAAGATAATTGAACTTAGCATTTATTCAAACTGTTTTGCTACATCAACTCAAATTTCTAAAGCTAATAATTATCAAATTTTAATATCAATTAACTTAACCACATAGTATCCTTTCGATTTCATCTGCACCTAATTGAGCCATTAATTCTTCTATAAGGTAAGCGTACATACTATCACCTAAGATATCGACTCCTTCATTATTCATGTTAATTCGCACACGGATTTTTTTTTGCTCAGAACTAAGAAGATAGTCTTCTTCGGTGATTAAATCTGGCAAATAAGAAACAAAGCTTGTTTTGACAGGTTGATTAGAAATTGAATTTTCTTCCATAAAGTATTTAATAATATTTAAAATGTAGACAAAAAATTGTAATTATTATGAGATTAACACATATTAAAACAACCCAATTGGTATCAAAGTAAAATAAGACTTGAAGCACAGTTTTTCTTTAAAAATTTGCCAAGAGAAATCTGGGTACATAGCTAAGCATCATATTTTAGGATTCAGTTTGGACATATATTAAATCTGCACTTATAAGGAATATAACGCAAAAATAATAAGTGAAATCGCTCCTTTTGATCAATCTCACCAGAGAATACTATCCAATAGTGTATCCAGCATCTTCGATTTGTACTGTGCAAGTAACATTGATTGACTGCGCTGACTAGCATCCAAGATCTATTTTTAAGCTCATCGCCATTCATTTTTCCAAGCTGGTTCTACTTGTAGTAAGGGCTTCAGCCCTGGCTTTATGCAACTTAAATGCTCATTAGCTTACCCTGATATTTTGACTTCTGGGTGAAATAGCTCTAAAATGAGTAAGAATACTTAATAAAACTGACTTTTGGGTGCCAGAGAGAGAAATAGCTTGAACATAAATAGCTAAATAAGCTAACGTGCATAATTTTACCCTAAAAACTTCAACACCCATACCTATCTCTAACAGGGGTTTCACATTTTTATTTACATGAGACTTTGAGTGCAACATTAATTCTTGGCTAGAGTTTGGCAAGCATAAGCTTATATTCATATTAATCACAGCTTGCTTTGCTAGCAGTTAGAGGTACTTGGGTTAATACTTTTTGAATTTAGCCTTGACATCTGGGCTTATTATACAGATATAATTATAGATATGATTAAAACTTAAAAAGCCAAAATTAATTAAATAATCAACCTAAGCCGGGGATGTAAATCTCCGGCTTTTTTGATAAGTCATTATTTGGCATTCTACTCAAGGGTTTTTAAGTTTTAAATTGGTAAAAAATTGAGACTTATGTAATTAAGTTCATTGGAGTAATAATGAAAACTAATCACACAAAATATCTCTTACAGCAAGAAGAACTGAGACTAGGTACATACAATCTAATCATCCAGCGATTAGATATACAAGGCAAAGAAAAGCCTAGTCGTAACGAATATATTCAAGCATTTAAGCTTTTACCGGATTTTGTTCTTAAGGCTAATGGAATTTTAAGCTCTGACTTAAATGAGGGACATTTAGGAGTTTTACTTCGGTCTCATAGAGATGCTTTTAAGGCTATACATAAGTGGTTAGTTCACTTTGATAGCACTAACAATAATAGCTCTTCTGTTGATCCACCAGAGCTACGTTTTAGTTGGGAGTTTGACTATAAACCCCATGCTAAACAATCTTGGGCTTTCCTAAATCTCTGCAAAGAAATTCTCAAACGCGACCAATTTGGATGGAAAGAGTCAATTAAACATCTTTCTGCTGCTCAACTTTGGTTTAGCTACGAATTTGAGCGATTGGAGAATACTTTTAAAAGAACAGGAATTTTAGGAACAACTTCTTGGAGAGGAAAACATTCTGACTGTGATGCAATGTCAAAACGAATCAGCGAAAACTTTGATTCTCTTCATTCACGACGATTTGCAGAAGCTTGTGATTTTCAGCCGAATCAAATTCAAAGTTGGGATTCTACAGAGGCAGCTATCCAAGCACATGCTGAAAAAATTGCACAGCAGGACTTTCCGTTTCGGAAAATCTACTCTAAATACATCAAGATTCGGAAACAAACTCTCAGAAGCATTCGTAATAATCCCAATCTACAGTTTGCTGCTTTAGAAGAAAATGGTTCCCTGTCTGTTGGTGGAAAGGGTAAGCGAGGGAAAAGTCAAAAACCCACTAAACATCATAAGGGGTTTTGTAAAGAAAATTGACAAGTTTCCAAAAAGATGCACAAAAGATGAAATTTAAAATCTGCTCTGACAAGCTAGTTTCAGAGCAGATTTTTTTAGGAGATAACATAAATCGGTAAATGATGGTTTTATCTTCTATTTTTCATCTGTAACTGATAGAAAAAATTGGTTTTAAAGGAGCAGTTTCAAGATGGAATAATCCTTGATTTATCAAGCTTCTGTGCATACCCAGTAGGAAGTAGATAAGCACAAAAATCTGCTAATATTTTCATATTAATTGAGCATCAATATGAATGGCGACCGAATAAACTTTACTCAATCAGAAAGGAGAAAAATGATCATTGAATTAGAAAAACCCAAAAGAATAGTTGGTTATGCTAGAGTTTCTTCTCGTGAACAAGCTGTTGATTCTCATGCATTGGAACAACAGATAGCAAGACTCAAAGCGGCCGGAGCGACAGAAATTTTTCAAGATATTCAATCTGGTAGTAGGGATAACAGACCTGCTTTGAAAGAATTGATGAAATCAATCAGCGAAGGGAAGATAGATGAAGTCGTCATAACTAGGATCGACAGAATCGCACGTTCTTTACCGAAGCTGCGAGAATGTGTAGAAATTTTTGTAAATGCTGGAGTAAGTCTCCTAGTTTTAGATCAGGCGATTGATTTGACTACATCCCAAGGCAGATTAATGCTTAATTTATTAGGCTCTCTTGCCGAATGGGAAACTGACCTTCTATCAGAGCGAGTACGTCATGGTAAAAAGTACCGTCGCGATAAAAAAGCAGCTAGTGAATCTTACCCTTGGGGTTATAAAACAGTTAACGATCGCTATCAACTCAATGAGACTCCATTTCTGTGTCTCATATCCAACAGACCATCTAATTATCGGGAACTCTACCATGAAACAGACGTGACAAAACTAAATGCTTTAACCGTTAAGGAAATTGCCAGAGATTGTATTGATATTTTTTTCGATGCTAAAGGAGCTACTAGAGCTTTAAAAGTCATATTTCAAAAATATGGTTTAGCTAAAATCAATTATCGGAGAACTGGTAGCGATGGTAAATTTCATTGGACAGTTACAGGATTTATTTGGTGGTTAAGTAATCCTGTGTTATGTGGACATACTGCCTATCTGCAAAGAATTAATCTAGGGAAAGGTAAAAGAAAGAAGAATCAACGCGAAAACTGGGAATTTATTTATAATACACATCCCGAACACAGACTCATTACTGATGAAGAATACTTAGAAATTCAGCGCATACTCAAGTTTAATAACAAGAAAGGGCCAATCGCAAATCCAGAACTTGATGGGACTAACTCATATCGAGAATATGCGTATCAAAGTGGGCTTGTTTTTTGTGCTGAATGTGGTTCTAAATGCATTACTAAAAGTGCTAAACGTAGAGAGGGAGGAATGTATTATTACTTTGCCTGTAGATACGCAGGGATGGGATGTAAAAATCTCATATCTACTCGGAAACAAAATATTGAGGATGCTCTGATTCAGACTTTAGTGCAACGTTCTCAGACTCTCGCAAATGAGTCAGAGCAATCTCCCATACCACAAGGAAAGTCAGAGAAGCTAAAGGAATTGGAGTCTAGGCTAGATGCTCTCGATAGAATTCCGGGTTTTGATCCAGACTTGGAAAACCTCAAGGCTAAGAGGTTGTTTGAAAAGTCCAAGCAGGTAAAAAATCATGCAAGTCGTCTAACCATA
>NZ_MTAV01000262.1 GCF_002154695.1 Nostoc sp. T09
ATAGCAATCCGATTTGATTACTGAAATTATTTACATAGGGAGGGAACAGGGAACAGGGAACAGGGAACAGGGAAGAAAGAATAAAACTGTACTGAGTTTTTTTCAAAAATCAAATATAAGTCCTATAGAATTCATATTTGATTCGTGAACTTGCTCGTAAATGTAGGAAATAAGCGACAGGAAAGAAGTTGGTAATTTAACAGTTATCAGTTTGAAGTAAATCTCTATATCATACAAGTGATAACTGTTAATTTTTTAGTTAATTTAAGTTGTATATTCGGCGTTAATCTTCACATAGTCATAGCTTAAATCACAACCCCAAGCTTTACCTATACCATGACCATTACCAACGCTAACAGAAATTAATACTGTATCTTCTTTAAGATACGCACCTTTAGCTGCTGCTTTCAAATATTCACTCGCTGCTGCACGGTCAAATGGTAGAGGTTGACCATTTTCTAATAGTAAAAAATCTCCTAGCTTGATTTGTAAATTTTCTTGCTCAAAGGGTACACCTGCACGTCCAGCAGCGGCGGCGATGCGTCCCCAATTAGGATCGCGACCAAAAATTGCAGATTTAACTAAAGATGAACCTGCAATAGTTTTAGCTATTTGACGCGCGGAGAGTTCATCATTGGCTCCGGTAACTTGCACTTCAATCAGACAAGTTGCACCTTCGCCATCGCGAGCGATCGCTCTTGCTAAATGTTGACACACTGCTGTTAACATCGCCTCTAATTTTTCCGCTTCTGGCCCCATTTCTATAATTGCTGGGGTGCGGGATTGGCCATTTGCTAAGGCAATTAAGCTGTCATTGGTACTAGTATCACCATCCACAGTAATGGAGTTGAAGCTTCTGTCAGCGGCGCGACTCAACATTTGTTGCCATAGCGCTGGTGACACAGCAGCATCACAGGTAACAAATGCCAGCATAGTTGCCATGTTGGGATGTATCATCCCAGAACCTTTAGCAATGCCACCAATGCGCACGGGGCGATCGCCGATAGTTGTCTCTAAAGCAATGGATTTAGTCACCAAGTCTGTAGTAATAATTGCTGCTGCTGCTGCATCTGAGCCTGTTTCTGAAAGTGCTGCTACTAGTTTGGGAATTCCTGCTTTGAGTTGCTCCATGCGGATTCGCTGTCCAATTACCCCAGTCGAAGCCAATAACACAGATTCACTTGAGATATTCAAAGCTTGGGCTACTGTCATCGCTGATTCTAGGGCATCGAACCAGCCTTGACTACCTGTTGCAGCGTTTGCTTGCCCAGCATTGCACAGAATGGCCTGAGTATGATGCTTGGCTTGTAAGTGTTGACGACAATAATCTACGCAGGCGGCTTTAACTTGACTGGTGGTGAATACACCCGCTGCGATCGCTTCTACGTCTGAAAATATCAAAGCTAAATCGGGCAATCCTGAAGGTTTTAAACCTGCGGTAATTCCTGCGGCCCGATATCCCCTTGGTGCTGTGATACCACCAGTAATTTCCTGCCAGTCTGCCATGATTATTCCCCCACAACTATATAGTGGCTTGACTGGCGATTATATCAAGTCTTAGGTAATTCAAAATTCAAACTTCAAAATTCAATATCAATATAGACTCCACGGGCTTTAGCGTAGCTCTTCCTGAAGCTGGCTCCCACCCACAACGCGGCCTGCGAGGCTATAAAAACAAAATCTTTACCTTCTGCCTATTGCCCTCAGCTTTTTACCTTATTTTCTAGCCAGAGCGCAGATAAAAAGCGAAAAAGGAGAGCCACTTGGGCAGCTCTCCAGATCATCAGGGTGCATCTATGTAGCACATTATAACATCTTTACTCCGAGGGGCAATACCCCTTAATTGGAAATTTATGAAAAAATTATTAAGTTGGTTTTTAAGCTTAAACGAAAATAAAAAAGAGAGCTACCTAGGCAGCTCTCCAGATCATCAGGGTGCATCTGTTCAGCAGATATTAGCATTTTCTGTATGAAGGTCAATACCAATGATTGAACTTTCTTTTTATAAAGTTATGATAAAGACTTATCGAAGTATAAAAAAAAGAGAGAGCTACTTGGGCAGCTCTCCAGGTCATCAGGGTGCATCTATATAACATAAGTATAACACTTTTGTAACGATGGTCAACACCCCCTAATGGAATTTTTTAGATAAATTTTTCAAAAATTTTTCACCTTGATTTGGCAAAGAAAAAGAAAAGCCACTTAGAAAGCTTCTCCAGACCATCGTAGTGCATTCATTTAACAGAGTATAGTACTTTTGGATTGAGGGGTATAACCCATCTTCATAATTTCTTTTTGTAACAATTTTGTAAAGTAAGTACTAGAAATATACTCAAGCGGCGTGACAGGAATCAGAATTCCCTTCTGCCTCCTGCCCTCTGCCTTTCTTGCTAAATCTCAAAACTGCCCATAAAGCCTGTTGTACTCCTGAATTCTGAATGCTCCTGTAATTGTACTTAGTCAAAAGTTAGGAATTCAGTTTCTTCTCCACCAATTCATTAGTCAGCTTAGGATCGGCACGTTTGTCAGTCTTTTTCAGAACTTGCCCGACAAAGAAGCCTTTGAGATTAGTGTTACCATTACGATACTTTTCTAGTTCTTTGGGATTGGCGGCAATCACTTCATCTACGATTGGTTCCAACACGCTAGGATCGCTGATCAGTTCTTGTCCTGCAAAAGCTTTGTCAGGAGACACACCTGCAAGCAAGTCTGGTAACTTTTGTTTGGCTTGGGCGTTACTAATTTTGCCTTGTTCAATCCGAACGATCGCATCAGCTAAATTTTGCGGAGTCAAACCAATTTCGCTAATGCTGAGTTTTTGCTTATTGAGATAGGCTGCAATATCTTGAGTAATCCAGTTAGCGGCTGCTTTAGGATTTGCACCCGCAGCGATCGCAGCTTCAAAATAGTCAGCGACTGGCTGATCTTCTGTCAAAACTCGCGTATCGTAAGCAGAAAGCCCCAACTCAGCTTCATAACGATGGCGTTTTTGTGCGGGTAGTTCTGGAAGTTCGCTGCGCCAAGTCTCTAATTGTTCTGGGGAAACTTCAATTGGTGCCAAATCTGGTTCCGGGAAATAGCGGTAATCGCTAGAACCTTCTTTCGTCCGCATACTAATTGTGCGTTGCGAACCTTCTTCCCACAAACGCGTTTCTTGAATAATGCGATCGCCTGCTTCGACAGCTGCAATTTGCCGTTCGATCTCGTATTCAATCGCCCTTTGAATGGCGTTGAATGAGTTCATGTTTTTAATTTCTACTTTCGTGCCAAACTCTTTTTGTCCTACCGGACGAACAGAGATGTTAACATCGCAACGTAAAGATCCTTCTTGCATATTGCCATCGCTGACGCCAAGATACCGTACAATCCGACGCAGTTCTTGAGCATATTCAGCCGCTTCTTGTCCAGTACGCAGATCTGGTTCAGAAACAATTTCTACTAGTGGCACACCTGCTCGATTGTAATCTACCAGAGAATAAGTAGAGCCAGAAAGACGTTCGCTACCTGCATGTACTAATTTGCCTGCATCTTCTTCCATATGCAGACGCGTAATGCCAATGCGTTTGCGTGTAGGATTACCGTCAGCATCTACTAACTCAATTTCTAACCAACCATGTTCGGCAATTGGCAGGTCATATTGCGAAATTTGGTAATTTTTTGGCAAATCAGGATAAAAATACTGTTTACGGTCAAATTTGCTATATTTAGCGATTTGACAATTTAGTGCCAAACCTGCTTTGACGGCATATTCTAGTACTTTTTGGTTGAGAACTGGTAAGACTCCAGGTAAACCCATACAAACTGGGTCGATGTTAGTATTGGGGTCACCACCGAATGCCGTAGAGCTGGTAGAAAAAATCTTGGTATTGGTACTCAGCTGACAATGGGTTTCTAGACCAATAATCGCTTCGTACTCAGTTTTTACGGTTGTAGCAGAAGTCATAAAATCAAAAATCAGGCATAATCCTTCTTTAGGGTACTATTGTAGCTGCCTTATCAGTTGGGCTGAAGTCTGAAATAGTGTTGATTGCTGAGTCTGGTAGATAGGGATTTCCGATTAGACGCTGAGGCGATCGCGATTATGAGGCGCATCAAAATCAATTAACGGCCCTTTTGGTACAATCCTTGTGGGGTTAACCTTGGGATGACTCCGGTAATAATGCCGTTTGATATGGTCTAAATTACAAGTTTCTTTGATTCCCGGCACTTGATAGAGTTCTTTGAGATAATTCCACAGATTAGGATACTCAACAATTCGGCGGATGTTGCATTTGAAATGCACATAATAAACTGGATCAAAACGAAACAAGGTAGTAAACATACACCAATCGGCCTCAGTAATTTTATTACCGCAGAGATAGCGTTGTTTATCTAATAGTTGTTCCCAATAATCGAGAGCATTAAATAATTCTGTTACTGCCTCATCATAAGCCGACTGAGTAGTAGCAAATCCCGCCCGATAAACACCATTATTAATTGGTTGGTAAATCGTATCAATTGTCTCGTCAACTAGTTTTTGCAACTCTTGAGGATAGAAATCGACATCTGTTTTTGCGAAAGCATCGAATTCTGTATCAAACATCCGAATGATTTCGCGAGATTCATTATTAACAATTGTCTTTTCCTGAATATCCCATAAAACTGGGACTGTCACCCGCCCGCTGTAGTTCGGTTCAGCCTTGAGATAAAGTTGCCAAAGATATTGAGTCCCGTTAACTGTATCAGGAATAGCTCCTGGTTCATCGCTAAATTCCCAGCTATTTTGATCAATTTCCGCCCCAACAACCGACAAACCAATTACATCAGTCAATCCTTTTAACTGGCGAAGAATTGCAGTACGACAAGCCCAAGGACAAGCCCAGGAAATATACAGATGATAACGCCCTGGTTCAGCTTTAAACCCACTAGAGCCATCGGCTGTAATCTTATTACGAAAAGTGGTTGAGGGACGGATAAATTTTCCTTGCGAATCTTCTTGATCCCGTTCAGAAATCCACTTCCCATCCTTAAGAATTCCCAAACCCATAATTACCTCCGAATTTGTTAGCCATTAGCTAATGACTAATGACTAATAACTAATGACTATTCAGCATTAAGAATTTTTGGTACTTTGAAAAATTCCCCTTCCTGTTCAGGCGCACCATTGAGAATGGCTTCTCGGTCAGGATAGGGTTGTAGTTCATCTTCTCGCGTTACATTGCTGACATCAATTGCCCTTGCTGTTGGCGGAACATCACTGACATCTAGTTCATTTAACTGCTCGATATAATCGAGAATGCTTCCCAGTTGGGTGGTGAATTGCTCTTCCTCTTGTGGTGTTAACTCCAAACGAGCAAGAAGGGCTACTTTATGGACTAGTTCACGATCAATCATTGTTTATTAGTTGTCATTGGTCATTGGTCATTGGTCATCATACAAAGGACAAATGACCAATGACAAAGGACTATTGTCTAAAAGAATACGTCAATTTGGGTTCTTCCAGTGGTTTTCAGCCAGTTTTGGGCTTCGATATAGTTATTGGGAGCCATGCGAATCGCTCTCACCCAATAGTCGGCTGCTTGGTCCAACATTGCTTCGCCACCATCATGATCCCCAGCTTCTTTGAGCTTTTCGCCTTGGTAGTGATAAATCACGGCGATGTTGTTTAAGGCTTGGGGTAAACGCGGGTTTAACTCAATTGCCTGGTGATACAGTTCTAAAGCCTTCTCATGGTCGCCATTGCTGGCATAGATTAGCCCCATATTGTAGAGGATATAGCCGCGATCATTAGGATCTTCCTCTAATGTGAGGGCTTCTTCATAGTATTCTAAGGCTTCAGCATATTCACCGTCTGCTTGGGCCGACATGCCATCTCGGTAATAAACAAACGCTTCTTTAGCTTTTTTATTGGTTGGCAATATCTTCAGGATGATATCCGCCATCACTGTAAAGGATTTGTCAATAAAGTTATCGTTTTTCTGTGTTCTTGGCATATTTGCCTCTGTGAGATTGCAGCTATTAGCTCAAAAGATGCCCCAAGGAGAGTTTGTTTAACCGTTGTTAAGACGCGATGAATATTGTCTCTACGTTGTGTGGGCATAGGCGGAACCTCCCTATTTTCCCTCTTTAGTAAAACGGATGAAAGGGGAGAGCCGCAGATTCTATCTACTTGGTAATTTTGCGATCGCTATACTTAATAGCTAATTTAACTGATTTATCAAGCATTATTTTCGCTGATTGGCATGATGCACTCTGGAGTATTATGCTGAGGTTTATTTACTAAAGTGCTAACTGGGTAGCTAGTCATTGCTTCGGCTGGATAAGGACGTAATAGCTGCTGTAGTGCTTCAGGATTCTGCTCTTGGGGGTCTAACCACAAATTGTAATCATTGGGAGCCAGAATTACTGGCATACGATCGTGGATTGGTTGGAGTAAATCGTTGGCTGCTGTTGTCAAAATTGTACAAGAGGTGATTTCCTCTCCTGAAGGAGATTGCCATTTCTCCCACAAACCAGCAAAAGCGAAGGGTTGCTCATTTTGAAAACGAAAATAAAAGGGTTGTTTTTTGTGCTGTTGTCGTTGCCATTCATAAAAGCCATCAGCCAATACTAAACAGCGTCGGTGCTTAAAAGCTGAACGGAAAGACGGTTTTTCCTGAACGGTTTCGGCTCTAGCATTGATGAGTTTTGCCCCCATTCCTGGGTCTTTCGCCCATGAGGGGATTAACCCCCAACGTAACTGTTGAAATTCACGCTTGTGGCTTTCTGATTTGTGTAACACTGTCGCTACCATTTGTGTAGGTGCAATGTTATATTGCCCTGCCAAGTCGGGAACTGCTTCTAGATCAAAAGCTTGAGCTAGTGCTGCTGCTGTCTGGTTTAAAGTGAATCTTCCACACATATTTTTATTTTCAACCACAGATTAAAATGAAACATCTAAAATTATGATAATTAATTAATACTTTTTTTATTTCTTCAGATAATTCTAATTCCAAGTTACATACTGAATATAAATCAGAAAATATCCGGTTTCTTGAAAATCATTTGGTAAGATATTGTATTTTGAACCCTACATTCTGAACATATTCCCTATTATATTTTTGGCATGGAAATATTACGGCTGTACGATTTTTTACCTTCAGGTAATGGCTATAAGATACGTCTTCTATTGACACAAATTGGTATGCCATTTGAGAGAATAGAAGTCAACATCATCAAAGGCGAGACTCGAACACCGGAATTTTTAAGTAAAAATCCTAACGGTAAGATTCCCCTGTTGGAGATTGAACCGGGGAGATACTTAGCAGAATCAAATGCCATCTTGGTATATTTAAGTGAAGGTACAGAATTTCTTCCTTATGACAGATTTCTGCGAGCACAGGTGTTGCAATGGTTATTTTTTGAGCAATACAGCCATCAACCTTTTATCGCCACATCGAGGTTTTTGCTCTCTATTTTGGGTAAGCCTGAAGAATATCGAGAAGCCATAAAACAAAGGCGTGAACCAGGTTATGCTGCATTAAGAGCGATGGAAAAGCACTTAAGCTCTCATACCTTTTTTGTAGGAGAACGCTATACTATTGCTGATATCGCTTTGTTTGCTTATACCCATGTAGCTGATGAAGGTGGATTTGATTTGACACAATTTCCGGCTATTCAAACTTGGATAAAACGCGTCAAATCTCAGTCAGGGTATATAAGCATTCAACAAGATTTCAAAATATGATTTCATTAACAGTTATCAGTTAATAGTTATCAGCTTTACCCAGATTGCTGTTAACTGACTGCTGTCTATTGATTTAATATTAAACATCAGTGTCAATTTCTACTAATTTTTGTCGAGAAGACGCACCTAATTTAATTTTGATATGGGATTTAGGTACATTAAATTTTTCTGCTAGTAGTTTAATTAACTCTTCATTCGCTTTTCCATCTACTGGCGGCGATTTTAAATACACATTCAGACTACCGTCACTTTGTTCTTCAATCTTTTGTTGTTTTGAATTAGGTTTCACTTTTACTTTTTTTTGCATTGCCTATTCCTTGTAATTGCCTGAGCCATAACCAACCTAAAGCACAACCCAATAGATAATGTGGAAAATCCCACCAAGCAAAGGTAGTACCAAGTAGCCATTTGCCTATCAATGTAGCGCGAATCTCTTCCAAGAGCGTTGGATGCCAAAGTTGCAAAAATTCGAGGATACAGGTAATGATAAAAACCCAAATAGGTATTTGCTTGACTGCTGTCCGACTTCGAGTAAACCAAAATGCAAACAGGCACCAAAATACTTCGTAAAATACAGCTGCTCCATAGTTGTTAAACCATTGATGGGCAGGCCCAGTATAGTACTTAAAGAAAAAGCCCATCGCTACTACGATGAGCATAGACAAGATCATAAATTTTGACTGCTGACGATTTTGGCGCATTTTGTTAGGGCTAGAAACTAAGGAAGATTTTAGCCTTTACATAGCTAGTTTCTCAGTTCCTTTCGAGTCCTTCCCCAAATGCGAGATTTCAAAGGTCTAGCAGTCGTCACAGCAACTTTGAAGGCTTGTAGTCAATGCTCAAGCTCTTTTTCAAGTACTAAAGTACTTACTACTAATAGTTAAGGATATCTTTTACTACCAGCGCCCACTACTCCGATTTTGTGGCGATAAGAGAGTTCAGCACCGAACCACCCAGAAATGCTAGTTAGTGTTCCCACAATCAGGGAGATTAAGAGTCCCCAAGGTAAGATGCGCGACTCAGTATTACCTAGACGAAGCAGGAAGTTAACAAGTGTTAAAATGAGTATAGAAACGTTAAGAATCAAGTGTGCCCAGCCGGCTTGGCGCTTGCGAACTCGCTCAATTCTCAAAAAGTCGCTGATACCGGTTAGGGCTGCGATGCTACCTCCTGCTAATCCCAGTCCAATTAACCATAACGAAGCTCTCGCCCAAAAGAAATCTTTTGTTAACCAATAGCCAAAGTCGCTTCCTAAAGCGGCGGCTAAAAAAGCTATCGGAAAAATTACAGTCAAGGGGTGTAAGGGATGCCCAGCGATCGCTACTGTACTGGGTACACCGCTATCAAGATATTCTCGGTCGTCGCTTTCAATAATTGGTGGAATATTTGGGAAAGGTGTCGAGGTAGTTTGGGTATTTTCTGTAGTTTCCATTATCTTAGTACCTTAATTTTCAGCGGAAGGAATTTGCTCAACGTGAGCTTGGGCTTGGAGTATGAGTTTGCCGGGTTCTACTTTTAAACTGTTAACTTGTAAGGTCATTCCCTCTAAATCAAAGTTGCTCAAGTTCAAGAGTTCACTGGTTTGATCTACCAAAGCTTTTGTGAGTTCTGGCGATATTTCCTCACTTTTTCCATACTCGACATTTTCCAAAGAAACAGTTTTTCCGTTAGCGCTGACACGGGGTACTGCCTCAAAAGCAACTGGGTGAGTTTCACCAGTTTCTACTAAGAGTATGTTGGCATTTAATGCAACCTTTCCCTCACCAGGTAGGTGAAAATCTACATTTTGAGGATTAATTGTTCTCGTTTCTCCATTGACCTGTATTTTCTGATTTTGGAGTTGAGAACGAACATAATCAGAGTTAAAGGCGCGGTTAATATCTGCTTCATTTAAAACGACTCGCGCACTTCCTACAGTAGGTTTTGTAAGTTCAATTTTGCCAAAAGCAACACTGAGAGGATTAATGGCGACGCTTTGGATTTGCATGTCCATTTCCTCCACGCGGAGGTCTTTTTGCATCACTAAACCTTCGCCCTCAATCGAGACTGTATCTATCTGTCCCTGAACCAATTTGAGCGGATCAGTTTTAATATTGACATCTAAATTTTCTACTTCATCTAATTGGCTAGATAACCCTACTTCTGCGGCTTTATTTAGCGCTTGCTCTCCTAGTCCAGGACTTTCCGCCATGCTGACTTAATCTCCTATTTAACTATCTTTGAGTCAATCTAGAAAATCTGCAACATAAATTAATCTACCTGACGATGGAGTAAAGATTAAGTATTTGTCTATCTAAAAGTAGAAGTATGAATTTATGAGTAAATTTTTTTGTTTTTCTACCTAGAGTAACCAAGGTAATCACTCAAAAGAAAGAGGGAAGGATTCTCAGCAATCGGCAAACTTGTTATTAGTGACAACTACGAATTCTTTTTTGAGGAGAACTGAATAATGGTAGCTAGTTTAGATGATACTAAACGTAATGCAATTGCCGTTAAATTGGCATCCCTAAAAGCCCTGCAACAGTTGGTTCTGGAAAATGAACAGCAACTTTTACAGCAAGGTCTTGATTCCGAAATTTCTGACCGCATCCGGGATTTCATTAAAGATGATCAAAAGAACCTCGGTGTTTTAGAAACTGTAATCGGTCAGTATGGTATCCAAGCTGAACCCAAACAAACAGTTCAACAATTTATTGACAGAGCTCGCCAATTGTTTCAAGGTTCCGAACTCAGCTTGTATGAAAAAGTGTCTCAGCATGAATTGCTGAAGCATCAAGTAGTCATGAGTGGCTTGATTGTTCACAAGGCTGCTCAAAAAGTTGGTGCTGACGTTTTGCTGGCGATCGGACCTTTGAATACCATTAACTTTGAAAACCGCGCTCACCAAGAGCAACTCAAAGGTATTCTCGAAATTTTGGGTGTTCGCGAACTGACTGGACAAGAAGCCGATCAAGGTATTTGGGCACGGGTTCAAGATGCTATGGCCGCAGTCAGTGGTGTAGTTGGTAGTGCAGTTACCCAAACCACTGACAAAAAGGATATGAATATCCAAGATGTCATCCGTTTGGATCACAACAAGGTAAATACTCTATTCACCGAACTGCTACAAAGCAACGATCCCCAAAAGATCCAAGAGTACTTCGGTCAAATTTACAAGGATTTAACTGCTCACGCTGAAGCAGAAGAAGAAGTTGTTTACCCAAGAGTACGTGCTTTCTACGGTGAGGGCGATACCCAAGAACTGTTTGATGAGCAAGCCGAAATGAAGCGGATGTTAGAGCAAATTCAGGCTATCAGCCCCTCTTCAGACGAATTCAAAGATAGAGTCAGACAGTTGATGGAAGCAGTTGGCGACCATATCCGTCAAGAAGAAAGTACAATGTTTGCTGCTATTCGCAACAACTTGAGCAGCGATCAAACTGAGCAATGGGCTACTGAATTTAAAGCGGCTAAGAAGAGAATACAGGAAAGACTTGGCGTTGTTAGCGAAGCTAATGCCTAGGATGTCTTGAGGCTTTCTCTAAAGGCTAATAAAGGTTAGTTAGAATTGGAAACTCCCAGCACCTTGGTGTTGGGAGTTTTTATTTACAAATTTTTGTAAACTTCACTATCATTACGCTTCCCGACCCTAAACACATCGATCAATTGAGTTTGGTCATCAATCGTGTACAGAATCCTGTATTCTCCAGAGTCTACACGATAACCACCTTCATAACCTTTGAGAGATTTGCAGTCTTGGGGTCTAGGATTTCCTTGGAGCGATAATATTTTTGATACTACCTGCTTAAACTGTTTAGGTTGCAAGTCGAGTAAGTCTTTTTCAGCTGTCTTAGCAATCCTTAGTATGTAACGCTCACTCATCACCACGCTTCGCAATTATTGCTTCTATGCTGGTAAATCCTTCATTCTGGTTTATGGCATGACGGAGGGTAGCCGAGTCAATCGCATCCTCAATAGCTTCGAGCAACTTGAGATCCTCAAGATTGATAATTGCCACAACTGGCTTGCCATGACGCTCAATTAAAATGCGTTCTTTGCCATACTCAGCACGGTTAATTAGCTCTGGCAAATTAGCACGAGCCTCAGTTGCACTGACAATATCCATAGTTTTGGCTATTTTGTACAAATTACTAATATTGTACAAAATATAGATGATGCGGAATAATGCGATCGCATTATTCCGCACTACTCATAGGACTTTACGGGAAAGCCTCTTCCTTCGAGCCATTTACATTTGGTTACTAGATTTGTAATAGCCTGCCGAATGGATGCAGCATTAAAATCTCGCAATACAATATCTGGTAAAATCGCAACCTGTTCATCGAGCCAATCAAGATTGCGGATTTGATTATAGAAGTACTTTTCACTCCAGATATTAAGACCAATTTGTGACCCATCAACAAAGTGTATTATTGCATTGCAAAACTCATCATCAAGATGCTTTTCTTCGCTTGTGCCATATTCATCAAGCTCAACCCATATCTCAAATCTCTGATTTGAATCCATCATTGGTGATTGATGATACCTACACCATAGCCTCAATTCCTAGTTGCACAAGTCAAAAGTTGCTTCAACTGCGGTAATCACGTTGAAGCAAAACATGAACTGACGATTTTATCAGATTTGAGGAGACTGCCAGAATTTATACGCGGCATAGGCCATAGTTACAACACCAGTGATAATTGCAGTTTCATCAACTTCAAATTCGGGGTGGTGTAGTGGGTGATTAATAATTCTATCTTTATAGCCTACGCCCAAGCGAAACATAGAACCAGGGGCGTGTTCTAAATACACAGAAAAATCTTCTGCACCAAGGGAGGGTTCTGGTAAGACTTGGACGCGATCGCTACTCCAAGCTTCTTCGGCTGCTGATTGCAATAATTGCGTCAGGGCATAATCATTTTGCACGCTAGGTACACCCTGGTGATAATTGACTTGATAATGCGCACCATAAGAATGGCAAACACTAGAGACAATGTTTTCAATCCAGCTGGGAAGACTAGCACGGGTTTCGGGATGAAGCGATCGCACTGTTCCCAATAAACGTACTTTATCGGCAATCACATTTGGTGCTCGCCCACCATTAATTTGCCCTATGGTTAAGACTACTGGACGGAGAGGATTTTGCGTTCGGCTAATTGCTTGTTGTAAAGCAGTAATTACTTGGGAAGCAATCCAAATTGCATCAATTGCCTCATGGGGACGTGCTCCATGTCCAGATTCGCCAATAATCAAAATCTCTAAATCATCAGCTGCTGCTGTTAATGCGCCATAACGCACGCCAATAGAACCTGCGGGTATGGAAGGAAAAACATGTATACCTAATATAGCCGACACATTTTTCATCGCTCCGTCTTTTACCATCCAGCTGGCTCCTTGAGCAATTTCCTCTGCTGGTTGAAATAAAAACCGGACTTTACCGCCTAATTCCTCTGCCAATTGGGATAGTACCATTGCTGTTCCTAACCCGACTGTGGTGTGGACATCATGACCGCAAGCGTGCATCACACTTGCGGCGCGAGAGGCGTATTCTAAGGTAGTGCGTTCTTGAATTGGTAAAGCGTCCATATCGGTGCGAATTGCCAATAAACGCTGATCATTACCAGTGCCTTGCAATTCACCAATGACGCCGGTTTTGCCCACACCTTCCTGCACATGAATACCGCTAGAAGACAACACACCTGCAACGAAGGCAGCTGTTTGATATTCCTGACCGCTGAGTTCTGGGTGTGCGTGGATGTGGCGGCGAATTTCTATGAGACGAGGTGCTAGCTTTGTGGTTAAGTCTTTAATCTGGTTAAGCATGAATCGATTGCAGTTTACAGCTTTGTTCCCATGATAAAGAAGTGTTAAGAAATCGCTAACTGATGCACCCTTTGAGAAGGCTGTTTATTCTCAGGGAGCTAAGTAAGTTCCTAGAGCTTTCTTACTCCCCGTGTGACTATTTATAGCTATTTCTTTTTACTAGCTTGTGCGTCTGTGCCTTCTTGTAACGACCAGCCATAGGGTTTGTCAGAAGTTACAACACCATTAGCCAGCGTTGTTAGCCGGAAATTTGCCGCCCGGAAATTAGTGAACAGCATTGTAGCCCCCTTGAGGTTAGCTGCTTCTAGATTGGCGCTAATAAAACCAGCGTAGGAAAGATTAGCATTTTCTAAAGATGCTGATTTCAAGTTTGTACCGGTTAAGGAAGCACCAGTAAGATTTGCAGAAGTTAGAATCGCAGTTTCCAGATCTGCCCCAGTCAGATCGGCATTTGTCAGATTAGCTTGAGAGAAATTGGTTCCCTTTAGGTTAGCGCCGCGTAAGTTAGCTCCAGTTAGATTCACTTGCGTAAGGTCAGCACCACTTATATCGCATCGGGGACAGCTAGCTGTTGTTTTTAACTGCTCTAAGTCTTGCTGATTCACAGCTAAGGCTTGTCCTGCAAAGCCAAAACAAGCTAACAGGGTGAGGGTAGCGGCAATCTTGAGTTTCATATTTTTTAAGGATATTCACAAAGATGACATGTAATAGAATGCCCCGTTGAACACCTATAATACCTACACTATCCTTAGTTTCTCGTTAGATACCGTGAGGTTAACCTGTGGCTAAAACCATAGGCAAACCGGAGTGCCTGGATTACAGTCATTTCAACCTTTATGGGCAAGGTATAACAACTATACTTATTGTCATACTTAACATATCCGAATTTTTAGGCAAATGACAGGTAATGAAGCGATAATGAAGAAGTTATAAAATTCTTATAAATTATAGTGATAATACTACCCAATCTCAAATTTAGGGATTAGAATCGTGTCGTAACGAACTATACTGAACCTTTTATAGACTACCATATATTTGATCCCCCTAGCTCAATGATAAAGCGCAGCTAGGGGGATCTTAATTTTGGGCCCTTGCTTAACGCCATCCTAACAAGCGCAACCCAGGCACGATTAAGTAATAACTCACCCCTAACCAGAAGCTCATCAAGATACCTTCTAAAGCAAAAAAAACAATAGGCATGAATAATTCATACCATTGGGCAGGACTAGAAAATTCAAAGACAGTTGGTAGAATGTCTAAGCGAATTGCACCTGCAAACAACAGTGCAGTGCCCAAAGAAGCAATCACAGCGTAGACTATGTGATGGCTGCGCAGTCCTAAACTCAAGGTGAGCAGGAAAACTGCAAATACAACCGAAATGACCAACCCTTCATTGCTGTTTCTCGGTATAGCTAATTGCAAAATCAACCAGCCTAAGCCATAGCTAATAGTACCCATCAGCGATGCTACTAAAAATCGTCTGCGTTGGGCAAAACCTCCCGCCACCGTCAGTCCCCATGCTGTTCCCAAGCCTGCGCTGGCAAATATTAGAACTTCTGCTATCAATACAGTTTGATTATCGGCAAACAACCCAGGTAGCTGACGAAAGATCAATTGAGCAACGCGATCGCCTAAAATTGTCCGATAAGCTAAAAAGAAACCAATAATTGTCCCAAGTACAGCACCAGTTCCAGTCAGTATCATTGCCCAAATTGTGATCAGACAGGCGAGTAAGAATTTAGCGATCGCCTTTAAGATCCATAGCGTAGTTTTACCTATAGCCTGAGTAAAATTCCCTAACGCTTGTTCCACAGCTTGCATTAGCAGTGTCAATCTGGCTGATGCTTGGCGCAGAATATTTTGAATGAAAAAAGATAACCTCTTGGGTGACGTGATTTGAGAGATTTTTGCCAACCGTCTTTGAATGATAGTGGCATTTACCGGACGCGATCGCACATCCTCCTGCACCATGTCATCTAATAAATCTGCAAACCTGGGATTCACATTCACCCGATTGCGCCATTGCAATAACCCAGTTTGCGAATCTTCCAAGTCTGGGGGATATTTACCCGTGAGTAATTCAATCATCGTTCGACCGAGGGCATAAAAATCAGCACTCGGTCCCACATGACCCCCGCTAACTTGTTCTGGTGGACTGTAACCAGAGGAAAATAATCGCGTGGAACTCGATTGCGATCGCATCTTGGCATCGCTAAATTGTTTTGCTCCACCAAAATCAATCAATACTAATTGATTTCCAGTCGCTCCTTGCCAAACCAGAGGTAGACTAGACAAAGAGTTACGTAGCATTAAATTGGAAGGTTTGATATCCCTGTGAAGAATCTGGCGTTTGTGCAATTCCTGTAAAATCTGCACAGCCTGGGTAAACCAGCTGAACACCATCTCTTCAGGACAGCCTTGAGGATAGTTTTTGAGTATTTCCTCTAAAGTCTGCCCATTAATTTTTTCCATCACCAAACAAGGCAGTTGGCATGGTTTGGGATTTGATAAATTTAGTAAAAAATATCCATCGGCATCTACTCTAGGGACACCTGGATGGCGCAAACTACTTAAAACTGAAGCCTCTTGTCTAAATAAATCCAGTGCCTTTGATGAATTTTCTACCAAAACCTTCAGCACTTTTTCTGTCTGAGTTTTTTCATCCCAAACTGTGTAAATTTGGGCAAATCCTCCCGATCCTAAGGGCTGGATTGGCACATAGCGGTCTAATAGCTGTAACGGTGCGCCACAGCTATTGCAAAATTTGTTTCCCCAAGGTTGAGGATAGGGACGTTGACAATCAGGATTTATGCAGTGAACCGCACTCTGAGTGATGTGGGACACAACCGCTAAAATACAAAGGCTGACTTGATTTTAGCGTTTCTTTAGGTTTCTGGAATTTAAAGGGTCATTGAATTCATCGGTGGCATAATCCCAATCATTACCACAGTGTTTTTCGCTTGAGTCTAGCGTCAACCAGTAGGTGTTTGAAAACAAGCTTCAAATTTTGCGCTCCAAAAGCTTACTCCTGCTAGTTTTGAACCCTTTTACACCTATTTTGAGGTTGACGCAAACTCCCTAACCCTTGCTATACAAGCCTTTGGAGCTTTTTACCCAATGACACCCTTGACAAGTCAATGCTCGAAAAGCTACTTTGATTGGAGATTGACGCAACTGTACCTTGAAAACCAAATATATCAATACTTTCAACACCGGGCGGTTCCAATTAATTAAAATCCCTATCAGGGATTGAAACATGCCTTGGGATTTTCGCAAGCGCTCTTTAAAACTGTTCCAATTAATTAAAATCCCTATCAGGGATTGAAACATCTCTACGGATAACATTAACGGATACCTCTACGTTGTTCCAATTAATTAAAATCCCTATCAGGGATTGAAACAAAGATTTAAACTCTCACGCTTGCCAGGTTGCAGTTCCAATTAATTAAAATCCCTATCAGGGATTGAAACAGTTCCAGCAGTACGAACAGAACCAAAAGAAAGTTCCAATTAATTAAAATCCCTATCAGGGATTGAAACTTGACCATGCCTCAGCACCTTCTAGAGTGCAATTCGTTCCAATTAATTAAAATCCCTATCAGGGATTGAAACCTATCTCGTGTGGGCATTCTACCGAGAGTGTGAAGCTATCAGGTTCCAATTAATTAAAATCCCTATCAGGGATTGAAACAGCCAGGAGAATCATCGATCGCAAGCCAGAAGGCGGATATGGTTCCAATTAATTAAAATCCCTATCAGGGATTGAAACATTCAATTGGCAATTAAAAAGATTCAAACAGCAGGGTTCCAATTAATTAAAATCCCTATCAGGGATTGAAACGGCAAAGATTCTCAAGCTGCTTTTGCTATTCAGGGTTCCAATTAATTAAAATCCCTATCAGGGATTGAAACTGTTTTAGTCGATTATTCTGTTGTAGAAGCTGGTTCCAATTAATTAAAATCCCTATCAGGGATTGAAACTAAAAATCCCTTAGCATCATCCCGACTTACGATGTTCCAATTAATTAAAATCCCTATCAGGGATTGAAACACGCTGTTGTTTAATCTGGGGGTTGAATGACGCAGATGGTTCCAATTAATTAAAATCCCTATCAGGGATTGAAACTCGCTGGTTATGGGGAAACAATTGGAAGCGGATAGAGTTCCAATTAATTAAAATCCCTATCAGGGATTGAAACCAAGCATATAAAGGCTTTTGCCACTTCCGAATTTACGTTCCAATTAATTAAAATCCCTATCAGGGATTGAAACATTAGGAGTAGTTAGTGCGGGAATTGTCAGTACAAGCAGTTCCAATTAATTAAAATCCCTATCAGGGATTGAAACTTGTCATCCCTGGAATTCTGGACACAATCGGACAGCGTTCCAATTAATTAAAATCCCTATCAGGGATTGAAACCACCCTCGCACTCAATGTATTTAGCCCAGAAGCGTTCCAATTAATTAAAATCCCTATCAGGGATTGAAACGATGCTGTAAGCGGTGGCGCGTGTTGCGCGCGCGTTCCAATTAATTAAAATCCCTATCAGGGATTGAAACTTAGCTTTGCCCTTTTCTGTTTTTGCCCCTGTTGAGTTCCAATTAATTAAAATCCCTATCAGGGATTGAAACAAGTATCAGCTTAGGGTGTAAGTAAAAATCCCCAGTTCCAATTAATTAAAATCCCTATCAGGGATTGAAACAGTGCGGCTGGAAAGAAAAGCAAGAAATCCAGACGGTTCCAATTAATTAAAATCCCTATCAGGGATTGAAACAAGTTTAGATTTTTCTAAGCTGGCCCGTTTTTTCTGTTCCAATTAATTAAAATCCCTATCAGGGATTGAAACTGGCTGTTATTTAGCGACTGCTTCATGTCTTTAAGGGTTCCAATTAATTAAAATCCCTATCAGGGATTGAAACGGCGATTGGTCGAGTTACTGGGGTAATTACAAATGTTCCAATTAATTAAAATCCCTATCAGGGATTGAAACGAATCCAATCAAAGTTGCCGCCAATTAATCCAACGAGTTCCAATTAATTAAAATCCCTATCAGGGATTGCAACTTCTTTAAGGTTTTTTAAGCCTCTCCCCGCAACGGGGAGAGGTTTGGAGAGGGGTTCCGTTAATACATAGAATGAATTTTGACTTCTGCGTAGCGATACTAGTCGTTATATCCATCCCAAATCATCGGAAAACCATAATCTGAAAATGCAGGAAAATCTTGATAATTACTGCGGCTTTCTTCATCAAGAACTTTGACAACCTTGTTATACATATCTTCTGCTTGTTGTAGGGAATCACCGATGCTAGTTATTCCCAATTTGCCAAATTGAGAAAGACAACCCATGAGATGAAATACCGTACCTGTTTCAGTGCAGCTATCAAAGTGCAATCTGTGGTGGGCAACAATATCCATTAAATCGTTGGGTAATAATCCCTGATAGCGGTCTTTTTGGAGGTTGTCGGTCGCAATGTAGTATTTAGGACGCCCTTGCTGACTGTAAAATAATCCTGTAGATAGGTCATAGCGACCGTTCGTTAATAATTTCAGAGTCATGAAAGGATGAGTAGTGCCACCTTTACGGAGGTTAATTTCGATCGCCTGAATATCCCACTGTCCATTTTCCTGTTCAACGGCAATAAAATCTACGCCAAATCGCTCTAAAGCACCTTTTTGGGCTAGTTTTCTGCCAACTTGCAAGCCTAATTGCTGTAATTGCAACCGATAGCTTGCGTCTGCGGGAAAACGACAACCCAGATAAATCTGACCATCTGGCCCTCCTAATATTTGGTCATGGGTTGAGAGAATTTCGACTTCGCCAGTAGGTGTAATCCTTCCTTGAACGCTAGGCGATCGCTTGATTTCTCCTTCCACAAAAGCCTCAACAATCGCTCCTAATTCCGTGATGCGTCCAGAAAAATTTTCCCACGTTTCTTGAGAAGATTGAAAGCGCATAGTTGTAAAGCGATCGCTAATCGCTGCTACCCGTTCAGCAATAGAAGCTTGCCCTGGTGCTACATTCATAATTGGTCTTAAATCTAGCAGTGCATTTCCTTCTCCCGAAATGCCTTCGTTAAGTTTCACTACTATTCGTTGCAATTTCGGCTGGCGTTCCCACAAATCACTAGCAGCTTGTGCCAAATCCTGCTGATGCCAAACCCTCTCGCTACCATCTGGATGTGGTACACCGCTTTCTGCAAATATCTGCCGACTGCCACTTTTTGATCCCCAAATCTGCAAATCTGGTGCGGCTGCGTATAGCGGCACATCCAATTTTAAAGACAATTCTGCTTCCAAGTCGGTGGAATTATAACACACCATGAATGCTTTTTCTGGCCTCAAGGCTTGGCGAATTCTTTCTAGCAAACGCGGACGTTCTAAAATCTTTTGACTGAGAGGTTTAAGAGAAGAATCGTAAGTAGAAAGTAATAGTAAACGATTGCGGGCGTGAGAGAAAGGAATGCCGGGTAACAGTTGGAGATAGTAATCGATAATACTAGGATGCAGAGGCATTGATGTTACATAAATTAGCCTAGTACGAGGGTTCCGCAACCGCATTAAAGAAAATAATAATCGTTCTTCATAATGTTCACAGCCTTCTATTTTTTGGAGTTCGCGCTGGTCAATACTCAAAGAAGGAATAATTAAAATATCCGCCTCACTGTTGTCAAATAGCTCGATAGTTTTCCAGCGATGGCGTAAAGTTAATTGCAAACTGCGAAAATTATCAACCCGATCTAACTCTGAGATATTCATTTCTACCATAATCCCTACCCTGTCTTGATTTCAAGACTGTATTATTACTATGGTACATCCTTTATCTTCTGCTTTCTGGCTTAAAAATAGACACACAAACAAGGAAAGTCGGTAGCACAGTGAAATGTCAGAAGTTTATTTGGACTGTCTCCTAATAAAACACGACTGAATTAGAGATTTAGCCGTAGTTTATGCTCTCTGTCTGCGATTCAGAGATACCAGTTACTCTCCCTATAGCTGTGTTAAATACTTCGCCTACCCCACTACAACTCAGCACTATAGAACACTATATTTTGAATTTATATCTTAAGATTGAGCAAATTATAATTTTTTTACATCTAAAGAATGATAACGCTCCACTTGATAACAGCTAATTTAAAAATAGATGAGCAGGATAAATCCTTCATCACAAGAGAGTTGTTTACTTGTTGCCCGTGGTCTAATTAAGAGCCTGTGTCGAGTGTGGGGAGAATAGTATCAGCTTAGTGCATTTACCAGCTATAAGTAAGCTTGGCGAATATCTAGGGTAGAATAGCCTAAACTTACAAATATCAAGTAAAGAACAAAGCAAAAAGTAACCCTTGGATTGAGTTTTTCGATTCAAGGGTTAGTTTTATAAGCAGAAGATCTGGATTAAGGATTTTTCTTCAAAAACAAAAATATGCAAGTTAAATTTGCATTAGCCCAGTACTATATCGATACCATCTGATTTGATCAAAGTCGAGAAGAAAGAAAATTAAAAATTTTGAATTTGCTGAATCTGTGTCCACCATTAGAGGGATGATTATATCCTCAATAATTGATAATCTACTCATACAAAAACACGTAATAAATAGTAAGTAGATATATGGCATCCACAACACCATTGCAAGGCACAGAGTTAGTAGATTGTGCTAGAGCAAATGCCAAACAAGGAATTGAAACAGCTGCTTACCAATGCGGTTATGGTAGCGATCTCAATAGATTTGCCAAAGAACTAAGGCAAGCTTGTGAAGGAATGAACTTACAAGTTAAAGAACTCACTGAACTGATTACCGACCAGGATTTGATTCTAGAAATAGGAACTGGTGAAGTCGTTGCGCCTGATTCAGCTTCCGAACTGTAAAGAAATTTTTGAATTCCTAAGAACTAAAATTAGTGGTGGGTGCAATGCCCCACCCTAGAGCGATCGCTTCAATCAAGATTCAGGAATCTCAAAAGCCAATAAGAAGCTGAATGGTATTCAACAGACATCAAATCTAACTGACGAAAATTTGTATATATTAAAGTTTTGCCGTAAGAATTCAGCACCTAGGAGTCAGAAGTCAGAATTTAGAGGTAATCTAGTAGATTAGTAAATTGATTCATCAAATATTTCTCCTCATTCCTTAACCCTTCTGGCTCCTGAATTCTGACGGATGTATTCTTACGTTTTGCCCATCAGCTTTTCACCGCTAATTCAGCAGTTCTAAAAATCATACATTCTGGCTTCTAAGGCTTCTGGATATTCATCGCAATAATCATCAAAAGCTGTTTTAACAAACTTTTCAGATCGTTGGTGCGCTATCTCTGCTTGCAGTTCCTCAACAACATCCCACGCAGCAGCACATTCTTGTGAACGAGCACCTGTCTGAGCGCACATCATCCGAGCCTTCTTAATTTCATCCTGTAATTCTTGTTCTAGTAGAATTGTTCGCGGTTGTTCGAGAAAATGACTGTGAGCCAGAAGATCGGTAAGTGAGATAATACCCAGCAGTTCGCCCTGGATAACTGGCGCTCTGTGGAGATGATGATCGGCAAATAACCGTGCTACATATTCCAAACCGAGATCGGGATTGATGGTGATACAAGGCTTAGTCATTACTTCGTAGACACGCATCGTTTGGGGGTCTTTTCCATAAGCAATTACCTTATAAGCGATGTCACTCTCGCTAATAATGCCGTAAGCATCTTGTTCGTGGCGACGCTCTACAATTAACGCTCGCCAGTCTCTTGACCTCAATAACCTAACAGCTTCAGCTACTGTTGCCGAACTACGAATTGTGGCCACATCTTTAGTCATGATATCTGCTGCTTTCAACATAATTAATCTCCAAAAAATCTTTAATGATGCTGCAAACTCGGTTGCACATCTGTGTTTGCAAAAGACTATTTATAAGTTGAGAATGCGACCTATTACTGGGATTACCTGACAGTAAATAAAGAACAGGCTAATTGCTAACTACTGTTTGCCATTCTTCCATTACAGATTGAGGAACTGAGATATTAATAAAGTGCTGACCAGGCAAAGGAATACTAAGTAGTAGCTGTTCTACTGGTAATTTTGGCAGTATATCCTTGAAATCATACTGTCCAATGGTAGGTACTGGTGCTTCCGCCAAGAAAACATCAGGAGCAGTCAATATCTCACCTGTAGCTTTGGTAATTCTCAATGGTTGTGGATGAATTAGTTCGGCTGAACCAGGAAACCCTACCAACCGCAGATTTACACTCGGTGGGCAATCAGGATAAACTTGCTTCCACAAAATCACCTGCCAAACATTTCCCGATTGATCCTCTAATTTTAGCTGTGAGCGATAAATTACTTCTCCTGGTACTGCTTCTAATCGACTAATAGCAGCGATCGCGGTTTTAGAAGCGCTAATTTCTAAACCCAGGAATATGAATATTGTCAATATCCCTAGCAATAGCAGCCACCAAAATGTTTGTAGAAAGCGACGCAACATCAGGTGTTCCTCCTCTGCTTTAGAATCAAGATTCAAGGATTAAGAGTGATTAGTTATTTTTTTGCCACTCCCCCTGATTCTGCTTGTCTCCTCGATCCCTGTTCTCTGTTTTCAACATAGATTTCCAAGGGCGATCGCGCCACAACGCTCGTCATCAAAATTAATGCATCATGCCCTATTTTCAAGCTGCACTTTGCTGTGCAGCTATAAATTTTTCATTGGTTAACATTAGCAGGTTCTTGAACAACTTCTTCAGCTTGGGGAACCTTACTTGGAAGATGAACAACATGGACTGAGCAAGGAGCATGATGAAGGACGTAGTTACTCACGCTACCAAGAAATAGTTCCGTTAGCCCTGAGCGACCCCGACGCCCCATGACAATTAAATCAGCACCCCAATTAGCCGCTAATTGAGAGATCAGCCGACCAGGGCTACCAACTTGTTGGGTAAATTCTGCATTAACTCCTGCTGTGTTTGCTTGGGCACAGAAAGATTGTAATAACTGGACACCTTGATTTTTAAATTTATCCCATTGCTTTTGGTAGTGCTCGAAGCTTTGACTACCCACACCTGGATAATAGTCAAAATTGGCTAGTAGCGGTGCGTAAGGGCTACCATCTTCTTCCGCAGATAGGACATGCAGTAGCATTAAACTAGCTCCTGTTACCTTTGCTAAAGCCAAGGCTTGCTCAAAAACCTGTTTCCCCATTGGTGAACGATCCAACGCAACTAAAATTTTAGTAAACATATATACCTCTACTTTTTGTTGATCAATGGTCATTGAGGTTTCTAGCTTCTATTTCGCAAGTGTGTTTGGTAACTTATAGATACAGTTCTTTTAGTCGTTACCTTGAGTGTTTTGGTAAGCGCTTTTTTAGATCCAGTTTGTATACAGTTATGTTATAGAACACAAATTTGAGGAACTTGTGAGGATCGCAAAATCTCTCATATTAAAATAAGATACTTCATGAATAAATCTTTATCTAAGATTCTCACTAGTGCAGCTTGGCAGAAATAACTAGCTAATTACAAAAGCTTAAAAAGTTTATGAATGAAGGTTGATGCGATTTTGAACACACCTACTTACCATTTCCTCAACATTTAGATGCGTTTGTCCTGCACTTTAAGAGAGACAGAACAAACTTCAGGGGTTTCTTTTCTTGAGCGATTGTAGCTATCGGCTGTATATATTTTATGTTTTCCAAAACAGCTTGTATCCAGTGAACAGGCTTGTTAGCAAAGCGATAGGTAAGGTGTACAAAATTCCTTTAATTACTCCCATCACAGGCGTTGTAGTGTTTGCAATAATTACATCTTCTAACCCAGTAATTTGTAATATTGGCCAGACAAAATTAGCAAAAGCAACATAAGCAATCATTGGATTTTGTCCATTATCAATTAATATAGCCAGCCATTTTTTAAATTTAAAAATATCAATCAAAATAGTAAATATTATTAATATAAAAATAGCAATTGCAGTAGTTACGAAATAATAACTATATGTAGAAGGGTCTTTATGAATCCCACCTTGAAAAGGCTCAAAAAACAAGCCAATAAATAACCAGTAAACTCCCCACTGATAATACTGCTTGAGCAAATAGTCTATATCGGTTTCTGGCTGGGCAAATAAGAACCAGCTAGCAGCAGAAATTACAACACTTACCAAAGTTGTTTGCCAAAGCCAACGACCTTGTAATCCAACCAGCAACACCAAACAAATCATCAGCATGGATAAGATAATGAGCCAGAGACGTTGCTTGAAGCGAGGGGTTTGAAAATGTTGATTTGCTACGACTTCATCAGATTCAGTATTTCTTGCTATCCAGCTTAGTAACAACTCTCCGATAATAGTTCCAGGAATGATAATAAATAAATACTTCAGGTAATAAAACTGAAAAATCCAAGAGTAATTTAAATCATAGCCAAAAATCCGTACAGATGAAGCTGTCCAAAAATCTTTGATCCAGCTATTAGATGAAGCGGATAGTTGCAGAGCAATCAAATAGCCCATTAATCCTAAGCGTAATAGCAAATTGGTACGAGTTAACAACCAAGCTAGAGAGCCAAAAACAGCCATATTTGCTAAGGCTATAAGAATAGGATCGCTGCGCTCAAGTAAAAAACCTTTACCACCATATTGAAAGTGAGAAATCAAAGCTATGGTAGCAATTAATCCGCCTATATTTAGCCAAGCGCCATACTTACTCCACTTCCCCAAAATAGACCAACGCCCAAATATTAAGAACAACAAAATAAAACCTAAAATTGCTACATACCATGTTGCTTGAGTCGGGTTTTTATTAATAGTGAAGGGACGAAGATGTTGAAGAATTATGGCAAATGTCCCTAACATTAACCCTCGCTTTAAAACGTACAGAATAATCCTTGCAACACTCCAACCTTGAGTTAGACGGCGTGATAGTGCTAGGGGTATAGCTGCACCCATTGCAAACAAGAATAGGGGAAATACCACATCTACCCAGGTTAAGCCAGCAATCTGAGGATTAAAGTTATGGGTAGGAGGTGGCTCTTGAGCATGATACATCCAAGCAGGCAAAATCTTGTATCGGATTGTGCCTGAAAAGACCATTGCTAAGATAGCAAATCCTCGGAGTGCATCTAAGGCATCAGCGCGTTTTAAAATTGTGGTGGGAACAGTGCGATTTTCCTGAGTCAATGATAGTACCTTGAGCTTGATTTAGTATTAATGTTGATAAATTAAAATACCGATAAATGAATAGCCTTTTAAGGTTTACCTCTGAATAATGCTAAAAGAGCGACTAGCCATTTGAATTAATCTTGCGGTTGTTTTGTTTCTATTTACTGTTAAACGCGAAATCCGGTATTTATCATTTAACCAACGGAACCTTAAGATTGTGCTGTTATAAAGATAACCGGATTGGTAGTATTTACTAGCATAAGTTTCTACTTGATGATTCATAGAGCCATAGGGATATGCAATGTGTGCGGCGATTTCCTGCTCTGGAGCTAATCCAGCCATGCATTCCCTGAGGTGAGTTTGAGCTTGGGCCAGTTCTTGATTCAAATCCTGCACAGTCAGTGTAACCAAGTTTTTGTGGCTCTGACCATGAGATTGAATATCATAAAATCCCTTTTTAAATCCGGTTCTTAAATCCTCACAACTCAAATAAGTTGTGGATGGATGATTAACTTTAGATAGAGTCCCAGGATTTACAAATAGAACAACTTTAATTTTTTGATTGAACTCTTTTTCTAACCTTTCTAAAATCGGAATAAGATTAGTATAAACTGTTTTATAGCTGTCATCAAAGCTTAACATAATAGGTTTTTTGCCTACATATTTTTCTGGAATATCTTGAGAACAGTTAATAAAGTAATCATACATTTCTTGTGTAGATAGAAACCAATAATTATTAGCAGCTAAATCCTCTAGAAACTCTTCTAGATTTTGCATAGGATAAGCCATTCTCTGAGCTATGGGGTTCTGAGCTATTCCCAGATTAGAATTATTTAAATCAACAATGCCATGAAATCCCAAAATAGGAATTCTCGGAGCATTTATATATGAAAGAGTTATAAGAAGGGTAAAAAAGAATACAATACTATATAAGGAAAAAAATTGAAAATCACCTATTTTTTTACGGGAGAATCTTTGGCGTTTTGATTTTTGACGCTCTAATTTAAAAAGCATTTTTAGTGAGGAAGTATTACTAGATATTTGTACTTATAATCTGTCAAATTAAAAAATTCTGTATATCTAGTTGACTGACAAAAAAACCACGAATATGGAGAAATTTAGGCTTTAAATTTAAAACCAAAATATCTCTATAGTTTTTGCACTTAATTCGTGGATTATACAATCAACGCCTGAACCGTTCCTGACAGCTTGGGAAAAATATAGCACGGCTTCTGTCGTAATGGCAGGGTTGTAAAATGTTCTTACACATCAATCTTTATTTCCCCTTACCTTAGCCTAGGAAAAGGTGCGCATTCTGCAAGCAGCCACTCCGCGTCTAAAATGACATTACTAATATTAAGCGATTGCTAAAATATTGTCTTAATGCACCTGAAGTCTGATGTTTCAAAAACTCCAATATGGAGATTTCCTTGTTAAAAATGGTTTGCAGCAATTCACGTAGCTGGAATAAAGGCAAAGAATGTCAACCTAAATCAAAAAATTGTGATCGCGTCCAACTTTGTCTAGTTGGAAGATTTTTCGCCAAACATCGGCGATCGCTTTATACTTTCAAATGCTGGAGATTTCGCCTCAGATATACTCTCAGTTGATGGGTAAACTCTTCTGTGCTAAACGTTCTGCATCGTTGAGCAAACGGATTTGTGCCAATTTTTGGTTAGAATCAGTAGCAATGGCTGCTAACAAAGTTTGAAATTGCTCGCTCATGCGAGCGATCGCCTGACGCTCAAATAAGTCGCTATTATACTCCCAAGTAGCTTTAAGTCCAGTTGCAGTTTCTACCATTGATAGAGTCAAATCAAACTTCGCTGTCATTGGCTCTATATTGATGGGAGTTACAGAAATTCCGGGTAGTTCCCAAGGACGAGAGGCGGATTCTAAATTAAACACAACTTCCAGCAATGGACTCTGGGTAAGAGAACGATCTGGTTGTAAGGTTTTCATAAGTTGCTCAAAAGGAACATCCTGGTGAGCATAGGCTGCTAATGCTACCTCGCGTACCTGATTCAGCAGTTCCCTAAAACTAAAATTTTCTGAAATCTTGAACCGCAGCATGAGAATATTGACGAACAACCCAATGAGGGATTTAGTATCCTGGTGGTGGCGGTTGGCAATGGGAGAACCAACTAAAATATCTTCGCGATCGCTATAGCGATATAGCAAGGTGACAAATGCTGCTAGCAAAGTCATAAACAGCGTTACACCTGATTGCTGGCTCAGGGTTTTTATTTGCTGGGAGAGATGAGCATCAATATCCAACTCTAAGCTGCTACCCTTAAATTTATGCAAGGCTTTTCGCGGTTTATCTGTAGGTAGTTGCAGCAATGGTTGCACATTTAATAACTGCCGAGTCCAGTAGTTAAGTTGTCGTTGTAATACTTTTGTTGTTAACAACTCCCACTGCCAAAGCGTATAGTCTACATACTGAATAGGTAAACCTGGTAAGGGAGAAGGCTTATCTGCACAGAAGGCTGGATACAAGCTAGATAACTCTTGCAGCAAAATCCCCATCGACCAAGCATCACAAACAATATGATGTATGGTCAGCAGTAAGACGTATTCCAATTCTGATATTTGCAACAGCTTGGCTCGGATCAGAGAATCTTTAGCCAAGTCAAAGGGTATATGGGCTTCTATTTTGGCTAACTGTTGTACCTCGTTGTCTTGGTCTGGTGAATTCTGCAACTTAACCACAGATAAGCTAATAGTGGCAGTAGGATTAATCACCTGTACTGTCAAACCATTAACTACCTGAAAGTGACTCCGCAAGCTGGCGTGACGTTGAACAATTTCCTGGATGCTACGCTCTAGAGCATTGATATTTAAATTGCCGACAAGCCGGACTGCAAGTGGCATATTGTAAGTTGCATTTTTTCCTACCACCTGATCGAAAAACCAAAGTCTTGCTTGGGCAAAAGATAGAGGAAATTCTGTTTGGTCTTGTGAAACAGGAGCGATAGCAGGTACTATATGCCTCAAATCTGTTTGACGATAACTAGTAATTAACCTTTCTAGTTCGGCTACTGTCGGCGCTTCAAACAAACAGCCCAAGGGTAGTTCTATCTGATAAGCTTGCCGCAACCGGGAAATAACTTGCATCGCCAGGAAGGAATGTCCTCCCAAGGTAAAGAAGTTGTCGTAAATTCCAATTTCTTCCAAACCTAGGACTGTGGCAATAATATCAGCAATCACAGCTTCCGTAGGTGTGTGCGGCGGTACAAATTGATTTTCCCGTTCTAAATTGAGATCAGCTTCAGGTAGTGCCCTGTGGTTAACATTTCCATTGGGTGTGAGGGGAATGTGTTTGAGAATCACAAAGGTTGTCGGCACCATGTACTCTGGCAGTTTTTGCTGCAAAAAACTACGTAGTGCAGTTGATTTTAAAGTACAGGTTTTTTCTTTACTGGCTTCCTCTGATGGTACAACGTAAGCAACTAAGTATTTCTCTTTGGATGAGTTGGTGTTGATTGTGACTACGGACTGCTGTACCTTTGGATGCTGAGCAAGTACATTTTCGATATCTTCTAGCTGAATACGGAAACCCCGGATTTTCACTTGCTGGTCAATTCGTCCCAGAAATTCTATGTTGCCATCTGGTAGATAGCGGGCGAGGTCACCAGTTTTGGACAAGCGTGCGCCAAGCTGAGAGCTAAATGGATGGGGGATAAAAGTTTTTGCTGTCAGATCTGGTTGGTTAAAGTAACCCCTCGCTAGTCCATCGCCACCAATGTAGAGTTCTCCAGGTATGCCAACTGGTACTGCCTGTAATTGCGCATCGAGCAAATACACTTGAGTATTGGCAATTGGGCGACCGATGGGAACAGTAGCATCAATATTAGATGCATCCGTTAGTTGGTAACAGCAGGTAAGAACCGTATTCTCTGTTGAACCATAACAATTAATTAGCTTTAATTCTGGGGCAGCGTGCAAAAGTTTCTTAACGTGGGGAACAGATAAAACATCTCCCACTGCTAGTAGTTGCTTTAACTTTTTTAATTCTGCCAGGTGCTCATCTACCATTAAACGAAATAATCCGGCCGTCAGGCACAGAGTTGTCACCTGATGTTGTCGAATTGCTTGTGCCAACTCTAGCAAAGACGGAGTGTGGGAAGGCGCGATCGCTAAACGTGCTCCATTGAGTAAGCTACCCCAAATTTCTAGCGTTGCCGCATCAAAAGTAATGGGAGCTAACTGAAGAAAAACTTCTTCTTTAGTAAAGTTGGCATAGTTATTACCTTTAACTAAAGACACTACACCTCGATGGGTGATGCTCACACCTTTGGGTTTGCCAATAGAGGCAGATGTATACATGACATAAGCTAAATTTGCCGATGTCATTGATGGTGACGGGTTTTTTTGGCTGTGTTGCGCAATGATGTTCTCGTCTGTATCCAGGCAAACTAGATGTGCTTGATGTGTAGGTAAAGTTTCCAGCAATTGTGTTTGCGTCAGCAACACTGAGACTTGAGTTTCTTCTAATATGTCTGCCAAGTCTTCTTGAGGAGAGGTAGGATCTATGGGCACGTACACACCACCCGCTTTAAGAATCCCCAAAATTCCGATAATCATTAACACAGAGCGCTCTACACAAATCCCTACCAGAGCTTCTGTCCCGACGCCTAGAGATTGCAAGTAGTGCGCTAGCTGATTGGCTTTTTGATTTAATTCTTGATAGGTGATCTGTTGGTCTGTAAATACCAAGGCTACTGCATTTGGTGTCAATTCTACCTGCTGTGCAAATAACTCATGGATGCATTTATCTTGAGGATATTCTGTGTTGTTTTTATTCCATGCAACTAATAATTGATGTCTTTCAGTTGCTGTTAACAAAGAGAATTCTCCAAGGCGTTGCTCTGGGTTGGTGGCAATTCCCTTTAGTAAAGTCTGGTAATGACTTTGCATCTTAGCGATAGTTGCAGAATCAAACAAGTCGGTACTATATTCCCAAGCAACGTAGAAGTCATTACCTGCTTCCATAATCCTCAAGTTAATGTCAAATGCCGCTCCCCGCTGTGCTCCGAGATGCGGCAAAATTTCAATTTCCATCCCCTGTTGTTCGAGATTTTTAGAAGTTTGAAAACTGCGATATTTATGCCAACTAAAACACGTAGACACGAGGGGAGAACGACTGCGATCGCGCTCAATTTTTAATTGTTCAACTAAAAAAGAAAAAGGAGCCTCTTGATGCTGGAGCACTCCGATTACTATGCTGCGTAACTGAATTAGTAATTCTTTGAAGGTTGGGTTCCCAGCTAAATGAGCACGCAAGACATTTATATTAGTAAAATAACCAATAATTTTCTGAAACTCTTTGCTACCCAACCTACCTGCTATGGGAGTTCCTACCAGAATTTCTTCTTGACCTGTATAACGGTAAAGTAGAGCAAAGAATGCTGTTAGCATAACTGTATAAAGAGAAGCTCTTTGAATGTTTTTTAGCTTCTTCAGTTTTTGAATCAGTTCTGGGTCTAACTTGAAAATAGCGGTATCGCCCCGATAACTTTGCACTGGGGGGTAAGGTCGATGCCTATAGCGAGCTTCGCTAACGATAGGCAAATTTAAAGTTGGTAATACACCTTCTAGCTGTTTGTGCCAATATTCCCAAAGTTTTTCTTGGGAACTCGCCAGCATCTCTGTTTGCCAGCGCACATAGTCTGTATATTGACATTTAGGAAAGGGGATACCAAAAGAAATTGAGGATTGAGTATTAATTTCGGCAGCATACAACAGTTGGAGTTCTTCGATTAATAACTCAAAAGACCACATATCTCCAGCAATGTGGTGCATTACAATTAATTGAATGTTTCCTTGCGTTGTATTGCTAAACAGTTTTACCCGCAATACCGGACCAACTTCTAGATCAAAAGGACGATCTGTTTCTAAATAAATTTGCGACTTTAAATATTCTTCACTCCAAGAAGAAGCATCTATCACTTCTATGTCAATTTCTAGATAAGAGTGGATCTGTTGAATTGGTTGGCCGTTGCGAATCGCATAAGTAGTGCGGAGAATTGTATGGCGATCAACGAGCTGCTGCCATGCTCGTTCCCAGGCTTCTAGATCCAATTCAGAATGAATTCGCGCCGCCATAAAAATATGATAAGCAACGCTTTTTGGTGCCATCTGGTAAAGGAACCACAAGGCTTGTTGACCGTGAGAAAGTGAACAAAACGATGTGGTGTCTTCTAATTGACAAGAAGAAGAACTATCAGATTGCTTCAGGATTGCTAGTATTTCTGCTTCTTGCTCTCGCAGTTGAGCTAACAGGGCAGGAGAGAGGCTCTCTTTGACCGCTTCATAGCGTAGGCTGTTGCCCTCTGTCCAGAACTTCACGTTAAGACATCGCAGCTCTAACAACAACTCATCAACTGTTTTCATTTATATATTTTCCTTTGAGCAATCCACAGAATCTAAAATTTTTAAATAACTATCATGACCTGCGTACAACTGGACGCATCAAGAAGGGACTAGTACTATTACACGAAGTTCAAAATTCAAAATTATTATGAATATAAATTTTCTCGGTGGGTATCACTCACCAAAATTCTGGCAATACGTATATTTCAAAACTCAAGCATGAATTCTTTACCAAGATGTTTGAGAATTAATATCTCTTCATTCTTAGCCTTCATTTTTATGTTTTCATTAGAGTTAATTAAGAAATATTTTTTCACTGATTTGACTTAGCTAATTGTTCTGACTTTTTATCAGACGTTAGTTGTATTACAGTCATATGTTGTATTTGTTGATTATTAAAAAACACTAAAAGATTTAAAAACTAGATTACAAGCAAGAAAAGTTAAATTATTTTAGAAATAAATGTAATTAAAATTAAACTATGTTTACCCAGAAAACCGTAGGTTTCTTTAAATCAGGTAAAGCTCCGAAGCCCAAGCAAAACTGAATAATCTACCCTCCTTACCAAACTCCAGCTTACAAAAAGTAGGGGATTTATATAAAAATTTGGATACAAAGAAAACAGCCAAAAATTTATTTAAACGATATAACTGTTTAAGCTCAACTACAAACTGCTTAGGCAACAATATAAAAATCAATTTTGAGAAAATCGTCAGTATAAGTACTAGTTTTTTGTTATATCTGTGTTGTAAATTCAGTGATTTTACAGAATTTAGAAATGATTATTTAATATTTTAATACTGCGTTACACTAATTTTGAGATTTACACCTGACCAAGTTTCTTCGGCAAATTATGACGATTTCAGGAAAAATTTAGAAAAAATTTTTTAGAAAGTAAAAAATTCTCAGTTGTTATACTGATTGCTATTCTGAAAAATAGAAATCTTTCTTTACACTTGTGATAAATTTGAGCGTTACGAACTAGTAAGTTCATAAATGAAATGGGATTACTATAGCAGTCCTATTTCATTTGTGAAAAAACAAATTTAATTTGTATATCCTTCTTTCTCGTTCTCTATTACCTGTTCCTTCTTCCCTAACTCAACGAGTAATTTCACAACTCCTACACGGATTGCTATATATTCTCTACAGAAAGTTAGAAAAGAGGAGTTATTTTGGCTGACGCTCAAGGCTCGCTTCTATCGTACTATTTAAAAAATGACCAGCCAGAATAGCACTACTTAAATAGTAAGAATCATCTGATAATTGATGCAATGTTTCAAACCCACTACGACGTTGGCGATCGTTTAGTGCCCAGTAACGCTGCACAATTGTTGATACACCAATCAAACCCTCGCCTTCAACCTGTCCTAAAGAATTATGTTGGAGTAAAAAAGTATATTGGCGCTCTCCATCATCTAAACGCCCCTTATACTGCAAAGAGATTTCCGAGCGATCGCTACCTGGAAAAATCAGCTTTGTCGCCATTGTAAACCAGTTATCTCGATTCCAAGCCACCAAGATCATACCTTTGACATTAATCGGCATACTATTGCGTTCCAGCCAACTTCCTTGTAGTGTCCAGCGTCCGGGTTGCATTAAAAAAGTATGAGCCACCTTGTTATGTTCCTTGTCTTGCTCGAGTACCGCCAAGACATAAAGATATATTTGAAACGCAAAAATGTCAGGCGATCAATAAGTTAAAGTATAGCCTTCAGAAATTTGGAGTGCTAAGTTGTTAACTCAATACTGGGGTAAATTTCTCCCAAAAGCACTTCTTGAGGCGCACCCGTGGCGCTAGGTAAGTTCCCAGGAATACCTAATTGTCGCCAATAGGCTAAAACGGCAAAAGCGATCGCTTCTTTAAAATCTGCACTCAAACCAACTTCATCTGTAGTCAAAACGGGCACAGATGGTAATAAAGACTGTAAGCGCTGTTTCAAATAAAGATTGCGACTACCGCCACCACATAATAATACGCGATCGGGAAGTTGTGGCAAAAAGGTACGGTAACTATGAACAATCGATGCAGCAGTGAGTTCTGTTAGCGTTGCTAGTATATCCGCGGGACTGAGTTGGTATGCTTCAGCAGCTTGTAAACACTGTTGTAGATAAGTTACACCAAATAACTCTCTACCTGTAGATTTAGGCGGTGGTAGTTGAAAGTAATCTTGGGTTAGCCATTGTTCTACTAAAGGCTGACAGGGAGTGCCAGTTGCTGCCCACTGACCATTTTCATCGTAAGTTTTAGCACCATTTGTTAGATGCTCTACAGCTAAATCCAATAGGCTATTTCCTGGGCCCGTATCCCAGCCACGCATTTTTTCCAGCCAATTGTCACGGCGCGGCGGAATATAAGCAACATTACCAATGCCACCGATATTTTGTATACAACGTGCTTCCTGGGGATGACTGAGCAAATAAGCGTCAACTCTTGGAACTAGAGGCGCACCATGTCCGCCAATAGCAATATCAGCAACACGGAAATTACTCACAGTTGTAATCCCCGCCAAATGAGCAATCAAATCACCGCGACCGAGTTGCAGCGTGTAACCCAAAGAAGATAAGGGGATTGTTTTTGATAAAATTGACCCGTCCCCTTGTCCCCACGTCCCCTTGTCCATCTTCTGGGGTGGTCGATGGTAAACTGTCTGACCGTGGGAGCCAATCAAACTAGCTGGTTGATAACCAATTTGAATATTTTGAGCAGCTTCAGCAAAAACAAAGGCGATCGCATCATCTATTTCTGCTAATTCTGCCATCGAGATGGCTTCTCCTGCGCAAACTGCCAAGATTTTTTCTCTCAGTTCTGCGGGATAGGGATATGTTGCTCCAGCTACTAACTCAACTTTCAGATCTAATTCTTGCCCGGAAATCTCTACTAAGGCAGCATCTATACCATCAACAGATGTGCCACTAATTAAACCGATAACGCGAGTAGGTACGGTAGCTTGTTCAGTTGGATGCATTGACAGAGCTTTTTTATTGCTTGCAAGGGGTAGTTTAATTTATGCAACTGCTCATGTCAAAAAAATTGCACTAATATTGCCTGAAGTTGTACAGGCATTTATTACTATTGAACGGAGCAATGAATTTGTACACGCTCACGCCCAAGTAAAATACATTTATTCCCAAGATTCTTATTTAAAGAAACTTCACTTTGATTCTCGTTTTTAGCAGCAACTAATTTTGGCAGTAGTAGCGGCGTCCAAATAGCAATTACTGCTAAAGACAACATTGCTAATTTTATTCTCTTGTTAGCTATGTTTTCTTTTGATTTACCTTGTGTTGAGTGGCTACAGACTTTCTTGGGAGACCAGAAATGGTCATTAAAGTTATAATAACTCATCAATTAATGCTGTTCTATTCTCTTTTATTGGGGAATACTGTAGCAATCTTTTAAATAGTTGTCGAATCGATAATTCCTAATTTATAGAGATTTACTGGGTTTTTTCTCAACCCTACGCCATCTTACTCTGCATATATCTCTCTTAAGAATTATATTCTGATTGATCTCATCAGACAGTTATAAAAATTTCAAATCATACTACTTATTTCAATTTTGTATCATTTGATATGAATTTAGATCCCCGACTTTAAGAATTCGGAGATCTGGGCAGGAATGTTTCTGTTGCTGCCTTCTATCAGAGAATTAAAATAGGATTTATTTACGCAAATTCCGAAACTGAAGGTATTTGTTTTTGCATCGTTTTCAGTAAAATCAAAGCTTTTTGATAGGCCAGCTTTTCGCCTGTATGACCAAGAAACTCAGATGCTTTTTGCAAATCCGCGATCGCTCCTTGATAGTAACCTAGGTGATATCGAGCCACTCCACGGTTAACATAAGCGAGGGCATTACTGGGATTTAGCTTGATGACTTTCGAGAAATCACGTAATGCACCAAAGTTATCTCCTTTGCGACCGCAAGCACAACCCCGGTTAAAGTAAGCTCTATAATCGTTGGCATCGAGGTGAATTGCCATACTAAAATCGACCATAGCAGCTTTTAAATCTTGTAACTGCAAACGCGCTAAACCTCTATCATTGTAGATATCTGCGAGGAGTAGATTTGTGGGCTGGGAAATTTGACCCAGAGCCAGATTGTAATCAATGATTGCCTGGGAATAATTGCCCTTTGCCGCCTGAACTAGCGCTAGATTGTAGTAAGCTCGAAACTCATAAGGTTTAAGTGCGATCGCTCGATGATAATCAGCAGTTGCTGCGGCATAATCTTGTTGCCTATAGTTTGCCAACCCCCGATTTAGATAAGCCTCAGCGTTGTTGGGAGTAAAATTTATTGCTTGAGTACAATCTGCGATCGCCTGATGGTAAGCTTGGAGTTGCAGATAAGCAAGACAGCGATCGCTATACGCTTCCCCAAAATTGTTTTGAAGTTGAATTGCCTGATTTAAATCCTCAATAGCTTCCTGATAATTACTGTGTAGAATTTTATTCGCACCCAACTTCAAAAATTCCTCAGATGTGATTTGGGGGTTCGAGATAGGTGAAGCGCAGGCAGCATCCGTCGAAAAAGTAAGGAACAAAACAAAGATTGCACTGAGAAATAATCGCCAGAGATAATTCATAAGCAATATATTTGACAATTTCGACATCGCTAGAATTTAGCGGGACAAAAGCCCCGCTAGTAGATAATTTTTGCTGCTATGTTGGGTTAATTACCAACCTTTATCTGCTTGTTCAAGTACGTAAGCAGCTACATCTTCAATTTGGCTGCTATTTAAACGACCTTTAAAAGCAGGCATAGCATTTTTACCCTTTGTTACTTGGCTGATAATCGCCTCTGCTGAATACATACTGTATTTTTCCAAGGCATCTTTTTTCAGGCTCTTGTCAGCTTGAACCAAATTTTTACCACCTGCATGACAAGAAGCACAATTAGCACTAAATACTTTGGCTCCACTTACAGTGTCTGCTGCTAAAGCTGCATTACTGAAGGCAAAGGTGAAGATGGCTATGCCTAACAGTATTATTGAAAAAAACCTTTTCATTTCGTGTTTCCTCTACAACCAAAGCGTATTCGGTGCAATATTCTCCATAATTTTCAGATGAGTACTTGCCTAAGTCAAAAGACAAGCTGTCAAACTTAGTCTAACTATTTATAATGTTTAAGATAAATTTAAAATTTAACTTGAAAGCAATTCTATCTGATATAAAAATTTGTGTTATCTAGATCCCCGACTTCTCAAAAAAGTCGGGGATCTAACTTTTTACGTAGGATTTGAGACTGCTATAGCTGCTAATTGTGCCAATGCTTCTTCTGTAACTCTGCAAATTCGCCAATCATCTAAAATAGATGCTCCCATGCTGCGGTAAAATTCTTGCGCTGGCTCATTCCAATCTAATACACTCCACTCTAACCGCCCACAATTTCGCTCTACAGCTATTTGGGCTAATTTAGATAAAAGAGCCTTACCAATACCTTGACGGCGATATTCAGGTAATACAAATAAATCTTCTAGATAAATACCTGGCTTAGTCAAAAATGTTGAATAATTATGAAAAAATAGGGCAAAACCTACAGCTTGCCCTGCATACTCTGCTAATATTGCCTCAACATATTTTGGCGAGCCAAATAGATGCTCTTTAAGAGCCATAATATTGCCAGTTACTGCATGAGATAGTTTCTCATACTCTGCTAGTTGCTGAATTAGATCAAACAAAATACTGCAATCAGCAGGTTCGGCAAAACGCAAAATAAAATTGCTACGCGAAGTCATGAGTCTATGGTCTATAGTTTATAGTCCATAGTTTATATTCAACAGTGCAACCTTTTTTGCCTATTGCGTCTTACCTATTTAAATCAACCACCCTTTTAAGCGTTTTGCAATATGGGGACGCCGCAATTTTCGCATAGCTTTACTTTGAATTTGTCGCACTCGTTCGCGGGACAGATTGAACATATTGCCGACTTCTTCCAAAGTACAAGGTTCGCTGGTTGTCAACCCATAACGTAGAGAAATTACGTCTTTTTCCCTTGGGGTTAAGACATCACCCAACACTTCCCATATCTCCTGACGCATCATATGTTCATTCATTTTTGCTTCTGGAGATTGGTTATCTTCATCCTCAAGCAAATCCATCAGTTCGGTGTCTTCTTCTTTACCGACGCGGTGATTAAGGGAAAGTGCTTGACGCCTGAGTTGTTGCAATTGGCGTAATTGTTGCACATTCATTTCCAAAGCTTCTGCCATTTCAGCTTCGGAGGGATTGCGAGAAAATTTTTGTTTGAGTTCGCGTTGCGCTTTTTTAAGTTTGTTGAGTTTTTCAACAATATGGATGGGTAAGCGGATTGTTCGCGCATCGTTAGCGATCGCTCTTGTAATCGCTTGTCTAATCCACCAATAGGCGTATGTCGAAAATTTATATCCTTTATCTGGATCGAATTTTTCTGTAGCACGATTTAAGCCCATTGCGCCTTCTTGGATTAAATCTAGAAAAGGCACTCCGCGATTAAGATATCGCTTGGCAATTGAGACTACTAAGCGTAGGTTCGAGCGAATCATTTTGCGTTTCGCTACTCGACCTTGGTACAATCGACTTTCTAGCTGCCTTGCCGTCATTTCTAGCTCGGCAGCTACTTGTTCTTTAGTCGGTTGTTCTCCTAAGCTTGATTGTAAGGAATGTTGTATGTCCCTTACTTCTTCCAAAAATC
Organism: Nostoc sp. T09; assembly: GCF_002154695.1. GTDB lineage: Bacteria > Cyanobacteriota > Cyanobacteriia > Cyanobacteriales > Nostocaceae > Aulosira. The sequence continues at coordinate 38,682 of NZ_MTAV01000262.1, forward strand.
TAACTCGCCGTGCTAACTCTACCTCTTCATCCGGCTTTAGCAACGGATAACGCGCCATTTCTTTAAAAAATGCGCCTACAGCATCATCATGCTCGGTTTTATTGTATCCCGAAGGACGGGCTGCTGCCATCTCATCGCCACTATCACGTTCCTCCGACTCCAGAGTTTCTGGAATTGAAGAATCGTCATCTGCCACTGCTTCTAAACTATCAAATGATTGTTCTTCATTTTCAGCAGCATTCTCCAGTAATTCCATTGTTCCCAATTCAGCAATATTCATAACTTTCCTTTAGGGATTGTTGCTTTGTTTGGTACATAATTCAGTGACAGCTGCTTGCTTGAGGCTTGGTAGTTTCCCTAAGGGAGAAATGCATATGTCCGGTAGCAAAACAAAAGTTTATGCTAATTTCTCATTAGAAGTTAAAATCAATGTCTAGCTGTCATTCCTTAGTTCCTGCTAGATAGATCTCATAACAATACTGGTCTATGCACCCACCAACTATCTCCTCATCTCCCCAACCTCTATATTCCTCATTCTTTTCTTGATCACTAAATATGTCAAATGCCCTCAAACTTTCTCAACCTTAACTCTTATAAAATTTTCAGCTAGACATCCCAAAATCTTAAATTTTTATTTAAATTTCTAAAGTTTTTTAGACTTCATTGGTTGGGAGTGATGTCAAAAATCGTAAGCTTACTGCTGAGTTTATTAGGTTTGATCGAGTTTCATGACTGACACAAAATTAGCAATTTAAAATTCGGAAATATTTTCTTTGTTTGTATAAAAGCATCTCATATACATAAATAATTGAATATCTATCAATAGTGTGAAAATCTTATACTCTATTCAGTAGATATAACAAGCATTTAGAAGATAGTGGAGGGAATGCTTTTCTTGGGTATACGAGGTATCCAATATTTATGGCATGTATAGTTGAGTTTAATTTTGCGATGTGGATTACATAAGAGGAAACTTATCAAGTATTATGAGGGATAAAAGTATTGCGAATTACAGTTTATGCCGCCAGAAAGAAAAAGTTAGATTCTTAGGAAAAAATTGACTTTTGACGAACCAGACATAAGCAATAGAAAAATCTATCTATTAAATTAGAATATATGTATATTGATGGCGTAAATTTATCCCATTTGGTAGTGCATGAGCCAGGAGAGTCGTATCAATCACAGACAAATATTAATCGTTGGATTGAAGTCTTGGTAGACTGTCCGGGAAACTTGGGGCTATTTACCTATCGATTACCTGCCCAGTTAGAAATCAAACCAGGTGATATTTTAACTGTACCCTTTGGTACACAACAAATTGGCGGGATCGCTATTCGTTTATTGACACAGCCAAATACTGATATACCAATAGAAAAAATCCGGGATGTAGAAGATGTAGTAAGTGTAGGGTTTTTTCCAAGTGGTTATTGGGAATTATTAAATAAAGTATCGACATATTACTATACACCGCTAATTCAAGCGATCAGGGTAGCTTTGCCACCGGGTTTGTTGGGGCGATCGCAGCGTCGTATCCGCTTAACTTTTTTAGGAAAGCAAAGTGGAAAAAAAGAAGACCCAAGTAACTATCTACTTACTCAACAAATTTCTCCTACTCATACATTCCTTAGTTCCTCAGCACAGCAAATTTTACAACTTTTACAAGCTCAACCAGCAGGAGACTACAGTTTTGTGTACCTCCAACAAAAAGTTAAATCTGCTCATCGTGGTGTTCGGGAGTTAATGCGATTTGGCTTTGTAGAAAGCTACTTAGAACCGCCAAGATTAACTCGACCAAAATTACAGAAAGCAGTTACCCTAATAGGCACAATCGACAGTGATTTAACTACACGTCAAAGAGAAATTATAGAAGTATTGCGAAGACGTGGTGGTGAGATATGGCACAGTGAATTATTGCAGATTTGTCATACTAGTTCCTCTACCTTGAAGACGTTGGCAAATAAAGGCTACATCGTTATCGAAGAACGGGAAGTATTGCGAACAGAACAAGGGCCTGTAGTGACAGGCGATCGCCCTAAATCTTTAACCGCGGATCAATCTACAGCCTTAGCCAGAATACAAGCCCTGGATAGATATGCTCAAGTCTTATTGCATGGAGTAACCGGTTCGGGGAAAACAGAAGTTTATTTACAAGCGATCGCACCTTTATTGAATCAAGGCAAATCTGCCCTTGTCTTAGTACCAGAAATTGGACTAACACCCCAGCTAACAGATCGTTTCCGTGCCCGTTTTGGTAATAAAGTTAGCGTCTATCACAGTGCTCTCTCGGAAGGAGAACGTTACGATACCTGGAGACAAATGCTAGCGGGAGAAGCCCAAGTAGTAATTGGCACTCGCAGTGCGATTTTTGCGCCTTTACCCAAATTGGGTTTAATTATTTTAGATGAAGAACACGACAGCAGCTTTAAGCAAGACTTCCCCATACCTACCTATCATGCGCGCACCGTTGCCCAATGGCGAGCCGAAATCGAAAATTGTCCTTTAGTATTGGGTTCTGCTACACCTTCATTAGAAAGTTGGGTGGGTTTGAGACAAGACGCGCAGACAGAAATTTTCTCCGCGTCCCCGCGTCCTCATGTCCCCGTGTCTTCCTACTACCTCTCTCTTCCCGAACGCATCAACTCTCGCCCATTACCGCCGATAGAAATAGTAGATATGCGGCAAGAGTTACAGGCGGGAAATCGTTCTATATTTAGTAGATCGCTACAAGCAGCTTTGGAACAGCTGCAAGAACAACAACAACAGGGAATTTTATTCATCCATCGGCGGGGACACAGCACTTTTGTCTCTTGTCGCAGTTGTGGCTATGTGCTGGAGTGTCCTCATTGTGACGTGTCATTGGCGTATCACCACACCGAAGACGGAGCGCCACAACTGTTACGCTGCCATTACTGTAATTATGGGCGATCGCATCCACAATACTGTCCTGACTGCGCTTCCCCTTACCTAAAATTCTTCGGTAGCGGTACTCAGCGCGTCGCCCAAGAATTATCGCGCCAATTTCCCCAACTGAATTACATCCGTTTTGATAGCGATACTACCCGCAACAAAGGCGCACACCGTACTCTACTTACCAGGTTTGCTAACGGGGAAGCACATCTATTAGTGGGTACGCAAATGCTCACCAAAGGTTTGGATTTGCCACAAGTAACACTTGTAGGTGTTGTTGCTGCTGACGGCTTGCTACATCTGTCAGACTACCGCGCCAGTGAACGAGCATTTCAAACTTTAACTCAGGTAGCTGGACGTGCTGGCAGAGGCGACGATCCCGGTAGGGTAATTGTGCAAACTTATAACCCAGAACATGAGGTAATTGAAGCAGTCAAACGCCACGATTATCAGTCTTTTTCTACTGCCGAATTAGAACAAAGACAAGCACTTAATTATCCTCCCTATGGACGCTTAATTTTGTTGCGCTTGAGCAGTCTAGATCCAATTCAAGTACAAAATACTGCTCAGATGATAGCTACAGCGTTGGGAACTTGGGAAGGATTTGAGATTTTAGGACCAGCACCAGCTAGCATTTTACGGGTAGCTAATCGTTATCGCTGGCAGATATTGATTAAATTTGCGCCTGATGAATTACCTAACTTACCAGATTGGGAGGAAGTGCGATCGCTCTGCCCTGCATCTGTGAGCTTAACTATAGATGTAGATCCTTTAAACATCATGTAATGGCAAATTTATTGTGAGGTTGGCATCTCGCTTGCCCTAATTATGCAACTTAAAAGTACATGAGATGATAACAGCAGATCTGCACAAAGTTAAAGGGAGGAATATTGTCCCTCCCTTTTTAGTATTAATGCATCAATTAATCTGGAATGTAACTTTAAATCCCCGTTCTTGATGAATTGAACGATAACCAATCACAAGAAACCAATTTAATTTGAACATCCTGACTGCTACTGAATTAAAAAATCGGTTGCTAAGAGTGATGGATGATTAGCGAGCGTCGCAAATTGAGCACCTGTACCAAAACCATTTACAGCGCCATTTTCGTTATAAAACAATTTACCATTGGCAGAATTGTAAACAATCATCGCACTGCTAATAGCGGCAGCAGTATCGTTTGTGACTTGGGTAAACTCACTGCTAACACTAAAACCATCGCCAATATTACTTTTGAGGGCAGCGAATGTATTTTTGTACAGAACAATTTTGTCAGTATTTAGAGTAAAGTCAGCAATAGTGTCAACGCCAATAGAGTTGCTATTAAAAGCAGCGTTGAGGTTATAAACAAAGTGATCGTTGCCAGTTCCACCTAAAAGGTAATCATTACCAGCACCACCTACAAGAAAGTCATTATCATTACCGCCCAGTAGCGAGTCATTGCCATCACCACCAACAAAGTAGTCATTGCCAATATCACCAGAAAGGTAGTCATTACCGTTCTCACCTAGTAGCGAGTCATTGCCAATCCCACCAAATAGGTAATCATTACCATCGCCACCCAACAGCAAGTTGTTGGCATTATTTCCTCTGATGATATTGTTGAGGGCGTTGCCGACAGCGTTAATTGCAACATCACCTGTGAAGGTAAGATTTTCTAAGGTCAAACTCAAGGTGTAGTCAACAGAGGCATATACTGAATCAATCCCAGCATTGATGTTCTCCTCAACTATGTCATTGGCACTATCAACATAGTAAATGTCATCGCCATCACCGCCCACTAAGCTATCATTGCCTGTACCACCATCAAGAATATCGTTGCCTGCACCACTGATGAGAGTGTCATTCCCATCACCACCATACAGACGATCCTTGCCTGTACCGCTTTCAAGGCTGTCATTTCCGCCAAAGCCATAGAGAAAATTATCACCTTCCCCACCCAACAGTAAGTTGTTGGCATTATTTCCTCTGATGGTATTGTTGAGGGCGTTGCCGACACCGTTAATTGCAACATCACCTGTGAGAGTGAGATTTTCTAAGGTCGAACTCAAGGTGTAGTCAACAGAGGCATAGACTGAATCAATCCCACCATTGATGTTCTCCTCAACTATGTCATTGGCACTATCAACATAGTAAATGTCATCGCCAT
>NZ_MTAV01000052.1 GCF_002154695.1 Nostoc sp. T09
TAGATTACATCTTTTGCTTACTTTTTGCTTAAGTTGACACCAATGAGCAATGCTAAACCCCTACGAAAAATTTATGTGTATCAGGATTTTCGTGAAATGGTATGAACCATTCTATGGTGAATCCAGCAGGTGATGTCGATAGAAATTTATTTACTTACTACAAGTTCTTCGGTTCTTATTGTCTTAAATACACTGTAGTTCTTAGTTAATTCATAGTACACATTTAGGGTTTCTTCATTAACCCGCGTGGCGCTGAACCGTTCTAGGTTTTGTTTGGCTTGATATCTCAACTTTTGTAGCTGTTGCGAATCGTTGAGCAAATGTCCTAAAGCGTTCGCCAATGTTTGGCTATCTTTTGCTGGTACTAATAAACCAGCTTGTCCCCAATCTAATGTTTCAGGAATCCCATCGATATTACTGGCAATAATTGCACAACCTGCTTCTCTCGCCTCTGTCAGCACTAATCCGAAAGATTCACAGTGGGAAGCGAGAACGAAGATATCCGATGCCAGCATATAGCGTTGTGGTTCTGCTTGAAAACCTTCAAAATGAATTCGCTCTTCAAAAGGTGTATTTTGCACCATTGTTTCAAACATTGCGCGATCGGGGCCGTTTCCGACTAAATATAAATGTGCTTGCGGAAACTCTACAGCAATTTTGACGAATGCTTCTATTAACTCAACAATTCCTTTGCGGGTATACATCCCGGCTACTGTAGTAATTGCTGGGTGGCATAAAGGTAATGGTTGATAATCTTTAATACTACGATTCCGGGGGCTGTTTAATGTACCATTAGATACCACTCGTAACTTACTCTTAGGTATACCACGCCGAACCATTGAATCGGCTACAGCATTACTCACTGCAATTACTCGATCTGCTAATCCCATCAGTACAGCACTACGCTGAAACTCATTGTGTACAGTAGACACTAAACTGTATTCACAACCGTTTCTCATCAGTCCTGCTAGCACAACCCCAGTCATCATATGTGCATGAACAATATCTGGCTGAAATTCTTGGATTATCTCTCGATAACGCCAAGCAGCCTTGATCATATTTACTGGTGTTCTCGACTGATCGAGGTGAAAGTGTTGAACGCCATGACGTGCAAGTAATGCTTCGTATTCTCCCCCATCTGAGGCTACGGCAACATAATGACCATTATCTGCTTGCAGACAAGCTAGATCTACTGCCACATTCACAATTCCATTGCCAATTTGTTCTACATGATTGGTGAGATGTAGTATCCGCATTTAAATTTTCTCCACACAAAGCACTGGTTGTTAATTGATAACTGCGATCGCAAATTCTTTTGAACCACAAAAACACCAAGCCATAAAGACGAAAATAGTCTTCTGTGCTTAGATTTGGGTTCGTTTTCTACCCAGATAGAAGGGGTAGTTTTCCGCCAGAAACTATACTGATACCCAAAAATTAGGATTCAGATTTAAAAAATATTTCATGTGAGCCAGAAAATCGCTGCATAAAGCCACGAGGTAGGCTATTTATTTGAGAACAATATGCAGAAATTGCTCGATTTTTTTTATCTTGAACTGATGCGATAGAAAGATAGTAAGCTGCGGCTATATCTTGCAATTTCAACAGAATAAATAACGGTGCTCTCCAGAACAACCAAATAGGATATTGCAATAGTTCGACTGTGATTCCTGCTTGAGCGATCGCTGCTTTCACTAATTCATAGGTTGCTTCATGATCCCGATGGCAGTCTTTACGATGAGGTACGTATACTTCCTCTGGCTGATACTGCCTTAGCAGCTTAGCTAGCTGTTTAATTGTCTGTTGCCTTTCCTCATTCTTTAAATCAGGCAAAGTCCCATCTGGTTTTTCCAGAAAATGAATATCTGAGGGTTTAACTCCCAAAATTTCTAATGCGTTTACTGCTTCTTTTTTGCGAATTTGGATGATTTTATTTTGGTAATTCTGCTTAGAATTACCTGAACCTTGACCATCAGTAAGAAAAGTTACTGTTACTGGGATGCCATACTCTCGTTTTAGAGCAATCATGCCGCCACAGCCAAATGTTTCATCATCTTGGTGAGGAGAAAACACCATTGCTGATTTGTAGCTTAATGCGATTGGTTTACTTCCATTTTGCACAACCCATCGAAACAGTAAGCTGGAGTGCAAATATTGTATCTGCTCAAGCCAGGTATGAGGAATTAATTTTTGTAATCGCTGTAAATGTTTTTTAATACTCATAATTATTCGCTTTATTTAATAATTCATACTTAATAATTACAGTTTAAAATATTTGGTTACTATTAGCTAGATACACTCATAATCTATGAGGCTTTTTCTCATAAATCCTTTTTTGGGTTGTTATAAAATCATAGTTTAATTACTAAAACTTGTCATTAATTATATTTATTTTTTGTGTAAAAGCATCGATATTTTGGCAAGTCAGTTATAAAGTTTCAGTAAAATATATAACGATAATAAATGGCAATTATTGGACTTACTTTTACGTTAAAAAAGTGCATAAATTGCAACTTAATTTAGTAGCATGTAGGGTGGGAATTGCCCATCTTACTTAATCAAATATATAAAAGTAAGATTGAATTTATGAATCTTTGTGGTGTCAAGATTCCCGACTTCTCAAAGAAGTCGGGAATCTAAAAAATTGGCATTGCTTAACCTACAGAATTATTAACGTTGTGGTCAAAACGTTGAAGCCGAAAATTGTTATTACCCCATTAAGCGATAGATAATTACTTTCCCTTTCCAATCTTCTTCAACAAACACTAAATACTCACCATTGGAACGGCGAAAAGCGCGGATACCGTGGGGTATATCAATCCAACCACTTTCATGTGCAACTTCTGGGCCGGGTTTGAACTGTTGTACTTGTACTCCCGTTGCAGCGTTGTAAACATGTACTTCTGCTGTTTTAAATGTCACGATAAATACATAGTCTCTCGCTACACTCATGGCTGCGGTAGAAACTTCGCGCTTACCTGTGGTGTCGTGAGGAACTACGATCCGCCAACGGGGAGTAAGGTTTTCTTGGCTCCAATGATCAAAACGGACAATCTCCGAGCCGACAACACCAGTATCATCACCTTTAGCAGGGTGGTCTACGGTAAAGCCTGACAAATACATAGTATCTGTTTCCGGGAAATACTCGATCCGCCGTAAATCGGTAAACATACTCGGCGTTTTTTGCTTTTGCATGGAACTATAAGCATAGATGGGGTTGCCATGAGCATCTAGTCCCTGTAATGAATAGTGGCGGATACCAATACTATCTTGAGTTCGTAAAGTTTTCCACACATCACCTTTACTATCTACCCACCAACCCCCCAAGTAGGGATAATCTTCGCTCTTGTCGTATTCACCCTCATCAAACGCACCATTACCATTGCGATCGCGCCAAATCCATTCGCCTTTTTCAGGTTGATGTGGCGGCCAGTTACCAGCGATTGATTTTTTACCTTCGCCATTAGTTCCGACAAACATCCCTGATGGAATTGCAACTTTACTATTTTTGGCTGCATCGAAACGATAAATTTGCAGAAAGCTGCTGTACATATTTGTGATAAACAAAAAAGGCTTACCTTGGATGCGGCGGACAAAGGTAGCATCTGGAGATGTATGCAGACGTGGATCTTGAGGATATTTGAAAGGATTGAGTGTGTAGTTTTTAAAAGTCCCTTGCTTTCCAGGCGGTTGACTGTAGTCCATGACAAAGTGTTCTTCTTTGGTGAAGACATCAACTCCATCAGTTTGAGGATCAGCATCCGCATTATCGACAAACAGCAATCCCAACAATCGCCACAGTTGTTTTCCTGATGGCGAAAACTTTCTTAAGTCTGTTCCCGATCTATTGAAACCATTACTATTTATATAAATGTTGCCTGCGGCATCTGTACCTAATCCTGTAATCCCGTAAAGTTTCAAATCTTGGACTTCCCCAGGATTACCCGCAAAAACACCGCCTTTAGTGCCGAAAGTGGCAACCTGTACTGGCTTATCTGTAACGTTGTAAATCAATACTTGCTGAAGTGGCCCGTTTTCTGCAACTAAAAGCCTACCTTGAGGATCGATGGCGATCGCAGTTGGTTTGACAACTTTAGTAATCTCTTGAGGTAATTGCTTGCCAGTGTGGGAATAATGCAGAATCTTGGCAGGATTACTACCTTTTTTATTTTGAATAATCCACAGATTAGCTTTTTGATCAACAGTTATTGCTCCCGGTCTGGTAACGCTAAAACTGCGTAGTTCCTGCATAGTTTCGGTACTATAAACGCGAATGCGATTGGCAGCAGAGTCACTGACATATAATTGTTTTTTTGCAGTTGCTAATCCAGTAACTTCTCCTTTGGTGCTAGTAATTACCATACTTTTATCCCAGCCACGACCGCTAGCAAACGGTGCAGGTTTTCCAGATAAGTGATAGCGTCTTACGCAGTACCAACTTGTTCCATCTGGCGGATAATCTTTCTCTGTTTTGCCAATTGATCCTTGAGTTATGGCTAAGTAAATATATTTACTATCTACTGTTACTGCTTTACCACCAGTACGGCTCCATCCGTGAGTATCATCAGCCATACCAATAATCTTGCCGTCTTGATAGATTCCGGCTTCTCTGCCTGCTTCATCCCAAACACTATTGGTATAAACTGTGCCATTGGCAGCAACATACATTCCTTCTATATTGTTTTGTACCCAATTTTTTCCACCGCCAAAACTATTACCTATCCAAGATGTTTTGTACGTGCTTGTAGGCGAGCCACTAACAGTCCAGCGTGTTGTTATGCAAGCAGAACTAACAATTACTCCGATAGTCAGACAAAGTAAAAATGTTAAAAACTTCTTTTGATTAAAACTTCGCTTTTGAGATATCTTCTTGAGCGATTGGTCAAATTTGTGGCAGATTCTGCCGATTTTTTTCATTAATCTAAATTTCATCTAATCTCCAAATTTATCTGAGTAAGCCTCAAAAATATTATTTTTATTGCTTCAGAGAATATTGATTGATACTAGTTAGCCATTAGAAGCTAAAATTATCAATCAACTGCAATGTATTACTTGATACTTTGCAATAAATAATAGATAGTAGCTAATGTTTCAAATCCAATTTAGTAGCCAAAACCCTGATATTTTGACTTGTAGCTAAAGAATATTGGCTATTGTAGATGTATTGTTTTATTTTGCGCTTGGTTACTTAAGATTGTCTAGCCCTAAAGAATAAATTATTGAATCCTGATGAGTAATCTTGCTTTTAACAAGTTATATACATAAATAACAAAGACCCAATATTAAAAAGTTCAATTTCACTAAAACTTTATAAAAATTACACGTATTTTTAAATTTAGTTTGCCAGGCGATCGCCAATTTTTTAGTCAAGTATTAATCTTTACTTTATTATTGTTGAATATAGTAAAACTGAATACAGAATATTTTGATATTAATCTGGCATTGTACGCCTAATGTTGAGAGTTAATATAGAAACAATTCAGTGGTTTTTTACGATAAAAGTATAATATTTATCGGGTCTCGTATTTTATAGCTGAGAAGAATACCAGTTTAAGTTTACTAGTTGACAGCCAAATATAAAAGAATTAAAACAGAATATTCTGCCTAATTTTAGCCTTAACTGATGATTTATAGCTACATTACAAGTCTGAAAAAATAATTTAAATAAAGTTGTAGCTTTGCTGGAAAATATTTATGCGTTCATGAATAGAAATGTACTGATGATGTAGTGGATCGCAGAATAGAAGTACTAGCAAAGGTAATTTATTATTTAAAAAAAAGCGGTTGAGCTTGGTGTAAAAACTACGGAACAGGTTCGACAAATCACAGGAAAAAAATAGATGGAAGGTAACAAAGACAATTTCGCTTCAGCATCTATCCTCACCCTGGGAATGGGCTGGTTTCCTCAAACACCAGGAGGATTAGAGCGCTATATTTATGAACTAACTCATCAATTAGCAGTAAATCAAGATTATGTGGAATTATGTGGAGTAGGCTTACCAAAAACAGCAATAAATACGTCAATCAAGCTAACTAATTTGGCTGAGCCAGATAGTGCAATTTGGCGAAGACTGTGGTCTATTCGCAGTAATTTTAAGAAAACCAGACTAGGCAAGCCAGATGCTATTAACTTGCATTTTGCATTATACAGCTTTCCCATTTTGGATCTTTTGCCCAAAGGAGTGCCCATTACTTTCAACTTTCATGGACCTTGGGCATCTGAGAGCCTAGAGGAAGTAGATAATCAGATATTGAGTATTTTAGTTAAACGCTGGCTAATAGAACAAAGCACTTATAAACGTTGCGATCGCTTTATTGTTCTCAGCAAAGCATTTGGGAAAATTCTACATCAACAATATCAAGTTCCTTGGAATAAAATTCACATAATTCCTGGTGGAGTTGATATTAATAAATTTCAAGCTAACCTATCACCGCAAGAAGCTAGAAGCAAATTAGGCTGGCCTGATAGTCGCCAGATATTATTTACATCCCGACGTTTAGTACATCGAGTTGGACTAGATAAATTATTGCAAGCACTAGCAATCATTAAACCAAGAATTCCTGATGTTTGGCTAGCGATCGCAGGTCGTGGTCATATACAAGCTGCACTACAACAACAGGCTAAAGAATTAGGACTAGAAGACAACGTTAAATTTCTAGGTTTTCTACCTGATGACCAGCTACCTTTAGCGTACCAAGCTGCCGACTTAACAATCATGCCTAGCCAGTCTTTTGAAGGGTTTGGATTAGCAATAGTAGAATCCCTTGCTTGTGGTACTCCTGTTTTATGCACTCCTGTTGGCGGAATGCCAGAAATTATAGAACCTTTATTACCAGATTTAATTACTGATTCCGTTGAAGTTTCAGCTATTGCTGAAAAATTAGAACAAGTCTTACTAGGAAGCATACTAATCCCTTCACGCGAAGCCTGTCACCAGTACGCCGCCACCAACTTTAACTGGCATCAAATAGCCCAGCAAGTTCGGGAAGTTCTATTAGGGAATAGAGACTAGGGTCGCAGAGACGCGGGGACACGGAGAAATAATAAATGACGAATGACAAATATGCTGAAAATTCTTTTTTTAGATCAAAGTGGTAAGCCAGGGGGTGCAGAACTATGTTTGATAGATATTGCTAAACCCTATCGCGATCGCGCTCTTGTAGGATTATTTGCAGATGGAACATTTAAAACTTTACTAGAGCAAAATCAAATTCCAGTAGAAGTTTTAACAACTCAATCAATTCAAGTTAAAAAAGCCAGTAGTTTTTTACAAGGGGTAAGAAGTCTAAGACAAATAATACCACTAATAATTAAAGTAGTAAAAAGAGCTAGGAAATACGATTTGATTTATGCTAATACGCAAAAAGCATTAGTCATAGGCGCGATCGCTAGTTTCTTTGCCCGTCGTCCTCTGGTCTATCATTTGCATGATATTCTCTCAAAAGAACATTTTAGTCAAACTAACCGACGCATTGCTGTTAACTTAGCTAATCATTTTGCCTCGTTAGTAATTGCTAACTCCCAAGCAAGTCAAACAGCTTTTGTGCAAGCGGGAGGACGTGCAAATATCACTACAGTTGTCTATAACGGCTTTGAACCCAAAATTTATCAAACTTGCGAATCTGATGTTAGGCAATTACAGCAAGAATTAGGTCTGATAGGAAAATTTATAATCGGTCACTTCAGTCGGCTTGCACCTTGGAAAGGGCAACATATTTTAATTGATGCGCTTGCCAAATGTCCGCAACAAGTAACAGTAATTTTAGTTGGAGATGCTTTATTTGGTGAACAAGATTATGTGCAACAATTGCATCGGCAAGTTACTGCATTGGGGTTAGAAAATCGCGTAAATTTTTTAGGATTTCGTGCTGATATTCCGCAGTTAATGGCAGCTTGTGACTTAGTTGCTCATACCTCCACTTTTGCAGAACCCTTTGGTAGAGTAATCGTTGAAGCTATGCTGTGTGGTACACCTGTAGTTGCAACTAAAGCTGGGGGTGCAATGGAATTAATCGAACCTGGAATCAATGGTTTTTTAGTTCAACCTGGAGATTCTCAAGAACTAGCACAAGTAATTACTACTTGCCTTCAAGAGAGACATAAAACTGCAACTATGGCTCATAATGCCAGAAAAATAGCTAGTAAGCGTTTTGATGTGAAAATTATTAATCAGCAAATTTCCCAACTGTTATCATCTAAATTTAACTAATTACTAATTCATAATTTTTTATCACATTTACACAAATAAGGAAGGCATATAAAATCTAAATCCATAACAGGATTGTAACTAGTGTAGAGTGAGCATTGCCCACCATATCCAGGTTTTGTAAGGCCTAGCCCTAACTACTTATATTTCTTGGATTACCCCTCGTAAGCACCATCATTTTGGTTTTATTCAGAGTCTAAATCTGCGTCAAAGCTGTCTTTAATTACGAACTAAGAATTACAAATTATTTAATAGTCCCGATATCCATCCCATTATAGATTCTCATAAGTAAGTTCCCGATTTGCCCAGTTGGTTTGTTCTAGAAATTCACTGAATGTAGTCAATAGTTCCGGAAATTCTGTGCGCAACTGCTGAACATCGGCTTGATAACCTTTATGACGATACCACTGAATCAAATCGAAGAGTTCCTTTTGCCAAAGCAGTAAAAAAATCCACGCAGGTGTTTCTTTGTGGGTAACTTTGATCCCCTGCGCTTGAGAAAATGCCTCTGCCATTTGCTTAGGAGTCAGCACATCACCAGCCAACTCAATTTCTCGCCCGATGTATTGGGAGGGATGTTGAATCACATAGGCAGCTACACGCCCCATATCTTTAGTTGTAATCAGATGTAGGGGCTTATTTGGCTGAATAGAAAATGGAAAAGCGCCCTTGAGAATAGAGGGCCGCGTGTACTTTTTCCAAAACTCTTCCATAAACAAGCAAGCGCGCAACATGGTTGTTGGTAAGCCAGCTGCTTTGAAAATTTGCTCCACTTCATACTTTTGCTCAATATGGGGAATGCCAGAATTTCTATCTGCCCCACCTGCGGAATTGTAGACTAAGTGCTTAATATCAGCTTGCTTTACAGCTTGTGCAACTTGCTTTGCTCTCTCAACTTCTAAGGGATCGGCCTTACTAGAGTCTCCAGATGTGGCGTGACAGTAAACAGCCGTAACTCCTGTCAAGGCTGGGGTGAGGGAGTTTGCATCGTCTAGGTCAGCTTCAACTAACTCAACTCCAGCATCATTCAACTTTGAAAGAGATGGACGATTTAGGTCTATCTTTCTGGTGATGGCACGCAGATTAGTGACGCCCTGCTCGAGAAATCCCTTGACGACATTCCCACCAGTACCACCAGTAATGCCAATAAGTAGAACTTTACTCATTTTTAACCTTTGACAGGGATAAGAGTATTACAGCAGAATAAAGCTGTCAGAATCCAGAATTTAGAAGTTAAACAGGCTTTATACCTGGGTTTGAGGCTGATTATCTGTGCTTAACCAACTTAAAATCCGCTGTAAAATTTGCAATCGAATCACAAGCTTGTTGATTTATAGCTATAAAGCCAATCCTCAAACTCTGACTGACTCATCTGTGCTTGTTCTGCAACTCCGCGCAGAAATGTTTCGCTGTCAGCATCATAAGAGCGTGCGCCTTGGAATGCACTCCGAGCTTGAATGACTTGGGTGCGGTGGATGCGACTTTTCTCGTAGCTAGCAAGAGCTGTTTCAATACTGTCCGCATGGGAAAGGCACTCTTGCAGTTCCCATGCATCCTCAAAAGCCATATTCGCTCCTTGTCCTAAAACTGGTACTACTGGATGGGCTGCATCGCCCAAAAGCGTTACCCTACCTTGGCTCCAACTTTCCAATGGTGGTCTGTCGTATATTGGACGTTCGACAATTTCGTTGGCATCTGTTGCCGCCACAATTGCCTGTACTGGTTCTCCCCATCCAGCAAATACTTCTAAAACACGAGATTTTACCTCTACGGCGTTTTGGAGGCAATTAGCATCTGCCGATAACGCTCCAGCGCTCCAAAATATGTATCCGTCTCCTACATCGATGAGGGTGAAAGCTTTGCCGTCATTTCCCAGCATAAAAATTGATTCGTCAGAACCAAGTAGCTCGTGGTTATACTTAACGACAGCACGCCAAGACAAGCGTCCCGAATAGCGAGGGGAACCGTCTTTAATGAGCATCTGTCTCACAACGGAGTTTATACCATCAGCCCCTATCAGTAAATCTGCCTGAACTTTTTTGCCATCTTCAAAGTCAACTTCTACACCTTGGTCGTTTTCTTGATAGCCTATGCACCGAGAATTGAGGTGAATGGCTTCCTTTGGCAGTCCAGCAGCGAGTATTTCTTGCAGGCGCGACCAGCGAATGTTCAACATCGGCTGCCCATATTTCGCTAATAGCGTAATAGGGCTTTGCATGATGATTTCTCCCGTGCTTTTTTTTAGGTTCAGCATCCGGGTTTGGCTACCTGCGGATTTCAAAGACTCAACTATACCTGCATCAATGGCACGAAGACTATTCAAGCCGTTAGGAAAAAGCGTCAGACCAGCGCCTACTGCTCGCAATTCCCTTGCCTTTTCATAGACTTGCGTTTCAATGCCTTGTTTTCGTAGTGCTAAAGCAAGTGTTAAACCTCCAAGACCAGCACCAATGATGGCAACTCTCGATGCTAACGCTACAGGAGATTGTGTTGGGTTGTTTTCCGACATGAATCACACTTAGGAGTGATGTTTTGGTCGTGTTCGCCAGTAAGAGAAAAATTAAAGTTAGCTTTGATTAGTACGACTACCTAACCATTTCATTTTAGAGTATTGAGGCGCGTGAGAGGTTGACACAAACAATGACTGAGCAGCAACCGGATGTGGACAATACACCTGTGTTTGAGCAGTTGTGGGGTATTACAAATGAACTCCGCCAGAAACTAGATGCTCGTTTTGAAGTACATCTAGATGTTTCTACAAAAGAATTACAAAACTATTCTGCCCAAAATGCTGAAGTTTACGGATCTCTCAATACCTTCTCTGGTTCTGAAATTGATTGGCTAGTGCATCAATGGGCACGGAAACCCAAATCAGGCTTTAACTACATACGCTTGGTAATTTGGCTAGGATCGCATATCCGTGTTCCTCATCTGGCCTTTGAGTTTGCTACGTTTGGACATCTATTTTTCTACATGGATTACATTCCTAGGACTGATTTATCTACAGACTTAGAATATTTGGATCGCTACTATGAATCTGTTAATCAAACCTATTTAAATCTCCAAGAAGATTCACGTTTTCAACCCTTTATCAGCAAAAGCCTATATATCCGCCAGGTGCTGTCACCTACTTGTTTACTTTTTACCTGTCCAGTCGCTAATGAGACATTAGAGTTCATCAGTAATATTGCTTTTGAGATGATGAATCCTTGGCTCAGATGGGTAGATGAAGCTGAACCTGTACCAGAATCCGAACGTACTGCTTTGTCGAAGCGTGATTTGATTGTGCGCCGTGCTGTTGCTGAACGCGATCCAGGTAATGAAAATTCTGTACGGCTATTTGGAGAAGAATTGACAGATAAACTAGTGCGATCGCTGTGGGGTGGCGATCGTATTCTTAAGAGTGGGAGTTAAAATTTTCACCCAGCAATTATGACAGCCCACACCGATAATCTAGATTCATATCGAGCCTTGGCACTCCAAGTTACCTGTCATGCAGTGAATCAAGCACGCGATCGCACTGAAGCTCGTTCTTTAATTCAAAATACTATCAACCGCTTGGCACAACAAATCGCTGCCAGTATTGCTTTTATCGGCTTTGACTGTCGTTTAATTGTGTTACCAGAGTATTTCCTCACAGGTTTTCCTCTTGGTGAATCTGTAGCGGTGTGGGCAGAAAAAGCCTGTTTGGAAATGAATGGTGCTGAGTATGAAGCTCTTGGTCAAATCTCTCAAAAACATCGTATCTTTTTAGCTGGGAACGCCTACGAAGTTGACCCTAACTTTCCTGGGTTGTACTTTCAAACTTGCTTTGTGATTGACCCATCAGGAAACGTTGTCTTGCGGTATCGGCGGCTAAATTCGATGTTCGCCCCCACACCCCATGATGTTTGGGATAAATATCTTGACTGCTATGGATTAGAGGGAGTTTTTCCTGTTGCGAAAACTGCGATCGGAAATTTAGCGGCTTTGGCATCAGAAGAAATTTTATATCCAGAAGTTGCACGGTGTTTAGCAATGCGCGGGGCAGAAATTTTTCTCCACTCCACCTCTGAAGTTTATAGCAAAGCTTTAACACCCAAAGACGCAGCCAAAATTACCCGTGCGGTGGAAAATACCGCCTACGTAGTTTCTGCGAATACAGCAGGTATCGCGAATATCCCCATCCCAGTTGCCTCTGCTGATGGTGGTTCTAAGATTATTGACCATCGTGGAATCGTGCTATCTGAAACAACCACAGGCGAAAGCATGGCAGCTTTTGCAGAGATTGACCTAG
This sequence comes from Nostoc sp. T09, assembly GCF_002154695.1. Lineage (GTDB taxonomy): Bacteria > Cyanobacteriota > Cyanobacteriia > Cyanobacteriales > Nostocaceae > Aulosira. The sequence goes on from NZ_MTAV01000052.1 coordinate 12,484, forward strand.
CTGCTTTACGACGCGATCGCCGCCGACCGGGGTTAAATAATTTACTCTCCCGCCAGCGATTTGAACTATATGCCCAAAGTTACCTTCAATCGCAATTTTACCCACCAAACACTATGCTGGAAACAGAAGTAGACCGCAAACACTTCCTACAAACACAGCAAGCGACCATTGAACGCCTAGCCAACTTAGGGGTGATTTGAGGGAGAGATGAGGGAGTGTGGGGAGTGTGGGGAGAAATGGGACAAGGAAGACAAGGAAGACAAGGAAGACAAGGGAGAAATAATTAGTTGACTGTTGACTCTGGACTCTTGACCAATAACAAATGACAAATGACAAATGACCAATGACAAATGACAAATGCCCAATGACCAATGACAAATGCCCAATGACAAATGACCAATGACAAAATCAATAGATGTTCGTAATCCTCGGACGGGAAAATTTGACTATGTGATTATACCGCCACCGCCAAAGCTACTGGCGCAGCTATGCAATCGGCTGCGGAGGTCGCAAGTTCGTTGGCAGCAGATGAGTTTAGAAGGGAGAATTGAAGCATTACAGGAATGGAAGCAAGCGATATTATCAGAACGCGATCGCTTGTCTGAAGCTTTGGTCAATGATACAGGAAGATTGTCAATCTCGGAAATGGAAATTGATTCCTTTATCTCTAGCATTGATCGTTGGTGTCGATTAGCGCCAGAATTGCTGCAAGACTCGGCAAAAAATACAGCAATTCCATTTATCGCCCTACAACAAACAGCCGTTCCTTATTCCTTAGTTGGGGTGATTAGTCCGTGGAATTTTCCGTTATTGCTATCTACGATTGATGCTATTCCCGCATTGCTAGCGGGTTGTGCAGTTGTTGTCAAACCTAGTGAGATTGCTCCCCGCTTTGTAGCACCATTGATGACAGCACTTAATGCTGTGCCTAAATTACGCGATGTATTTAGTTTTATTGAAGGAGCAGGTGAAACAGGAGCTGCTCTGATTGAATATGTAGATTTAGTCTGCTTTACGGGTAGTGTGGCCACAGGGCGAAAAGTTGCCGAAGTAGCAGCGAAAAAGTTTATACCAGTATTTTTAGAATTAGGTGGCAAAGATCCGGCGATCGTTTTAGAATCCGCTAATTTAGATTTAGCAACTTCAGCAATTTTATGGGGTGCAGTTGTTAACACTGGGCAGTCATGTCTTTCAATTGAACGAATTTACGTTGCCGAATCTATATTAGATAAATTTGTTACACAGTTAGTAGCTAAAGCCCAAAAGCTAAAATTAGCTCACCCTGCATTAGAAACTGGGGAAATTGGCCCAATTATTGCCGAAAAACAAGCAGCAATTATTAGCGACCATCTTCTAGATGCATCAGATAAGGGAGCAGTAATTCACTGTGGCGGTAAAGTTGAAGAATTAGGCGGGGGTTGGTGGTGTCGTCCCACAGTTCTTACTCAGGTCAACCATTCTATGAAAGTGATGACCGACGAAACTTTTGGTCCGATTATGCCAATCATGCCATTTGCTAATGTTGAGGAAGCAATTCATTTAGCTAATGACTCAATTTATGGACTGAGTGCTGCTGTGTTTGCAGGATCAGAAGAATTAGCTTTAGAAGTTGCCCAGCAAATAGATGCAGGAGGTATCAGTATCAACGATGCTGCTCTTACCGCTATCATGCATGAAGGCGAGAAAAATTCATTCAAATTCTCTGGTCTGGGTGGATCACGTATGGGTCCAGCAGCGTTAAAACGGTTCATGCGGAAAAAAGCTTTTTTGATCAAAACCAATTCTGCAAATGATCCTTGGTGGTTTGATAATTAATTAAGCAGAAAATTTACAATTAACAATTCCAACCTGAGAATTGAAGCCTAGCAGACGCTCTAAAGGAGTTTTCTATGTCTACGATCCGAGAAGGAATGCCCGTGCTTGCCCGTCACGAAGGAGAATGGGTGGGTACGTATACACTGATCGATACAGCAGGAAAAATCCTCGATAGGCATGAATCTCATTTAAGCTGCCAGTTTCCAGAAAATAGCCCCTATCCTTATTACCAAATTAATCGTTACAAGTGGTCTGACGGTAAACAAGAGGAACATCAATTTCCTGGAAGCTATAGGGATAAAGCCCTATTTTTTGATACTGAACGTATTCAAGGGAAAGCTTGGGAAGTTGACGATTCTACAGTTATTTTGTGGTTTTCTTATAAAGAAGTACCGACAATGTACTTGTATGAAATGATTCAAATTAGTCCAGATAATAACTATCGTGCCCGCACTTGGCAATGGTTTAAAAATCATCAAATTTACCAACGTACTCTCATCCAAGAAGAACGGCTACGATAGCACTGTTGAAGGGTTAAGAGCCAAGAGTTCATTAGTAATAAGTAACACTTGAGGAAATACTAAAAAATAAATTATCCAATATCTTCTCAGGTACCTTAACGAAATGTAACGCAATATCTTTGATTTCATGGCGGTGCGTTAGGCGGAACGCCATAACGCACCCTACTGGCGTGTCTAGGCTAAAATGTTGCAATAAAAAATGTTCGTAGTTGCGCTTTAGCGCCCTATCAATTAGAAATGTAATGCACAATTTTAGTCTTGCACGCCACTACCATTTGGATATTTTTTTTAATTGCAAGTTCTTAAGGGTCATTCACCTGTTCTCTACTCTCTTCTCTAATTTTCAGATTCCAATTCAAGGGAACCTTTTTTAAGGTGAGTTGTTCAGATATTAACCAAGTGCAACTATTATGTAGCAGTAGAAATTTTTTTCATACCATGAGTGTACTATTCAGTAAAAAAATTAGTTTTACGGTAGGTTTTGCTACCTTATTACTTTTCGGTTTAGCCAGTAACCATTTATATAGTCAATCAAAAACTAAACAGCTAACTCAACAATATCAGACTACCCAAAATGTCTCTTTTATTCAGCAGGAAAAACCTCTAACTCAAACAGGTATTTCCCTCCCCTTCATTCAGTCTGCTCAGATAGTTGCCACAAGTTTGCTAAATATCTTGAATGAGCAACAAGAGTTTGAGCATGATTTCAGCCAGCAAAACATTCATCCATCTGGGCGGAATTTGATATCAGCCTCCACAACCTATGCAGTCATTGATGAGTTAAAAAAATATAAATTTAGTGTTAATGGTAGTCAGGTTTTTAATCCTGGAAAACTACCAACCGCAAAGGTTAATTTCAATCAAACAGATTTACTAACTGTTCTTTCTAATACCAGAAAATATTATCAAAACTACGCTAATGAAGACCCTGATATTTTACGTACAGGTCTTCTTGGAACTAAGGGAGTTGCTGTGGAGGATGTACTCAAAACCTTAGATTTCATGATTGCCGTTTTAAAGGAAGATATTGCCAATCGTCGAACTACTCGTTTACAAGATCCTAATTTTATTAACACCCATTTTCGAGTGATAAAATGGTCTGCTTATAACCCTAAGAGCAGAAATCAACAGCAACTAAGAATCACAAAATATGCTGTGTTTATTCATTCTGGTTCTCAGAAAAAGACATCTACTTTTAACATACCAATTTATAGCTTAAAAGATAATCTCAGTACCGATAAATTCTACACAAGATATACAAAGCAAGATGTACTATCTGGTATTTATGAACCAGGCGGTAAGGAATTTGGTAAAGTTGAACCCCTTGCATATTTAACTCGCAATGGTTTTGAAGAAGCACTCATGGAGGGGACAATATTAATTAAATTTACAGATGGAACTCAGGGGGTTTTTAATGTAGATAGAAGTAATGAGATTCCTTATATTAGGGGATTAAAAGCAACAGCACAAAAGCGTTACTGGTATTTTAGGAAAGTTGATGCTATCAAAGGTTATGGATACAAGATAGATGCAAAAATATCCATCAAACCAGGAGTAACTTTTGCTGGCGATGTCCTAAATATTGGTTTAGGTAAAGTGATTGTACTTGAGCATAATAGAGGTGGACGCAAACAGCTACAAATGGGCGTCATTGCTGATACAGGTGGAGCATTTTTACCTAATCTCCATCAACTTGATTTTTTAGCAGGTATTTTTCAGAATCAAAAAGATTTTGAACAGCATATCGGCAATTTACCTGACTATTCTACGGCATACATTTTAGTGAAAAAGTAATACTTCGTAGGGGCACGGCATCCTAATCTTTCGGTGCATTACATAATTTTCTCGGTGCCGTACCCCTATAATTTGTCTTCACTGAACCGTATTGCGATATAGTTCATTTTGCTGGAATTTTTCTACTAACAATTACTGGAGGAGATTATTTAGTGCAAATTAGCGGTCAAGGAACTGTTCTCGCTAAAGTTAAGGAAAATCTGGGGCGTGTCTTTACCCAAGCAGGCCATCCATGCGCAAAAAATCCCTTGAGCTTTTATTGCGATCGCGTTGCTTTTGACAGCCAAAATTAGTTCAGCGGAGATCTAAAAGTTTACTTCAGTGATTGATATGCCTTGATTTGAGCACGTAACTGAGCAATCTCCTGCGCCATATCTAGTACCATTGCTGCTCCCACTAAATTGAGTCCTAAATCTCGACGCAGACGTTGAATTTTAGCAATGCGAGTAATATCGCGCTGGTGGAGCATTACCCCAATCGGTTCAATCAATCCCAACTCGGCAAAGCGTTCTACCAGCACAGTAGATGTCTCTGTCACCCTTGCTGCATATTCATACGAGTAAAGCTGTTCGCCATCTTGGGAAACAACTGTTTGAGAAAGGCTGAACTCGGTCATAATTTTACCTCCTGCAACTGAGCGCGGGGATTAAAGTTGCTGTGTGCCTGAATTGTTTCGTAAGCTTCACGTTCAATGGGGCTGATATCTTTTGGAGGCACAATCTGGAGTTTAATTATGAGGTCACTGCGTTTACCTTGAGGTAACGTCCAGCCTTTACCGCGGATTCTCAGGGATTGACCAGAACGCACTCCAGGCGGCACCTTGACATTAATACTACCATCAGGAGTTGGTGCATCGATTTCAGCGCCCAAAACTGCTTCATCTGGGCGAATTGGAATTTCACAGGTAATGTTATCGCCTTCAAATTGGAAAAAGGGATGGGGCAAAACTTCAATTGTCAGATACAAGTCTCCCCGTTGTTGGGAAAAGGGACTAGGATGACCTTTCCCTTTAATCCGAACTCGGCTTCCTGGTGTAGCCCCTGGTGGAATCCGCACATTAATTGTCTCACCATCGAGTTGGAGACGCTTTTGTGTACCATGAAAAGCTTCTGAGAAGGTAAGGGCGATCGCAGCTTCCGTGTCAGTGCCAGGAGTTGTATCAGTACCACTAGTTCGCCCTGTAGTATTACGGTAGGTAGAGGTTCTGCGCCCGGTTTCCCCTGGGGTACTATAGCGCCCCAGCAAATCATTGATGAATGAGTCAAAGTCGCCGTATTGGTCAAAATCAAAGCCCTGAGTAGCTGTACCCACACCTGTGCTTCTCGGTGGAGGTGTTCCGGCCTGATTTACCTGATTCCAGTACTGCCCAAACTGGTCGTACTTCTGCCGCTTTTCAGGGTCAGAGAGTACCTCATTCGCTTCATTAATTTCTTTAAAACGTTCTTCTGCTTTTTGATCTCCAGAATTCAAGTCAGGATGATATTTACGGGCAAGTTTGCGGTATGCTCGTTTGATTTCGTCTGGTGTAGCTTTTTTGTCAACCCCCAGAACCGTGTAATAGTCTTTAAAGTCTGTTACCTTTGCCATACTGCAATTTAGCGATCGCCTATTCCTAACTCCTCACTACATCGGTCGATCGGGTCCCATATCAGGATTTGGCGCGTCTTGCTCGGAGGTGATTGGAGGTGGGGTATAGTCTTTTTGTAGTTCGTTGGCGTCTACGGGATAATTTCCTGTAGTTGTAAATAATTTGGTATCTGTAGGGTCGTTGATTTCAGTATCCCCTGCAATATTGCTGGCGCTAGGATGGTCTACTGGGTCGTCTTGACGCATTTCACCCGCTTGCTTTTGGGCATCGAGCATAGCACTACCACCACTGGCGCTTTTTTGCTCGTAGTTGGTTTGTTGAGCTTCGGCGGCTGCTTGATTGGGAACTGCTGCTTGCGCCGCTCTTGTTTGATCGTCCATCGTTCATTCTCCATCAGCTCTGAGAATGCCTAAGCTTAATGTAAAGTAGCAGACAGCTCATCTGTCATTAGTGATGTCTCTACTGAGAGACTCAAACAGCAAAAGGAAAGGTTTCTGGAGGATCGCCTATATTCTCTTGGATATTGCGGTCTAAGGGTTGTACTCCCTTTGTGTCATCTATGTGGATAATGGCATCAAACTGCTCGGGAAGACAGGCATAAAAGTAGTGGCTGATGCGCTCGGTTTCTGGTTGGTAAATAACTCCGATCGCTCTTTCTAATCGCCGTTTTTCTAATCCCTGAACTGTCGAGTTATCCCGTAGTTGTAACCAAAACTGAGGTAGTCCTGTCTCATGAAAAAGAGCTTCGTAGCTATTTGCTAAAGCAGGGCGAACTAGCTTCAGTTCGGTTGTACCTCCCCAATCAGAAGCAGCCGTAACTGTACCTGTATATGTGCTAAAGCCAATTAGTACTGAGTCACGACCATATTTTTCGCGCACCAATTGACCAAGATTGATCTCACCACCTCTACCCATAGCAGTTGCTCGTGCATCTCCCAAGTGGGAGTTGTGTTCCCAAACTACAACCTTGGCTGGTTGCCCTTGTTGATCGAGATGAGCTGTTAGGTGATCTAGAGTTTCTGCCATGTGGCGATCGCGAATATTCCATGAGGACACCCGTTCTTGAAACATAGAGCGATAGTAAGCTTCAGCATTCTTCACCAATCGGGCGTTTTGCTCGATGTAGAACAACTCGTCTGCTGCTACTGGATTATGATGTTTGAACTCGTTAGCACGGCGTTGTAGTTCCCGCAGCTGATTGACTACCTCTTGTTCGCAGGATTCGCTGAGTCCAAAACTGGCAGCATAACCATAGTGCTGGCTATCTTCGCCAAAATGCTCAAAGCATGAGTAGCGATAACGAGCGCGTTGGGCGGCTTCCGGGTCAACTCGATCGAGATAGTTGAGCACCTCTGCCATTGAAGCATACATACTATAAAGATCTAGCCCATAAAAGCCAACTTTAATAGCATTTTGCGGTAGAGCATCATTATATTGCCTTAACCAATTGACAAATTTTAATACATCTATATTTCGCCACATCCAGGCGGGGAAGCGTTGGAAGTTAGAAAGTGCTTCCGCAGGTGTTGGATCTTCGCTGACACCACGAACGTAGCGATTAATACGATAAGCATCAGGCCAGTCTGCCTCTACAGCAACGGCTGTAAAGCCTTTCTCTTGAATCAGCCGTTTGGTAATCTCAGCTCGTTGCTCGTAGAACTCATGGGTTCCGTGGGAAGCTTCGCCAATCAAGACAAAGCGGGCATTACCAATTAAGTCCATCAATGGATCGTAGTCTGCGGTTGCTCCTGTAAGTTGGTATGCAGATCTACGCATCGCATCAACCAGGTTGGTTATCGTTGCTTCTGGCATATTTCTAGCTCTTTGTTCATTCCAAGTTAACTACTGACCAAAAAATTTAAAAATTTATCCTATAGGAACGTGACCCTCACTGCTGCACAGAAGAGATGGAACTTTGAGATCGTTGTATTTTGAGACAAAAAGAATACGTTATCTAAACTCAGCATAAAAATCTCTCACATCACTTCCATCTGGCTAATTGTGCATCAAGCTTGGTGTGCTGCTCTACCTAGGGAATGATTGTCGGGAATACCAAAATTAGCCAATTCCTTTCATAGTCTGAACTGTAAGCAATTGCCAGAGCGAGGTGAAGTAGTTGATCTGGGAAATTATCTTGCCATTTTCACATTTGCTATGACATACTCATGAACAATAAATACAGTAACTCGACCGATTTACCGGAGTTTATTTAAATCCAATATTTAGTGGGTTACAAGCCTCGCCATCCCAGGAAGAAACTATGTTAGAAGACGCTCAAGGACTTGAAATTACAACAGACTCAAAAGCAGCGATCGCAGCGATCAATAACTTTATTGATCAAGCCCTCAGCTATGGTAAAAATGCAGAAGCGGTCATTCGCCAAGGAATTGCAGCCGATCCCGACTGTGCAATAATTCATGCCTATGCAGCGGCTTATTATCTTTCTCAGGAAAATGCTCAAGCCTGGCAGCAAGCCAAGCCCCATCTAGAAGCCGCGCAACAGCAATTACCCCGAATTACCGAGAGAGAGCAGTTATATGTGCAGGCGATCGCCGCTTGGGCAGAGAGAGCAATTGATCGAGCGATCGCCTTACACGAAGCTATTACCAAAAAATTCCCTCGTGACCTGATTTCTGTACAGCAGGGACAGTATCACTACTTCTACTTGGGTGACCAAGAAAGATTGCTTTCCATAGCCAAAAAGGTGTTACCTGAGAATCTAGAAAATCATTATCTATATGGCATGGTGGCATTTGGTTTAGAACAGTGCCATCGCTTACAAGAAGCCGAAGCTATGGGACGTATAGCAACATCGATGAATCGTTATGACCCTTGGGCCCATCATGCTGTTGCCCATGTAATGGAAACTCAGGGACGAGTGGATGAGGGTATTGCTTGGATGGAAAACCTTGCCGATACCTGGGAAAATTGCAACTCCATGCTTTACACCCACAATTGGTGGCATATAGCCCTTTATTATTTAGAGCAAGGTAACGCAAATAAAGTATTGGCGCTGTATGATAGCCATGTTTGGGGACGCGCTCAGAAATATTCTCCCAAAGATCAGGTGGGCGCGATCGCTTTATTGTTAAGGCTGGAGTTGCGAGGGTTCGATGTAGGTAATCGCTGGCAGAAGTTGAGTGCTTATCTGCTACCTCGTCTTCACGAACATGCTCTACCTTTTCAAGACTTGCACTATATCTATGCGTTAGCCAGGGCAGAACGTACTGATTGGTTAGAACAGATGTGGCTGAGTATCCAGCAACATGCTTTGACTGTTAACCCCTTCCTACGCCAACACTGGACTGAGATTACAATTCCCTGTGCTAAAGGTATGGTTGCCCATGCCAATGGTGATTGGTCAGAGGCAGTTGCTAAATTGCAACCTGTATTACCAAGATTGTCTCAAATAGGCGGTAGCCATGCTCAAAGAGTATTATTTGAGCAGGTTTATCGAGATGCTTTGTTGCGAATTCAAAAGCAAAGTCAAATTTATTTCCTGGGTACGGCAAAAAGAGAGAAATTCGCTGCTATTTAAGAAAATTGTGTTAATAACGCCAATTTATTCAGAAAAACGTATAATTATCGGATTTGGCACCACCCCAGCAGTTTGGAAACAAAGTTCATTCGCGTTATGTGATGCGGCGACAGGTAGTTGATGTTTAGCACAGCAGTTGACCCTAGTTTGAGTTATGAAAATTAGGTTCTTCAGTACTTAGTATGCTAAATTTACGTGAGAAAATCTCAAAAAGCTTAGTATATATGGGAAATCATGCTTATTTGTCAGATTATTTCTTAATATCGCCTCTTTCCCCTGTTCCCCGTTCCCTGTTCCCTGTTCCCTCTTAAAGACTATGAATTTAGCATAACAAGTACGGTAGAGCCTAAAATTATCTGAATTATTCAGTCAGATGTTAATAACTTTTGCAACGGTTGAATGGAGATTTCTTTAATTTCATTTTGCTGGTGAATTGGTAAAATGCGATTTTTTAAAAAGCCGCTACTACGGTTTGTTAAGACGGCTTGAATTTCCGAGATCATAGATAAGGCGATCGCTTCTGGTGTATCTGCCCCAATGTCGAGACCAATGGGGCTATGCAATTTTTCTAATTGTTCTGGAGTGTATTCTACTCCTGCTGTATTTAAATCCTGAAGTAATTTTTCTGTACGGCGTTTTGGCCCCAAAATACCGAGATACTTTGCAGAAGATGGCAGTAGCATTTTGATGATTTCTAAATCATCGAGGTAATTATGAGTCATTACTACAGCAATAGTTTGCTCATTCACAGATATTTGTTTGTGTAAAATTTCTCGACGGCTGAGAAGTACCTCATCAGCTATGGTAAAACGCTCTTTAGTTGCCTCATTTGCTCGGCAATCAACAATAGTCACTTGCCAACCTAAAGCTTTGGCAAACTGTACTGTAGGTAAGGCATCTTGACCAGCACCAAAAATTATTAGGTGTACGGGTGGCTGAATAACTTCTATAAATACGTCAACGCTACCTAACGATAATTGATATTTGTTAATAGCTGAATTCTGATTTTGAAGGGCAACTTGAGCATCTTGAATTAGAGCAGATTTTAAAGAATATTCTGAAATATTAGTAGTTATATGATTGTCTGGCTTGAGTATTAAGCGTTCTCCAACGTTCACATCAATTACACCCTCTACACCAAAAACAGTTGCGATCGCACCTAGTTGCTGTTGGTCAAAACATTCCTGAATAAAAACCAAGGGATTAAATAAGTCGCCTTTATCTAACCGTTCAATCAGAATTTGTACTACCCCGTTACAGCCAAGCCCAAACCCCCAAACAATGTCTTCATCAGCAGTTGAATCGTAGGTAATCAGAATTGGTCGCCCATCTGGCATTGACACACGAGTATGTTCAAATACATCATTTTCTAGGCAACCACCGCTGATCATACCGATCATCGAACCTGTTTGCGTCATCAACATCCGCGCACCTGGGCGACGATAGGTAGAGCCTTTAACATTAACTACAGTCGCCAGAAAGCTTGATTCGGCATCATGTTGAATTTCTGCAAATGCTTGCAAAATAGTAGTAATTTCTTTCATTACTAATGATTTTCAATTAAACTTATAATCGCTTGCACAAGCATCTCTGGCTCGATTGGTTTAGAAAGATGCTTTTGAAATCCGGCCTTTTGAGCCTGCTGCCGATCGGTTTCACCAGCATAGGCAGTCAGGGCAACGGCTGGAATTGGCTTATCTTGTATTATTGCCCGAATGTTTTGCATGAGCATATAACCATCCATCTCTGGCATTCCAATGTCACTAACTAGCACATCAGGTTTAAATTGGGCTAGGGCTTGCAATCCTTCTAGAGCCGACGGCACAGCGGTGACAATCGCTCCAGCCTGTTCGAGAATAAAGACGATTAATTCACGAGTGTCTGTATCATCTTCAATGACAAGCACCTGAACATTTGCCAGAGGTAAAGCCTGAAGTGTCGGTAATACAGGAATCTGCTCATCTGTTGCTCCATGATTTTCATTTCTGGGCAACGGCAACTTAACAATAAATGTTGCCCCCTGTTCCTCGCCTAGATTATGGGCTTGAATCGTGCCTCCATGCAATTCAACAATTTGCCGTGCGATCGCCAGTCCTAACCCCAATCCGCCAAATTTGCGGGTCGTTGTTCCATCTTCTTGGCGGAAATATTCAAAAATATAAGGGAGAAAGTCAGGATTAATGCCTTTTCCAGTGTCGCTCACTTGAATTTGAGCATAATTTTCAACTATTGTTAATACAACTGTAATCTGACCTTCATTCGGTGTAAATTTGACTGCATTCGATAACAGATTCCATACCACCTGTTGCAATCGCCCTGGATCTGCGCTAATTTTGACAACCTTTGGTGAAAGTTTCGTCTGAATTTGCAGTGACTTCGCTTCTGCTGCTAATCGAACAGTTTCTAAGGCAGCTTTGATCGCTAGATTCAGATCGACAGGCATAACATTCAAACTTAGTTTGCCGCGTAAAATGCGAGAAACATCAAGCAAATCCTCAATTAATTGCACCTGTAGCTTGGCGTTGCGCTCAATGGTTTCCAGTGCGTAAGCAGTTTTTACCCCATCCAATCTGCCGTTGCGAAGTAAGCTTGTCCAACCCAAGATGGGGTTAAGGGGCGATCGCAATTCATGAGACAGCACTGCCAAAAACTCGTCTTTAATTTGGTTGGCGCGTTCGGCTTCTTGGCGTGCGGCTTGTTCTTGTTGCAAGATGTGTTCGCGTTCGGCTTCAGCAAGCTTTTGCTTGGTAATGTCCCGTGAGATGGCAACCAGTTGGACAACTTGTCCTGACCCATCTCTAATCGGCGAAATCACGCTATCCCACCATTTTGGCTTACCCTTCATAGTCGGGAGATAGCCTTGAAATTGTCCCATACTGCCCGCTTGAGCAACGGCTATAGCGGCTAATGCATTCTCATAGTCTTCACCTTGCCAGAAACTCGTCCAATTCACGTTTAGGAAAGACGTTGGCTCGTCAATTTCCAAAAGGCATCGTCCACCTTCACTCATGTAAAGGATTTCGCCGTTCAACGTTAAAACTTTGATGCAGTCTTGACTGCTCTCTAGGATGCGTTGCTTGAGTTCTTCGCTTTCCCGCAGAGCCAAGTTAGAGCGATCGCGCTCGAATACGATACTGGCAATATGAGTGCCGAACTCAGCTAGTTCGTATTCCCAATCGGTCGGCATCCGTGCTTCGTCAAAGTAAAGCATCAAAGATCCAAGAGGCTGACCGTCCAAACCCAGCACAGGTGCAGAATGGCAGGCTAGAATTCCATGTGCTAGGCATAAATCTCGCCATCCTTGCGACCAGCGATCGTCATTGGCAATGTCCGTGCAGGTGACAGGCTGACCACAATACACGGCTGTGCCACAGGTGCCAATGGCAAGCTCATTAATGGGAGCGTCCTTGAGTCCTTGCCCAAACGATGGCGGAAAGTCCGGAGTAATTAAGCTCTTGAACGCCGATCGTTGAGCATTGGGCAGCAATATGCAAGCGCGAACACGAGGATTCAGCCTAGACATTGAGGCACACAGGGAAGAAAGACATTCATTGAGTAGGTGTCCCGATGCAGTCAACTCCAGCAGTCGCTTCTGCTCAACCAGCAGCAGTTCCGCTTGTTTGCGTTGGGTGATATCAATTAGCAATCCATCCCAGACATCTCCATTTGTGGTTTGTACCGCACTTGACCTGCCATGAATCCACTTCAGTTGCCCGGATGGGGTAATAATTCTGCCTTCCCAGTCCCACGGCAGAAAGTTCTCAATAGCTGCTGCAACCGATGATTGAAACAAGGAGCGATCGTCAGGGTGAATCAGGTTAAAAATGGAGCCTGCGTCCTGTAATGCTGCTTCTGGCTCGACTTCAAACAAGTCGCGACAACCTGAATTAACAAAACTAAAGCGATCGCCATCAGCACAGGGGCTATAGCGATAAACCATCCCTGGCATATTTGTCATCAAGGCCTGCATCTGAGCTTGGCTTTGGTGCTGCGCCTGTTGTGCCTCAAGAGCTGCTTGACGAAGGCGACTACTTTGTAAAGCCGCAGCAGTAAAGTCTGCCAAGCTTGTCAGAATCCGCACATCTTCACCATCAAACTGTCGCTGCTCATCGTGCGATACAATCCAGATCGTGCCTAGTGCTTGCCCTTTCAACAGCAGTGGCACCACCAGCCCTTCGACAATAGGCGGGTCTACTGACTGTAAGCTGGGAAAATAGCGTTCTGGGTGATGATACAGTTGCGGACTGCCTCGGCTTATACAGATTCCACAAGGACTGTGTTGCCGATCGCTGATGCTGCCCTCATACTGTTCATAGACCCCAGCTAGGGCAACCCAACGGAATACCTCTTTCCCACTCAGCAGAGTTTCAATTAAACTGACCCCAGCTGTTCCGGCTTGGCACAAATCAACTGCTGCTGACACCAAATACTTGAGTATCGCTTGCGGAGTGCGGGTTAGCTGTTGCCCTAATGCCCGAAGAATTTGAACTTCGGCTTCCAGGTTGAGTGGTCTGCAAGGGCGCTGATACAGTTGTTCGGTAATCAAAACACCAGATTCAGAAAGACTCCCAACAGACGTATTGTCACTCATAGGAAACTGTTTCTTCAAGTAAAGGGCGTTACCTTAGTAGCAGTGACGTATTTCTAATTAGAAACAGTGTCATCTACATGGCATTGGAACAAGAGTCAGGAAAATGTCTTTTCACTGGCAGACGATAACAAAATTAAAACAGTTTCTCATCAGGAAACTTATTAGTCTTTAAGTTGCTTAACTACTTTCCGTATTTCCGTAGATATACAAGTTTTATTACTTAATAACTTTATATCTTAGCGAACTCCAAAAAATAAATTACCCAATTTCTGGGATTTTTCTCCCCCTGCCCCTCTGCTTACACAGCGATGGACATGGCATTGCTCACCTGTATCAACTTAACGTGAAACCCATATCCCGCAAAGAATTGAAGTTCCTTGCTAATAGCAAAAGTCATCTAAAGATGACTAAATATCGCCCAAAATCTTGAGTCTACTTTAGTAGACTTTCGCTATTAGCCTGGGAATTGATTCCCAGGCGGGCGAGGAGGCGAAGCGAGAAGCTATTTTTAGCTTAAGTTGACACTAATGGGCATTGCTATGCCCCTACCCATCTGATATTTTTTTCTAATTGATAATTTTAGAACGCCAGTCTGTTTGTGTTAACCACAAGGCGGAAGTCGATTCAGACTACGCGAAACACTGAAACGTCAACCCTGATGTTGATTCCAGGAACCCGGAAGTCGATTCAGACTACGCGAAAC
>NZ_MTAV01000263.1 GCF_002154695.1 Nostoc sp. T09
TGCTGCTGCAACCCTTCGCAAGTAATTGGGCGAGTAGCGGACGCCCGATCGCTCCTGTTGGCCCGGCAACAAAAATTTTCATTTGTAAACCATCTAAAAGTTTGTTGCTAGTAGTATCTTTCTCATTGCTTGATTCATAGCCTAAGAAATCAACAGAAATCAAAGTGGTGTTTGTTCTCATTAGGCAGGGACGTGTTGCAGTCGTGACGCGAGAAATTGAGAGATATGGTTTGCGATCGCATTCCCATCCTCTTCCAGGGCAAAATGTCCGGTATCGAGTAAATGAAACTCAACATCTCTCAAATCGCGCTGGTAGGGATAAGCGCCTTCAGCAGGGAAGATGTAGTCGTTCTGACCCCAAACAATTAGAGTGGGGGGTTGATGTTTGCGGAAATACTCCTGCCATTGCGGATATAATGGTGGGTTGGTGCCATAGCTATAAAACAGCGCCAGTTGAATCTCTTCGTTTCCGGGGCGATCAAGAAAGAGTTGATCCATGTTCCAGGTATCCGGGCTAATTGCTTCAAGATTGCGAACGCCGTTGGTATACTGCCACTTCGTTGCTTCCAGTGTAAAAAGGTGTTTGAGCTTGTCCGCATTCTCAGGCGAACGGTCTTGCCAGTATGCTTTGATTGGGTCCCAAAATTCACGCAGACCTTCCTCGTAGGCATTCCCGTTTTGTACAATTAAGGCTTCCACTCGCTCTGGATATTTAGCCGCAATGCGATAACCGATGGGAGCACCATAATCCATCACATAAAGACTGTATTTTTTGAGATTGATAGCGGTAATGAATTTCTCCACAATCTCAGCCAGGTGATCGAACGTGTAGTCAAACTCATCCACACTTGGCATGGAACTGTTGCCGAAGCCAGGATAATCGGGTGCAATCAGATAGAACCGATCGGCTAAGGCAGGAATTAAGTTGCGAAACATGTGAGATGAGGTTGGGAAGCCATGCAACAGTAGAATGGTTGGATTACTGCGCTCTCCAGCTTCCCGGTAGAAAATATCTAAACCATCGATCGCGATTGTGCGATATGTGGTCATGACTTTACTCCTTATAAAGTTATAGGTGGTGAAATTATGACGTTTGCCAGATGTCATCTTGCTAAACAATTGAATGCGCTCCCACACCAACTCAAAAACCTTCTCAACACCATCACTCAAAACTGGCGGCGTCCTGAGCGTTACTCGGTTCTCACTTAGAGTAAAGGTGCGAACTAACGCTGTACCAGCCCGATTAGGAATTGATGCAATTTCGATCTGGTGAGTCGCTGTGTTGCCGCTCAACGTATCAGTTCCAGCGTAAGCATTAAATGTCGTAAATGCTTGAGCAAGCTCTTCAACGGGTAGAGATTGGAGTTCCGGACTTAGCGGCGATTGAACCTCTTGACTGAGCGGTGGGCGTTAGCGAAGCTCTTCCGAAGGAAGCTCGCTCCTAGAAAACATCACCATCATGTGACCATCTGATGTGTAAGTAATGTAGCCAACCGGATGAGTTCCATACACGTCTGGAGTCACCGTTCCATCAGCGTAAATGGCAGTTGCAGAAATTAACTTCCAAATGCCAATTAGCGGATTGTTCTGGATTGATGGTGTAGACATAATGTGCAACCGTTGCTTTATAATTCTCTGCTAGAGAGAGTAACGGGTTTCAACACAAAATCAAATTCCGTTGTGTAAAACTGTTTACTTTGATTGGGTGCCTTGAGTTCGTCTAGCGCTTCGTGCTTTTGTAATTCAACGATCATTGATCGCACTGCAAAGGTTGTATCTGAATCCAGGTGAGGATCACCAGCAATAAAAATTTGTGTTGTCAGCGACGTGTACTCTGGGGCACTGACTTTGAAATGG
>NZ_MTAV01000264.1 GCF_002154695.1 Nostoc sp. T09
TATTTCCCATTGATTCACTGGATGCAGTGTCATACGCAGCTATAAGAAGATACTCTACTATTTGTATCTTCTTATTTGCTGCTCCTCGGGTTCCCAGGGGGTAAGACCCCCTATTCGCCAGCTGTATCCTTAAAGAAGTCGGGGATCTGAAAAGAGGGATTTTCACAAATAAAATATGACAGCTATAATAGCTATTTAACTTTTATAATTTGTTTTTTGATTTTTAATATTGTTTCAGCTAATATCCGCAAAGTGCGATCGCACTTACACAAAATAAAATCAAACTTTAATATTCTTGTACAACAAATACTTGTGTCGCAGACCCTTTTTGATTTTGTTTTTTGATTCTAATCAACCTGCATCTTAAAGGCTGAGTATTCTGAATAAGAAACTCAGAGATGGTCTCACTCTGTCTTTTATAATCTCTATCTTCCTTACAAATTATAATGCCGCTATGCTGTTGACCTTGTTTATGCAGGCTAATAAAATCTTCTCTATTGAGAGTAATCACAACTCGCTGCTGCTCATGAGCGAAGTTTAATACTTCTTCATCGCTAATCGACTGATTTGCTTGTCCAGCTTCATAGGATGTCAGCACATCATAGCCAAGCTGACGTAACTCTTGAATTAAATCAAGAGGAAAATTCTCATTTGCATAAAACTTAGTCATGTTATGCGTCGTTAGCTATAACTTGATCAATTTCTTGTGGATGTTCTTGATAGTATGACCAAACTGCTTCTAAATCTTCAGGTGTTAACGCTGGATAATTTCTCAATAATTCTTCGTCGGAGGCTCCTTGCTGGCGAAAAGAAACTAGAGTCCAAACAGCAATGCGAGTATCGCGGATGCGTGCATTTCCTCCGCAAACTCCTGGAGTTTTTTGAATAAAATATCTTTGAATTTTTGGAGACATAAATTTCTAAATAAGAAAGCTATATATAATATTTTATTTTACATTCACACTTACTTTTGTGCAGTACTGTGATATTTGCAAACAGCGTAGACGCAAAGCGGCTTGTTGTCAGACATCGCACTACAATTGAGTTAGGATATACACTATATCCATACCACTACGTCGAAATACTCAGATGCAGAGAGTCACTGTTGATGAGATGCAACAAAATCTATTAAAGTACCTCAATCTAGTTGAGGCAGGTGAAAGTTTTATTATTATTCAACAAGACAAAGCAATTGCTGAACTAAAACCAATTCAAAACCATAACAAGCAACAGCGACCATTTGCTTTGTGTGCTGGAGAATTTAAAGTTCCTGGTAATTTTGATGCACCTTTGCCTGACGAGATTCTTAATCGATTTGAAGGCAGATGAAAATTATTCTAGTTACTCATATTTTCTTATAGTTTATCAGTGGTGGTAATTTTTAAGCGATCGCACTCTCAACTCCAGCATAAATGCTATAACTTTCCATGTTCAGCGATCGCTTTTCGATGCCATTTTTTCAGATTAGATGCAGAGTTTGCGGAAGCCACTATTGAGTTAAGGAAAGCCACTATTGAGTTGAGGAAAGCCACTATTGAGTTGAGGAAAGCCACTATTGAG